>JAJEFG010000031.1 GCA_022820545.1 Acidobacteriota bacterium | reverse complement strand
GGCCTCTGGCCGGCATCGCGGCCGCAGGCCGCGAAACGCACGCCGCAGCCGATTCCCATGGCGTGAGCCCAACCGGGAACGACTGCGCGCCGCCCGAAACGAGCCGGGCGTGGGCCCCACCTCCAAGGGGAGGAGCGCCGTCAGCGCGGGTTTCGCGCTCCCGCGCGATGCCGGCCAGAGGCCGGCGCTCCGCTCCGCGGAGCGGCGGCTAATCGTTCCGCGTCTGGTACGCCTCGATCAGCGCCTTCGCCAGGTTCCCCGGGACCGGGTCGTAGTGGGAGAACTCCATGTGGAAACCCCCGCGTCCCCCGGTGAGCGAGGTCAGCGTCGGCTCGTAGGTGAGCATCTCGGCCATGGGCGCCTGCGCCGTGATCGCGGTCTGCGAGCCCTTCCGGTCCATTCCCTGGGTGCGGCCCCGGCGCGAGTTCAGGTCGCCCAGGACATCTCCCGTGTTCTCGTCCGGAACGGTGATCACGACGGACATGATCGGTTCGAGCAGTGTCGGCCGGCACTTCGACATCGCGTCCTTGAACGCGAGGGACGCCGCAATCTTGAACGCGATCTCCGATGAATCGACGGTGTGGAACTTCCCGTCGAACACCGTCGCCTTGAAGTCCACGACCGGATAGCCGGCGAGGTATCCCTTCTGCCGGGCCTCCTGGAATCCCTTCTCGATCGCCGGGATGAACTGGCGCGGTATCGCGCCGCCCACGACCTCGCTCGCGAACTCGAAGTCCCCGCCGCGCTCGAGCGGCTCGACGCGCACGTGGCAGTCGGCGAACTGGCCGTGTCCGCCGGTCTGCTTCTTGTGCCGTCCGTGCGCCTCGGCGGTCACCGTGATCGTCTCGCGATACGGCACCCGCGGCGGTTTCAGATCGACTTCGACCCCGAACTTCCGCTTCAGCCGCGACACCACGACTTCGATGTGGAGCTGGCCGGTCCCCGACAGGAGGAGTTCCTGGTCGCGCTCGAATTTCAGGGTCAGGTCCTCTTCGCGAAGCCGTTGCAGCGCCTGGGAGATCTTTTCCTCGTCTCCCCGCGACTTGGGCTCGATGGCGAAGCTGATGACCGGGTGCGGCACTTCCGGGCGGACGAAACGGATCCCGCCATCGGCGCCGAGCGTGTCTCCCGTGAAGGTGTCCCGCAGCTTGGCGAAACACCCGAGATCGCCGGCTGACAGCTTCGATACGGCCTCCATGGCCTTCCCGTTCACGACGTTCACGCCGCCGGTCCGCCCGGTCCCGCCGGTGGTCAGGTTCCTGAGCTGGGTCTCGGGACCGACGGTTCCGGTCATGACCCGGAAGAGGCTCAACCGTCCGGCGAAGGGGTCGGCGATCGTCTTGTACACATAGACGCTGGCCGGCGTGCCGCCGTCCACCGCCCGTTCGACCGGTTCCCCGTCCCCGCTGACCCCGCGCGCGGGCCCGCGTCCGGTCGGATCCGGGGCAGCCGCGGCAATCAGGTCGAGGAGCGCCGTGGTTCCCACGTTCTGCGCGCCGGTGACCGCCACCACGGGGAAGATGGAACGCGCGGCAACCGCGGTTCGCAGCCCCCGCATCATCTCCTCCGACGTCAACTCTCCCTCGGAAAAGAACTGATCCAGCAGCTCCTCGTCCGATTCGGCGATCATTTCCATGAGTTCGTTGCGCGCCGCCTCGGCCTGTTCCTGCAGCTCGGCGGGTACGTCGCCCGTCGTCGCTCCCCTCCCATCCGGCCCGGGACCGCTGATCGCCTTCATGGTGACGAGGTCCACAACCCCGGAGAATCCGGACTCGCTCCCGATGGGCAACTGGACCGGGATCGCGGTGCGTCCGAAGGTCTCCTGAATCGAACCCAGGGTGCGTTCGAAGGACGCGCGGTCGCGGTCCATCCGGGTGACCGCGAAGATGGCGGCCGCGCGGTTTTCTTCCGCGAAGTTCCAGACCCGTTCGGTGTTGACCCCCACGCCGTCGACGGCGCAGACCGAAATGAGCGCGGTGTCGGCGACCGGCATGGCCAGCTTCGCCTCGGTGAGGAAGTTGCTGTACCCCGGGGTGTCCACCAGGTTGACCTTGACCCCGTCCCAGTCGAAGTGGGTCGGCGCCGCGCTCAGGCTGATGCCGCGTTCGATCTCGTCCTCTTCGAAGTCCGTCGTGGTGTTTCCGTCTTCCACCCGGGCAAGCCGGGTCACGGCGCCGGCCGCGTAGAGGAGTGCCGAGACGAGCGTTGTCTTGCCGGACGTTCCGTGTCCGACGACGGCGAGGTTGCGAAGTTCGGCGGTCTGATAGTCGCGCATGCTGCTCCAGATTGTCGACGTAAGGGATTCGCTCCGAACCGGGAACTCGGTGGGAATCGTTCGGATCCCGGCGCCCCGGACCGGACGCCGAACGACGTGCGCCAGCTCGAAACGCTGGACCTCGTTCGGCCGGTAGTCACGCGGACGAAGGGCCGCCGCGCTCGTTCGCACCGGCGGAAATCGTCCGCAGCCCGACCGCCCATCCTACCATCCCGAACGCGTTCATTCCCGGCTCTTCCCCGGAAGACTCGTCTCCGGGGCCCCGGGGTTCCAGCACGACGGACTGCTAGGCTAAATCCATCCCCACGGTCGGAGTCTTGCCCTCGCTACCCCACCTTCGCCTCGGTTCGCGCGACCGGGCCGTGGCGATGACCTTCCGCCGAGACCACCTCTTGATTCGCGCGGGCGATGGCCGTTGGGTCCGGTGGCGTCTGCCCGCCGACTTCGTCGCGCCTTCGCCGACCGAGCCGAACCTGGCGTCGTCGGTGGAAGCGGCCCGAGCGGTCCAGGCCGCGCTGCGGGCACTCGCCGCTCCGAACGGTGGATTCCGGGACGCGGTGATCGCGTTGCCGGACCGGGCCGCCCACGCCGGCCTTTCCGAAGGCGCGGGCTCCCGAGCGGTGCGCCGGCTCCGCTCGGAACTCGTCCGCGGGTTGGCCACCACTTCGGCCCCGTCTCCCTCCGAGCTCGACGGCCGGTTCCGCTTCGGAACCCTGGCTTCCGGTTCGCTCGGCCGCCGGTCCGTGCTCGGCGCCGTGACGGGTTCGCCGGTCGCCCGGCAGTACGAGGCGGCCGCCGAGGCGGCGGGGCTGCGGGTGCGGTGGGTGGACGCCACGAGCCTGGCCCTCCTTCCCGAGTGGCTCGGACACGCCTCGGGCAAAGTGGACCGGCGTCTTCTCCTGCTGCTCCATCGGCGCCATTTCGTGCTCGCCACCGCCGCGGGGCAGCGTCTCACCGGCTTCCGGATGAAGCTCCGCGCCGCGCTGGACCCCGACCCGCCGGCGCTGGCCATCCGGCGGGCGATCGAGGGAGGCAGGTACGCCGTCTCGATCCTGGGGGACGGGGCGGCGGCGGTCGCGGACCTCGCGCGCCCGATGGGGTTGACGCTCGTGGACGCCCGGGACGCGGAGGAAGACGGGGGGACCCCCGCCGTATCTCCGGTGACGGACCGAGCCCTGGCGGCGCTGCTGCGCCGGGTCGGCGAGCGCCCGGCGCCACTCGAACCGGCTCCCGTCGAACCGGCCGACGCCTAGACATGCGCCGCAACCCCGCCGGCATTCAGCTCGGGAAGGCCGTCCGGCCGGGTCTCCTGCGGGCCCTGGACGTGCTGATCCTGGGGGGCCTCCTGATGGCCCTGTGGGGTGGCGCCTCGATCTGGAAAACGCGGGCGGACCTCGCGGCTGCGGGGCCCCCCGGCCCGGCCGGATCCGCCGGGACGGCAGTCACGGCCGGTTCGACGCTTGAGCCTGACCACGCTCGGGAGGCGGCCGCCCTCCTCTTCGCCGGAGTGCTCGATGCTCCCGCCATCAGCGCCGCCCTGGACACCGTGCGGGGAACGGCTCCCTCCGGGATCCGGGTCGCCGGCATCGAGGTCCGGCCGGCCGCCGGGCCGGGCCGGGTCGAGACGGTCATCGCGGCCGACGCCGCCTCGTCGGCGGCCGTTGCCGCCTTCCTTGCCGAGCTCGCGGGACACGATTCGGTTCTCTCGACCGAGGTCATCAGCGAAACCCGCCACGCGGACGGAACGGCGCTGGTCCGGATCACCGCCCAACTCGCCATAGGCCGCTGACATGGACCAACGCCTCCGGCTCCGGGTGCTGCTCGTCCTGTTGTCCTTTTCGCTCGCCTGGCTCGTCTGGGGTCAGGCGAGGCGCTCCTCGGCCGAGCTTGCCGCGGCGCTCGACTTGCAGACCCGGTCGCTTCGGGAGAGCACGCAGACGGCGCAGGAGCAGGAGCGGCGCGAACGCCTGGTGCGCGTCTCGGCGCGGCTCGCCGGCCGCGCCCCACCACCCACGAGCGCCGCGGGGGCGCGCGAGTTCCTGGTGCGGATTGCCGGCGAAGGCGGGGTAGAGCTTTCGCAGCTCCGGTTCCAGCCGGTCGTTCGCCCGCCGCAGGGAACCGCGGGCGCCGAGGCCGGGATCACCGCGTTGGGCGATCCCGATTCCCTGTCGCGGTTCCTGGCTGCCGTGGAGGGGGCGGGATGGCCGCTCCGCGTCGAGCGGGCGACCCTCGCGGTCCGGGGCGGCCTCGGCACCCTCACCGCTTCCGTTCTCGTGCTGTGGCCGGATCCGGCGACCGCGTTCACCGCGGCCGACGTGAGTCGTCTGGGTGACGATCCGCGGCTCGAGGAGCTGGCCGCCTGGCTGGAATCGGCGCCGGGGCCGGAAGCGGCGGCTGCCGTGGCGGTTGCCGGGCCGATCGAGGGGGAGCGCGGGCCCGCGGTGGACCAAGGCGTGGAAGACCCGCTTGACGAGCCGGCCGACGCGGCAACCCCGCCGTCCGAGCCGCGCGCCGCCGCCCCGGAGCTCCACGGCTTCGTGGACGTCGGCTCCGGCGCTCCCGTCCGGGCCGCCCTCTTCTACCGGGGTGAGACCACCCTGGTCGGGCTCGGCGACCGGGTCGGGGACTACACCGTCATCACGCTCGAGCCGTCGGAAGCGGTCGTTCTCTCGCGCGGAGAGGGGCCGCCGCTTCGCCTCGTACTCCGCTGACGAACCGTCGCGGAGCCCCGGGTTATCCGGCTCCCGACAGCCTCGAGAAGGCCGCGCCGATCTCTCCGGCGGTCCCTCCGGCGCCGAGCGCCACGGTGAGCAGGATGCGGGCCTTCAGGCCGTCGAGGTCCCCTCCGGAGAGGATCCCCTGCTCCCGCTGGGCGTCCGAGAGCACCACCCGGCCCGCCCCGGTGCGGGTCACGAACACCACCACCGCGCCCGCCTGAATCGCGGCATCCACCGCCTCGGCGACCGGCGGCGGTGCGTTGCCGCGGCCGAAGACCTCCACGACCAGGCCCCGGGCGCCGGCCTGGGCCGCCGCGCGGATCGAGGAGGCGCCGCCGCCGGCGGTGAGCCGTACCAACTCAACCGCCGGCTCGACGCGCGTGGCGGGGAGGTGGATGCGGCGGGCCGGAGTCGTGAAGAGCAGCACCGTCCCCTCGTCCACGGCGCCGATGGGGCCGGTGTCCGGTGAGGCGAACGCGTGCAGCGCGATGGAGTGGGTCTTCTTCACCTCGCGCGCCGCGTGGATCTGACCGTTCAGCACCACGAGCACGCCCAGGCCGCGACTTCGCTCCGAACCGGCGACCCGGATCGCGTCGAGCAGGTTGCGCGGCCCGTCGGAATCCTCGTACCGGGGCGGGCGCTGCGCGGCGGCGAACACGACCGGACGGCCGGACGGCAGCACGAGGTCCAGCAGGAAGGCGGTTTCCTCGAGCGAGTCGGTGCCGTGGGTCACCACGACCCCGGCCAGTTCCGGCCGCTCGGCGAAGACCGCGGCGATCCGTTCCGCGAGCTGGAACTGGAGTTCCGGATGCATCCGGGAACTTCCGATGCGGACGAAGTCCTCGGTGGTGACCGAGGCCACGGAGTCCAGGCCGGGCAGGGCGGCGCGGAGATCGCCGGCGTTCAGCGGTCCGCCCGCGCCCCCGGAGATGGTGCCCCCGGTGCCGATGAGGTGGACCTCGGACCGCGGTTGTCCTGACGCCTGCGAAGCCAAAACAAGGATGGCGGAAGCGGCTCCCGCGCGCACGAATCGGTTCATGGGCGGGGTTTATACCCGGTGGGCGGAAAGCGGGAGGACGACCGCGTTCCCGGTCCCCGGCCGAGGGACCGGTCTCCGGAGGATTGGGAGTCCCCGCGAACCTGGCTCGCTAGTCGTCCGTGACGTGGATGGTGCCGTTCACCGTGCGCACCCGGCACTCGCCGCCACCGTTACGCACCTGCACCCGCTTGTGGCGCCGCGTGGGGGTGTCCAGATGCTCCAGGTCGGCGAGTTCCATGATCACCCGGCCGTTGATTGCCCGGGCGTCCACCCGGCCGCGGGCCTCGGGGCCCAGGGTCAGTCGCACCTCGCCGTTCACGGTGCGGAGCGAGTGGCTTTCGCCCTCGCCGAAGCTCTCGAGTTCGCATTCGATCCGCCCGTTGACGGTCTTGGCGTTCACGCTCCCCCGGTGGCCCGTCAGGCGGAGCGAGCCGTTGACCGTCTGGGCCTCGAGTTCGCCCGCCAGTTCCGCCACCTCGACGGGTCCGTGGACGGTGGAGATCTTGAGATCGGCGCTCTCCGGCAACCGGATGGAATAGTGGACGCTGCCGTACCGCTGCCCCCACATCCGGCCCTTCCTCGGGTAGCGCGTGCGAACCTGGAGCCCGCGTGACGAACGGTTGAGCTCGATCCGGATGTCCTCGAGCGCGGCGCTGCTCGGCCCCACCTTCCGCGCCACGATCTCCGCCTCGTCCCGGTCCCACGCGGTGATCGCCACGCGCCCGTTGATGTTTCGGAGATCGAGGAGCTCTCCCGCCGCGAACGGTTCGGTGAACCTCTCCGTTTCCTCGACGTTCGGCTCGGTCTGGAACGGGACGGCGCAGTTGGCGGAGCCGGCTACCGCAAACGCCCCGAACACCAGCGCGAGAGGACGGCGGCCGAAGGCCTGGCCGCACGTGTTCCCGTGAACCATGACGGAGGGGCTAACGAACCGGGCGTCGAGAATGTTCCGTGCTGTCGAGAGGCCGAACGCTTCCCGTATCCTCCGGGACTCTTCCCAGCGGCTCCTGATTCCGGAGGTTCCGATGACACAAGCCCACCGCATCCCGGCGTTTCTCGCCGCCTGCCTGCTCGCCGCCCCGCTCGCCCTCGGGCAGGGCGATTCCCGGCCCCGGGCCCGGGACATCGGTCTGTCGCCGGGAGTTCTGGACCCCGGACCGCACAACGCCATCACCGACGTTCCCGGCGTCCTCGTCGGACAGGTCACCCTGATGGAGGGGGACCACGTCCGCACCGGGGTCACCGCGATCCTGCCCCACGCCGGCAACGTCTTTCAGGAGAAAGTCCCGGGCGCCGTCCATATCGGGAACGCCTTCGGCAAACTGGCGGGGTCCACCCAGGTCGTGGAACTCGGGACCATCGAGACCCCGGTCGTGCTCACCAACACCCTCTCGGTCTGGGACGCGGCGCGCGCGGTGGTGACCTATACCCTCGGCCTTCCCGGCAACGAGGACGTGCGGTCGGTGAACCCGCTCGTCGGCGAAACCAACGACGGGTTCCTCAATGACATCCGGGGTCTCCACGTGGAGGAGCGTCATGTTCTGGAGGCGATCCGCACCGCCTCCGCGGGACCGGTGGCGGAGGGCGCGGTGGGAGCCGGAACCGGAACGTCCGCCTTCGGCTGGAAGGGAGGGATCGGCACCTCCTCGCGGCGTCTTCCCGGGGGCCTCGGCGGTTACACGGTCGGGGCGATGGTCCAGAGCAACTACGGCGGCGTCCTCGTCATGGACGGGCTCCCGGTCGGCGAGGAACTCGACCGTTACTACCTGCGGGACCAGTTGCGGGGCAGCGATGACGCCGCGGGGGACGGCTCGCTCGAAAACCCCGACGGGTCCATCATGATGGTGGTCGCCACCGACGCTCCGATCCGCTCGCCGGGTCTCACCCGGCTGGCCCGGCGGGTCATGCTCGGCCTCGCCCGTACCGGGGCCACCTCGTCCCACGGGAGCGGCGACTTCGTCATCGCCTTCTCTTCGGCCGAGTCGCTCCGGAGCGGTTTCCGGAGCGACTCTCCGACGGAAGACGGCGCCGTGCTCCGCGGCGACCGGTTGTCGCCGCTCTTCCAGGCGGCGATCGAGGCCACCGAGGAAGCCGTCTACAACTCGATGCTCAAGGCCACCACGGTCGTCGGCAGGAACGGGAACACCCGGGAGGCGATCTCGATCGAGGACCTGCTGGAGGTCGGAGCGAAGTACAACCGCCTCCACCCGCCGGGCGGCAGCCGCTGATGCTCTACCGGTCCCTGAATCCGGCCACCGAGGAGGAAGTGGCCGAGTTCCCGACGGCGGCGGACCGCGAGGTGGACGCCGCCCTCGACCGCGCCGACGCGGTGTTCCGGACCTGGCGCCGGTCCCCGTTCGCCGAGCGATGCGCGGTGAACGAACGCCTGGCCGATCTCCTCGAGGCGCAGGCGGACGAACTGGCCGCGCTCATGGCGCTCGAGATGGGAAAGCCGCTCGCCCAGGGCGTCGCCGAAGCGCAGAAGTGCGCGTGGGTCGCGAGGCACTACGCGGAGACCGCGGAGGAGTCGCTCCGGCCCCGCCACTACCCCTCCGACGGCAGCGACGCCTACGTGCGCTACGACCCCATCGGGCCGATCCTGGCGGTCATGCCCTGGAACTTCCCCCTGTGGCAGGTCATCCGGGTATCCGCGCCCAACTTCATCTCCGGAAACGCGATGGTGTTGAAGCACGCGCCGTCGGTGCCCCAGTGCGCGCTCCGCATCGTCGAGCTCTACCGGGAGGCGGGAGCTCCGGAGGGGCTCATCCAGAACCTCTTCCTGACGAACGCCCAGGCGGCTTCCTGCATCGCGGACCGGCGGATCCGGGGCGTCACGTTGACCGGCAGTTCCCGTGCCGGCAGCGAGGTCGCCGCGGTCGCGGGCCGTCACCTCAAGCCGATGGTCGCCGAACTCGGCGGCAGCGATCCCTTCATCGTGTTCGAGGACTGCGACGTGGAGGAGGCGGCCGTCGCGGGCGCGGGAGCGCGGCTCATCAACTCGGGCCAGAGCTGCATCGCCGCCAAGCGCTTCCTCGTGCAGCGAACGGTGCTGGATTCGTTCCTTCCGGTCTTCGAGGCGCGGTTTCGCGAGGCGGCGGTGGGAGACCCGCTGGCGCCGGAGACCGCGGTCGGCCCGCTGGCCCGGGAAGACCTCCGGGACCGTCTCGAGGATCAGGTCGCGCGCTCGGTCCACGCCGGCGCGGACCTGCTCCACCGGGGCGCCGCGCCGGAACGCGGGTTCTTCTCCGCGACCGGGATTCTGGCGGCGCCGCCGGCGGGAGCGCCGGCCGCCGAGGAGGAACTCTTCGGGCCGGTCGCGACGGTGATCCCGTTCGCGGACGAGGCCGAGGCGGTGGAGATCGCGAACCGGACGAACTACGGACTCGGGTCCTCGCTCTGGACCTCGGATGCGCAGCGGGCGGAACGGCTGGTGCCGCAGATCGAATCGGGGGCCGTCTTCGTGAACGGCATCACCAAGTCGGACCCGCGGGTGCCCTTCGGCGGGACCAAGGACAGCGGGTTCGGGCGCGAGCTGGGCCCCGACGGCCTCGTCGAGTTCACGAACCGGAAGACGGTCTGGATCCGCTGAGGCGGGTCAACACCGCGCCGTGCGCGGTGCGGAGCACCGCGGTGCCGGTCTGGAGGCCGCTACCGCGAGAACCGGCCGGCGTTCCAAGCCGGCGCGCTGTGCGGGCGGTGGGCGTCCCCGCGCGGTTTCCGGGTCGCTACAAGGGCCAGGCTTCCTGGCGCCAGGCCATGTCCCAGAACATCCATTCGTAGCGGGAACTCATGGCGAAGTGCCCGGCCATCGCCTTCCGGGCGTCCGGGCCGAGCCCCTCGGCGACGTCGTCCGTGAGCTGGACCACCCGTTGCACCACCGCGTCGTACTCCTCGCTGCCGTAGCTCTCGATCCAGCGGCGGTAGAGCGGGTCCGGCGAGGACGGGCGCTTGAGCAGTTCCTTGCCGACTTCGGCGTAGATCCAGTAGCAGGGGAGGACGGCGGCGAGTCCTTCGTGGAAGGGCCGGGAATGGACCTGGGACAGGAAGTAGCTGGTGTAGGCGCGGTTGGTGGGCGCCGGCTGGCGGGTGAACAGTTCGTCCCGGGAGCCGCCCAGCTCGCTGATGAACCGGCCGAGTTGCTCCCGCTCCGCCTCGACGGTCGCCACGGCGTCGCCGCAGAGCGCCGCGGTGATGTCCGGGTGCGGGGCCTTCCCGCCCAGGATGGCCACCGCCCGCGCGAACTCGTGCAGGTAGAGCGCGTCCTCCAGCACGTAGAAGCGGAACACCTGCCGGTCGAGGCTGCCGTCCGCCAGCCCGTCGAGGAAGGGATGGCGGAGGATGTCCTGATAGATCGAATCGATCCCGGCCCAGAGGCGGGAGGTGAAACGGTCCTGGCGCGGCGTCATGACGGAGGAATGCTAGTGCGGTGATCGTCGCTATCCGAACACCACCGGCACCCAGAAGACGGCGAAGAGGCAGGTGAGAACCGCGCCGATGATGTTCACCCCGATGCCGGCGCGCACCATCTGCGGGATCGTGAAGTGTCCGGTCCCGAACACGATGGCGTTCGGCGGGGTGGCGGCGGGCAGCATGAACGCGCAGGAGGCGGCCACGGTGACCGGCACGAGGAGGATCAGCGGCGGGATGCCCGCGCTGGCGGCCACCGCCGCGAGGATCGGGACCATCAGCGCCGTCGAGGCGAGGTTCGACGCCAGTTCGGTCAGCAGGATGATGAAGACCACCACCAGGATCACGAAGAGCGGGAGGGGCAGCGCCGACGCGGCCGCGAGCCGGTCGCCGAGGAATGCCGACAGCCCGCTCACTTCCAGTCCGTTCGCGAGGGAAAACCCTCCGCCGATCAGGATCAGGACGTCCCACGGGATTCTCACGCCCCAATCCCAGTTGAGGATGCGCTCCCCGGAGCCGCTTCCGGCCGGGACCAGGAAGGCGAGCACCGTCGCCGCCATCGCGATGGTGGAATCGGTGATGAGCCCGCCGTCCGGCAGGAGCGCGGTCCAGACGGGGCGGAACATCCAGGCCAGGGCCGTGCCCCCGAACAGGACGGCGAGCCGCCTCTCGGGGGTCGAGAGCGGACCGAGCGCCGCATAGGCGGCGCGCACCGGTTCCCGTCCTCCCGGGATGTCCCGGATGCGGATCGGAAAAGCGACCTTGGTGAGCCACAGCCAGGTCAGGGGGAGGAACAGGATCGTCAGCGGCATGGCGAAGGCGAGCCAGCGGACGAAGGTGATCTGGATGCCGAGCTGCTCCCCGAGGAACCCGGCGAGGAACACGTTCGGTGGCGTGCCGATGAGCGTGGAAAACCCCCCGATGGAAGCCCCGTAGGCGCAGCCCAGCATCAGGCAGACCGCGAAGGGGAACTCCCCCGGGGCGGGACGTTTCGACCCGTGGACCGCACTGGAGATCTCCGCGATCACGGCGACCCCGATCGGCATCATCATCGCCGTCGTGGCGGTGTTCGAGACCCACATGGACAGCACGGCCGACGCCACCATGAACCCCAGCACCAGACGGGGTGGCGAGCTGCCCATCGCCATCACCGTTCGGAGCGCGATCCGCCGGTGCAGGTTCCAGCGCTGCATCGCCTGGGCGATCATGAACCCGCCGAGGAACAGGTAGACGAGGTGGTTCGCGTACGGCGCCGCCGCTCCCGCCGCGTCCGTGATCCCGAAGACCGGCAGCAGGACCAGCGGCAGCAGTGACGTGACCGCGAGCGGCGCCGCTTCGGTGACCCACCAGGTGGCCATGATCGCCGCCACCGCCAGCATGCGGCGCGCCTCGTCGGGGATGCCGGGAATCGGGACGACCGTGATGCCGGCCAGCAGAGCCAGCCCGAGGACGAGTCCGATCCGCTCGCGCTTCATGGGTTGTCCCGTCGGAATTCGGCACCGGGCTGGCCGCTGCCGCCAGCCGAGGGCGCGAGAGCGTACGTCATTCGGCCCGCGACCCGTCAGCGCCTGCCCCGGCGGCGTCCCCGCCGTCCGGGGGCGGAGGTCGCCGCCGCCCCTCAGGGCAAGGCCGGGATGTCCTTCGCACTTTGTCTAAACAGGACTTGTCTAAACATGATTTGTCTAAACATGACTTGACAACAGGAAGGACCCGGTGGATACTCGCGGGATGGCGGAGTTCGTTGGCCGCGCGGTCGAACTGGATCTGCTGGCGAAGGCGTTCTCCTCTCCGCGGTCCGAGTTCATTCCGATCTACGGCCGGCGCCGCGTCGGCAAGAGCGAACTCATCCTCCGCTTCATGGCGGACCGTCCGGGCGTCTACTTCCTGGGAAGGCAGGCGCCCGCGGGCCTCCAGGTCCGGGAGTTCCTCGACCAGTCAGCCCGTACCCTCGGCCTGCCGCTGCTCGCCAACCTGCGTGTTTCGGGGTGGGAGGAAGCCCTGCTCACCGTGGTCGAGCAATGGAGCGCGGCCCATCCGGGCGCGAAGCTGATCCTCGCGCTCGACGAGTTCCAATGGACCGCCGGATCCAGTCCAGGCCTCGTCGCCGATCTCCAGCGCTGCTGGGACCGCCATTGGAAGGCCGCCCGCAATGTGGTCCTGATCCTGTGCGGTTCCTACCTCGGTTTCATGGAGCGGACGGTGCTGGGCGGCAGGAGTCCGCTGTTCGGCCGGCGCACGGCGCAGATCCAGTTGCGGCCCTTCGGCTACCGGGAGGCGTCGCTGTTCCATCCCCGCTGGTCGCTTGCGGACCGTGCGAAGGCGTACTTTCTGGTCGGCGGGCTGCCGCAGTACCTCCTCTGCCTCAACGATTCGCGTTCGATGGCGCAGAACATCCGGGACCAGCTGCTGGACGAGTTCGCTCCCCTGTTCCACGAACCGACCTTCCTCCTTCGCGAGGAGCTGCGCGAACTGGCTCCGTACCAGGCGGTGCTGTTCGCCGTGGCCTCCGGGCGCTCGACGGTCGGGGAGATCGTCCGGACGACCCAGCTCGCGGAACGGAACGTCCCTTACTACCTCCAGCAGCTCGTCGAACTGGGCCACCTTGAGCGGCGCTACCCGCTCGACAGCCGGCGCCGGAACCGCAAGGCCGTTCGCTTCGCGATGGACGACCCCCTGCTCCGGTTCTGGTTCCGGTTCGTGTTTCCCAACTTCAGCCTCATTCGCAGCGCCGGCCCGCGGATCGCGTTCGCGGAGCGCATCGCACCGCATCTCGACGGCTGGTTCGGCGGCGGCTTTGAACGACTCTGCCGGGAGGCGCTTCCGGTCCTCTACCGACAGGAAGGCGTCACGGCCGGATTCGAGATCGGCGAGTTCTGGAGTCCGCAGACGCAGATAGACGTCGTTGGCCTGCGCGAAGACGGCTGGACGGACCTGGGGGAGTGCAAGTGGGGAACGGTGCGTTCGCCGCGGGCGCTGGAGTCGGAACTCGAAGGCAAGTTGGCCCACTATCCCAACCGTCGGGGCGCCAGCGTCGGACGCCGTTACTTCGTACGGACGAAGCCCGCGTCGCGGGCGCGCGACGACCGCTGGCGCTCGCTGGAGGACCTCTACGCCGTGGCCGTTCCCGGCCAACGGCGATGAGCCCGACGCTCGGCCGGCGGGGACGGCCGGAATTCAGGAATCGAGCGAAACGAACCTGAGTTTCGGCCCCGAGCGCCCGGCCCGCCGTTATTGCTGGTCGGTTTCCGCCGGCTGGTACCCGAGGCTCAGGAGGTTCGCGAGCAGCCGATAGGCCCCCGGGGTGCCGGCCGGAAGCTGCCGCCAGAGCCCGAGGCCGAGGTAGAGCCAGCGGCCCTCGCCGTGGCGGGCCTCCACCAGGATGCCGCGCTTCTCCCCGGCGTTGTATTCGAAGGGGTCCTCGGAGGCGAGGAGGTCCCGGTAGGCGGGGTCCCCGCCCGGGGCGAGGAAATAGAGCCCGCGCTCCTGCACCCAGCCGGCCCAGTCGGAGTCGCCGATCCGGTTCGGCCCGGTGAAGGCCGGATGATCCGGAATCAGGACCCGCATCGGGGCGTCTTCGTCGGTGATCCGGCCCCGTCCGACCGAAATCGGATACGGCCCCCAGGGGCCGGCGTTGAACTCGAACTTGTTGTACTGGACGAGGAGCGTCCCTCCCCCGGCCACGTAGTCGAGAAGGCGCTGGTTGTGCGTCCTGAGGTCGGGGCGGGCCAGATAGGCGCGCACCCCGAGGACGATGGTGTCGAACACCGAGAGATCCCCCTCGGCGAGCGCCGCTTCGTCCAGGAAGGTCAGGGGCACTCCGAGCTGCGCGATGGCCTCGGCGACTTCGTCCCCGACCCCCTCGACGTAGCCGACGTGGACCGGAGCCACCGTCGCGTCCAGCACGCGCGCCGCGGCCTCCGCCGGGCGGAACAGGTAGCGCGTCTCGATGTGGTGGTAGGCGATCTCCTGGACGGTCTCGGTGAAGGGGTCGCCCCCGTCCGCCGGCCGCGCCGAAGCGGCGAGCCGGTAGCCGCCGTCGGCCGCCCCGGCCGGGGCGCTCACTTCGAACTCGACCCGGGTCTCACCGGGGCCGGAGAAGGCGACCGGAATGCTCTCCGGGGCGACGGTCCACCCGGTGGGCGCCTGAAGCGCGGCGAGGAACTCCGCCGCTCCGTCGCCGCGGTACACGACCGAGACGCTGAGCCGGCGGGGGTTCTGCCCCCGGGGAAAGACCACGATCTCCGGTGAAACGGCGACCGAGGCGAGCGGCAGGACCGAGACCTCCTTCTGTTTTTCCGTCCCCACCCAGGGCCCCTCGTAGCGGTACTCGACCGGCCTCGAGATCTCGACGGGTACGCCGGCGGACTCGAAGGAGACGCGCGCCGTGACCTGGGGTGGCCGGGCCGGAAGACCGAACAACTCGCCAGACAGGGGGTCGAACCGGTCCGCGCCGGGATCGTCCAGCCAGGGCTGCCGGCTCAGGGCCGCATCGGCGGCGACCGAGACGCCGAACTCCGCCCGCAACGGCCGGCTCGGATGAGTTTCGAGCGGAAAGTCGGCGGGACCCACCGGCGGGGGGAGCGGCCGGCGCCGCGGCCCGGGACGGGAAGAGCCGGCCGGTGCGGCGGGCGACGCATCGACGCCCCAGCCCTCCGGGACCTCGATGCCGATACCGGTCACGGTCGCAGGTTCGGCCGGTCCGCCGAGAACGGAAACCTGCATGCGGAGCCGGCCGCCCGGAACGGCCGTTCCGGTGTCCGCCACCGCGTCCACCACGAGTCCGTGGGCGAGCGCGATCGCTTCCTGGATCTGAGTCTCCCGAAGCGCCATCCGGTGCTCGATCTCCGTTCGGCTCTCCGCGGTGAGCCCTTCCGGAAGCCTGTCCCGCCGTAGAAGTTTCGCCGCGATCAGCGCCCGTCGCAGACCGGGAAGCGAGTCGCTCGGCGAAACCGCCGAGAACGCCTTGGCGGCGTCGGCGACCCGTTCACGGAAGGATTCGAGTTGCCTCCGCGTCACCATGGTCGCTCTCGGAGTCCCCGCGACGAACGCTTCCAGCCGCTCGAGTCCGGTCGGAATCCCGGCGAAGAGACCGTCTGTTCCCTCCGCACCGAGCGCGGAGCCGTCCTCGGCGCCGCGCGTTTCGACCAGCACCGACGGGAACCCGCTCGGCCCGCCGCGCACCTGGCCCATCCCCTGGCACCGGTGCGCCGCGCGCGCCTCCGCTCCCAGGTCGGCATACGTCCGGCCGAGGAGCGGGTCCCAGACCGCCGTGTCCAGCCGTACGGTCGCGGCATCACCCGAAGCGGGGCCGCCTCCCACACCGCCGACCAGCAGACGGACCGGCCGCCAGGGCAGCAACCCCAGGGCCGCGTGTTCCGGGAAGCGGTCCGGATCTCCCGCGGCGTCGAAGGCCTCGTGCGCGAGCCGGCCCGTCGCCTGATGGTGCTGGCCGCCGCCGGTTCCCGAAGGAGGCAGGGTGAGCACCACGTCCGGCCGCAGCGTCCGGATCATGCGAACGACCTCGCCGAGCGTCTTCTCCCGGTCCCACTTCTCGAGGGTCTCCTCGACGCTGAACGAGTAGCCGAAGTCGGAGACCATGCCGAAGTACTGCTCGACCGCGTCGAGCCGGTGGGAGGTGCGAAGCTCTTCGGTCCGCAGGACGCGCAGCCCGTCGAAGAGCTCGGGTCCGATCTCGTTCTGCCCGCCGCCGCCGCGCGTCAGCGTCAGCAGCGAAACCCGGGCGCCCAGGCCGCGGCTGAGGAGGGCGTGCAGGGCGTTGTTCTCGTCGTCCGGGTGCGCCGTGATCGTGAGCACCGAGACTCCGCTCCCGATCTTGCGAAGCGCGAGCCCGAGTCCGGTGGCGCCCCGGTCCTCGGCGAGGGGCCGGAGTTGGGCCTCGGAGCGCCGGCCTCCGGCCGGCATCGCCGCGGCAGGCGGCGAAACCGCCACTGTCCCCACCGCCAGGGCCGCCGCCAGAAACGTCAGACGTCGAAGCGCGAACCGCCGCGCCGGTCGTGGAGTTGTCATTGCCGCGCTCTCCTTGGACGGAGGAAGGAGCCAGTCCTCCTAGAATCTCCGCGCCCGGGCCGGGAAGGCCCGGCCCGGCTCGTGAGTGTAGCCGGGTGCCCCATGGAACACCCCGCCGACCAGCCTCCCTCTCCGCGGGGGTTCTTCCGCTCCTGGCAGCGGCTCTATGCGGCGGTGCTCCTGACCGCGCTCTCCGTTTACCTCCTTCTCTTCGTGTTCTCGCGGATCTTCGCCCCCTAGGGGTCCTCCTTGCAGCTCCTCGACTGGATCGTCGTCGCGGCCTACTTCGGGCTGATCATCACCGTCGGCTACTGGACGGGGCGGGGGAACCGGGGCCTCGAGGACTACTTCCTGGCGCGCCGCTCGATGCCCTGGTACGCCATGGGCCTCTCGGTGATGGCCACCCAGGCGAGCGCCATCACACTGGTGGGCACGACCGGGCAGGCCTACGTGGACGGGATGCGGTTCATCCAGATCTACTTCGGCCTGCCCATCGCGATGGTGATCCTGTGCGTCACCCTGGTGCCGCTGTTCTACCGGGCGCGCGTCTTCACCGCCTACGAGTACCTGGAGCTGCGCTGCGGCCCGCACACCCGGTCGCTCACGAGTCTGCTCTTCCTCTTCGGGAGGGCGCTTTCCGGGGCGGTGGTGATCTACGCGCCGTCGGTGGTCCTCTCGGTGGTCTTCTCGCTGGACGCGACGCTCACGATTCTCCTCATCGGCGGGTTCGCCACGATCTACACGGCGCTCGGGGGCATGCGCGCGGTGATGTGGGTCGAGACGTGGCAGATGCTGATCATCCTGCTCGGCATCCTCTTCTGCCTCGGTTCCGTCATCTGGGGGCTGCCCGACGAGGTGAGCCTCGGCGAGGCGCTCCGGCTCGCCGGCTCCACCGGCCGCCTGGAGACCCTGTCCTTCGACACCGACCCGCGCCAGACCTACACCGTCTGGACGGGGCTCCTCGGCGGGCTCTTCCTGATGCTCTCCTACTTCGGCTGCGACCAGAGCCAGGTGCAGCGCTATCTCACCGGGCGTTCGCTCCGCGAGAGCCGCCTCTCGCTCATCTTCAACGCCTTCGCCAAGCTGCCGGTGCAGTTCGTGATCCTGCTCACCGGGGCGCTCCTCTTCGTGTTCTACCAGTTCGAAAGGCCGCCCGTGCTCTTCGATCCGGTGACGCTCGCCGAGACGCGCGCGGCCCAGCCCGAGGCGATGGCGGCCATGGAAGCCCGCTACGAGACCGCGTTCGCCGAACGCCGCACGGCCGCCCTCGACTACGCGGAGGCCGGCGGAGGTTCCTCCGAGGCGGCGCTGAAGGAACGCTTCGTGGCGGCGGACCTGGCGTTTCAGGAGACTCGGGCGGATGCGGTCCGCACCGCGGCCGAGGTCAAGGGCGAACCCTGGACCGACACGAACCACGTGTTCCCGACCTTCGTGTTCACCCAGCTCCCCCCCGGGGTCGTCGGCCTGATCCTCATCGCGGTGCTCGCGGCCGCGATGTCCACCGTGGAGTCCGAACTGTCGGCCCTCTCGACCGCCAGCGTGGTGGACTTCTACCGCCGGTTCCGGAACCGTTTCGTCCGCGGCTCCACGTCCGACCGGCATGACCTGATTGCCGGACGGATCGGGATCCTGTTCTGGGGCACGGTCGCCACCGGGGCCGCCCTGTACATGGGGAGGCTCGGGTCCGCGGTGGAAGCGGTGAACCGGGTGGGGTCCTTCTTCTACGGCCCCATCCTGGGGGCGTTCGTCCTCGCCGCCGTCTTCCCGAACCGGGGCGCCCGCCGCGCCTTCCCGGCCGTGCTCTGCGGCGTCGCCGCCGTCTGGGCCGCGGACCTGGTCCCCCGGGCGCTCGGCATCGAGGGTGTTTCCTACCTGTACTACAACCTGATCGGGACGGCGGTCACCGTGGGTGTCGGCCTCGCGCTCGGAAGTTCGCCGGGGATTCGGCGCCGGGACGCCCGATGAGCCGGAGGGGAACGCCGGTGCGCTCACGGCTCCGGGAAGTCTGGTCGTCGCGCGATTTCCTGCTCCGGCCGGGATTCTTCACGGGGCTCAACCTCGGGATCGGAGCGCTGGTCGGCGGCGTCATCGTGTCCTTCATCGTCGTGACCGAGTGGCTCGCCGACATCGTGGTTCACGGCCCGGCGCTCGGTGCGTTCCGCTTCGCCGCGCCCGTCCTCGGGGCCCTGGCCGCCGGATTCCTGATGCACCGCTGGTTCGAGGGGGCGCGGGGCAGCGGGATTCCCCAGACGAGAGCCGCGCTGGTCGCGAAGGACGGCCGGATTCCGTTCCGGGTCCCCTTCGGAAAGTACCTCTGCGGCGTCCTCACCCTGGGGAGCGGCATTCCGCTGGGACGCGAGGGGCCGTCCGCGCAGATCGGCGCCGGGATCGCCTCCGCGGTGGGAGAGGCGCTGCATCTGGATACCGAGCAGCGCCGGCAGTTGGTGCCCGTCGGGACCGCGGCGGCGATCGCGGCCGCCTTCAACACCCCGATCGCCGCGATCCTCTTCTCGCTCGAGGAGATCGTCGGCAACCTCCACGCCCGGGTGCTCGGCTCGGTCGTTCTGAGCGCCGTGGCGAGCTGGCTGGTGCTCCGCCTGTCGCTGGGCGACGAGCCGCTGTTCTCGGTCCCCGCCTACGAACTCACGTCGCCCTGGGAACTGCTCATCTACGCCGTGCTCGGCGTGCTCGGCGGGCTGATGTCGGTGGGCTTCGTTCGCGCGCTCCTCTGGCTGCGCGCCGCGTTCCGGCGGCTCCCCGTTTCGAGCCGCTGGTTCCAGCCGGCCCTCGGCGGGGTGGCGGTAGCCGCCGCCTGGGTGCTGCTGCCCGGGTTCTTCGAGGTCGGCTACGGCCCGGTGGGCCAGGCGCTCGCCGGCGAACTGCCCATGGGAACGATGGCGGTCCTGCTGGCCCTCCACCTGGCGCTGGTGGTCTTCGCCTACGGCTCCGGGAACGCGGGGGGGATCTTCGGCCCCAGCATCTTCCTCGGCGCCATGCTGGGAGGCGTCGTCGGCAGCCTCGCCAACCTCTGGTTCGACTTCGCCTCCGGTCCGGGGGCCTACTCCCTGGTCGGAATGGGCGCCGCCTTCGCCGGAATCCTCCGGGTGCCGATGGCGTCGGTCTTCATGATCTTCGAGATCACCCAGAGCTACGCGGTCATCGTGCCGATGATGATCGCCAACCTGACCTCGTTCTTCGTCTCCCGGCGGCTCCAGCGGGTGTCGGTGTACGAGGCGCTCGCGGCGCAGGACGGGATCCGGTTGCCGTCCACCGAGGAGGTCGAACCGCATCCGGTGGTGCGCGCCGCCATGCGTCCGCCACGGGAACTCCTCCCTCCGAGCCTGACCGTCGAGGACGCCATCGAGCGGGTGGCGCTGAGCGGCAAGCGGGCCTGGCCGGTGGCGGAAGGCAACCGGATCTCCGGGATGATCACCCTCGCCGAGCTGGAGCGGTTCCATGCCTGGGGACAGGACCAGGAGCGGCTCGGCGACCTGGTGCGCGGCCGGAACTTCCCGCACGCGCACGCCGACCAGCCCATCGACCACGTGCTCGCCACGATGGGCCGGATCCACCTGGACACCCTGCCCGTGGTGAGCCGGGTGGACGTCCATCAGCTCGAGGCCGTGGTCACCGTCTCGGACCTGCTCCGGGCCTACGGCATCGCGCCGGGGGCGGGTGACGGCCCGCCCCGGGGCATCCCGGGATAGATTTGTTCGCGGCAATGGTCAACCGAGGCACGGGTCTTGTTGTTCTGGGAGCGCTGATCTCGCTGCTCTGCCACGGCGTGGGGTGCGGGGGCGATGCCTCCTCAACGCCGACAACGTCTCCGGCTCCGGCGGCCTCGCCTCCAACAGCACCTCCGCCAGCTCCGACCGTCCGCGGTCTGGCGATCACGACGGCCCCTTTCGATCCCCGCGGCTACGCGGTCGGCGAGACTATCGGGGTTCAACTCACCTTCAGCGAAGCCGTGACGGTCTCGGGAACGCCGCGATTGAAGCTCGAGATCGGGGAGGATGTCCGAGCTGCCGCGTGGGACGCGGAGGCGAGCCGCGGAGCCTTCGTCGTGTTCCGCTACCTGGTCACCCTGGAGGATCGGGACGAGGACGGGATCAGCATCCGCGCCAACGCTCTGGATGCCGGTGACGGGGCGATCCTGAACGCAGACGGCATTGAAGCGGACCTCGACATCGCGGATCACGCCATCGCTGACGAAGGGAACCAACTGGTGCTGGGGGCTCCCCCTGAGCGAGTGTGTGGCCAGGAACGGTCCATCGCGCTGCGGGCCACGCCAACCATCGTCAACGAATGGGACGGCGCACCGTTGACGGTGAACATGGTCCGCAACTTCCCGGAGGATGTCTCCGAGGCCTACTTGCAGAGCGAACTCGATGCGATCGCGCGGCTCGCTGACCAGATCGAGGCGCAGTTGGGCTACCGGATCGTGGACCGGGGTGATCTCGTTGACGTGCCGGTTCGGACGACGCCGGGTTGGGATCAGGATTTCGACAGTTATTGGCGGAACGACCCACTACCCCGGCAACGTGGCGAGATCCTGGCAATCTATCTGAACGATGACAACGAGGCCTGGGACGGTGCAGGAAGCCCGATGTCAGCCCACCCCTGCTGCGGTACGACCAGCTATAACCGGCGGTTCTTCCGGCCCCCGCATTGGACTGAATGGACCGGTGCAAACAGTCCCGACGGTGAAGCCATCGTCCACGAGTTGTTTCACCTCCTGGGTTTCAAGCATTACTTCGACCAACACGAATTGATCGGTGTCCAGATGTCGCCCGGCGGGCTTGACCGTCCGTGGGTCACCGGATCCCAGACCTTCCACGTGACCTGGACTGACATCGAGAACCTGCGCTGCATTTTCCCCGAGGGTGGCTGAGGTCCTCCTGGCTGCAACGTGATCGCGGCCGTTCAGCGGGTTTCCCGCGCTTCGGTTTCGGTGGATGGCGAGCTGGTTGCCGAAATTGGGGAGGGGCTGCTCGTGCTGCTGGGGGTAGCCGTTACCGACGCAGTTGAAGACGCCGCGTGGCTCGCGAAGAAGATCGCCGGGCTCCGGATGTTCCGGGCGCCCGAGGGGCAGCCGGAGCGGAGCGTGCTCGAAATCGGCGGGGAAGTGCTCGCGGTGTCGCAGTTCACCCTGCTCGGGAACTGCCGCAAGGGGCGGCGTCCGTCCTTTACCCGCGCCGCCCCGGGGCCCGAGGCCGAGGCGCTCTACGAGGACTTCTGCGCCCGCTTGCGGGACCTCGGAGTTCCGGTTGGCACCGGCCGCTTCGGGGCGATGATGGAGGTATCGCTGGTGAACGACGGGCCTTACACCCTGCTGGTGACGAGCCCTTCTGAATCGTCTCGCCGGGGTATCCTTCCCGCTTCTCGCGAATAGCGGCGGCTGGCCGGGTCGGCCCGTCGTGCGCCGACCGCCCCCGTTCGCTCGAGAGCGAGGTATTTCTCATGCGCATGCTTTCCCGGACGGCCGCTCCGCTTGCGGTCCTCGTCCTTTCGTTCGCGTTCGCCGGCTGTGGCGGGCCCGCGGCCGGCTCCGGCGGCGGGGCCGCCGGCTCCGACTCGCTGCTCCCCGACACCGTGGACTCCGAGGTGCTCGGGATTCTGAACGGCGAGGAGATCACGCTCGACGATCTGGGGGACCGGGACATTTCCCAGCTCGCCCAGCTCCGCACCGACTACTACACCGAGACCCACGGCCTGCTCGAGCAAGCCACGGTGCGGACGGCCCGCGAGCAGTTGCTCCTCGCTGCCGCCGCCGAGAAGGGCCTGACCCTGAATCAGTACTACACGCAGGAGATCGGCCTTCCGGAAGTCAGCGACGAGGAGCTGCAGTACGTCTACAACCAGAACCGCCAGCAGATCGGCCGGCCGCTCGAGGACATCGCGACCGACCTCCGCCGGCAGATCGCCAACCAGAAGATGGCGCGGAGCATCGAGCTCGAGGGCAACCGCCTGCTGCGCGAGGCCGACTGGGACCTGACCGTCCCCGCCTATCGGGTCGTTATCGAGACCGAGGGTCACGCCACGCTCGGCTCGGACAGCGCACCGGTGGAACTCGTGGTCTTCTCCTGCTTCGAGTGTCCCTTCTGCCGGCGATTCGACGGGTCGATCAACCGGCTCCGGGAGAACGAGGCCCTTGCCAGCCAGGTCCGCCTGGTGTTCCGGCACTTCCCGCTGCGCAACATGCACCCGATGGCCCAGAAAGCGCACGAAGCGTCGGTCTGCGCCGAGAACCAGGGGAAGTTCTGGGAGTACCACGACGCGCTGTGGGCGGACGACAACATCTCGGCCGATGGCCTGGAACAGCACGCGAGGCTCGT
This sequence comes from Acidobacteriota bacterium, assembly GCA_022820545.1. GTDB lineage: Bacteria > Acidobacteriota > Vicinamibacteria > Marinacidobacterales > Marinacidobacteraceae > Marinacidobacterium. The sequence goes on along the minus strand of JAJEFG010000031.1, from coordinate 16,123 downwards.
CGGTCTGGACACCGAGGAGTTCGCGCAGTGCCTCAACTCCGGCAGCAGTTACGAGCGCGTGCAGACCGATCTGGACGCCGCCCTGGCGCTCGGGCAGACCGGGACTCCGGCCGTGTTCGTGAACGGGCGTTACATCGGCGGCGCGGTGTCGTTCGAGCAGTTGACCGCCGAGATCGAGCGCGAAATCAACGAGTCGAACTGACTCCTCGGAGAAACCAGGAATGCCCAGAACCAACACCCTGTCTCCCGAGGTCCGGGAGTTCCTGGCGACCCGCTGCTACGTCCACCTGGCCACGCTGATGGCCGACGGCAGTCCCCAGGTCTCCCCGGTCTGGGCGGAAACCGACGGGGACCTCATTGTGGTCAACTCGGCGGCCGGGCGGGTCAAGGACCGGAACATCAAGCGCGACGCCCGGGTGGCGCTCTCCGCCACCCATCCGGACGACCCGTTCAAGGCGCTCATGATCCGGGGCCGGGTGGTGAAGGTCACCGAGGACGGCGCCGAGGACGGGATCGACCGCCTCGCCCGGAAGTACATCGGGGGCGAGCGCTACGAGTGGCGGCGTCCCGGCGAAGTGCGGGTCGCCTACTACATCCAGCCGGAAACCGTAAAGACGCTCTAGAGCAGGGGCTGAGGCCGGACCGCCTCGGCGGCGCGGTCGGGCACTTGGGCCATCGGGGCGACGTCCGGCGGGAACCCGTAACACGCGGGTAGGCGCAGGAGTGCCATAGTTCGTGGGGTTGCTCTTGCCATGACTTCTACGATCGATTCCGCCGGAAGGGTGGCCATTCCCAAGAAGGTCCGAGAGGCCGCCCGGCTCCGCCCCGGCACTCGGGTTCGTTTCCGGGTGGAGGCGGAAGGAGTTCTGGTTGAACCCGAACCTCTCTCTGTCACTTTCGAACGCCGCGGCACGATGGTCGTGGCAGTCCCGGAGACTCCGGTTCCGACCCTCTCCGCGGAGGAGGTCGCCCGGACGATTGACGAGATCCGCGAGAGCCGCGCCGGCGCCGATCTGGATCCATGATCCGGGTTCCGCCACCTCCACGATAGGGACGTCCGTCCCGCATCGGGGAGGCGGCCCCGCAGCGGGTGCCCTGGGCGCGGGTCAGCGAAAGAACTCGCGGCCGCCGATGAAGGTGCGCTCGACCCGGAGGTCCCGGATCGCGTTCGGCGGGACGCTCAGGATGTCGCCCGAGAGCACCACGAAGTCGGCCAGCATCCCCTCGGCGATGGCGCCCTTCTCGTTCTCCTCGAAGGTGAAGTAGGCGGGCTCCCGGGTATGGAGGCGAATCGCCTCCTCGATGCTCACCGCCTCCTCGGGCCCGTGCACCTCGCCGTCGAAGCCCCGCCGGGTGACCGCCGTCCAGATCGTGATCAGCGGTCCGTAGGGGGCCGAGTCGGAGCCGTGGGAGACCCGGACGCCGGCGTCCAGCAGCGAGCGCGTGGGGTTCTGGGTGGCCTCCCGCTCGGCGGTGAGCGCCTCCTCGGCGTAGGCGCCGAGTCCCACGGTGAAGGACGGCTGGCTCGCCACCATGATCCCGCGCTCCGCCATCAGTTCGATCGTGTCCTCCGGCGGCTTGACGGCGACGTGGTGCAGGTAGTGGCGGTGGTCCTCGCGGGGAATCTCCTCGAGGATGCGCGCCATCTGCTCGGCGACCATCTTCACCGCCCCGTCGCCCATGGCGTGGATGCCGAGCTGCCAGCCGAGCTCGTGGGCCCGCTTCGCCACCGGGTAGAAAACGTCGGCGGGAATGCGAATCGCGCCGAAGAAGTCGGGGCGGCCCTCGTACGGTTCGAGCGACCAGAACACCGGCGCGCTCAGCCCGCCGTCGATGCTCATCTTGATGGCGCCGATCCGGAACCGGGAGTCGCCCTCGCCGGTCACGAAGCCGAGCGCCTCGAGGGCTTCGATCTCGTTTCGGACACCCTCGTCACCGTGGTCGTAGGTGTCGTGGCCGGGGCTGAGACGCACCTGCATCGTCGCCCGCGGCAGCTCCCCGCCATAGCGGGAATAGAGGTCCCGGACCGCCGGAATCCCCGGCGGCCGGACGCCCGCGATGTTCACGCTGGTGATCCCGAGCGCCGCCAGCTTGCCCAGCGAGGCCCGCATGTCCTCGATGCCCGCTTCGTAGTCGACCGGGGGCGGCGGCGGCATGACCCGGTCCACGATCCGGCGCGCCGCTTCGAGGACGCGGCCCGTCGGTTCGCCGTTCTCGTCGCGGAAGATCCAGCCGCCCTCCGGGTCCGGCGTGTTGCGGTCGATACCCGCAAGGTCGAGCGCCGGGGAGTTCAGCAGGTAGGTGTGCGGCCCGCGGGTGAGCATCACGGGGTTGTCGGGAGCCGCTTCGTCGAGGAGCCAGCGGTCCGGGATCCGGCTGTTGGGCCAGTCCATGCGGGTGAGACCGCCGCGAATCCACTCGCCGGGCGCCTTCGTCGCCGCTTCGGCCTCGAGGGCGGCGAAGAGTTCGTCGGGTTCGGTCGCCTCCGCCGACCATGCCGGAAGACCCGGCACCAGCCCGTCCTCCCACCGCTGCAGCGTGCGCCCGGGTCCCAGGTGGATGTGGTTGTCGTTGAACCCGGGGAGGACTGTCTTCCCTTCCAGGTCCACGACCTCGGCCGCGCCACCGGGAAAGGCTTCCGAGACCTCCTCCTCCGTGCCCACCGCGGCGAAGCGGCCGTTCAGCACGGCGAAGGCTTCGGCGACGGAGAAGTCGTCGTCCGCCGTCACCACGTTCGCGTTCCGGTAGATCGCGTCGGCGGCTGGTCCGGAGGGGCCGCAGGCGGAGGCTCCGGCGATCAATACGCCGCTCGCGAAGAGAAGGAGACGGTTGCTCATGATTCCCCCGCGGCGTCAGGTAGCCGGCCATCGCGAAATGCGGATTCTGCCGCCACGTACGGTCACAATCGCCTGGCTTTCCAGAGCGTCGCGATGGCCTGCGATCACCTCCGCCAACAGCGCGATGCGCTGCTCGACGGGAACATCAGGCAGTCGAACAAGGCCCGCATGCGGCCGGCCATGCAGATGGATCAGGGTGCCGAAGTCCGCGTCCATCGTGACCAGGACTCTGCCTTCGGACCTGGCTTGTTCCAGCAGGACGCCATCGCCGGGATCCTTGCCAACGTCCCGGGCATCAAGAACATCGTACCCGTGGCGACGGAGCCACTCGACCAGGCGCCGACCGATGCATCGGTCGGCAAGGAATCTCACGAGTGCGCAACGGACACTGCCGCGAGCGTGTCCCCGGCGATCACCGCGTGCGCGTACGCGGCGCACGCCCGAATGTCATCCGGTTCCAACTCCGGGTAGTCGTCCAGGATGGCCTCGGTGGCGACTCCCTGGGCCAGCAGGCTCAGTACCAGTTCGACCGAGATTCGCATGTCCCGGATGATGGGCTTGCCGCCGAAGACATCCGGTCGAGCGGTGATGCGCCTGAGGAGTTCGTTCTCCGTTGCCATGGCTGCCTCCAACCGGCTGAGGTGCGCGTCCTCCTTTGGACTGCCGGTACCGCGAGTCTATGCCGTCGGAAAGCCGGACAGCGGAACCTACCCTGGCGCGTCCACCACAGATCCGGTCGTTGCTGCCGGAGCCTCGCTGCCGAGCCAGACGATGACGTCGGCGACGGATTCGGGCGTCGACCTCGGTTTGGCGCCGGGGATTGCCGCTCGATAGGACTCGGTATCCACCGATCCGGGGCACACGGCGAAGACCGAGATACCGGCCGGCCGCAGTTCCTCCGCGCACGCCTTGGTGAGGCCCACGACGCCCCACTTCGAGGCGCAGTAGGCGGCGAGGCGGGGGGCGCCGATCCGTCCGGCCATCGCCGCGAGGTTCACGATGCGGCCTCGCCGCCGTTCGATCATGCCGGGGAGCACGGCGCGGGTGCAGAGGAACGTCCCCTTGAGGTTGACGCCGAGGACGCGCTCGAAGTCCGCATCGGACGTCGCGGTCAACGGCGCCCGGTGGACGGCCCCGGCGGCGTTGACCAGCAACTCGACGGGGCCGAAGCGTCGCTCGGCTTCCGCCACCAACTCGCTCACCTGATCGCGTTCCGTGACGTCTGTCGGAGCGACGAAAGCAAAGCCGCCGACTTCCCGGATCCGGTTCTCGATCGCGACCAGACCCGTGGGTTGCCGGGCCGCCAGGGCGACCCCGAACCCCTTCTTCGCCAGCGCCAGGGCGGTGGCCGCCCCGATCCCCCGGCTGGCGCCGGTGACGATGGCGACCCGGGGCGACTCCGGGTGGTGTGTTTCGCCGCCCGACGGGCGGCGGTGCCGGTCTGAAGACCGGCGCTCCCCCGGCGTGCCTGCCCCTAAACGCCGATCAGATGCGCCGTGACCGTGCGCTTCCGCGGCCCGTCCAGCTCCGCGAAGAGGATGCTCTGCCACTGGCCGAGGGTGATCTCTCCGTCGTGGATCGGCACGGTCACGTTGTGGCCCAGGAGCGTCGCCCGGAGATGGGCGTCGGCGTTCTTCCGCTCACAGTCGGAACAGTCCTCGCAGTTGTGGAGGTAGCCGTCGTCGGCGTCCACGAGGCGCTCGAGACACTCGGTGAGGTCGGCCATCAGCGCCGCCTGGAACTCGTTCAGGAAGAGCGCCGTCGTCGTGTGGAGGGTTGAAAGGATGAGGAAACCCGCCTTGATGCCCGACGCGCGGACCTGATCACGAACGCGGTCGCTGATGTTGTGCAGTTCCACACGGGAATCCGTCACCACTTTCAGCGTGCGATGCATGATCTTCATCTGCCCGCGGATCACCTCTTCCGTGGACTTCGCCTGCACGGTCTTGACAGGCGGCTGCGTCAATACGCTTTGCATCGTGAACTCCTTGACCCGAGCCGCTCGGTGCCGGTCCGGGACCGCCGCGAGCAGGCGGACAGCCAGTATACCAAGCAGATGCGGGTGCAAACGCCGGCTCGGCCTCGGTCTGGCGCCGGGGGCTGGGATACTTCCATCGGCGCCCGCGCCCGCGAATCCGCCTGGATGCAACCCTGTTCCTGATGGAAGCCCTCGCCGCTGAACTCCGCCCGCTCCTCGGGAAACACGGGTTCCTGCTGCGCCCGGAGCACACCCTTCCCTACGAGTGCGACGGGAGCACCGCCTACCGGAGCCCGCCCCAGGCGGTGGCGCTGCCCCGTTCCACCGCCGGGGTCGCCGAGGTGGTCCGGGCCTGCGCCGCCGCCGGGGTTCCCTTCACGGCGCGGGGGGCCGGGACCGGCCTCTCCGGGGGAGCGACCCCGATCGAGGGCGGAGTGGTGATCTCCCTGGCGGGGATGAACCGGGTCCTGGAGATCAACCCCGGGGAGCGGACCGCGCGTTGCCAGACGGGCGTGGTCAACCTGGAGATCTCGCGGGCCGCCGCCCCGTTCGGACTCTTCTTCGCGCCCGACCCGTCGAGCCAGTCCGCCTGCACCCTGGGAGGCAACATCGCCGAGAACTCGGGAGGGCCGCACTGCTTCAAGCTGGGGGCCACCACCTCGCACATCCTTTCGGTCACCGTGGTCCTCGACGACGGGGAGGTCGTCGTCCTCTCCGAGGATGACGCCGGCTACGACCTCCTCGGCCTCTTCGTCGGCTCCGAGGGTACCCTCGGGATCGCGACCGAGGCGACGGTCCGGCTGCTGCCGGTTCCGGAGACGGTCGAGACCCTCCTCGCGCCGTTCGCGGGACTGGTGCCCGCCTGCGAGGCGGTCTCCCGCATCGTGGCGGCCGGCACCGTTCCGGTCGCGATGGAGATGCTCGACGCCGCCACCATCGAGGTGGTCGAGGCCGGCATCGGGGCGGGCTACCCGAAGGACGCCGGGGCGGTGCTGCTGCTCGAACTCGACGGCGCGAAACCGGCGGTCGCCCGCCAGCGCGCCGACGTGGACCGCATCCTCGGGGAGTGCGGGGCCCTCGAGATCCGGGTGGCGCACGACGCGGCGGAGCGGGAGCTGCTCTGGCGCGGCCGCAAGTTCGCCTTCGGGGCCATGGGCCGCATCTCGACGGACCTCTACGTGCAGGACGGGGTCGTCCCGCGCTCCGCGCTCCCCGAGGCCATCGCCGAGGTCGAGCGGATCGGCAAGCGGCACGACCTCCGGATCGCGAACGTGTTCCACGCCGGCGACGGCAACCTCCATCCCTGCATCTCCTACGACGGACGCGACGCGGACGAAAAGGCCCGGGTGATGGCCGCCAGCCACGACCTGCTCTCCCTCTGCGTGCGGCTCGGCGGGGTGCTCTCCGGCGAGCACGGGGTGGGGATCGAGAAGCGGGACTCGCTCGACCTGCTCTTCGGCGAGGACGATCTCGAAGCGATGCGCCGGGTCCGCGACGCCTGGAATCGGCAGGGGCTGTTGAACCCCGGGAAGATCCTTCCGGTCCGCGCCGGCTGCGGCGAGCCGCAGGCGGCCCTTCCGGAAGGCGGTCTGCCCGGCCGGGTCGCCGCGATTCCCGGCGCCTGGATCTGATGGCCGGGACGTCGGCTCCGGCGAGCGAAGAGGACGTTGCCCGGACGCTCGCGGCAGCGTCCGCGGCGGGCGAACCGGTCGTCCTCCGGGGCGGCGGCACCCGCCGGGGACTGGGAGCCCCGGCGCGGGCCAGCCGGATCGTGGACCTCCGGGGGCTGTCGGGGGTGATCGAGCACCACGCCCGGGACCTGACCGTCGAGGCTTGGGCGGGCACGACGGTGGAAGCGTTGAACCGCGAACTGGCGCCCCACCGGCAACTGCTCGCGCTCGATCCGCCGCTCCCGGAGCGGGCGACCCTGGGAGGCGTGATTGCCGCGGGAGATCCGGGGTTCCGGGTGGTCCCCGGCGCGCGGCCGCGGGACCTGCTGCTCGGCCTTACCGCGGTGCTTGCCGACGGGACCCGCATCCGTTCCGGCGGCCGCGTGGTGAAGAACGTGACGGGGTACGAGCTGACGAAGCTCTTCACCGGCTCGCTCGGGACCCTGGGGGCGATCACCCGGGTCACGCTGCGCCTCCGCGCGCTGCCCGAGGCCTCGCGCACGGTCGTCGCGAGCCTCCCGGTCTCCGACGCCGTCGCTCAGTTCGCCGACCGGGTGCTGGCGGCCGCCGCCGCGGCGCCGGGTCCCGCGGCCGTTGCGGTGGTGCCTCCGGGAACCGGGCTCCCCGGGCTCCCCGAGGACGGCGGTTTCCGCCTGGCGATCCGCTTCGAGGGACTGCAGGAGGAGGCGGCGGCTTCGCCCGACGGGGTGGCGAAGGCCGCCGGAGGGGACGCGCAGGTCCTCGAGGGTCCCGAAGCGGAAGAGTTCTGGGCGGGGGTTCGCGATTTCCCCGCGGTGACGCCCGAGCGGGAGGGGACGCTGGGTCTCGCCGTCCATGGCCCTCCGCGAGCCCTGCTGCGCACGGCCTGGAGACTCGCCGCCTTCGGCCCTCCGTTCGCCTTCCCCGATCAGCGCCGCGCCATCGCGAGCATCCCGGCGGAGGAGTTCGAGGCGGCGCTCGGCGCGCTTCGGGAGGAGCCGGACGTCTCCGCCGTCGTCGAGACCGCTCCCGGCGACTGGAAGCGGGACCACCCCGTCTTCCACCCTCCCCCTTCCGCGGTGGTCGCAGCGCTCTCGAACCGCATCAAGGCGGCCCTCGATCCCGCCGGGATCCTGGCGCCCGGCCGGATGCCCTTCTGATTCGCATACATTCGTCCCGTGAGCCAACCGACCGGCGGTGAGGCCCTCCGGATCTACGAGAAGACGCTCGCCTGCGTCCACTGCGGCCTCTGCCTCCCGGCGTGTCCCGCCTACGAGAACGCGCCGCGGGAGTCGCTCGCCCCGCGCGGGCAGGTCTTCAACGCCCGGGCCCTGCTGGAGGGCCGGCTACCCCCGAGCGACGGCCTCGCCGAGGATCTCTACGAGTGCCTGGCCTGCCGCGGCTGCGAGAGCGTCTGTCCCGCGGGAGTGGAGGTCGGCGCCATCGTCGAGGGGGTCCGGGGGCTGCTCGACGAGGAAGCGGTCGAGCCGCGCTGGGTGCGGGTGCTGAAGCGGCTCGCGCTCGGAGTGGTGGTGGCCCGGCCCGCGGTCCTGGGAGCGGCGATGTGGCTGCTCCGCGTCACGGGCCGCATCGGCCTTCGCCGGCTCGTGCAACCGGTACTGGCCCGTCTCGCGCCGAAGCTCGCGGCGCGGGAACGGCTGCTCCCCGACGTCCCGGCGCGCCAGCGTTTCCCGGCGCGGGTCTCCCCGGGCGGGGAGGCGCGCGGGACGGTGGCGCTCTTCCTCGGCTGCGTCGCGCCGCATCTCCGGCCGGAGACCAGCCGGGCGGCGATCGAGGCGCTCACCCGGAACGGCTGGGAGGTGGTGGTTCCCAGGGCGCAGGGCTGCTGCGGCGCGCTCCATCTCCACGCGGGGCTGCCCGATCTCGCCCGCCCGCTGGCGCGGCGCAACGTGGGCGCCTTTCCCGAGGACGTTCCGGTGGTGACCACCGCCGCCGGCTGTGGCGCCGCGCTGTCGGAATACGGTGAGCTGCTGGACGCCGACCCGCCCGCGGGCGCCTTCTCCCGGCGGGTGACGGACGTCTCCGCATTCCTCTCGGAGCACGGCTGCCGGCCCCCGGCCGCCGGTCCCCGGGAGACGCCGCTCCGGGTGGTCTACGACGCGCCCTGCCACCTCTTCCACGCCCAGCAGGTGCGCGAGGAGCCGCTCCGGATCCTCCGCAGCCTGCCGGGCGTGGAGCTCGTCACCGTCCGGGACCCGGAGCGCTGCTGCGGTTCCGCCGGGATCTACAACGTGACCCGGCACGACACCTCGATGGCGGTCCTCGACCGGAAGATGGCGAACATCGCCCCGGCGAATCCGGACCTCATCGCCACCGGGAACATCGGCTGCCAGCTCCAGCTCGCGGAGGGCGCCCGCCGCGCCGGGCTCTCCGCGGAGGTCGCCCACCCGGTCGAACTCCTCGCCGCCGCCTACCGGCGCGAAGAACAGGGAACGCCGCCGGCGGAGAATTGCGCGACGGCTTGGAGCCCCCACCGGGAGAAAGCGCCATGATCGGTCCTCCTGCACACCCCGCCGGGCATGAAAGCGGCGGGAACCGCTGGAGCTCGGAGCGCCGGCCTCTGGCCGGCATCGCGGCCGCAGGCCGCGAAACGCACGGCGCAGCCAGTTCCCATGGCGTGATCCCAACCGGGAACGGCTGCGCGCCGCCCGAAACGAGCCGGACGTGAGCCCCACCGTCAGGGGGATGAGCGCCATCAGCGCGGGTTTCGCGCTCCCGCGCGATGCCGGCCAGAGGCCGGCGCTCCAAGCCGGTGCGCCCGGTACTACCGTCCCTTCCGGGGCAGCTTCTCGTCGGCCATCGCCGCGTGGTAGACGAACGCCGCCACCACCACCGCGTTCTTCTTGAGGTCGTCGATCGGGAGGGTGTCGTAGAAGTCGAGGTTCGTGTGGCCGCCGGTGCCGCCCACCCGCGCCTGCAGGAACTGGAAGCCCGGCAGCCCGGCGTCGTCGAACGCCACGTGGTCGGTGCTGCCCACGCTGGCGGGCGCCAGCGTCGTCATCCCGAAGTCGTGGAAGGGCGCCATCCACGCTTCGAAGATCGGACGCACGTGCTCGTTCTCCTGGAGCCAGACGCCCCGGTAGCGGCCGGGGCCGTAGTCCTGGTTGAAGTAGGCGGAAAAGTCGTCGTAACCGGGTTTCGTTCCCGTCTCCGGGTCGCCGAAATGCGCCTTCACGTAGGCCCGCGACCCGAAGATGCCCTGCTCCTCCCCCGACCAGAGCGCGATCCGGACGGTCCGGCGCGGTTCGGCGCCGACCGCCTTCAGGATGCGCAGCGCCTCGAGCATCACCGCCGCTCCCGAGGTGTTGTCGCTGGCGTTCGGGCTCGCGTGCCAGGTGTCGAAGTGGGCGCCCAGCATCACCAGCTCGTGGGCGAGGTCGGTCCCCGGGATCTCGCCGAGAACGTTCCGGGCCTCGCTCGCCGCGTCGCCGTGCCGGTTCCGGATCTCCAGCTCGATGGTGACGGGGACTTGGCGCCGCCGGATCCGGTACATCCGGTTGTAGTGCCCGGGGGTGATCGCGACGATCGGCAGCGAAGACAGGGTCGCCTCCCTGTCCCACATGTCCACCTTGGCGCCGGGGCGCGCGAATCCCCGGACGGCGCCCGGCCAGCCGCTCCGTGATTCGAGGACCGCCGCGGCTCCCTCGTCGACGTAGAACTGGAGCCGTTCGACGGGGCTCAGGACGTCCGGGTGCGGCGGAAGGTCCGCGTACGCGCTCGTGAAGAGCGGGTCCGCCGCCAGCCTCGGCAGCACGTTCGCCGCGAGCTGCTCCATCTCCGCATCGGAGCGTTCCGGCCTCCCGGTGGCGAAGCGGGTCCGGTCCACCGCCGCCGGGGGCGTCGAGAGGACCGCCTTGCCGCGGAGCTTTCCGCGCAGGGCGTCGAGGTCGCCCCGCGTCCGCACATCGGCGATGACGACCTCCAACGTCCGGAGCCCCCCGGTCCCCGGCGTGTGGGCGATGGGGTAGCCGACGAGCGTCTGGTACGCCGGCTCCCGCATGTGCAGCGTGAAGTACTCGTTGTCCCAGCTCGCTCCGTAGTTCATGAAAGGCTCGCGGACCGTGTTCACGAGCCCGATCTCGGCCATCTCCTCGAGCGCCCACCGCTGGGCCCGGTCCATCGCCGCCGAGTTCGTGAGCCGGCCGCCGATCACGTCGGTCATGTAGGACAGGGTGTCGGGAAGCTGGGAGCGGTGGAGTCCCTCCTCCCGGATCTTCGCGACCATCTCCCGGTCCACGGGGAAGGGGTTTTGGACCGCGGCGGCCGTGGCGGCGAAGACCGCCGCCGCCGCTGCGATCGACGCCCGGATCAGGTACTGCCTCATGTTCGCCTCCGACCCGCGGCGGTGCGCGGCGCGCGGGCCAGCGGAGAGGGTACTTTCGGTAGCCGCGGCCCCGGGAATTGCGCGCCCTAGAATGGGTCGGTGAACGTGTCGCGGGACGCCGGTGAACGCGTGGCGGGGCCGCCGGGGACGGTTGCCGCAGGCCGGCACATCCTGGGGAAGGGCCGCCGGCATGTCGCCACGGGCCGGACGACGGCCTTCCGGGCGGCCGTGTTCGGGATCAACGACGGCCTGGTCTCGAATACGGCGCTGATCCTGGGCGTGGGCGGGGCGACCGACGATTCCGGCTTCGTGCTGCTGGCCGGCGCCGCCGGCCTGATCGCCGGCTCCCTCTCGATGGCGGCCGGGGAGTACCTGTCGGTGCGCTCGCAGATCGAGATGCTGGAGAAGCAGCTCGCCGGCGAGGAGCTGGGGATCGGTCCCGGGGACGTGGATTCCCCCTTTGCGGCCGCCATTTCCTCCTTCCTGAGCTTCGCCGTGGGCGCGGCCGTTCCGCTCCTCCCCTTCGCGGTGACGGGAGGGACGACGGCGCTCGCCGCCGGGACGTCACTGGCGCTCCTGGCGCTGTTTCTCGCCGGCGTCGCCACCAGCCTGTTCACCGGACGCGGCGCGATCCGCAGCGGTCTCCGGATGGCCGCCATCGGCGGCGGCGCGGCGGCCGTCACCCACGCCGTGGGTCGCCTGTTCGGCGTCGCGATCGGCTGACTCGCGGCCTGTCGTTGGTAAGATCATCGGCTGCTTTCGGCGAGCCCGCTCGATGCGGTTTCAGCGCCTGGATCGCAGGTCCGATCCCGGCGGCGAGCGCGGCGCATTCACTGTTTTCCAGCTCAGGAGAGAGAGGCGTATTCCATGGCAAACCAAGCCCCGACGAACCGATTCTGGTGGCCCGACCTGCTGGACCTCAGCCCGCTGCGCCAGCAGGCGCCCGCGTCCAGCCCGATGGGCGACGATTTCAACTACGCGGAGGAGTTCAAGACGCTCGACCTCGACGCCGTGAAGAAGGACATCGAGGCGGTGTTGACGACGTCGCAGGACTGGTGGCCGGCGGACTACGGTCACTACGGGCCGCTCATGATCCGGATGGCGTGGCACGGCGCCGGCACCTACCGCGTCGCCGACGGCCGGGGCGGGGCCCGGGGCGGGCAGATGCGGTTCGAGCCGCTCAACAGTTGGCCCGACAACGCCAACCTCGACAAGGCGCGCCGGCTGATCTGGCCGGTCAAGGCGAAGTACGGCCGCAAGCTCTCGTGGGCCGACCTGATGATCCTGACCGGGAACGTCGCCCTCGAATCCATGGGCTTCGAGACCTTCGGCTTCGCCGGCGGACGCGTGGACGAATGGGAGGCCGACCAGACCTACTGGGGGCCGGAGACCGAATGGCTCGCCGACGAGCGCTACAGCGGCGACCGTGACCTGGCGCGGCCGCTTGGCGCCGTGCAGATGGGCCTGATCTACGTAAACCCGGAAGGCCCGAACGCCAACCCGGACCCGGTCGCGGCGGCCCGGGACATCCGTGAGACCTTCAGCCGGATGTCCATGAACGACGAGGAGACCGTCGCGCTCATCGCCGGCGGCCACACCTTCGGCAAGACCCACGGCGCCGTCAAGGAGGAGAACGTGGGGCCGGACCCGGCCGGCTCGCCCGTCGAGGCGCAGGGCCTGGGCTGGGAGAACAAGGCCGGCATGAGCTGCCCCTTCACGAGCGGGCTCGAAGGCGCGTGGTCGGCCAACCCGGTGCGCTGGACGTCCCAGTTCTTCGACAACCTCTTCGGGTTCGAGTGGGAGCTCTCGCAGAGCCCCGCCGGGAAGCACCAGTGGGTGCCGGCGGGCGGGCAGGGGGCCGGCCTCGTGCCGGACGCCCAGGACCGCTCGAAACGGCACACGCCGGTCATGCTCACCACGGACCTCTCGCTGCGGTTCGACCCCGAGTACTCGAAGATCTCGAAGCGGTTCCATGAGAACCCGGACGAGTTCAAGGTCGCCTTCGCCAAGGCCTGGTTCAAGCTGACGCACCGCGACATGGGACCGCGTTGCCGCTATGTCGGCAGTGAAGTCCCCGACGAGTCCCTGATCTGGCAGGACCCGGTACCGGAGGTGGACCACAAGCTGATCGACGCCGCGGACGCCGCGGCGCTCAAGGCCGAGGTCCTCGCGAGCGGGCTGAGCGTTTCCCAACTGGTCCGGACCGCGTGGGCGTCGGCGTCCTCGTTCCGGAACACCGACCTCCGCGGCGGCGCCAACGGCGCGCGCGTGCGCCTGGCGCCCCAGCGGTACTGGGAGGTCAACAACCCGGCCGAGCTGGGCACCGTCCTCGACGCGCTGGACGTGATCCGGAACAACTTCAACCGCGCGCAGACCGACGGAAAGCGCATCTCGCTGGCCGACCTGATCGTGCTGGCGGGCGCCGCCGCCGTCGAAGCGGCCGCGAAGGACGCCGGCCACGAGGTGGAGGTCCCCTTCACTCCGGGCCGCACCGACGCCTCGGAGGAGCAGACCGACGCGGACTCGTTTGCCGTGCTCGAACCGGCTGCGGACGGTTTCCGGAACTACTTCACGAACGGCAACGGAAGGTCACCAGCGGAAGCGCTGGTCGATCGGGCGAGCACGCTCAACCTGACCGCTCCCGAGATGACCGCTCTCGTCGGCGGCATGCGGGCCCTGGGCGCGAACTCCGGCAGCAACGGCGCCGGGATCTTCACCGACCGGCCCGGCACGCTGAGCAACGATTTCTTCGCGAACCTGCTCGACATGTCCACCGCGTGGTCGAAGTCGGCCGACTCCGAAGGGCTCTACGAGGGCCGCGACCGCGCCACGGGCGAACTGAAGTGGACGGCCACTCCGGTGGACCTCATCTTCGGGTCGCACTCGGAGCTACGCGCGATCGCCGAGGTCTACGGGGCCGACGACGGCGGAGCGCAGCTCGCGCGTGACTTCGCCGCCGCCTGGGACAAGGTCATGAGCCTCGACCGCTTCGACGTCTAGGCGGCGCGACGGCTTGGAACGCCGGTCTCCAGACCGGCACCGCGGCGCTCCGCGCCGCGCACGTCGCGCCGCTCGTCAGCCTCACAGCACCCCCGCCTCGGAGCGCCGGCCTCCGGCCGGCACCGCCCGCGCCGCGGGCGAAACGCCAGCCGCCCCTCACCCCGCGTCCGTCACCAACCGCCGCCCGTTCAGCGGCTGCACCGGCCGGTTGTTGACCGGGAAGAGCGCACCGAACGCCTCGATCTGCTCCCGCGAGGCCGTCACCGGCTCGGTCATCATCAACCAGGACACGCCCTCGCTGCACGGCGGCGTGGTGAGCGAACCCCGATAGCGCCAGGTCGTCCGCCGCTCGGGCAGCAAGGCGTTTGCGTCCACCATCCCCGCGACCAGCGCGGCAGGTCCCGCCTCCGCCGGCAGCCGACGCCAGACCGGAGCGAGGGCCTCGTTCGCTCTGCCCTCCTCGAGAAACACCCCGACCACGGCGAGCGCACCCTCGGCGTCCTCGTGAACCAGGTGCAGTTCCAACGGAAAGTCTGCGCCGTCCACGCTGTGCTCGCTCCGGTGGTGGAAATGGAACTGGACCAGCCCGTAGCGCGTCCCGTCGAGGACGATGCCGCTCCCGGCCTGGTAGTCCACCTGGATGCTGTGGCCGTTGTTCTGGATGCAGATCGGGCTCGGCGCGTACTCGAAGCCGATCTCGGACAGGGCTTCCCGCTCGGCGCCCGTGAGGTCGATCGGCGACTGCTCCCGGCCGGTGCTGCACACGGAGAACGCAGGGTCGAGCGAACCCCAGTGTTCCGGAGCCTGCGGGCCCTCGTATCCCCAGTGGGTCATTGTTCCCTGCGTAGTGTGTAATTGATCGCGTCCGTGCCCGGCCCGGCGGCCGGGTCACTGGGGAAGGGGGACGCGGTCATGATTGACTGGCTCGGCATCGGCCACCTGTTCGAGCTCTCGGGGACGGAGAAGATCCTGGGGCTTCTCACCCCGCTGGTGGTGTTCGCCGCGTTCTTCCTGGCGCAGCTCGTCCTGCCGGGACGGTGGGTCCCCGGCTACGTCATCGATCCGGAGACCGGGGAGCCGCGAAAGTACCGGCTGAACAGCCTGCTGGTGTTCGTCCTCGCGCTGCTCGTGTGGGCTTTCGAGCTCACCGGCATGCCGCGCGACTGGTTCTACCGGTCGTCGCTCTATGCCGTCGCCAGCGGCACGGTCCTCGCCATCATCTTCACGACCCTGGCGGTGTTCAGCCAGCCGGAAGGCAAGGTCAAGAGCCGCTTCCTCGCCTGGTGGTTCGGACGGGCGCAGGAGCTCCAGTTCTTCAATCACCGCTTCGACGTGAAGATGTGGTTCTACGTCGTCGGTGGGACGATGCTGTCGCTGAACGCCCTGTCGGGGGCCGTCTACCACCACCAACTCTTCGGGGAGAACTCCAATCCGGGCGTCTTCGTCTACGCGGGTTTTTTCACCTTCTACGTGCTCGACTACTTCGTCTTCGAGCGCGTCCAGCTCTACACCTACGACCTGATCCACGAGAACGTCGGCTTCAAGCTCTTCTGGGGCGGCCTCATCGTCTACGGGTGGATGTTCATCCTCCCGCTCTGGGGCATGGCCGTGTACCCGAATCCGGGGTTCTCGCCGGCGGCGACGAACGCCTGGCTCATCGGGACGGTGGCGATGTTCCTCTTCGGGTGGAGCATCTCGCGCGGCGCCAACCTCCAGAAGTACACGTTCAAGCGCTGGCCCGACCGCACGTTCCTGGGCATCAGGCCGGAGGTCATCGAGGCCGGCGACCGCCGGATCCTGTGCAGCGGCTTCTGGGGCGTCGCCCGCCATTTCAACTACCTGGGCGAGGGATTCCTGGCGCTGTCGATCGCCCTGATCTTCGGCCACTTCACGAACTTCTGGGCCTGGACCTACTTCATCTTCATCGTCTCGATGTTCACCTACCGCCAACGCGACGACGACGCGCACTGCGCCCAAAAGTACGGCCCCGAGAAATGGGCCGAGTACCAGCACCGGGTGAAGTACCGGATCGTCCCCGGCCTCTACTGAGCGCCGGCTGGGACGTTGTCCCGCAGGATGACGTGCCGGCTTGGAACGCCGACCTCCGGTCGGCACGCGCGGCGCTCCGCGCCGCGCATGTCGCAACTTCACCCGGAAGAGTTGGCTCCTGCCCCGGCGCGGAGTTCAAACTCCCCGGATGACGCCCCCGGGTTGGAACGCCGACCTCCGGTCGGCACGCGGCCAGCAGGGCCGCAGAGTGCGTAACGCTGATCATCCTGACGCGCGCGGCCGACGCGGCTCTTCACGCCCACCC
>JAJEFG010000007.1 GCA_022820545.1 Acidobacteriota bacterium | reverse complement strand
ACGGCAAGCCCGCCAAGGACGTCTGGCTCTGCCCGCTCGCCAAGCACTGGAGGTGCATCCTCAACCGCTAGGCCTGGCCCCCCACGATCCGCTTCAGGGGGACGATCACCACGGCTTCACCGAACAGTTACCTTGGATGTGTCAGCGTCTGCGGCCAAGTCGGAAGTACCCTCCCGCCAGTGGAGACCACCCGGCGGAATCCCCTCGTCGCAAGTGGCCTCGCCCGTGACCAGAACTCCCCCCCGGTCCGCTTACCTGCCTCGGAAGCTGTCCCATGGTCGAGCTGTGGGTGACCGCCGATGGCGCAGCCCGATATGTTCGAGAAACGCAACCGGCACATCGAGGCACCCCCTCAATGCGCCAACAGCCACCCTCCCCGTCCTCGACCGACTCGAAATCTGGCTGATGCTGATCGACGCCCGATCAGGTAGGCTTGAGAAGAAGAACGTGCGGCCGCGAGGCGGCCACAACAACGTCCACAATCAAAGGGAGAAGATCGAATGAAGTCCGGTTTCCAAAAACTGCGGTGGGCCGCGACAAGGAACCGAGGCGTCGAGCTGACCGCGACAGATGTGTGGTTGCTGTGGGAATTGGCAGGAGACGCATTGGAAGGGGCCGAGGCCGCCTATGAGAAATGGCGTGAGATCATAAGGAGATCCGCCATATCCCCTCGTCGATGACGGGAGAGGTCGCGGTTGCTTTCCTGTTGGCCGTCCTCTTGGCGGCTGTGGCCTGTGACGAGGTGGACGAATTCTCAACGGATTGCGCCAACCCGTTCTCACTCGATGGTGCCTGGGAGGGCCACGAGGGTGCGTCCGACGACGGCGTCTGGTGGCGGTTCGATCTTGAGGAACAGCCGATACAAAGGGGCGCTGTCAGACTGAACGGGTCCTACGTCACGGACTTCTTCTACCACCTTGAGGGCTTTCAGGGAGCCGATACCGTCGGCGGTAGCGTTCAAGGTGGAATGCGGTGTCTGACCTTGGGGGGAAGCCTCCTGCCGAGCGAGATGGATCTGCGCTTCGAGATCGAGTATCCGGATGGCCAGAATACTGAGCATTGCCACCTCACCGCCTCTGTCTGGCGGCAAGGCCTTGAGGAACATGTCAGCGCAGCCCTAATGTGCGCAGGTCGCGATCGGGGGCTCCGACTTCATCGCGTGAGGAGCTAGGGACCTCGCCCTCAATGGCCCCCGTCTGTGCGTGCTGGGGCGTGGCGCAAGCGCACATGTGAAAACGGGGGGCATGTGTAGCGCAGATCCCGGGCGCGTCACGCCGCGGGACGACTGGGCTTTGCCGGGTTGGGAAGGGGGCTCGACCCCGGCGGAGGGACGGGCGGAGTCCGTCCCGGAGGCCGGGGGGACCGGCGCCGCAGTGGTGGCAACGCCGACCACGCCGCCCGCCGGTCACGCCGCAGACTCACCCGCGAACCGACGGCCTCGACCGGCGGGGATCGGTGGTCGGCGGGAGAGCATCCGGCGCCTGGCCGCCGGGAACGTTCGGCCAGGCGGATGGCCGGGCGGACTCCCCAACCGCGAACCGCTGCCGGAGCGGAGGTTTTTCGGGGGATCGAAGGGGGGCGGCAGCACCCCTCGCCAGCCGCAACGTTAAACGTTGCGTGTGCTGGCTTACCGACCATAACAGTCGAAAGCCAGCCCTCGGCGGAGCCGCCGAAAACGCCTCTCGGGCGGCGGTCCAGAGCAGCGTCCACCGGCTCGTCGCGGGCAAGCTCCCCCGCCTCTCGGTCGCCAGTCTCACTCGCGGCGAGGGCAACGGGCGACCCCCGTCACCTCCCTGGCGATAGCGGCGGCTCTCTGCCGACCGCCGTTTTCCCCCTACCCCTACCCCTCGGGAACCCGAGATCGTCGATCTGAGGCGATCCCAGCGCCCGTAGATTACCCGAAATGCCTCCAGACCGGCCGTTCCTCCAAACCCCTGACACGTCCTGGGACGAAAGTTAGGGAATCTCCTAGGTCGCCGGACCGCTCCTGCGGCCTCTCTCGCCGCCCTGGAGGCGCCGAGCGTTCCTATAGGGGATCCACCCCCTCGGAGACAGGTCTTGGTCCGGTCGCAGGTCCGGATCAGGTCCCGGTGCCCGCTCACCGGCCCGCGAGATAGGCCGCCCAATCCGCCATGAGCCGCCGGCGACGCTCGAACAGGTCGGTCCGCAGGTACGCCGCCTCGACCTTGTTCTGCACGACATGAGCAAGCGCCGCCTCGACGACCTCCCTGGGATGGTCCGTCCTCTCGGCGGCCCAGTCCCGGAACGACGACCGGAACCCGTGAGGCACCGCCGAGATTCCGCAGCTCTGGAGCAACCGCCCCGGCCGCTTTCTGGTCAGCGGCTTCCCGCGTTCGTTGACGAAGACGATCGGACTCTCCCCGTTCCACAGCTTGCGCGCCGCGTCGAGGATCTCCAACGCTCGGCCGGACAGGGGCACCCGGTGCTCGCGGGCGGTCTTCGTCCGGCTTGCCGGAATCGTCCACACGCCCGCATCCTGATCGATCTCGCTCCACACCGCCCCGCGAACCTCGCCGCCCCGCGCCGCCGTCAGGACCAGGAACTCGAAGGCCAACGTGTCCACTTTCCCCGGCTTCGCCGCCCGCACCTTCGCGATGGCCGCCGCGACCTCGCCGTGAGGCAGGGCCTTGCGGTGTGTGACGACATCGTGCTGGGGGCCGAGCACCGGCAGGAGCCGGTCGCAGGGGTTGTCGGTCCGCCAGTCCATGGCGACAGCCCACTCCAGCACGGCGCGGACGCGAAGACGGATGGCGCGGGCGACCTTCGGCCTCGCGTGCCAGATCGGGGACAGCATCTCCAGCACGTCGCCGCTGGTGATCTCCGAAACCGGCAGGTTGCCGAGGCGCGGGAAGGCGTACATCTCCAGCGAGCGAGTCCACAGCCTCGCGGTCTTCGGGCTGCGCCACCCGGCGCGCTTCTGCTCGATGACGCGCCCGGCGGCCTCGGCGAAGGTCGGCACGCCGAGGGACCGGCGCTTCTCGGCCAGCGGATCGCCGCCCGCGCGGGCCAGCTTCCGGTTCGCCAGC
>JAJEFG010000057.1 GCA_022820545.1 Acidobacteriota bacterium | reverse complement strand
CGCCCCAGTTGCTGTGAAAGTGCAGCCGTGCGGGTATGGCCAGCAGTCGTGGTGGCGCCGCCTCGGAGCGCCGGCCTCCGGCCGGCATCGCGCGGGAGCGCGAAACCCGCGCTGATGGCGCTCCTCCTCCTCCTGAAGGTGGGGCCCCGGCTCGTTTCAGACGGCGCGCAGCCGTGCCCGGTTCGGATCGCGCCGCTGGAACCAGCTGCCGCGTGCGTTTCGCGGCCTGCGGCCGCGATGCCGGCCAGAGGCCGGCGCTCCGAACTCAGACCGTTTCCGCCGTTTTCATGCCCGGCGGGGTGTGCAGGAGGACCGATCATGGGGGTTTCTCCCGGTGGGGGTCCGCAGGGAGGCGAAACGCACGCCGCTGCCCAGGTTGGGAAGCGCGCGGCGGCCTTGAGCGAAGTGCCCTTCTGATCTGAGGGAACGCCGCCCCGGAGCGCCGGCCTCGAGACGCACGCCGCCGCCCGCCAATCTCTCGTTGTCTCCTTGCTCTGGCATACCAGACAAATGTCTGTTATGCTGTGCGCATGCCCAAGACCCCTCCGGGACAGACCCGGAATCGAGTTTTCCGCTTCGTGCGCGACTGTCTCCTCCGGGGGGACTCCCCTTCCCTTCGCGAAGTGCAGCGGCACTTCGGTTTCCGGGCCGTCGAGACCGTCCGGGCCCATCTCACCGCTCTTGTCGAAGAGGGACGCCTGGTCAAGGAGCCGGGCCGGGCCCGCGGCTATCGCCTGCCCAAACGCCAATCCCAACGCCAAACCAAAGGCCAAACCAAAGGGTTGTCTGCGCCGGTCCCGGAGTGGTCCGCGGGCCGCCTTCAGCCGGTCCCCCTCCTGGGTGAGGTTGCCGCCGGCGGTTTCGAAGAGGCCATCGAGAACCCGGAGGGGAATCTCCCGGTAGAAATCCCCGATTCCCGGGATCTCTCGGACTACTTCGCCCTCCGGGTTCGAGGGGAGAGCATGTCCGGCGCCGGCATCCTGCCCGGAGACACCGTCATCGTCGAACGGCGGGGCACGCCCGTTTCCGGTCAGATCGTGGTGGCGCTCCTTGAAGAAGAAGCCACGGTGAAGCGGCTTTACCTGGGACAGGGCGGGATGGAGCTGCGGCCGGAAAACCCCGACTTCGACACGCTCCGTCCACCTCCCGGATCCTGCCGGATTCTCGGGAGAGTCGTGGAATTGCGGCGCCAGGTTCGCTGAACCCCCTCATGAGATCTGCCTGCTGACCCCTGCCGACCCGATAAACCGTGATGCAACAAACCCTTGCCCCCGTTCGACCCCCCGTTCCGTCCGCTGTCCGGTCCGATGTCTTTTCCGGGCAACCCGGACTTCGCCGGAACCACCCCATCCGGATCCAGGAACCGCCTCCTGGCCAGGAACTCGCGAAATGGGGACTTGCCCGGCTTGCCGGCAGCCTCGTGGAAATCTCCGGGTCGGCTGATTCCGGCGTCCTGTCTTCGGCGCTGGCGCTGGTTGCCGAGGCCCAGCATCATCAGCTCCGACACGAAAGACTCCGCTACCGCCGGCATTCCGCCCCGAATCTGAAGCCGGCTCCGGGGGCGCATGCGGACTCCGCCCCAAACCCCGCCCTGATCGCCTGGATAGCGACGACCCGCAGCCTCTTCTTCCCTCCGGACGCGGTGGAATCGGGGATTGCGCTGGACCGGCTGGTCCTGTTGCGCCTGGAAACACCGGGAGCGCAGATTCGCGCCGCCACCGGGGTTGTCCACTCGGGAGCTTTCGGACTGGTGGTCGTGGACCTTGCCGATTCGCTCCCGGCGGAGAGCTTCGGCCCTCAAACGGTTCGCCGGTCGCTTCGATCGGTTCAAAAGTCGAGGCCGAACTCCGCCGCGGCATCCGGGAGGACTCCGATGCCCCCTCCCGGCACTCCTCGAGGACTCCCTCATCTATCGCGGCTCGCCGGACTCGCGCACAAATACCGAACCGCTGTCGTCCTGCTGACCGACAAACCACCGGCCGCCCCATCACTCGACCCTCGGGTGGGCAAGCGCTTCGACGCGAGCCGCCGGGGAGACGGCATCGTCATCACCGTCCTCAAGGACAAGGGGAACGGGATCTCCTCCTCTCCGGGACTGCCGCCGCTCCGGGGCCGGGACCGCCTTCTCCCCGGAGTCCGGTTCGAAAGGAAATGCCGTGAGCCGGCTGGCATGTGTTGACGTTCCGGCGCTACCGCTCCAGATCCTGCTGCGGCGACATCCCGAATGGCGGCAGGAACCGGTGGCGGTGGTCACCGAGGACAAGGTGCAGGCACGGATTTCCTGGGCGAACCGCCGGGCGGTCACTCTCGGAGTGCGCCCGGGAATGCGGCAGGCCGCCGCGGTCGCCTGCTGCCCCGCGCTCCGGATCGACCATGTCCGCGCTTCGGAAGTAGAGCGGGAAGTCCGCCGGCTGGCCGAGCGGCTCCACCGCTGGAGCCCCCAGGTCGAACTGGCTTCATCCCTCGCCCCCCAACTGTCCGGGTGCGGCGCCGCCGGAACCTTCTGGCTTCGGGCATCCGGCCTGACCGGGTTGTTCGGTCCGCTCTCGGACTGGATCGAGGCACTCTCGAAGGATCTCCAAAGCGACGGGTTTCGCACCTCGATCGCGGTGGGCTTTACCCGGTTCAACTCCTTTGCGGCGGCGCGGGCCACTTTCGGACACCAGATCTTCGAAAGTCCCGCCGAGGAGAGAGCCGCTGCCCTCAGGGCCCCGCTCGTCCGCTTCGGATTACCGGAGAAGACCCTCGCCGGTCTGGAAAAGCTCGGCATCTCATCGCTTCGGGATCTGCTGCGCCTGGCCGGGGAAGGACGGTCCGGAAGGGGACTGGCGAACCGCTTCGGCAAGGAGGTCCTGGAACTCCACCGCCTTGGCTCCGGAGAGAGTCCCGCGCCGATTTTTGAAACCTTCCGCCAGGAGACGCCGGCAGAACACCGGATCTCCTTCGAACCGCCCGAAACCGACATCGAGCGGCTCATCTTCCACGCGAAGCGCCTGCTCGATCAGATCCTCGCCGACCTCGGGAAACAGGGCCTCGCGGTCGTCGAACTCGCCTACGAAGTGGAATGCGAAGACGCTCCGTCAATTTCCGGGTCGGTCCGTCCCGCCCTTCCCACCGGGGACGGCGTGAAGCTCCTCTCCCTGCTGCGCCTGCGGTTCGGGAGCATCTTCTCGGAGAACCGGACCACCGCCGGGCAGCGAGTGCCTCCGAGGCCCTCCCGAAGTCCGGAAGAGGAACCGGGGAGAAGGATTCTCGGCCTCGTTCTCCGGGCTCTCGGTGGCGTCTACGTCGCGGAACAGCCCGGCCTGTACCAGCGTTCCGGGGAAGCTCTTTCGACCGGTCCGAAAAGGGCTTCGGAAGCGCTGGCCCGGATTCAGGCCGAATTCGGTGAAGACTCCCTGGTCCGGCTGGAAACCCGCGATGCATACCTCCCGCGGGGACGCTACCGGTGCCGGCCGGTCTCTCCGGAAGAGGCCGCCCTCGGGAATCTTTCGGGCAAGAACCCTCCGCAAGATTTTTTCGAGACCCGGACCCCCCGTCTGATTCGCCGCATCTACGATCAGCCGCTCATCCTTCCCCATCGGGGTCCGGGCGAGCCCGACGGCTGGCTGCTCCGGGGGGTCGACCACGGTCCCGTTCAGAGTTTCACCGGTCCCTTTCGCATCTCCGGAG
Source organism: Acidobacteriota bacterium (assembly GCA_022820545.1). Classification (GTDB taxonomy): domain Bacteria; phylum Acidobacteriota; class Vicinamibacteria; order Marinacidobacterales; family Marinacidobacteraceae; genus Marinacidobacterium. The sequence continues at coordinate 26,144 of JAJEFG010000057.1, read as the reverse complement.
GCTGGTGGCGCCTGCTTTCGGGGCGACCGGTCTCTCGTGACTACTTCTTTGTCCGCCTGAAACGCGGCGATGTCTGCTGGGTTTTCTTCGACCGGGAACGGCGCTCGTGGTTCCTCGAAGGCCGCGTTGAGTAACTTTTGTACTTTCCCCTCTTCTGCAAGAGCAACGCTTCCTTCCTCGAAGGAGCAAGCCACCCCGAGGAACTGGTCGAAGAGGCCCATTCGCTGGGTCTTCCCGGAATTGCGCTCACCGACCGGAACGGCCTCTACGGAGCCGTCAAGGCCCATGTCGCGGCGCGGGAGCGAGGCATCCGACTGGTGCTCGGCGCCGAAACGTCGGTGGCGGTGGGGCCTGCCGGAGAAGGCCGGCAGCGCGGACCGGAAAGCGTCCTCCTGCTGGTCCAAAACCGCACCGGCTACCGGAACCTGTGCCGGCTCCTGACCCGGGGGCTGCTCCGAGCCCCTGACCCCGTCGCCGGCCAGGACTCGAAGAGGAACGGCTCCGGGACGGGCGGACGCTCATCCCGCAAGGGAACGGACGGAGTCTCCTGGGAAGAAATCGCCGGGCACGCCGAAGGGCTTCACGCGCTCTGGGGAGGCGGCGCCTCCGCCCTCAAGCAGGCCCCCCCTCCCGACCGGCCGGCGCGCCTGCTCCGGGAAGCCTTCGGGGAAAACCTCCACGTCCTCATCACCCGGCACCACCGGGACGACGACGTGCCCGAAGAGGCCCTGCTTCGGGGGCGGGCGAACCGGTACCGGATCCCGGTCGCCGCCGCCACCGAGGTCCTCTACCACCGTCCGGGGCGCCGGGAATTGCAGGACGTGCTCACCGCCATCCGTACCGGGGTGCCGCTTCGGGAAGCCGGACGGCGCCTTCGCGGAAACGCCGAGCACTACCTGCGGTCCCCTGCCCTCTTCCGGGAACTTTTTGCCGACGACCCGGTGGCGGTCGACCGGACCCTGGAAATCTCCGAGGCCTGCCGATTCTCGCTCGACGAACTCCGCTATCGCTATCCCGCCGAAGAGGTTCCCGGAGGGATGGATTCCGATGCCCGGCTTCGGAAACTGACGTTCGAAGGCGCCGCCGAGCGTTATCCCGGCGGCATTCCGCCCGCCGTCGGGCAGCAACTGGAGAAGGAACTCGAGCTGATCCACGAACTCGACTACGGCGGCTATTTCCTCACCATGGTCGAGATCGTCCGCTTCTGCCGCGAGCGGGAAATCCTCTGTCAGGGGCGGGGTTCCGCGGCGAACTCGGCGGTCTGCTTCTGCCTCGGCATCACCGCGGTGGACCCGGTCCGGATGGGGCTCCTGTTCGAGCGGTTCCTGTCCCGCGAGCGCGCCGAACCGCCCGACATCGACCTGGACATCATGCATTCGCGCCGGGAAGAGGTCATCCAGTTCGTGTACCAGCGGTACGGCGAGGGGCGCGCCGCCATGGTGGCGAATACCGTCTGCTACCGGACGCGGTCGGCGATCCGGGACGTGGGCAAGGCGCTCGGGTTTTCGGAGCGCTCCGTGGACCGGCTGGCCCGCGCGTTCTCCCACTACGAGCCGCTCTCGAGCGACCGCCTCGCCGCTGCCGGCTGGGCTTCGGAGGGGGCGGCGACCCGCCACTTCCTCCGTCTGGCGAACGAGATCCAGGGATTCCCCCGGCACCTCTCGATCCATCCCGGCGGGTTCCTCCTCGGAGAAGAACCGGTCTCTCACATCGTGCCGGTGGAAAACGCCGCGATGGAAGGAAGAACGGTCATTCAGTGGAACAAGGACGACATCGAGGAGCTGGGTCTTTTCAAGGTGGACCTGCTGGGGCTCGGCGCCCTCACCCAACTGGACCTCGCCTTCCGGCTGCTCAGGGAGTCCCGGAACGTCGATCTGTCCATGTCCACCATCCCCGCCGACGACCCCGAAACCTTCGCGATGATCCGGAAGGCGGCGACCGTCGGGGTCTTCCAGATCGAAAGCCGGGCGCAAATGGCCATGCTGCCGCGGCTCCAGCCCGAGAACTACTACGACCTGGTGATCGAGGTGAGCATCGTTCGGCCCGGGCCCATCGCCGGTGGCATGGTGCACCCCTACCTTCGCCGCCGCCGGGGTGAAGAAGCGGTGGAATACCCGCACCCCTCCCTCCGCCCCGTCCTGGAAAAGACCCTGGGAGTGCCGCTGTTCCAGGAACAGGTCATGCGGCTCGCGGTCGTCGCCGCCGATTACACCGCCGGCGAAGCCGACCAGCTCCGCCGCGACATGGCCGCCTGGCGGCGCACGGGACGGATGGAACGGCATCGGAGCCGTCTGCTTTCCCGCATGTGCGCCAAGGGGATCGCTCCCGAGTTCGCCAGACGGGTGTTCGAGCAGATTCAGGGATTCGGGGAGTACGGCTTTCCCGAAAGCCACGCCGCCAGCTTCGCGCTCATCAGCTATGCCGGCGCGTTCCTGCTCCGCCACTACCCGGCGGAGTTCGCATGCGCGCTGTTGAATGCGCAGCCGATGGGCTTTTATTCCCCGGCAACGATCATCGAGGACGCCAAGCGGCGGGGAGTGCGCTTTTGGCCGGTGGATGTGACGGCGAGCGCCTGGGACTGTTCCCTGGTATCCGCGTCTTCGTCGGGCGCGGGGAAACCCGATGTCCGCCTCGGGCTGCGCTACGTGAAGGGGCTCGGCGCCGCCGACGGAGAGAAGATCGTGGCGGCTCGCCGGGAATCACCCTTTGCCTCCATCGCCGCCCTCGCGCGCCGTACCGGTCTCGACAGAAAAGCGATGGTGGCGCTGGCCGAGGCGGACGCGCTCCAGAACCTGGGCCCGAAGACCCGCCGTGCGGCCGTCTGGCAGACGCTCGGCGTGACGCCGAAGGATCCGCCGCTCCTCGAAGAAGCCATTCCCGGCTTCGTCCCGCTCGACAACTTCGAAACGATCGCCTGGGATCACCGGACGACCGGGAGCAGCACCCGGGGACACCCGCTGTTGCCCCTCCGCAGCCGGCTGGCTGCCGCGGGACTCCCTACCGCCAGCGAGGTGTCGAAGCTTCGGAACGGAACGCGCGCGCGATACGCGGGGATCGTGATCTGCCGGCAACGGCCGGGGACCGCCTCCGGAGTGGTGTTCATGACCCTCGAGGACGAAACCGGCTTCGTGAACCTCGTTCTCTGGCCGGACGTCTTCGAAGCACACCGCCAACTGGCCCAGACGCTGTCATTCCTCGGGGTCGCCGGGAGGGTTCAGGCGGAACAGGGCACCGTCCACCTCGTGGTGGACGGGCTCTTCCGGCCGGAGATCTCCAGGATGGCGGCTCCCCCGGAGATCCCGAGCCGGGACTTCCACTGAGCCGTCGAGCGGTCCCCGGATGGGCCACGATCGGGACCCAAGGTGGATCCCATCGCTCATGGAAAGTGGGGGCCCATCCGGGAACCGCCCGGCGCTCCGCGCCGCAAATCGAAACTCCCTCGCGCGCTGGCGCGCGCTTCGGCGAGTTCCGATTTGTCGTTTTCTTCTTGTGAAAGGGGGTAACCCCCTTTCACACTTTCCCCCGAAATCGCCGGAAGCGAACCAAAGGTTCGCTTCCATCTGTTTTTCCTGCGTGTTTTCGCAGCGCCATCTACCGGGTGCAGACGATCGAAACGGCTGGGAACGCTGGTCGGCTACCCCGACTCCGCTGCGGAACCCCGCTCCCGTACGGCCCGCAGGACCCGGGCGCGCACCCGCCGCGACGTCGTCAGGCGAACGCTCTGCTGGGCGATCTCCTCCGCCCGGCGGGTGTCCTGAACCGCAATCAGGCGCTTCATCTCGGGTATGGCGTTCGGACTCATCGAGAACGTCCGCACGCCAAAGCCGAGGAGAAGCGGAATCATGAGCGGTTCCGCCGCAACCTCGCCGCAGACCGCGAGGGGCAGGCCGGTGCGGCGGCAGACGCGCGCCACGAACCGCAGGGTGCGCAGGAGCGCGGGATGGAGCGGATCGCTGAAGTGCGCGACGCGTTCGTTCGCCCGGTCCACTCCGAAGAGGTACTGCATCAGATCGTTGGTCCCGATGCTGAGGAACTCCGCCTCCTGCCCGAGCAGATCGGCGGTCGCCGCCGCCGAAGGCACCTCCAGCATGGCGCCGACCGGCACTTCCCGAAACGGCACGTCCCGGTAGCGAAGCGCCCGGACCGCCGCCCGGACATGCGTCCGCGCCGCCCGGAACTCCTCGAGCCCGCCCACCATCGGAAACATCAACTGGACCTTGCCGTGCACCGCGGCGCGGAGCACTGCCCGAATCTGGGTCTCGAAGACCCCTGACGCCATCACCAGCAGCCGCGCGCCGCGCAGCCCGAGCGCGGGATTCAGCTCCGGCGCACGGCCGATGTCCGTCGCGGTGAGATCGAACGCCCGGATCACCAGCGGGTGCGGTTCCAGGGCCCGGGCCAGGTCCCGGTAGATCCGGAACTGCTCCTCCTCGGACGGGATCTCCTGCACGGCGATCCGTTCGGTCCGGAAGAGGCCGACCCCCTCGGCGCCATGGCGACGGACGAGATCGATCTCGCCCGGTTCGTCCATGTTGGCCATCAGGACGACCCGCTCACCGTTCGCGGTCCGGGCCTGCGACGCCGTGGCGGCCAGCAGGCGGCGGCGGCGTTCCCGTTCGCGCTCACGTTTCCGGCGGTACTCGGCCAGGGTCTTCCGCGCCGGATTCACCACCACGATTCCCTCGGAGCCGTCCACGACAACCGGGAGGTCGGTATGGATGTGGTCCAGCAGCGCGGGAATCCCGGTCACGCAGGGCACGTCGTGGGTCCGGGCCAGGATGGCGGTGTGGTACGTGGGACCGCCCGCCTCCATGATGACTCCCTGGACCTTGGTCCAGTCGAGTTCGGCGGTGTCGGACGGGCGCAGGTCGTCCGCGGCAACCACGTGCCGGCGTTCCCAGCGCTCGAGGGACGGACGGGCGGCGCCGCCCAGGTTCTGGAGCAGTCGCCCGCCGACGTCCGCGATGTCGCCTTTCCGCTGCCGCAGGTACTCGTCGGCGAGCCCGTCGAAGACGGCCTCGAGTTCCCGCAGCACGGTCCGCACCGCCCACTCGGCGTTCACCCGCTCGGACCGGATGACCTCCTCGACGCGCCCGGCCAGGAGCGGGTCGGCGAGCATGAGGCGCTGCGCCTCGAACAGGTACGCGCGATCCTGTCCCAGCGCGCGCCGGGTGGACTCGCGGATCTCGCGGAGTTGTTCCGCCGCCCGGTCGCGGGCGTCGGTGAAGCGGCGGATCTCGCGCCCGATCTCGCGCTTTCTGACCTCCACCCGGAACACCGGGATGGCGCGCCGCTCGAAGACGATCGTCGGCGCCACGCAGATTCCCGGCGCCGCCGGTTCACCGCGCAGGACCGTCTCTCCGGGCCGGGGCCGCCCGGAATCACTCCGGGAGGTCGGCGCCATCATCGCCGCCCACCCGCCTGGACGCCGTCAGCGCCAGGCTCAGGTGGATCTCCGATTCCATCCTGAACCAGCCGGGTCAGGGCTTCGAGCGCCGGCTCCGCCTCGCGTCCCGAGGTGTGGATCCGAAGCCGGCTGCCCCTGGCCGCGGCGAGGAACAGGAGACCCAGGATGCTCTTGCCGTCGATGGTGGTCTCACCGCGGGTCACGGTCACCACGGCTTCGTAGCGGGACGCGGTCTTCACGAAGCGCGCCGCCGCCCGGGCGTGCATCCCCAGTTGGTTCGTCACCTGGACGACCCGTTCCGGCACGCTCCCTCCCTGCCGATGTTGTCAGGTGTCAGTCCTGGTCCGGCCCGACCTGATCCTCCGGAACCGTTCCGGCCGCTTCCCCGGACTCTTCGCCCGCCGGCGCGGCGTCGAGCCCGCCTCCCAGCAGTTCGGATGCGAGATAGATGTTCTCCTTGCCCTGAAAGAGCGCCGCCCGCGCCGCCTCGGCGGGACCGACCTGCTCTTCCTCCCGGATCGAAACCAGGCGGATGAGCATGGGGAGGTTCACGCCGGTCACGACTTCAACGTGGCCTTCGTTGAGGAGGCTGAGCGCCAGATTGGACGGCGTGCCCCCGAACATGTCCGTCAGGATGACGGCTCCCTCCTCTCCGGAGACGCGTTCCACCGCGGTCACGATGGCTCGCTGGGCATCGTCCGGGGCGTCGTGCCAGCCAATGGAAACGCTGGTGGCGTTGGGAATGTCCTCCCCGGTGATCATTTCGGCGGCGGCCACCAGCTCTCTCGCCAGTTGTCCGTGGGTAACCACCACGATTCCGATCATCGCCGGGCAGTATCCGGAAGCCGCCGCGGCCGGTCAACCTCTGGCGGATCCCCAGCCCGAGGTCCGGCCGGGGGCGCGGTTGCGGTAGCGGGCGCGCCGCTCGTTGGAGGACGGGATCCTCAGGGACTTCCGGTACTTGGCCACCGTGCGCCGCGCGATCATGATCCCCTCGCGATCGAGGAGCCGCACGATCTGGTCGTCAGCCAACGGATGTTCGGGATCCTCGCGTTCGACGATTCGCTGGACCCGGGCCCGCACCGCTTCCGATGACACCTGACGCCCGTCGCGCAGCGACAGGGCGCTGTGGAAGAAGCGCCGGAAGGGAATGACTCCGCGGGGAGTCTCGAGGAACTTGTTGCTCACGACTCGCGAAACCGTCGATTCCGCTCGCCCGATGTCCTGCGCGACGTCGTTCAGGACGAGCGGACGGATGTGCGCGATGCCCCGATTCAGAAACTCGGCCTGCTTGCGCACGATGTCCTCGGCGACGAGACGAACGGTCTCCTGACGCTGCTGCACCGACCGCTGGAATCCCTTGGCGCGGACCCACGCCTCGCGCGCGAAGGCCTGCTCCTGCGGGGTGTGCCGGTCGGGGCTCTTCAGCACCGCCCGGTACGCCGGACTGGTGCGCAGCTTCGGAATCCCGTCGCTCATTTCGACCCGCCACTCCCCGTTGAACAGGTACACGCGGGCGTCCGGCACCACGATCTGATCCGGACCCGGGGCAAACTGGCTGCCGGGACGAAAATCCAGCTCCCCGATCCGACGGACCCAGCGCATCACCACGGTGACCTCGGCGCCCATGACGCGGGCGAGTTCCCGAAAACGCTCCCGGATGACGAGGTCCAGATGCTCCCGCACGATCCTGCCGAGCGGCCCGCCGGCCTGGCCGGCCGCCTCGAGCTGCGCCAGCAGGCATTCCTCCAGATCGAGAGCCGCAACGCCGGTCGGATCGAAACGCAGAATCCGCCTTCGCATCGCCTCGACCTGGTCCTCCGGCACCCCCACCGCGGCGGCGATTTCGGCGACGGAGGCATCGAGATATCCGCGCTCGTCGAGGTTGCCGATGATCTCCAGGCCGATCGTCCGCTCGAGTTCCGTGGCGACGGACGGACCGAGTTGCTCGATCAGGTGCTGGGCGAGCGTGCGTCCGGCGGCCAGCGTCCGTTCGAGCGCGGGTGGTTCCTCGCCGAGCGCAAGCCCTCCCGTGTTGTCCTGGTTCTCCTGGAAGAAGTCCTCAGCCTCGATCTCCCCCATCGGGTCGGGGTCGTCGTCCGGGGCCTCGTCCTCCGCCTCGCTCTCCCCTTCCGTTTCCAATTCCTCGGATTCCGAGTCCTCTTCCTCCTCTTCGGCCACCTCCTCGAGCGCGGGGTTCTGGAGCAGTTCCTGCTGCACCCGGACCCGGAGCTCGGTGAGCGGCAGGACGAGCATCTCGATCGTCTGCCTCACCTGCGGCGTCAACGTGAGACGCTGCTGCTGGCGTACCCCGACCCGCAGCTCGGTTCGGGTTCCGGACTTGGGGCTCACTGCCAGTCGAAGTCCTCGCCGAGGTAGGCCCGCCGCACCTCCGGGCTGCGCACGAGTTCCGCGGGCGTGCCCTCGAACAGGATCCGGCCCTCCTCGATGATGTAGGCCCGGTCGGTGACCCGGAGGGTCTCGCGAACGCTGTGATCGGTGACGAGCACGCCGAGTCCCCGGTCGCGCAGGCCGCCGACGATCCGCTGCAGTTCCGAAACGGCGATCGGGTCGATGGCGGCGAAGGGTTCATCCAGCAGCAGGAACCGGGGATCCGGCGCGAGGGCGCGGGCGATCTCCGCCCGCCGGCGTTCTCCCCCGGACAGGGAGTGCCCCAGGTTGCGCCGGCGCTCGGTGAGGCCGAACTCCTCGAGCAGCGCCTCGGCCCGCTCACGCCGCTCCCGCCGCCCCATCCGGGGCACCGCTTCGAGGATTGCCAGCACGTTCTCCTCGACGGTGAGACCCCGGAAGATGGACGGTTCCTGCGGGAGGTAACCGATCCCCGAACGCGCCCGGCGGTGCATGGCCAGCCCGGTGAGATTCCGTTCGTCCAGCGCGACCGTGCCGTGATCCGGCTGGATCAGCCCGACGATCATGCGAAAGGTCGTGGTCTTCCCGGCTCCGTTGGGTCCGAGGAGTCCCACCACTTCGCCGCTCTCCAACCGAACCGTCACTTCATCCACGACCCGGCGCATGCCGTACGTCTTGACCAGGTCGTGACAGGCAAGGACGTGCGCCGCGCCCGCTTTCCGATCCGTCGCCGGAGGCTCGGCAGTCGGCGCAGCGGCCAGCCCGGATCCAGACACGCTCACAGCCGCTTCACCGCCGGGTAGGGTCCTCCCGCGGGTTGATGGGAGCGCGCGTCAGGGCCCGCCTCGCCCGGGTCGGGTGAATCTCCGTTCGATCGTCTCCCAGACCGAGTTCGAGCAGCCCGCCCTCCGAGGTCCTCCCCTCCACGCTCACGACGGCGGGCGAACCCCACGCCAGCAGGAGGTCGGCGCCGGGCTCGTAGCGGATGCGGGACCCGCGCACCAGATTGCCGCCCCGCTCGAACCGGGCTCCCTGGACCCCGCGGAGCGCTCCGAGGGATCCCTCCGCCGTCAGGTCCGCTTCGATCCGCCCGGCGACGAGCCGGCTGATCTCACCCGAAGGTCCCACGCGTTCCACCTGTGGGGCTCCTCCGTAGGACAGTTGCCCGTCGGTCGCTTCGTAGCGGAACCGCTCGGCCCGGGCGGTGAAGACGAACGGCGACTCCCCGGACGGTTCGGCGGCCGCGGGAGCGGGGCCCGCCGCCACCGCCGCCGGGACCGTGGCCGGCCCGGTTCCCGCCGCCGGCTGGTGGGGATCGCGATCCGTCTGGTCCGCTTCCGCGGCGCCCGGCGGAGGAATCTCGAGTTCGAGCGACGTGACGACCGCACCCGTCGCCTCCAGGGTCCTGGCTTCCGCGTCCACGCTGACCTGGTCCGACACCAGCCGGTTCCTGCCGAACAGCAGGCGCACCCCTCCCGCGAAAACGCCCTCGCCGCTCCCGGTCTCCATCACCGCGGAATCTCCGGTGAGCACCACTCCTTCGAACTCGCCCGGCAGCCAGTCCAGGCGGGCCGGAAGGAACCGGGCGGTCACCGCCTCCTCGGCTTCGACGCGGCTCGGCTCCGCGATCACCAGCCGCAGATCTCCGCTCTCCAGCTCCAGCAGCGATGAATCGACGACCCGAGGGTTGCCTTCGAACACGAGCGTGTCCTCACCGTCCCAGAGGGCGCGCTCCGCGGTCGCCGACGCCCGGCCGTGGCGCGCCCTGACCCGCCCGCGGAAGGAGGCCCCCTCGATCTCCCCCTCCGGATCGAAATCGACCTCCAGCTCCGAAGACTCGACCGAAATGAGATACCTCGCTCCCGGGCCGCCGGGAAGACGCGACCGAACCTCCCCCGTCATGCTCAGCCGCTCGGGTGTCCCGTCGGAATCGAGCTCGAACGTCGCCTCCTCTCCGCGCAGCTCGGTTCCCGGCGCCCGGTGCAGGGAAGGGTTCTCCTGCACCCCCACGCGGCGCGGGGTGCGTCCATCCTCCAGACTGATTTCGAGCCGGTCTCCACGCAGCACGAGTCGCTCCGATGTCTCCGCCGGGAGGTTCCCCGGCGGGCCCACAAAGGTGAGTTCCGTCCCGAACCCGGCTTCGATGGAACGCATCCGGCCTCGCTCCCGATCGCGGCGGGCGACGACCGATTCCCTCGAGGACAGGGTGAGCGCACTCGAGGTGATTTCCACGTCTCCGAACAGCGACGTGTCGGCCGTGTCTCCATCGAATCGGACCCGCTCCGCAATGACGCTGAACCCGTCCTCCGTTGCCGGCGCCGCCACCACCCCCTGCAGCGACACGTCGCCGGCCGCGACCTCGAACTGCATCGAGGCGGCGATCCCGACGAAGTCGTCGCTGCGGAACTGCACCGGGTCGCGCGACCAGAGGCGGTCCGGCGCGGTCCGGAAGTGAAGGTGAGGTCCCGAGAGTTCGAGACCCTCGACGCTGAGGAGGGCATTGCCGATGAACTCGACCGCCTCGGTCTGGGGGTCGAGCAGCAGTTCGTCGGCCGCCACCACCGCATCGCCGTCGCCAAGGACCTCGATCAGGCGCACCTCGACCTCGAGAAAACGCTGCTGCCCGTCGCTCCGGCCGAGCGCCTGCTCCGCCCGGCCCTCGAGCACCAGGCGGCCCTGTTCATCGAAGCGGGTGAACTCGACCTCGGTCGAGACCACCTCCTCCGGCTCGACGGGCACCTCATCGGCCGACCCGAACCACTCCCCCGCCCGTCGCTCGAATCCCTCCTGAAGCCGCAGGACCACGAAGACCGCGAAGCCCGCGAACAGCAGAAACGTGATCACCGGGCCGATCCACTTCGACAGGATCCGGGCGCCTCGACCGTACGTGCGGGAACGGGCGGGAGGGGACACGTGAATCAGCCCGTGTTCGCCGGCCGGAAGCCCGCGGCCCCGCTCTCCCCGGCCTCCTTGTCCGCCGGAGCGGACGGATTCCGAGCCGCCCCGGAGGGGGCTTCCTCGAGCCCGAAGTTCCCCATGCCGCGGAACTTGCGATACCGCGCCTCACGCCGGTCCGCCGGAGAACGTTCCGCGACCTCGCGGAGGGCGAGGCGCAGCCGCTCGCCGAGGAGTTCCGCCGCGGCGTCGTGGTCCGCGTGGGCTCCTCCCGGCGGTTCCGGAACGATCTCGTCGATCAGGCCGTTCCGGAGATGCTCCGGGGCGGTGACGCGCATCCGCGCTGCCGCCTCCTCGGTCGCCGCGAAGGCGTGTTCGGGGTCCTTCCACAGGATCGCGGCGCACCCTTCGGGGGAGATCACCGAGTAGATGGCGTTCTCCATCATCAGAATCCGATCGCCCACCGCGATGCCGAGCGCCCCGCCGCTGCCTCCCTCGCCGATGATGGCAACCACCACGGGGACGTCGAGCCGGGCCATTTCCCGAAGATTGCGCGCGATGGCCTCGGCCTGGCCGCGCTCCTCGGCCTCGATGCCGGGGAAGGCTCCCGGGGTGTCGACGAGCGCGATGACCGGCCTGCCGAACTTCTCCGCCATCTTCATGAGACGCAGCGCCTTGCGGTAGCCCTCCGGCCGGGGCATCCCGTAGTTGCGGTGAATGCGCTCGGCCGTGTCCCGGCCCTTCTGCTGTCCGATCACCATGACCGGCGCTCCCGCGAGCCACGCCGGACCCCCGATGACCGCCGGATCGTCGGCGTACCGCCGGTCCCCGTGAATCTCCGTGAAACCGGTGAAGATGCGGTTCACGTAGTCGAGCGCGTAGGGGCGTTCGGGGTGGCGCGCCACCCGCACCCGCTGCCAGGGTGTGAGGCCGGCGTAGATCCGCTGGCGCCGCCGCAGCAACTCCCTTTCCAGCCCGGCGATCTCCGCCCGATGGCTGTCGGGATATCCGGTAAGTGCTTCGATCCGCTGAACGATCGCCTCGATGTCAGCCTCGAAGTCGAGGAACTCGCGCTGCACGATGTGAAGTGTAGCGAGCCCGAGTCAGGCAAATCCCGTACCAAGCCGGGCGCAGAAAGTGATGAGTCCGGGCGGTTAGCGCGCGAAGGAGGGCGGCGTCCGTCCGTCGAGGAGCAGGGTATCCGGCCCCAGCAGCTCCCAGGCGGCGCGGGCGAAGGCCCGGCTCGGCTCGATCGGCGTCGCGGTTTCGAGAAGGACCTCGATGCCGCGGACCCGGACCCGCAGGAGCAGCGGCCTCTGCCCGGGGTGCTCCCGGAGCAGGTCCCGCAGACCGTTACCCAACCGTTCCGGCTCCGCCACCAGCAGTTCCACCTGCCGGGCCAGCCGGTAGGGCGCCTCGTCCGCGAGCCAGATGTCCGAAGCGGCCAGTTCGCCCCGCTGGCCACGGCGGCGGCTTCCCCCCGGGCCCCCCCCGGCGTCTCCCCTCAGGTTGCCCTGGACCACCACGACGGGTTCACCGTCGAGCGGGGGACAGGACTCCCACAGGTCGGGGAACACCACCACCCCGATCGCTCCGGTATCGTCTTCGAGGCTGAACTGGCCCATCAGCCGGCCGCCCCGCGTCGTCCGTTTCCGCAGTTCGCGCACGAGGCCCACGACCCCGGCCGGCGCCTTCGGCTTGCCATCCAGAGCCGCCTTCACCGGACCCGTGACGACCGTCTCGAGCGCCGCCCGGTATTCCGTGGCGGGATGTCCTTCCCAGTAGAAGCCGAGCGCCTCGCGTTCGCGCCGCAACCGCTCGGCGTCGCCCCACGAGGCCGCCTCCGGAAAGACGTCCGCGGGAGGTTCGGAACCGCCCCCGAAGAGCGACTGGACGCCGGCCTCCTTCCGGCCGCGGGCCCGGTGCGCGGCCTCGAGAGCCCCCGGGATCGCCGGGAGGATCCGCCAGCGGGGCACGCCGAGGAAATCGAGAGCTCCGGCGCAGCAAAGCGCCTCGAGAACACCCCGGTTGAGCGCCTTCGGCTCCACCGCCTCCAGGAGCTGGCGCAGCGATTCGAACCCGCCCCGCTCCCGCCGCGCCCGTTCGATTTCCCGCGCGGCGCGGTCGCCCACCTGTTTGATCGCCCCGAGGCCGTAGCGGACCCCGCGTCCCTCCACGAGGGCCTCCGCCCCGCTTCGCTGGACGTCCGGGGGCAGCACCTTGATTCCCCGGGCCTCCGCGCCCTGCCGAATCCGCGCGATCCGTTCGTCCTTGTCGCCCGCGCGGTGTTGCGCGGTCAGCAGCGACGCGTGGAAGTGCAGGGGGAAGTGGGTCTTGAGCCAGCCCGCCACGTAGGCGACGAGCGCGTACCCGACCGCATGGGAGCGGTTGAACCCGTACCCGGCGAACTTCGCGATCTGCTGGAACGTCTCCTGCGCGACCTGGCGGGAAAGCCCGCCCGCCACCGCCCCCTCGACGAAACCCCCTTCTTCGCGGGCCATCGCCTCGGGGTCCTTCTTCCCCATCGCCTTCCGCAGTCCGTCCGCGCGGTTCAGCGAGAAACCGGCGAGCTTCTGCGCCACCAGCATCACCTGCTCCTGATAGACGATCAGCCCCCGCGTCTCCGGGACGAGGTTGCGCACGCGCGGATCCAGCTTGTCGGAATGCCGCCCCCGGGTCTTCGCCGCCACGAAGTCGTCCGCCATCCCGCTCTCGAGCGGGCCGGGCCGGTAGAGCGCATTCATGGCCGCGAGGTCGTCCAGGTTCTCGGGCTTGTACCGGGACAGGAGATCGCGCATCCCGGAACTCTCGAACTGGAAGATCCCGTCGGTGTCCGCGCGGGCGAAGAGCTGGAAGGTCTCGGGATCCGGGGGCACCTTTTCGAAGCGCCCGGCGCGGATGAGCGCGAGCGCCTCTTCTTCCTCCGCGGTGCGGGGCGTGTTCGGGTCCTCCTGCACCCGGCGGGCGCAGTCCTCGATCTGGGTCAGGTTCCGGAGCCCGAGGAAGTCCATCTTGAAGAGCCCGGCGCGCTCGCAGTCCTTCATGTCCCACTGCGTGCGGCGGCGGACGGTCACCGCCCGGCCGGACGCCGCCCCGTCCCGGCCGGGATCCACACGTTTCGTCTCCACGTCGCGGTAGAGCGGCAGGATCTCCTCGAGCGGGCCCGGGGCAATGACCACCCCGGCGGCGTGGGTGCCGATGCTGCGCGGCAGGCCCTCGAGCCTTTCCGCGAGTCCGAAGAGACGGCCGAGCTCGGGGTTCCGGCGCGCCTCCCGAAGCTCCGGGACGCTCTGCAGCGCCTGCGCGAGGCTCATGCCCTCGGGGATCAGCTTGGCGAGACGATCCACCTGCGGCGGCGGCAACTCGAGCATCCGGCCCACGTCGCGGACCACCAGCTTGGCCTGCATGGTCCCGAGCGTCATGATCTGCGCGACCCGGTCGCTGCCGTAGGTCTCGGTGACGTAGTCGAGCACCTCTTCGCGCCGCACCTCGCAGAAGTCCACATCGATGTCCGGCGGGCTGATCCGTTCCGCATTGAGGAACCGCTCGAACAGCAGGCCGTGGGCGAGCGGGTCGATGTCGGTGATGCCCAGGGCGTAGGCGACGAGGCTGCCCGCAGCCGACCCCCGGCCCGGACCCACCGGGATCCGGCGGTCCTGGGCGAAACGCACGAAGTCCTGCACGATGAGGAAATAGGCGGAGTAGCCGGTGCGCCGGATGACGTCCAGCTCCACGCCGAGCCGGTCCTCGTAGTCGGACCGCGGCGGCCGGGAACCGTGCACCTCGGGGGACTCGAGCCGCCGCTCCAGACCCTGGCGGGCGCTCTCCTCGAAATGGCCGTCCAGCGTCTTTCCGGCCGGCACCTCGAAATCCGGCAGCAGGCTCCGTTCGTCGATCAACTCGAAGTCCTCGACCCGCTCCGCGATCTCGAGCGTGTTCCGGTAGGCGTCGGGGCAGTCGTCGAAGACGGCCCTCATCTCTCCGGACGTCTTGAAGAAGAACTGGTCCGAATGGAACTTCAGCCGCCGGGGATCCCGGACCGGCCGGTTCGTGCTGATGCACAGGCGCAGATCGTGGGCATCCGCGTCCCCGGCCGAGGCATAGTGCGAGTCGTTCGTGCCCACGAGCGGGATCCCGGTCTTCCGGGCGACCTCGACCACTCCGGTGCGGATCCGCTGCTCCAGATCGGAAAGCCGGGCTCCTTCCGGAGTGGCCCCGCCCGGCGGGGTGTGGTCCATGATCTCGAGGTAGTAGTTGTCCTTGCCGAAGACTTCCCGGTAGCGGCCGGCCCACTCGACGGGATCGCCGCCGGTGATCACCTCGCGGGGCACGATCCCCTTCGGACACGCCGACAGCGCGATCAGTCCTTCGTGATGCTCCGCCAGGAGCTCGAAGTCCATCCGCGGCTTGAAATAGAACCCCTCGGAGTAGGCGATCGAGCTGAGCCGCATGAGGTTCCGGAAACCGGTGCGGTTCCTCGCCAGCAGGACCAGATGCTGGTTCTCCGAATCGGGGTTCTGCTCACGCCGGTTTCCCGGCGCCACGTAGGCCTCGCACCCCAGGATGGGCTTCACGCCGACTTCCCGGGCGGCTTCGTGGAACTTGAGGGCGCCGATGAGGTTCCCGTGATCCGTGATCGCCACCGCCGGCATCCCCTCGCGCGCGGCCCGCTGAACGACGTCGGAGAGTCGGCTCATCCCGTCGAGCAGCGAGTACTCGGTGTGGGTGTGGAGGTGGACGAAGGGACGGTTTCCCACGGCCCCGGAACCGGCGCCGCTCAAGGGAGCCTCACTCCCACTCGATGGTGCCGGGGGGTTTGGAGGTGATGTCGAGAACCACCCGGTTCACCCCGCGCACCTCGCCGGTGATGCGGTTCGAGACCCGGACCAGCAGTTCGTGGGGCAGCGCCGCCCAGTCCGCGGTCATCCCGTCGCGGCTCTCCACCGCCCGGATGACGGCGACCCGCTCATACGTCCGGGCGTCTCCCATGACGCCCACGGTGCGCAGCGGCAGGAGCACCACGAACGCCTGCCAGATGTCGTCGTAACAACCCGCGGACCGGATTTCCTCCTCGAGGATCGCGTCCGCCTCGCGCAGGACGTCGAGGCCGGATTCCTCGACGGCGCCCAGCATCCGGACCGCCAGCCCGGGACCCGGGAAGGGATGCCGGTTCACGAGTCCTTCCGGCGCCCCCAACTGGCGTCCCAGCACCCGGACCTCGTCCTTGAAGAGTTCGCGGAGCGGTTCGATGAGTTCCAGCCGCATGCGCTTCGGCAGGCCGCCCACGTTGTGGTGGCTCTTGATCACGGCCGAGGGTCCCTTCACCGAGACGCTCTCGATGACGTCGGGATAGAGCGTCCCCTGCGCCAGGAAGCGCACGTCCGGGATGTCCCGGGACGCCTCCTCGAAGACCCGGATGAACTCGCGCCCGATGATCTTCCGCTTCCGTTCGGGGCTGCGCACCCCTTTCAGCCGGGCGAGGAAACGCTCCGCCGCGTCCACGACCTGGAGCGGGATCCCGAGACCTTCCTCGAATGAGGACCGGACCCGCTCGGCCTCGTCCTTCCGCAGCACCCCGTTGTCCACGAAGATGCAGTGAAGGCGGTCTCCGATCGCCCGGTGGACCAGCATGGCGGTGACCGTCGAGTCCACCCCGCCCGAGGCGCCGCAGACCACCTGCCCGTCGCCGACCTGGGCCCGGATGGCGGCGATCGTCCGTTCCGCGTGGGAGCGGGGCGTCCAGCCGCCCCCGGCTCCGCACACCTCGAAAGCGAAGTTCCTCAGGATCTCGGCGCCGTGCTCCGTGTGCACGACCTCCGGATGGAACTGCACCCCGTAGAGCCGGCGGCCCGGGTTCTCGAAGGCGGCGATCCGCGCCTGCCCCGTCCCCGCGGTCCGGCGGAACCCCTCGGGCAGGGCGTGGACGAGGTCTCCGTGGCTTGCCCAGGCCCGAAACCGCTCCGGCACCCCCCGGAAGAGCCGTCCGTTCCCGTTGTGTTCGAGTTCCGCCGGACCATAGGAGCGGCGCGGCGCCGGACGCACGTCGCCCCCGCTCTCGCGCGCCAGGAGCTGCATCCCGTAGCAAACGCCCAGCACGGGGACCGGCGGCTCCAGAACGCCGTCCGGAGCCGCCGGAGCCCCATCCCCATAGACGCTCTCGGGCCCCCCGGAGAGCACCACCCCGATGGGATTGCGCTCCCAGATCTCCCCGTCCGGCGTCGTGCACGGGAGGATCTCGCAGTACACCCCCAGTTCCCGGAGCCGCCGGGCGATCAGCTGCGTGTACTGCGAGCCGAAATCAAGGACGAGGAGCGACTCCGCGGGGCCCATCAGGGACGGCCGCCACCATCCGGGCGGGAGGGTCTTGCCCATTCTCCGGGTCGCGGAACGGGGCTCACCATCCGCTCGAATTGTAAGCGCGCGGATCCCTTTGTGGAGGGGGTTTCCGGCCCCGGGCCGGCCCCCTCCCGCGCCGCTTCCGTCAGGGGGTCTCGCCGCCGATCCGGGGGCCGAAAACAGCCAGCCGTCCATCCCGGAGGCCGAGGAAGAGCCGCCGGTCGCGCCAGCCGTCCTCCCGGGCGCCGTCGCCCAGGCGGCGCACCACGCCCAGGACCTCGGCATCGAGGTCGCGGGGGCGGCCGATCCGCGCGCCGGTCTCCGCGTTCACCTCGACGAGCAGTCCGTCCCGGGTGACGACCAGGATCGCGCCGGCGATTCGCAGCGGGGGCGCCGCCGGCCTCCCGGGGAGCGCCGCGCGCCAGCGCTGCCCCCCCCGTTTGGCGTCGAAGCAATAGAGGCTGTTCGCCTTGGTGGCCGCGAAGAGCCGTCCGCGGCTCAGGAGCGGCGGATGGTGGAACCCCTCCGCGAGCTCCCAGCGCCAGCGCTCCCGGCCGGATTCCAGATCGACGGCGGTGAGATCGCCCCCCTCGTCTCCGAAGAATGCCAGGCGTTCCGCCGGAAACGGCAGCACGGGGCCGGTCACGGGGCCGGCTCCCGCGGCCTGCCAGCGGACCGTCCCGGAAGTCGTTCCCGGCGACGCCGCCACCGCGGCCACGCCGCCGACCCCGAGCGAAACCAGAAGGAGCGGTGGGGCGCCCGCGGCGGAGTCAGCGGGCGTCGGCGCCACCACCACGTTCGCCGCTTGTCCCTCCGGAAGCGCCCCTTCCAGCACCAGGCTCCCCCCCGGAACCCGGTATCCCCGGAGCGTCCCGGAGGAAACCCAGTAGAGCACCCCCGCTTCGAACGCGGCCGGCGCCGGACGACGCACCGCCGGGGCGGGAATCCCGGGGTCGGGTGCGAAGCCGGTCGAGAATCCCCCCGTCCGCACTCCATCGGCGGTTCGCCGCAACGCCACGTCCCCGTTCTCGTCGAGCAGCACCACGGTGCCCGCATCCTCGGCCACGAAAGCCGCGCCGGCCCCCGGCACGCCCCAGCGCGTCCGCTCCCCGTCCTGCTCGTAGGCAACGACGTCACCGCCGGCCGTCTGGAGGAGGAATCCCTCGGCGCCCAGGACCATCCCGATGATGGACCCTCCGGGAACGGGAGCGGGGGTCGCCACCAGGCGGCCGGGCAGGATTCCCACCGGCGCGGTCACGACCTCCGGCGGCCGGCGCGCCGGCTCCGCTTCCTCGTCCCCGGGCTCCCCGCCTTCAGCCTCGCCGGGTTCCCCTTCCCCCGCCTCACCGGCGGCCTCCCCGGCGGGAGTCCCCTCCGCGGGCGCTTCCCCGGTTGGAGGAACCTCCCCGGCCGGCGCTTGCGGCGCGTCCGCCTCATCCGATTCGCCGGGCGGTTCCGCGGGGGGCTGTTCCGGCGGTTCCGCCGGAGGCTGTTCCGGCGGCTGCTCGGGAGGCTGCCCGAGGTTCGCGGAGACCGAAGGGACCCCGGGAGCACGTTCGTGAGCCAGCGCGGCGCCCGCGCCCGGCAGCGAGAGGGCCGCGAGCCACGCCGCGGCGCGGAAGAGGGGCCCGGTGAACCCGGTTTTGCCGCTTGAGGGCCGCACGAAGCTTTACCCTAGCAGCCTGTGGTGAAACCGCCGTGAGCGCCGAAAGCGGCGACCCACGGGCTGCCGACAGCCGGCTATCCGAGGCATGAAGAGCGATCGTCTGCCGCCGCTCCTGATGGTCGGGGGCGCCTTCGCCCTCTTTGCCGCCGGACTTGCCGACGCGGCGAATCGGTTCGCCGCCCTGCCGGGCGCCATCCACACCGCGCTGACGGCGGCCGGCGCGCTGCTGCTCCTCCTGGTCCTCGTACGGCGTGACCTGCTCACTCCCGGCAGCCGGCGGATCGTGGCGATCCTGGCGGGTGCGGCCCTGGTGGCGTTTTCCTGCCGTCTTCCGCTGTACGGGACGATCACGGCAGGGCCGGAGTCAGCCTCCCGGGCGGCGGACCGGGTGGACGCCTTTCTCGCCGACCTGACCCGGGAGGTGGGGGATGCCGCCTACCTGGTGGCGCGGACGGCGCCGGTGGCCGCCGCGCTGGAGGGCTCGGATGCCGGCGGCACCGAGTCCCGCGCGTTCCGCGCCCTTTCGGAGTGGCCGCTTCCGGGGACCGCGATCGGTGAGGGTGGCGCAACCCTCTACGACCGGCAGTTGCGTCCGGTGGCGTGGTCGGGAGGCAACCCGGACTTCGAAGAGGCCCTCGCCGCGGTGTTCCCCGACGGGATCCGGGAAGAGCGTTGCCCCGACCCGGCGTTCCCGCTCTTCGTCTACAGCGAGGGGGGCCGGCGCGACTACCTGGCCGCCGCCGAATGCACCCGGAATCTGCTCGGGCTGGTCACCGTGGAGGTGCCCATCCGGGAGGCCTCCCCTCCCTCCTCGGGGGCCGCGCCGCTCGCGGCGCTCGAGTTCGCCGCCGGGCGAGGGCTCGAGACACAGTTTCTGGACGGCGCCGCCGATCTGGAGGCCCTGGCTCAGCTCTTCGAGCGCCGCGGCGATCGTTTCGTGGACGGCGCCCGCGATGCGCAGCGCTACTACTTCGCCCTTCGGGCATACGACGGTCAGTTGCTCGGCGCCGCCAGCACCGCCGTGGCCCCGGCGGCGGCGCGCCGCGCGGAGCGCGAAGCCGAAGCCGCCCTCTACGCGACCCTGGCGCTCCTGCTCGGGGTCCTGGTCGCTCTCCCCTATCTCCGGCGCTCGGGTGACCTCGGAACGCTGGCGGCGATCTGGACGCTGCGGTTCGCGCTCGCGGCGCTGCTCGGAACCCTCCCGTCCGGCCCCGGCGCCGCGCTTCCGGCTTTCCTCTCGGATCCGCCGCTCCTGCCGATCCTCGGGGACTCGCCGCTCATGGCGGTCGTGACCGCGGCGGCCGTGCTGCTCTCGGCGCGGATCGTCGCCGGCCGGCTCCGCCCCGGCTCCGGCAGCAGGACGCCGGGAGGGATCCGTTCCCTGCTGCGCGGTCTCGGCGCCGGCGGGGCGGCGGTAGCGGCCGCCGCGCTGGTCCGCAGCGCCGGGTTTTCGGGCGGCGCGCTGCTGACCCCGACCTGGACGCTCCACACCCGCTGGCCGGAGATTCTCGGCTGGGCGGCCCTGCTGCTCGCTCTCGCCGGACTCCTGCTCCTCGTCCAGAGCCTGCTCCGGCCGGAAGTTCCGGTGCTGGTGGCCGCCGCCGCGGTCGTAGCCGTTTCGGTGGCGTTCCTGCCCGGCGGTTCCCTCCTTTTCGCCGGACTTCCCCTGCTGGCCGGGGCTGCAGTGGCGTTCTGGCGCCGCGGACGGCTTTCCCTGCGGCATCTCCGGCAACCGCTGCTCGCCCACGAACCCGGTTTCTCGTTCCTCGTGGCCTTCCTGCTCTTCGCGCTCCCGGGGATCCTCCTCTACCCGGCGATGGCGTCGCACGAGGACAACGTCCGCCTGCGTTACGCGCTCGACGCGGCGCCGGTCCAGACCCTGAGACATCGCTTCGCCGTCTGCCATGCGCTCGAGGAGGCGACGCGCACGCTCGACGCCGAAGCCGCTTCGCTGGCTCGACTTCGTCCGGACAGCGCCTACCGGCTGTGGCTCGCGACCGGGCTCCCCCGTTTGACGGTTGCGAGCGCACTGGAAGTGCGGGGACCGGCCGGTGAGCGCTCCCGATTCGGAGTGGGACTGCCCCGCCGCCCCGATCCTCCGTCTTCCGCGCCCCCTTCCCCTCGCTGGAGCCCTATCCCCGAATGCGAAACGGCCTCCGGGATCGAGGCGGTCCTCGAGACCGAACGCGGGTTCCCCTCGGGCGCCAGCGTGACGCTGCGGGTTGCCGACCGCACCTCGGAGATTCCATTCCTGCCGCGGGCGGCGGGGATCGCGGATCACTTTCTGCTTCGCGGCGACGCGGCCCCCGCCGTGTTTCACGGAAGAAACCTCCGGCTCAGCCGCCCCTCCACCCCGCCCCCGGAACGCGACGCAGGGCGGGTCGAACTCGATCTCGTGGTGGACGGCGAGGCTTTCGTGATCTCCTGGCGGCGGACCGGACTCGCCGACCACGCCGGCGCAATCCTCGGCTGGGGCTTTCTGGCTGCCCTGCTGGCCCTGCTGGTGGCGGTCGCCGCGCGCGCCCGCCTCCTGTTCCCGCATCGGGAAGGCCGCCTCCGGAGGCGGAGTTTCCAGATGCAGTTGACGGAAGCGCTGGCCGCGGCCGTCCTCATCGCGATGCTGGGCGTCGCGGTCTTCGCGCAGCAGGGTCTCGGAGTGCTGCTCGAGTCCGCCAGCGACCAGGAAGCCGTCTCGCGATCGTTTTCGGTACAGCGGGTGGCGCAGGAACTCGCCGCCCTCGATCCGCTGATTCCGCCGGAGGAACTCGCCCTGCGCCTCGCCCAGGCCGCCGACCAACTCGATACGGACGCGGCGCTCTACAACGGTGGAGAACTGGTCGCGGTCAGCCGTCCCGAACTGGCGCAGACGGGACTCCTCCCCCCGCGTCCCCCCCCGGCGGCGGTCCTGCCCTCCGCATCTCCCGGTCCTTTCCTGAGCATCGAGGACGCCGGCTCGCTCCGCTACCGCATCGTCTGGATCCACCTGGACACGCCCGCCCGGCTGCACGGTCCGCTGCTGCTCGCCGTTCCGCTGCCCGCGGACGAGGCCGCCCGGCTCGAGAGCGTCCGCGCCATCCAGCGAACTCTCATCCTGGGGAGCGGGTCGCTGGCGCTGATCTTCGCCATCGTGCTGCCCGCGCTGGTCGCGCGGCGCCTGGCCGCCCCGGTCCGGGGACTGGCGCGCGCAACCGGCCGGATCGCCGACGGCGATCTTCAGGCCCGGGTTCCCGTCCATGGCACGCTGACCGAGTTGCGGCTGCTCGCCGCCAGCGTGGAACGGCTGGTGCGGCGGATTCCGGACGTCCGCCGGCAGATGCGCGAGGAAGCGGCGGCCGACCTCGCGAGACGCGTCGCCCACGACGTCAAGAACGCCCTCGCCCCGATCGGACTGGCGGCGGACTACATCCGCCGGGTGCTCCGGGAACCACGCGGCCGCGACCCGAAAGCGGCGGTGGACGAGGGCGTCTCCGAGATCCTCACTCAGGTGGAGCGCCTCCGGCGCATCTCTTCGGAGTTCTCCGCCCTCGGCGCACCGCTTCGGCTCGAGGAAACGGACCTGACGCGGTTGGTCGAGGAGACCGTCGGCCCCTGGCGCCGGCCCCACGCGCGGCCGCGGGTCGTCTTCCGGGGCTCACCCACTCCGGCGGCGCGGGTCGATCCCGAGATCGTGGCGCGGATCGTCGAGAACCTCCTGCAGAACGCGGTCGAGGCCACTCACGACTTCCCGGAACTCCCGCCGGAGGAGGCGGAGGTTTCGGTGCGGGTGCTCCCGGTCCGCCGTGACCGATGGGTCCGCATCGAAGTGGAGGACAACGGCCCCGGCGTCCCGAAAGGCCTCCGCGAACGGATCTTCGACGCCGCTTTCTCCACCAGGACCCGTGGATCGGGGCTCGGGCTCGCGAACGCCCGCCGCTTCACCGAGGCGCACGGCGGGAGAGTCAGCGCCGGCCCCCGCGCTGACGGCCAGCCCGGACTGCTGCTCGTCGTGGAGCTTCCGGTGGACGGCCCGCGCGAGAAGGAAGCGCCATGAGTGCGGGCGCCGGGTCACGGAGCGCCCTCCGGCTGTTCTCCGGGGCGATCCTGGCGGGCGCGATGTGCGCTCCCGCCCCGCCTCCCCCGGACGATCTCGAGGAGATTCTCGGGCGGTTCCGGCGTACGTTCGAACAGGCCGACGCCCGCCACCTCGAGGGTCTGTATCCGTCGGGCTGGGCCCTCGTGGCGCTCAGCGGCGAAACCCGCCGCAGCGCTTCCGGAGATGAGTTGCGGCGGGGGCTGGAGCGGTTCTTCCGGAACCGCACGCCGATCGGCTACCAAGAGCGGCCGCCCTCCATCCGCCGCTCGGCGGACGGCGGTTACGTACTGTTCGTTCCGGAATGGACCAGCATGGCCACCGGCACCGACCGTTACGTGGTGGAGGCCTTTCGGATCGGGCTTGAACGGGTTGCCGGCCCGGCGGCCAATGCGCCCCCCCGCTGGCAGATTCGCGAGTTCACCGCCTGGACCCGGTGAGCGGGGCCGGCCCCCGCGGGTCCGGACTCGCCGCGGCGGGCTACGGAGTGTCCGCCGGGGGGGCCCCGCGCCCCCGGGAGCCGGCGCGGCCCAGCGCCACCCGCTCCGGCTTCGTTGAACCGCGCGACGGCGAGCGGACGAGCCGCCCGCCCAATCCGCGAATCCCGCGGATCAACGGCGAGGCCGCGTATCCGAAGGCGAGGACCAGGAACATCGCCACCGGTTCCGCGATGGTGGCCACGATGAACACCGCCAGCACGACCAGCATGCGGTGGGACTGGGGTTTTCTTCCGGTCTGGTTCTTGAAGCTCGGGTAGCGCACCGGGCTGTTCATCAGCAGGGCGAGCCCGAGCGT
The DNA here is from genome assembly GCA_022820545.1 of Acidobacteriota bacterium. Lineage (GTDB taxonomy): Bacteria > Acidobacteriota > Vicinamibacteria > Marinacidobacterales > Marinacidobacteraceae > Marinacidobacterium. The sequence continues at coordinate 2,606 of JAJEFG010000057.1, read as the reverse complement.
CCCGAAGAGGCAGGCCGCCGCCGCCAGCGAGTTGTCGGGCGGCGCCGGATGCCAGAAGGTCACCGCGCCGACCACCGCCGCCGCGGCCGGCGAGGACATCCCCGTGTAGTAGCGGGGATCGGTGCTCAGCCGCCCCACGTTGAACCGGGCGAGACGGACGGCGGCGCAGATCGTGAACAGCGCGGCGACCAGCCATCCGGTCTGCGGCCAGCGATGCAGCACCCACGCGTACGCCAGCACCGCCGGCGCCACCCCGAACGAAACCACGTCCGCGAGCGAATCCAGCTCACGGCCGAACTCGCTGGCGGCGCCGGCGAACCGGGCCACCCGGCCGTCCACCACGTCCGCCAGGATGGCGAAGCCGATGATGAGCCCGGCGCTGCCGAACTCCCCGCGGAAGCTCTGCACGATGGAGAAGAAACCCAGGAAGATGTTGCCGACGGTGAACACCGCCGGAAGCAGGAACACCCCCCGCCGCGTCCGGAGCTGCTGGCGCTTCACTCCCACCTCCCGATGACGGTGAGCCCGCCGCGCACCCGATCGCCCGGACGGACGGAGAGGGTGACGCCCGCCGGCAGCAGGAGATCGGTCCGCGACCCGAAACGGATGAGTCCGAACCGCTCGCCCGGGGCGAGCCGGTCTCCGGCGCGGACCCGGCAGACGATGCGCCGGGCGACGACCCCGGCGATCTGACGAATCCGGATCGTGCCCCGCTCGGTCGTCATCTCCAACTCGTTGCGCTCGTTCCGCTCGGCGGCGTCCTTGCGGAAAGCCGCCCGGAACGCCCCCTGACGATAGCGCACGGCCCGGACCTCGCCCGCGGCCGGCGAGCGGTTGATGTGGACGTCGAAGATCGAGAGGAAGATGCTCACCCGCTGGGTCCCGGGCTCGCCTTCATCCGCCGGCCCGGCCTCGGTGACCCGGCCGTCCGCGGGAGCGAGGAGCGCCGCCGCATCGCCCGGCGGCCGCCGCTCCGGGTCCCGGAAGAAGAACGCGCAGAAGCCGGCGCCGGCGAGCAGCGCCCAGCCGATCCAGGCGAGGACCCCGCCGCCCGCACCGGTGGTGGCCAGCGCCGGGATCGCCAGGACCAGCGGGACCGCCACGAACACCCTGCCCTCCGGGGCGATCGGCAGTCTCATGTGCCCGGGCGGCGATGCGCCGCGTCAGATCAGTCGGTCGGGTCCGTCGTTCGGGACGGTCACGACGAGGCCGCGAGCGCGGCGATCCGATCCTTGAGGGCCAGTTTGCGCTTCTTCATGACCGCGGCTTCGTGCTGCTGGAGGGGTGAGAGATGGCCGTACTTGGTGAGTTCCTCGAGCTTCTCGTCGAGTTCCCGGTGTCGCCGGACCAGTTCCTCGAGATCGGGCGCCGCCGCAGCCGAGGCTGCGGGTTCCGGGGCGGCCGATGCGCGCGTATCCGTCTCGATCTGATCTTCGTGTTTCATGAAGGCCTCCACATAGCCCTCCGGACTCCGGGTCCGGAACCGCTTCGGACAAACATCACCGAGCCATCGCTGGAGAAAGCGACAGAGACATCGGGAGCGCCCATGGTCGCGGCGCCGCGCGCGGGAGAAACCCCCGCCGGGCGAACCGCCCGGGGTGCCTGCCCACCGAAACGGAACGGTGGGGGCCGCGTGACTTTTTCCACAGGCTGCAAGCAGCTATAGCGTAACGGAACGGCCGTGAATGTCCGGTTCCCGGAGGTAGAGCGGCTCCAGGGTGGATTCCCCGCGGCGCGCCGCCTGAAGCCCGAGACCGAGCGCGGCCGGCGCGAGCGGACGCCGCGCTTCCACGATCCCGACGTCCGGGCGCCCCCGGCCGATCGCGTCGCGATAGCGCAGCACCGCCGGCCCGCAGATCCGCGCGGCGCCGCGCTCCACCGCCCGGCGCGCGGCGTCTTCCGGGAGCAAACGGCAGGGCCCCCGGACCAGGGCATCCGGACCCGCCCCGTCGTAGAGGGCGGCGAAGAGTTCACCGCGCAGCGCGTCCACGATCACCAGGCGGCGGAGCCCGGGACCGCTCGCGGCGGCGTCCGCCAGGGCGGCCGCATCGAGGCTCGAGACGCCCGCGGCCGGGATCCCGGCGGCCAGCGCGAACCCCTGCGCGGTGGCGAGGCCGATCCGGAGACCGGTGAACGAACCCGGCCCCCGGGTCGCGACCACCAGCGCGAGGTCGCGGGTTTCGAGTCCCGCCCGCGCCAGGACGCGGCGGATCGCCGGCAGGAGGCTCCGCGAGTGGCGGTTCGAGGGTTCGAACGTCTCGACGGCGTCCGCGCTCACCGCATCACTCGGGCCGGCAAGTCCCAGGGCGACGCTGCCGAGGGTGCCCGTCGTGTCGAGGGCCAGCACCGGCCCGGAGATCGGTGCGGCCGCCACGGACCCGGGTTCCAGCTCTCGCAAGGCGCGGGAAATCCTATTCGGAGCGCCGGCCTCCGGCCGGCATCGCGCCCGCAGGCCGCGAAACGCGCGCCGCCGCCGATTCCCATGGCGTGATCCCAACCCGGAACGGCGGTGCGCCGCCCGAAACGAGCCGGATGTGGGCCCCGCCGTCAGGGGGAGGAGCGCCATCAGCGCGGGTTTCGCGCTCCCGCGCGATGCCGGCCGGAGG
>JAJEFG010000020.1 GCA_022820545.1 Acidobacteriota bacterium | reverse complement strand
GGGTTAAAAACGCGCGCAACTTCCTCCCCCCCGGGCGCCCCGGGGCGCGCGGGCGGGCACCGCCGTACACCCGCCCGCCACCGCGGTGCTCCGCACCGCGCACGACCTCGCCCCACCCAGCCTCACGTCGCGTACGGCTTGGAACGCCGGTCTCCAGCCCGGCACCGCGGTGCTCCGCACCGCGCACGTCGCAAACCCACGGCCCGGAACGCCGACCACTGGTCGGAACGCGGACCGCAGCCCGCTGAGCGCATCGGGCTGTTCTACCGAACGATCGCCTGGTCCGGAGACCGGCGTTCCAGTTCACCCCCTCCGCTACTCTGTCCCCGTGCCACCCGACGGCAACCCGCCTCCGTCCGGCTCCGGCGACGAGCGCTACCTGGCGCGCCGTGCGGGCTCGGTGAGTCTCGGCGTCGTCTTCTCCCGCCTCACGGGTCTCGTGCGGGAGCAGACGCTCGCCTTCCTGTTCCCGACGCGGCTGCTCGACGCCTTCTACGCGGCCTACACCTTCCCCAACACCCTTCGGGAGATGCTCGCCGAGGGCGCGCTCTCCAAGGCGTTCGTCGCCACCTTCGCGGCCGTGGATCAGGGTGATGGACCCGAAGCCGCCCACCGGCTCCTGGGGCGGGTCCTCCGGGTCCTGCTCCCGGTGAGCCTCCTCGTCACCGTCGCCGGCGTGGTGTTCGCGCCGCAACTGGTGGACCTCGTGTTCTCACGGGGCGCCTTCGACACGCCGCTTCCCGAATCCCTGCGCTTCGGTGTCGAAACGCCGCGGGAACTGGCCGTCTGGCTGACCCGGATCATGTTCCCGTTCATCGCCTGCGCGTCGGTTGCGTCGCTCTTCATGGGCGGCCTGCAGGCGCGCAACTCCTTCTTCCTGCCGGCGGTGGCGTCGTCGTTCTTCAACGTCACCACCATCGTCTTCGCGGCGCTGGGATTCCTCGCCGCTCCCCGGCTGGGACTCCACCCGATGGCGGGACTCGCGCTCGGGGTGCCGCTCGGGGGACTGGTCCAACTGCTCGCGCAGTGGCGCTGGTTCCGCCGGGACGGCTACCGCCCGGTTCCCACCGGCGGGATGCGGGCGACGGTTGCCGATCCGGCCTTCCGGCGGGTGTGCCGTCTCTTCGCACCGGCGGCGGCGGCTGCCGGGACGCTGCAGATCAACGTCATCATCTCGCGGCACTTCGCTTCGGCCGGAACCTCGTGGCTCGCCTGGTTCACGATGGCCTACCGGCTCGTGCAGCTTCCGGCGGGGCTGATCGGAGTCGCCCTGTCGAGCGCCACGCTCCCGGCGCTCACGCGGGCCGCCGGCCGGGACGACCGCGAGGGGTTCGGCCGGGTGCTCGGACAGTCCGGCCGGCTCATGCTGGTGCTGACGCTCGCCGCCGCGGCCGGTCTCATCGGGATCGCGGCGCCGTTCGTCGCGCTCATCTACCAGCGGGGCGCCTTCAGCCCGGAAGACGCCCGGCAGGTGTCCCTCGTGCTCTCCATCTTCGCGCTGGGCCTTCCCGCCTTCGGGGCGACCAAGCTCCTCTCCGACGCCTTCTTCGCGCTCGGAACCACCCGCCCGCCGCTCCTCGTCGCGGCCATCGGGACGGTGGTGACCTGGATCGCGACCCGGAGTTTCGTGGTCGTCGCGGGGCTCGGCCACCTGGGACTGCCGCTCGCGACCGTCTGCGTGGCCTGGTTCTCAGCGGGGCTGCTCGCGGCCCTGCTGTCCGGGAGACTGGGCGCGGACCCATCCGGACGGTCGCATGCGCGAGTCCTGTTCGGAGAGGCTGTCGGGGCCGGCCTCCGCGCCCTGCCGGTGGCGGCCGCCACCGGCGGTGCGGCGTGGCTGCTCGTGCGGTTCGCCGGTGACGCTCTCGGTCCGGGCGCCTGGGCGGATGCGGCGGTCACCCTGCTGGCGACCGCCGCCGGAGGATTGGCTTTCCTGTTCGCCGCGAGGCTCCTGGCGCCGCGCGAATGGGACCCGATCCGGGACGCGCTCGTCGCGCTGGGAGAGCGGTTCGGCTTCGGGGGCGGGCGAGGTGGAGGACCGGGCCGATGAGCGGCCGCGCGGGGAAATCCGGCGGGACGCCCCGCCCGGACCCGCAGGTGGACGAGTTCCTGCACCACCTCCGGGTGGAGCGCCGGCTCTCGGCGAACACGCTCGATGCCTACCGCCGCGATCTCGGGAAGCTGGACGCGTTCAGCGGGAAGCGGCCGCTCGCCGAACTGGGCACGGGCGACCTGCAGCGCTTCCTGACCCATCTCCACCGCCGCGGCCTCGCGTTCCGTTCGATCCAGCGGATCACTTCCGCGGTCCGCGGCGCCTACGCCTTCTGGCAGTCCGAGGGGTTCATCGAGCGCGATCCCACCGACGGAATCACGGTGGCGCGGGCCCTCCCGGGGCTCCCCCGCTACCTGTCCCCGGACGAAGTCGAACGGCTGCTCGCGGCGCCCGATGATTCGCCGTTGGGGCTCCGCGACCGGGCCATGCTCGAGATGCTCTACGCCACCGGTCTCCGGGTGTCCGAACTCGTGGGTCTCAGGACGACCGACGTGGTCGCGGCCCGGGACGACACGCCGGGCTACGTCACCGTGACCGGCAAGGGCGACAAGACGCGCATCGTCCCCTACGGAGACGTCGCGGCGGCAACCCTGGACGCGTGGATGGCGGAGGGCCGCCCGCGGGTCCTGGGGGAGGGGACACCCAAGGCCGGTTCCTCGTGGCTGTTCGTCACCGCTCGGGGAGGCGCCATGACCCGCCAGCGGTTCTGGCAGATCGTCAGGACCCGTGGAGAGCAGGCCGGCATCCCGCGTCGTTTCTCGCCTCACGTCCTGCGGCACTCGTTCGCGACACATCTCCTCGAGCGCGGGGCGGATCTCAGAAGCCTGCAGCAGATGCTCGGCCACGCCTCGATCTCCACCACGCAGATCTATACGCACGTCACCGAGGAGCGACTGCGCCGGGTGTACGACCAGCATCATCCGCGCGCCCGGCGGGGTGAGTCCTGAGCCGCAGGATGGGTTCGCTGATTCCCGACTCTCTGCCGGAAGAGCAGGCGAGGGAGGTACGCCGGGTGGCCGCGGAACTGCGGTCCGGAGCCGTGGTGGCCTTCCCGACCGAAACCTTCTACGCCCTCGGCGCGGACCCGCGCTCGCCCGAGGCGGTGGCCGAGGTGTTCCGGCTCAAGGGTCGTCCGGGGGACCGCCGGCTCCCCTGGATCGCCGCCAGCCGGGCGCAGGTGGAGGCGGTCTGTGTCCTCTCCGATCTGGCCGCCGCCCTCGCGGGCCGGTGCTGGCCGGGGCCGGTCACCCTGGTGCTGCCCCTCCGCGGCGCCAGGACGGACACCGTGGCGGTGCGGGTGAGTTCGCATCCGCTGGCCCGCGCGCTCGCCGCGGCGCTCGGCCATCCGGTGATCTCGACGAGCGCCAATCCGACCGGCGCTCCACCGCTCACCACCGCCGCGGAGGTGCGTGCTGCTTTCGCCGGCCGCGATGCCGGGACGCTTCGAATCCTGGACGGGGGCCGGACGCCCGGAGGGGAACCCTCGGTCATCGTGGACGTGACCGGCGAATCGCCGCGGGTTCTGCGGGGGAGGCTCGACGGCCTGTGGAGCGAATCCCCCGAAGCGCGGTGACGGCTCGGAGCGCCGGCCTCCGGCCGGCATCGCGCGGGAGCGCGAAACCCGCATTGATGACGCCGCGCGCCATGGGAACGCGAAAGCCGCGGTCCGCTCCGGGGTGTGCGGTTTCGCCTCGCTGCGCTCGGCGATGCCGGCCGGAGGCCGGCGCTCGGAAGGGCGCCGTGGATGCCTTCTCCCGCCCTACTCGTCTGAGGAAGTTTCGCTGGCTTCGAAGCGGCGGACGAAGTCCTTCTGCTCCGGCGTGAGGTCCTTGGGCACGGCGATCCGGACCCGAACCACCAGGTCGCCGTGACCCCCGCCGGGACGGGGCATGCCCCGCCCCGGGACCCGGAGCGCGGCGCCGCCGGAGATTCCCGCCGGGATGCGGATGCGGACGGGGTCCCCGAGCGTCGGGACCTCGATCTCCCCGCCAAGCGCCGCTTCCGCGAAACGGACCGGGACTTCGATCTCGAGGTTGTCTCCCTCGCGCCGGAACCGCGGGTGGCTCGCGATGCGGACGGTGAGCATCGCATCGCCGTCCGGCGTCCGCACCTTCAGACGGGCGCCGTCCCGGACCCCCGGCGGGATCCGGACCCGGTAGGAACCGGTCTGGCCCGTGTGGAGTTGCCGGAGCGCGCCGCGATACGCCTCCTCGAAGCTGATCTCCACGACACCGGTCCGCCCGGGAGCATCCGCCGCCGGCCCCGGAGGCCGGTAGCGGGCGGAAGGCGGCCACCCCGGCGCCCGCCGCGTTCTTCCCTCGAGCGGGCCGAACGGCGAGTCGGGCCCGAACAGGTGGTGAAAGAAACTGGAGAAGTCGCCGAAGGTGCGCGGATCGGGCTGCGGCCCGCCCGCCGTCCCCGCCGCCCCGGGCCGGGCCGTGCGGACGTGCCGGGCCCAGTCGGGCCCCAACTGGTCATACCGGCGGCGCCGATCCGGGTCGGAGAGGACCTCGTAGGCCTCCCCGATTTCCTTGAAGCGGTCCGCGGCCTGGCGGTCGCCCGGATTCAGGTCGGGATGGTGTTTTCGCGCGAGGCGCCGGTAGGCCTGCTTGATCGCCTGCGCGTCGGCCTGCTTCCCGACTCCCAGGACGGCGTAGTAGTCGCGGTACTTCAAGAGGCGGACGGCCCGGATTCCGGGCTCGCCACCGGAGCGACGCTAGTGCATCGGCAGGCGGTCGGGTTCGGGGCCCGCGCCGATGGTCGGGGCGGGACCGAGGTCCGGGAAGATGATCGGGATGGTTTCCTCGAGGCTGGACACCAGATGGATCTGCAGCGCGTCCCGGATCTCGTCCGGGACATCCTCGAGCAGGGTGCCCTCGTTCAACCGGGGCAGGATCACTTCCTTGATCCCGTAGCGATGCGCCGCGAGCAGCTTCTCCTTGATCCCCCCGACGGGAAGCACATGGCCGGTCAGGGTGATTTCCCCGGTCATCGCCAGTTCGGGCCGGCACGTGGTTTCGGTCAGGACCGAGATCAGCGCCGCCACCAGCGTGATTCCCGCCGAGGGGCCGTCTTTCGGCGTTGAGCCTTCCGGCACGTGGAAGTGGATGTCCGACTTCCGGTAGAAGCCCGTCTGGATCCCGTAGGCGGCGCCGTGCTCCCGGACCCAGGAAAGGGCGGCGGTCGCCGACTCCTTCATCACGTCGCCGAGCTGGCCGGTCAGGGTCAGCCGGGTGTTTCCCTTCATGCGGGAGGCTTCCGCGAAGAGGAGATCTCCTCCAATGGGCGTCCAGGCGAGTCCCACGGCCACCCCCGGCACGCTGACGCGCTCCACCAGCTCTCTGGACAGCGAGGTCGGCGCGCCCAGCAGGTCGCTCACGACTTCCGGCGTGACCTGGAGGGGTCCCTCTTCGCCCTCGGCGAGCTTGCGGACCGCCTTGCGGCAGATCTTCGCGATGGACCGCTCCATGTTGCGGAGTCCGGCCTCCCGGGTGTAGTCCCGGATGATGAGCGCGAGCGATTCGCGGTCGAAGACCGGCTGGTCGGTTTCGTCGTCGAGCCCGTGGTTCTCGAGCTGGCGCGGAATGAGGTGGCGCGTCGCGATCTGGATCTTCTCCTCCTCGGTGTACCCCTGCAGATGGAGGATCTCCATGCGGTCCTTGAGCGCCGGCGGCACCGGATCCATCATGTTCGCGGTGGCGATGAACAGGACGTCCGACAGGTCGAACGCCAGGTCCAGGTAGTGGTCCCGGAAGGTGTCGTTCTGTTCGGGATCGAGGACCTCGAGGAGCGCCGAACTGGGATCGCCCCGGAAGTCCATCCCGAGCTTGTCCACCTCGTCGAGCATGAAGACGGGATTCCGGGTGCCCGCCCGCACCAGGCCCTGGATGATCTGGCCGGGGAGCGCTCCGATGTAGGTGCGGCGATGGCCGCGGATCTCCGCTTCGTCGCGGATTCCCCCGAGGCTCAGGCGGACGAACTCGCGGCCGACGGCCTTGGCGATCGACCGGCCGAGGCTCGTCTTGCCGACGCCCGGCGGTCCCGCGAAGCAGAGGATGGGTCCCTTCTGGTCCGGCTTCCTCTCCCGGACCGCCAGGAACTCGAGGATGCGGTCCTTGACCTTTTCGAGGTCGTAGTGGTCCGCTTCGAGGATGTCCTTGGCGCGCGGAATGTCGTACTTGTCCTCGGTCCGCTTGTCCCAGGGGACCCGGACCAGCCAGTCGAGGTAGGTGCGCCCCACGGTGTATTCCGCGGAGGCGGGAGGGATGCGGCCGAGCCGCCGGAACTCCCGGAGGGCTTCCTTCTCGGCCTCCTCGGGCATCCCGGCCTTCTCGATCTTCTCCCGGAGTTCGTCCATCTCCTTGGTGGAGTCGTCGCCCTCGCCCAGTTCCTTCTGGATCGCCTTCATCTGCTCGCGCAGGAAGAACTCGCGCTGGGTGCGGCCGACCTCGCTCTTGACCTTGGACTCGATGCTCCGCCCGAGATCGCGCACCTGCTTCTCGCGCAGGATCGCCGCGTAGGCGAGCCCCAGCCGGTCCTCGATGGACAGCGTCTGGAGGATTTCCTGACGCATCTCGGTGTTCAGGCTCGGCAGCTGTTCGGCGACGAAGTCGGCCAGTTGGCCCGCGCTTCCCACGCGGGCGAGCTGGGTCTTCATGACCTCGCGGGCGCGGGGGAAGAGATCCGTCTTGATCATCTCCTGGAGTTCTTCCCGGATCTTCCGGGTCAGCGCTTCGAACTCCACGGTCTTGTTGGCGCCCACCGTCCCGTCGAGGACGCGGATGTCGGCACGGACGTAGGGCTCCGTCTGCACGATCCGCTCGACCCGGAACCGGAAGCTGCCCCGGATCACGATCCGGACCGTCCCCTCGCGCATCCGGACCTGCTTCTCGAGCCGGGCGGCGGTGCCGACCCGATAGAGGTCGTCTTCGCCCGGATGGTCCACCGCATCGTCCTTCTGGGTGAGGACCGCGAGCATCACCTTGCCCGTGCCCGACGGATCGGCCTCGGCGGCCTCGCGCGTGGCGTCGCGGAGCATCTGGATGGTGCTCTTGCGGCCGACGGAAAGCGGCAGGAAGGAGTGCGGGAACACCACGATGTCCCGGAGCGGCAGAACCGGCACCATCCGGTGCACCTGGCCCTGGGGCGCGCCTGATTCGGTTGGGGCGCCTTTCACCGGATCGGACATCGGAGCGTTTCTCCCTCGAGTGCAGTCGGGAACCGGCGGATGCCGAAACCCGGAGAGTACGTCCCGGCGGATGCCGAAACGCGCCATGAGCCTAGCACGCCGGACGAATTACTGCGTGACACCTTATCAACCTCGTCATAAGTCATTGACAAAACGTTCATTAGATGTGACGGAAAGGGTGCGTAAATATTAGTCGTCCCTTGTTATATCCTGGTCAGCCAAACGTGACCTCGTCCGGAAGCTCGTTCACGTCGTCGGGCCGGATAGGGAAGTGCTCGGAAAGGAAGTCTCCGATGCGGCGAACCCCGTGTTCGAGGCCGTCGGCGATGCCGTTTTCGCGGATGTGGCTCGTGATTTCAAGTGCGATCTCGTTCCAGGCTTCCTCCCCCACCTTTTCGTTGATCGCCCGGTCCGCCACGATCTCGAAGCGGTGGGACCGGACCGCCAGGAACAGCAGGACGCCCGAGCCGTCCTTCGTGCGGTCCACCCCCAACCGGAAGAACTCGCGCACGGCCCGTTTGCGGGCGTTTTCGAGCGGCAGGAGCCGCGCCACCACGTGGACCCGCAGTTCCCCCGAGGTTTCCCGCTCGGCTTCGGAGATCGCGGCGGCGATCCGGTCGAGATCCTCCTCGGAGAGGTGGGATCGGAGGGGCTTCGGAACGCGCATGGTCAGGCCCGAACGAGTCCCTGTCGCATCACCAGCTCCCGCTGGCGCCGCCGCCGCCGAAACCGCCGCCGCCGCCGACGAAACCTCCAAGACCACCCCCGAAACCACCGCCGCGGAACCCCGGAGAACCCCACAGCATGCCCCCGCCGCCGGGGATTCCCGCGTAGCCCCAGCCGCTGCGGCTGCCGGCGGTCGCCCTGGTGAAGGCCGTGGCGCCGAAGCCGGACAGGAGGCCGAGCGGCACCAGCCAGAAGAGGGAGCCGACCCCGATCATCAGGAAGCCGAGCAGCGCCGCGATGCCGCCCCCGGCTGCCGCGGCTCCGGCTGGATGAAAGGCGTTTCCGATGTAGCCGAGCAACTGGAGCAGCAGGAGGGCGCCGACCAGAACCAGGGTCGAAACCCCCCGCCGCGCGGGCCGGCGTCCCCCGACCGCGCTCGTTCCGCTACCGGCGCCCTGGTATTCGCCCCGCGCCGCCTGGGCGATCGCGGCCGCGGTAGCGCCGAAGCCCCCCGCGAAATCCCCGGCGGCGAACCGCGGCGCCAGTTCGTCACGGATGATGCGTCCCGCCAGACCGTCGGGAATCACCGCCTCCAGGCCGTATCCGACCTCGATCCGCGCCGTGCGGTCGTCCCGGGAAACCACCACCAGGGCGCCGTTGTCGGTCTCGGCCTGCCCGATCTGCCACGCCTCCGCGAGCCGCAGGCTGAAGTCCTCGATCGCGCCGTCGATCCGCGGGACGGTGACCACGACGAGCTGGACCGAGGTCTCGGCTTCGAGGCGGGCGAGGAAGTCCGCGAGCTGTGCTTCCTCGGCCGCGGACAGCAGGTCCGCCTGGTCCACGACCCGGCCGGTCATTTCCGGCAGCGGCGTCTCCTGGCCGAAGGCGGCGCCCTGGACGGCGAGGCAGAGGACGGCGGCGCCCAGCGGACGCCGCAGGAACCGGAGCGTCAACGGCTGAAGTCCACCTCGGGCGCCGTCTCGGCGCCCTCTTCGGCCTCGAAGTAGGCCGCCTCGCCGAAGTCGAAGAAGCCGGCCACGATTCGGGTAGGGAATCCGCGGCGCCGCGTGTTGTAGGCCTGGGCCGCCTCGTTGAAGCGCCGGCGTTCGACCGCGATCCGGTTCTCGGTGCCCGCCAGTTCGTCCTGGAGGCTCAGGAAGTTCTGGTTGGCCTTGATGTCGGGGTAGCGCTCGACCACCACCATGAGGCGCGAGAGCGCGCTCGAAAGCGCCCCCTGGGCCGCTTCGAACTGCGCCAGCGCCTGCGGATTCTGGAGGTCGCTCCCGGAGAGTTGGACGCCGGTCGCCCGGGACCGCGCCGAGATCACCGCTTCGAGGGTCTCCCGTTCGAAATCGGCGGCGCCCTGGACCGTCGCCACCAGGTTAGGCACCAGGTCGGCGCGGCGCTGGTAAACGTTTTCGACCTGGGACCAGCCGGCCGCCACCGCTTCGTCCAGCGACACCAGGCCGTTGTAGGCCGACGAGACGTAGAAGAAGAGGATGACGGCGACCACGAGGATCGCGGCGAGCGCGAGCCCGCAGCCGAGTAGGACGAGTTTCTTGTTCATGAAGTGATCGAAAGCGGAGCGCGTCCCGTCGGTGCCGGGGACGCGCGACTAGCGGTCGTAGCCGGTCACCGGTTCGGTGCCGGGAAGGAAGGCTTCGAGAATCGAGTTGGGTCCGCCGCCCGAGGGCTGTCCGCTCTCGAGATCGACCTGGACGAGCGCCACGGTGGGCGGCGCCGGGAACCCCTGCCGCGGCGGGGCGTCGCGTCCGTTCTGCATGAAGTGCACCCAGGCCGGCAACGCCACCCGGGCCCCGCTCTCCCGCTCTCCGAGCGTCTCGTTGTTGTCGTTGCCGACCCAGACGCCGGCCGCGATCTCGGGGTCGAAGCCGATGAACCAGGCGTCGGTGAACTCGTTCGTGGTGCCGGTCTTGCCCGCCACCGGCCGGCCGACCTGACGCGCCCGCACCGCCGTGCCGCGGGCCACCACGCCCTCCAGCAGGTGGGTGATGACGTAGGCGAGATCAGCCGGAATCACCGAGGCGGTCTCGGGGTAGAACCGTTCGAGCTCCCGGCCGTCGCGATCCGTGATCCGGGAGACGAAGTACGGCTCCATGCGGACGCCCTGGTTGGGAAACGCGCTGTAGGCGGAGATCATTTCCAGCAGGGTGACCCCGCTCGAACCGAGCGTGATCGACAGTACGGGGAGCATTTCGCCCCGGATCCCCAGCCGGCGCGCGAGCGCCACGACGTTCTCCGGACCGATGTCGTGCACCATCCGTACCGCCGGGACGTTGCGCGAACCCTCGAAGGCGTTCCGCATGGTGATCCAGCCCCGGTGTTCCCCGTCGTAGTTCCGGGGTTCGTAGGGCTCGTCGCTGACCGGATCGATCCAGGTGAAGGGCTCATCCAGGATTAGCGAGGTCGGCGCCAGCCGCCCGGTGGCGAGGGCGGCTCCGTAGGCAAAGGGCTTGAACGACGACCCCGGCTGCCGGCGCGCCTGGATGGCCCGGTTGAACTCGCTGCGCTCGAAGTCGAACCCCCCGACCACGGCCTGGATGGCCCCGGTGTCGATGTCGAGCGCCAGGAAGGCGCCCTCGGCCAGCGGCTCCTGTTCGAGCCGTACGAAGAGCGGCCGTTCCAGATCGAGCCGCTCCGCTTCGGCGTCTCCCGTTTCCGTCCCCGGTTCGGGGTCGTTGGCCAGAATGCGGAACCACCCGACGTCTCCGACCCGGAAGAGCTCGTCCGCGGTCTGGAAGGTCCAGGCGAGCGCCTCGTGGTCCACCCCGCCGCGGTAGTCCGCGATCCGGATCTCCGGCTCTTCTCCCGCGGCGGTGACCACCCCGCGGACCACCGAGCCGAGCGCGAGGGGAGCGCTCCAGGAATCGTCCTCGTACTCCGCCGGTTCGACTCCCTCGTCGAGGACGTTCTTCGCGAACCCCCGGAACCCCATCCGCTTGTCGTGGGCGCGGAGCGCCAGCTCCACCGACTCGGTGGCGGTTCGCTGCATGCGGCTGTCGAGCGTCGTATAGACGCGGAGGCCTCCGCGGTAGGTCCTCGAGTCTCCGTAGTGGTCACGAAGGTAGGCGCGCACCATCTCCATGAAATGGGGCGCGAAGGCATCGGCGCCGCGTGGCCGCAGCCGGATCGGCTCGGCGCGGGCCGCCGCCGCGGCGTCGGCGTCGAGGTACCCCTCGGCGACCATCCGCCCGATCACCATGTCCCGCCGGCGTTCCGCCACCTCGCGATTGCGGTATGGGTTGAACCGGCCGGGGTTGGGAGCGAGGCCGGTCAGCATCGCCGCCTCTCCCACCGACAGCTCGGACGCGCCCTTGTCCAGATAGAACTGCGCCGCCGCCTCGATGCCGAAGTTGTTGTACCCCAGGAAGACCTGGTTCGCGTGGAAAGTGAGGATCTCTTCCTTGCGGTAGGCGCGCTCGATGCGGAACGCGGTGATGGCTTCCTTGATCTTCCGCTCCAGCGTCTCCTCGCGGTTCAGGAACAGCTGACGGGCGACCTGTTGGGTGATCGTGCTGGCGCCGGACACGATCCGGCCCGCCCGGAAGTTGTCAAAGATCGCCCGCGCGATTCCCAGGGGATCGAAGCCGAAGTGCTGCCAGAAACGCTGGTCCTCGAACGCGACGAAGGCATCGCGGACGTGCTGCGGCAGGTCCTCGTACTCCACCTCGATCCGGCGCTCGACGGCGAACTGCCCGATCTCGGCGCCGTCACGGTCGTAGACGATGGTCGTCGCCGTGCCCTCGTAGGCTTCGAGTTCCTCGATCAGCGGGATGTCGCTCTGGTAGGCGGCGAGCAACCCGAGCATGGCGCCGGCGACCGCGGTCGCGCCAAACGCGAAGACGACGATCAGGATCCGGGCGAACCGGCGGCCCGCCGCCGCCCGGCGTGGCGTCCCTCGGGAAGCGGGCACTCAGTTCCCCACCAGGTCCATCAGCGCCGGCCCGATCTCGGGGTGGCGGAAGTCGAAGCCGGAGGCGAGCAGCCGCCGGGGCAGGACCCGTTGTCCGGAGAGCAGCAGCGCGCCGGCCATCTCGCCGAACGCGAGCTGCATGCCGAACCCCGGAACCGGAAGGACCGTCGGCCGGCGGAGCGCCTTGCCCAGGGCGCTCGTGAAGTCCGCGTTGGTCACCGGGTTCGGGGCGGTGAGGTTGTAGACCGGTTCGAGGGACCCGCCGGGGGCTTCCAGCAGGTGCGCCATCGCGGCCGCCACGTCGTCGAGGTGGATCCAGGGCATCCACTGGCGCCCGCTCCCGACCCGGCCGCCCACGCCCATGCGGAACGGGGGCAGCATGGTGCCAAGCGCGCCGCCGCGCGGGGAGAGCACCACCCCGATCCGCATCAGGACCGTCTCGACCCCTGCCTGCCGGGCGCTGGCGCTGGCGTCCTCCCACTCCGTGCACACCTCGGCGAGGAAATCGGTCCCCGGAGCTGCGTCTTCGTCGAGTTCCTCGTCGCCCCGGGGTCCGTAGTACCCCACGGCCGACGCCGCGAGCAGCCGGGCGGGCCGGCTCCGGGCGGCGCCGAGGGCCGCCACCAGGGTCCTCGTACCCCCGACCCGGCTCTCGCGAATGGCGCGCTTCCGGGCGGGCGTCCAGCGTTTCCCGACGGGCTCGCCGGCGAGGTGGACCAGGGAATCGAGTCCCTCCAGCACGCCCGCCAGGCCGGCGTCGTTTCCGCCGCCACCGGGGTTCCACTGCGCCGTGCCGACCCCCGGCGGCAACCCGCTGGGCGTGCCGGCGCGCCGGGTCAGCGCCACGACTTCGTGGCCGCGGCCGGCCAGTTCCGAAGCGAGCGCTCCGCCGATCAGGCCGGTCGCGCCGGTGATTCCAACTCGCATCCGAAGACGGTTCGCATTCTAGCCCCGGTCGGCTTTCCTGCCGAGGGTTGAAGGAGGACGGTGCGCGGCGGGACAATGGGGGGGTTTTCCCATACGGGAGGTTCCTGATGCTCCGTCAACGTTTACTCGTCACTCTGTTCCTGTGTCCCCTGGCCGCTTCGGTCGCTCTCGCGCAGACCAAACGCCCGATGACCATCGTGGACCTGATCGACGTCCCATCGGTGGGCAGCCCCCGGCTGTCGCCCGACGGGACCCAGATCCTCTACACCCGGTCCGACACGGACTGGAAGAAGAACGGCCGCACGACCCACATCTGGCGCATCAACAGCGACGGGAGCGGGGAAGTCCAGCTCACGAACGGAGAGGACGGGGAGTCCAGCCCGCGCTGGTCGCCGGACGGAACCCGCGTCGCGTTCCTCGCGAAGCGCGGCGAGGACGAGCACACGCAGATCTACGTCATGCGGAACCGGGGAGGCGAGGCATCCCCGCTCACCGAGCACGACAGCTCGGTGGGTTCGTTCCAGTTCTCGCCCGACGGCGGGCACGTCTTCTTCCTGGCTTCCGATCCGAAGAGTGCGGAGGAGAAGAAAAAGGACAGACTCCAGGACGACGTCTTCGCCTTCGACGAGAACTACAAGCAGCGCCACCTCTTCCGGGTGGCCGCGGACGGCGACGGCCCGCAGAAGGCCGAGCGGCTCACCGAGGGCGACTTCTCGATTCGCGGGTTCCAGCTCTCGGGTGACGGCATGAAGATCGCGCACCACCGGGCGCCCAGCCCGCTCGTGGACAACGGCGACGAGGGCGAGGTCTGGCTCATGGACGCCGACGGCGGGAACGCCATGCAGCTCACGGACAACACCGTGGCCGAACGCGGCGCCCAGCTCTCGCCGGACGGCTCGCAGGTGATGTTCCTGTCGGATTCCAGCGCCGACTTCGAGACCTACTTCAACGACAACATCTTCCTCGTCCCGGCTTCCGGAGGGCCCCACCGGATGCTCTACGAGGACATGCCCCACGAGGTGCAGGGCGCGCGCTGGGCCCCCGACGGCACCATCTACTTCACCGCCAACACCGGCATCCGGAGCCAGCTCTTCCACGCCGCGGTGGACGACGACTCGCCGCGGGCGCTGACCGAGGGCGACCACTCGCTCGGCGGCTGGCACTTCCGGGAGGCCGCCGGCCAGCACGTCTTCGGGATCAACAACCGCGAGAACAGCGGCGACCTGCACCTGCTGCCCGCGAACGGCGGGGACCCGGTGAAGGTGACGAGCGTGTTCGACTACCTCGCCGAGACCTTCGAACTGCCGGTCCAGGAGGCGATCCGCTGGCCGGGCGACGACGGCGTGGAAGTGGAGGGTCTCCTCTACTACCCCCTCGACTACCAGGAGGGACAGCGCTATCCGCTGGTCGTCCAGACTCACGGCGGGCCGGCGGCTTCCGACAAGTTCGGTTTCGGCCGCTGGAGCAGCTACGTCCAGGTGCTGACCGCGCGCGGCTGGGCCGTCTTCAAGCCCAACTACCGGGGGAGCACCGGCTACGGCGACGACTTCCTCCGCGACATGGTGGGCCACTACTTCCGCCAGTCCCACCTCGACGTCATGACCGGGGTGGACCACCTGATCGAACTCGGGATCGTGGACGGCGACCGGATGGCCAAGATGGGCTGGAGCGGCGGCGGCCACATGACCAACAAGATCATCACCCACACCGACCGCTTCAAGGCGGCGGCTTCGGGCGCCGGCGCGGTGAACTGGATCTCGATGTACGGGACCAGCGACGTGCGGATCTACCGGACGCCGTGGTTCGGCGGCACCCCCTGGCAGGAGGACGCGCCGATCGACGTCTACTGGGGCCACTCGCCGCTCAAGGACATCTACAAGGTCACGACGCCGACCATCGTCCTTGTCGGCGAGAACGACGTCCGGGTGCCCCCGAACCAGTCGGTGGAGCTCTACCGGGCGCTCAAGACGAACGGGGTGGACACCCACCTCTACATCGCGCCGCGCGAGCCCCACGGCTGGCGGGAACTCCGCCACGAACTCTTCAAGGTGAACGTGGAGATCGACTGGTTCGAGCGCCACGTCCGGGGCATCGAGTACGAGTGGGAGACCGCCCCCGGCGACGACGAGGAGGACATGGCGGCCACCACCGACGAAGAGAGCCCCTGAACGGCCGAGACACTCCGGCCGGAGGATTCATCCCATGCGTGACTCCGTCTTTTTCCGCTGGCTTCCCGCCGCCGCTCTGATCGTTCTGGCCGCCGCCTCCGCGGCGGCTCAAACGAAGCGGCCCATGACCATCGTGGAACTGATCGACGTTCCCCAGATCGGCAGCCCCCGGCTGTCTCCCGACGGGACCGAGCTTCTCTACACCCGGTCCGACACCGATTGGGAAGACAACGGCCGCACGACGCACATCCACCGGATCGGGACGGATGGCAGCGGCGACGTCCGGCTGACGGGCGGCGAAAACGGGGAGTCCAGTCCGCGCTGGTCTCCGGACGGAGACTGGGTGGCGTTCCTGGCGCGCCGGGGGGACGGGCCGTTCCAGCAGATTCATCGGCTGTCGAACCAGGGCGGGGAGGCTTCTCCACTGACGCAGCACGAAAGCTCGGTGCAGTCTTTCGCGTTCTCTCCGGACGGCGAGTACATCTACTTCCTGGCGCCCGACCCCAGGACCGCGGAGGAGAAGCGCAAGGACGATCTCCGGGACGACTTCTTCGCGTTCGACGAGGACTACAAGCAGCGGCACCTCTTCCGGGTTCCGACCGCCGGCGTGGGGGCGCGGGATGCCGAACGGATCACCCGGGGGGACTTCTCGATTCTGGAGTTCCGGCTCTCGCACGACGGAGCGCGCATCGCCCACTCCCGAGCCCCGACGCCGCTGCTCGACAACCGCGACGAGGGTGAGGTGTGGATCATGGACGCAGGTGGTGGGAACGCCCTGCAGTTGACCGACAACGCGGTGGTGGAGAGCGGGGCGCAACTCTCCCCGGACGGTTCCCACGTTCTTTTCGTTTCGGGAGCCAACGCCGAGTTCGAGACGTACCACAACCGGAACGCGTTCCTCGTGCCCGCCACCGGTGGGCCGCACCGGCTGCTCTGGGAGGATTGGCCCCACGAGGCGAACGGAGCGACCTGGGCTCCGGACGGTTCGATCTACTTCATCGGCAACACCGGCGTCCGCAGCCAGATCTTCCACGGGGGCGTGGACGACCCCGAGCCCGCCCCGCTCACGGCCGGTGACCACACCATCGTCGGGTGGAACTTCGCCCCCGCGGCCGGACGGCACGTCTTCGGGATCAGCAACCGCGAGAACAACGGCGACATCCACCTCCTGCCGCCAGCAGGGGGGGATCCGGTCAAGGTCACGAGCGTTTTCGACTACCTCGACGAGACTTTCGCGCTGCCGGTACAGGAAGCCGTTCGCTGGACCGGCGAAGACGGAGTCGAGGTCGAGGGCCTGCTCTTCTACCCCCTCGACTACCAGGAGGGACAGCGGTATCCGTTGGTGGTGCAGACCCACGGCGGGCCGCAGTCCTCCGACAAGTTCTCCTTCGGCCGCTGGAGCAACTACGTCCAGGTGCTGGCGGCCCGGGGCTACGCGGTGTTCAAGCCGAACTACCGGGGGAGCACCGGCTACGGCGACGATTTCCTCCGCGACATGGTGGGCCACTACTTCAACCAGGCCCACCTCGACGTGATGGCGGGCGTGGACTACCTGATCGACCGCGGGATCGCCGACGGGGACCGGATGGCCAAGATGGGCTGGAGCGCCGGCGGGCACATGACGAACAAGATCATCACGCACACCGGCCGTTTCAAGGCGGCCTCCTCGGGGGCCGGGGCGGTGAACTGGATCTCGATGTACGGCCAGAGCGACGTGCGGTTCCCGCGAACGCCCTGGTTCGGCGGGACGCCGTGGCAGGAGGACGCGCCGATCGACGTCTACTGGGGGAACTCCCCGCTCAAGGACATCTACCGCGTGACGACGCCCACCATCGTGATCGTCGGCGAGAACGACGTCAGGGTGCCGCCGCCGCAGTCCGTGGAGCTGTACCGGGCGCTGCGGACGAACGGCGTGGACACCCACCTCTACATCGCGCCGCGGGAGCCGCACGGCCTCCGGGAGCTCCGCCACCAGCTCTTCAAGGTGAACGTGGAGCTCGAGTGGTTCGAGCGCCACGTCCGCGGGATCGACTACGACTGGGAGCCGGCCCCCGGCCAGGAGAGCGGCGAAAAGCGCACCACTACCGACGGCGTGAATCCCTGACGCGGAGCCTCCGGAGTGTGCGGGCGGTTCACCCAGTCCTGCTCCTGGGAGGAGACCGCTGAACTCTTCGAACTGGAGGAGATCCCGGACGACCTTCCGCCCCGCTACAACGTGGCCCCGACCCAGCCGGCGGCGGTGGTGCGGAACGAAGACATTCGCCGGCTGCGGATGCTCCGCTGGGGCCTGATCCCGAGCGGCGCCCCGGACCCGTCGGTCGGAAACCGGCTCATCAACGCCCGCGCCGAGACCGCCAGCGTGCGGCCGTCGTTCCGTGACGCCTTCCGCGCCCGGAGATGCCTCGTCCCGGTGGACGGATTCTTCGAGTGGGAGCGGCTGGGTCGGCGCCGGCAGCCCTGGCTCTTCCGCATGCGGCACGGCGGCCCGTTCGCGCTCGCCGGCCTCTTCGAGCGATGGCGGCCGCCGCCCGGCGTCGCCGCCCCCGGGCTGCCCGAAGACGGACCGCCAACTCTCGTCGAGACCTTCACCATCCTGACGACGGACGCAAACCCCGTGGTTGCCGAGGTCCACGACCGCATGCCCGTCATCGTTCCTCCGGCCGCCTTCGACCGCTGGCTCGGCGGCGGGGAGATACCGCTCGGCCCCTATCCGCCCGAGGCGATGACCGCTTTCCGGGTGAACCCGGTCGTCAACAGTCCGGCGAACGACGACCCGCGCTGCGTAGAGCCCCTGGCGGCAGGAGATGACCGGGAAGCCGGAGGCCGTTCCCCGCCCAGTCTGTTCGGCTGACTTGACGCCGGCCGGTTGTGCTGAGGGCGCGGGACGGCGCGAAGTCCACAGATTCTGAAGACGCGGGAACGGCTTGAGTTCGGAGCGCCGGCCTCCGGCCGGCATCGCGGCCGCAGGCCGCGAAACGCACGCCGCAGCCGATGCCCATCGCGTGATCCCTACGGGGAACGGCTGCGCGCCGCCCGAAACGAGCCGGAGGTGGGCCCCACCATCCGGAGAACAGCGCCATCGGCGCGGGTTTCGCGCTCCCGCGCGATGCCGGCCGGAGGCCGGCGCTCCGAGGCGACGCCATCACTGCCCGGCGTTCCAGGCCGTAGTGCCGTCTTCAGGGCGCCGCGGTGTGCTCCAGTGCGGCCTCGGCGAGCCGCCGGGCGGTCTCGGGGAGACCCTCCGCGCTCTGGACATTCGAGAAAACCGCGACGGCGACTCCCCGTTCCGGGAGGCGGAGCAGCCGGGTGGAGCCGCCGGTGGCGCCTCCCGAGTGCGCCACCCAGGTGCCCATCTCGTCCGTCGCGATCCGCCAGCCCAGCGCGTATTCGCTCATGGTTCCGTCGGCGAGCTGATGCGGCGTCGTCATCCGGTCGTGGGTGTCCGCCGAGAGGATCGTCCCGGCGTCGATCGCGAGCGCGAAGCGGACGAGATCCGGGGCCTTCGCGATCATCCCCCCGCCGGCCCACTTGATCGAAAGGTCCGCGAACGGGGCATTGAGGACGCCGGCGCCGTCCTCGCGCTTCACGTACTGGCGAACCCGGTTCGGGACGATCTCGCCCTGGTGCTCCAGGTAGGTGGCGTCCATCCCCGCCGGTCCCCAGACGTTTTCGTGCATGTAGTCGTCGAAGCTCTGCCCGGAGACGTTCTCGACGATCCCGGCCACGATGTTCCAGGCGTAGGAGGAGTAGCTGTACTGCGTGCCCGGCTCGAAGAGCAGCGGGTCGTCCTTGAAGATCTCGATGGCGCCTTCGATGGTGTCGAAGTGGTCCTTCATGTCCATCTCGCCGGGGTTGTAGTGGCGGATTCCCGAGGTGTGCGTCATCAGGTGCCGGACGGTGACGGGGTGTTCCTTCTCGGGGAAGGCCGGGAAGTAGGTCTGCACCTCGGCGTCGAGGTCGATGGCCCCCTGTTCGACGAGCTGCATGAGCGCAACCCCGGCCACCGGTTTCGAGATGGAAGCGATCCGGTAGACGCTGTCGGCGGTCGCGGGGACCCCGTTCTCGACGTCGGCCAGACCGGAAGCGCCGCTCCAGACCATTTCCCCGTTCACGGCGACGGCGGCGGAAAGGCCCGGACTGCCGGCGGCGTCGCGCGCTTCCGCCACGATCGCGGCGAAGGTCTCGTCGAGCGTCGTTTCGGGTTCGGACCCGCCGCACCCGGCGAACAGCGCGAGGCTGGCCAGGGCGGCCGGCAGCCGCGGATCAACGGTCGTGAAAGCCAGGCGGTTCATCGCTTGCCCCCTATGGTTCGTCCGCGGGCAGGTGGGCGGTGACCGCCTCCCATACCCGCTCGAAGTTGCCGCCGAGGATCGCCTCGACGTCGTCGGAGTCGAAGCCGGCTTCGGCGAGGGCCTCGGCGATGGCCTCGAAGTTGGCCTCGTCGCCGAACCCCTCGCTGTAGGCCGACATTCCCCTCAGGTCGCTGCCGATCCCCGCCGCGCCCATCCCGCCGAGGTCCGTGACGTAGCGGATGTGCCGGGCCATGTCGGACACGGTGAAAACCTGACTGCCGTTCGGCCAGATCCCGATCACGCCGCCGTCCTCGGCGATCGCCAGGATCTCCGGATCGCGCAGGTTCCGGTCGGCCGCACCGAGGGCGAAGGCGCCGGTGTGGCTGAAGATCACCGGAGCGGTCGACAGTTCCAGCGTGTCCCGGATCGTCTCGGGATTGGCGTGGGCGAGATCGATGACGATGCCCAGCCGGTTGCACTCACGCACGACCTCGCGCCCGAACTCGGTCAGCCCGCCGGGGGTGTAGGGCCAGGTCTGGATGTGGCCGATCCCGTTGGGACGGAAGTGGACGAGCTGCGCGAGGGCGAGGCCCATCCGGTGCAGTTCGTGGAGCCGCTCGATCCTGCCCTCGAGCGAGTCGGCGCCTTCGACCGCAGGCAGGATCGCGAGGGCCCCGTCGGCCCGGGCCTTCCGCGCTTCCGCCGGAGTCCGCACGAAGACGGCGTTGCCCTCGGCGACGGTGCGGGTCAACCGCTCGAAGCGGTCGAGCGTGTATTCCCAGGGTTCCGCGGGGTCCGGCCGCCGGTTCCCGCTCTCGATCCGGGTGCCGTCGCGCAGCACGTAGCCGCCGCGGTAGGGAGTGTCGGTGCTGATGGTGGCGACCACCGCGTCCATGCCGCGGTCCAGGTAGCGGGCGATCTCCTCGTCGCTGATCCGGGGCACGTTCGCCCGGTGGAAGCGCGACGGATGCGAGTGGAGGTCGATCCGGAGCGGGTCCTCACCCTGCGCCGCGGCGGGGCCGACGGTGAGCGCCGGCGCGGCGAGGCAGAGCGCCGCCAGCGCTGCCCGGAGCGGATGGCGTCTCCGGCAGCGTCCTCGCCGCACGCCGGGAACGGTCACTTACTGCTGTGCGTCCGTCGTTTCCATCGGCAGCACCACCCGCGCCACGCCGTCCTCGATCTCGAACGCCGTGCCGTAGGGCTCCGAGAGCCGCACCAGGTCCTGCAGGATCTTGTCGGCGAGTTCGCCCTCGGCGAACATCGGCCGGCCGCGCACGTGCCGGGGCTGCCCGAACCCGAGGGTGATCGGGTGGAGCGTCAACTCGACGAGTTGCTGCCCGCTCCACTCGGGTACCGCGATGACCGCCTCCCAGATCTCGGGGATCGCCGGGAACCCGGTGGTGTCGTTGTTGTAGCGGGCCTCGTTGAAGTCCGCGAGGCCGTCGCTCTCGTCGAGCCCGAGCCGGTAGTAGTTCTCGTACGGCAGCCGCTGCAGCGTCTCGTTCTGGAAGATGAAGTCGCCGAGGCTGTAGAGGATCGGCGCGCCCTTGTAGATCTCGATGGCGCGCAGCGCGTGCGGCCCGTGTCCCACGAATACGGAGGCGCCGGCATCCACCATCGCCCGCGCGAACGTCACGAGGAACTCCGCGGGCTCCATGCGGCTGTTGGGCCCCGGGGCGCCTTCGTGGGCATGGATCGTCACCATCACGTGGTCGGCCTGGCGCCGCGCGTTGCTCACGATCATGGCGATCTCCGCCATGTCCTCGGGGTGCGGTTCGGTGCGCACGCCGGGGGCGTCCGCGAGTTCGAACCGGTTGCGGAGGAAGTTCAGGCTGTCCCCGGACGCGGGCGGGTTCATCTTGAGGTCGCGCATGGTGGCGCGGACGCCCTCGAGCTGGTCCCGGGTGACCTCGTAGGTGGTGCGGAAGCGGAGGGGATTGAGCCCGGGACGCGGCGGGATGTCGTCGCGCGACTTCCCGGCCACCGAATGGTCGGGATAGGTCGAGGCCAGCGAGATCACCGCGACCCGGCCGTCCTTCGTCTCGATGAACTTGGCCTCCCGCGCCTCGGCGAGGCTGCGTCCGATGCCCGCGGCGACGATGCCCGCTTCCCGGATGTACTTCTCGGTGAGCAGCATCGCGGGCGGCCCGTAGTCCCCGGAGTGGTTGTTGGCCAGCGACCCGATGTCGATTCCGGCCCACACGAACTCCTGCACGAGTTCCGGCTGGGCGCGCATGTAGGTCCCGCCGCTCGAACTCATGGGATAGGACTCCCAGTCGTGGAAGAGGACCTCCACGTTGGTGAATGCCAGGTCGGCGCCCCGCAGGAGATCGATCATCGCCAGGAACTCGGGCTCCTCGTAGACGCTCAGTTTGCGGGTGATGATCGAATCGCCCGTCAGCGCCATGGTGAGGCGGTCCTGGGCGACCGTCTCGGCCGCAAGCCCGGCGGTAAGGACGCCGGCGACGAGGGCGGGGAGAAGTCGGGACTTTCTTGTCTGGTGGGCCATGGACAGGATCCTCCGCGGGACTCGCGAGTATGGCAGAAACGGGGCCTGGGCCCGGGACCGCCGGTCGGAGCGCCGGCTTCCAGCCGGCATCGCTCCCCGCGAGGGGAGCGAAACGACACCGTCGGCAGGCGAGCTACCGCCGATAGTCCAGCGGCGGCGGCCGGTCCCCCACCAGCGGCTCGTACACGAAGTCCGGCCCCCGCGCGGCGTTCAGTTCGGCGAGCGCCGCGGTCAGGTGGGAGGGATCCTGGAAGAGGTCGGCGCCCGTGCGCGCCAGCACCTGCGCCGCGAGGTGCATGCCCTTGAGCCCGATGCTCGTCCCGCCGCAGGCCACCGCCATCCAACTGTGGGCGGGAGTGCCGGGCACCCAGGTGGCGGTCCGGAACTGCGCCGTGGGAACCACCCAGCTCACGTCGGCCACGTCGGTGGAACCGCCCGCCGGCGTCCGCCGCCACTCCATGACTTCCTCCTGGGACCCGATAGGGCGCGGCTGCAGCAGGTGCTTCTGGATTTCTTCGGCGAAGGCCCGTTCCTCCTCGGTATAGGCGAAACCGCCGATCGCCTGCATGTTCTCGTAGAGCAGCCGGCCGATGTGCTCGTTGGGGAGCAGGTTGTAGAGCCCGTGGATGACCTCGTGGTCGACCTCGGTGCCGGTCCCGAGCGCCGCCGCATCGGCGATCTTCAGGATCCGCTCCCAGTTGGCGCGGGCCGTCTCCACCGACGGGTGGCGGTTGTAGTAGTAGACCTCGGCGAAGTTGGGCACCACGTTCGGGGCCTCGCCGCCCCGGGTGATCACGTAGTGGATCCGGCTCCGCTCGTGGACGTGCTCGCGCAGCAGGTTCACCATGAAGTTCATGGCCTCCACTCCGTCGAGCGCCGAACGTCCCTGTTCCGGGGCGCCGGCGGCGTGCGCCGACAAGCCGCGGAAGCGGAACTTGGCGGACAGGTTCGCGAGCGAGTCCCCGGGGCTCGCGTCGTTCCGGTCCCCGGGGTGCCAGGCGAGCACCGCGTCCACGTCGGCGAAAAGGCCCTCCCGGACCATGTAGACCTTGCCGGCCCCGCCCTCTTCGGCCGGCGTGCCGTACACCCGAATCCGTCCCGGGGTGCCCGACCGCTCGAGCCAGTCGCGGATCGCGAGGCCCGCGGCTACCGACGCGGTCCCGAACAGGTGGTGCCCGCAGGCGTGTCCGGCGCCCACGCCTTCCCGCTCCATTGGTTCCGGGACGGCCGCCTGGCTCACTCCAGGCAGGGCGTCGAACTCGGCGAGGATGCCGATCACGGGCCCGCCCGAACCCCACTCCGCGATGAATCCGGTCGGCATTCCCGCAACCCCCGCCTCCACCGAGAAGCCCCCGGCGGTGAGCTGCTCCTGGAGGAGCCCGGAGCTCCGCTCTTCCTGGTAGCCGACCTCCGCCCAGTCCCAGATGCGGAGCGCGACCTCCTCGAAGTCGGTGCGCTGGGCGTTCAGGAACTCAGTGACGACGGCGTCCGCGTCGCCGTCCTGGGCAAGGGAGTCGGCCGGCGCCAGGAGCGCGCCGAGGAGCAGGACGAGCGGCAAACGGGAAATGCGCATCATGAAGGGACCTCCAGGCTCGGCGGATGGTGACCGACCGGCTTTCGAGTGTACCCGGGCCCCTTCGTACGGATCGCTGATTGGAGCCGGCTTGCACGCTACAGTGCGCTCCATGACGAAACACGGATTCCGATCGGCATTGGCGGTGATGTTCACGCTCCTGTTCGCCGCCGCGGGGCACGCGGACGATGAGGAGAAGAGCGGAGCCAAGGACGGGGCAGGGAACGTGGGCCGGGAGGGTGGGGAGCCGTCTGTGTACCCGTCCGAGGCGGACTTCGCGCTCCGCTCCGACGATGCGGCCGCACTGGCGCCGGCCGCCGCCCAGGGCTTTTCCGTGTCCTCCGGGAGGCAGATGGAGTTGTTCGGCCGCCTCGGGCTGTCGTCCGTGAACGTCACCGCCGAGGACTCTTTCGGGATCACGGCCGGAATGGCCAGCGACATGGCCTCCCTGTCGGCGTCGAGACGGGTCTCGGAGTTCGGCTGGGGGGTAGGCGCCCGGCTCATGTCCGGAAGCTGGGGGATTGAAGGGACGTACAACGTCTTCGACAGCCTCGCCCTCTCGCCGGGGTGGCTGGTTGCGGACGAAACGGCGGCCGGTGAACTGACGACCGAGCTTCTCGATCTGCCGGTCGTCGCGTCCAAGGCGGATGTCCTCGTGGGGCAGGTCGTCCGCGCCGTTCCGTTGACCAGCACCATGGAGCTGTTCTTGGGCCTCGGCGCGGGATGGATGCGGGCGACCGATTCGAGCACTGACCGCCTGCTCGCCGGGACTGGGTTCCCGGATCCGGCAGAGATCACCGGAGAGTTGCCGCCGGACGTTCCCCCGGAGCTCGTGGCATCGTTCGTCCCGGAGGTGGAGTTCAACGCCAACCGCAGCTCCGTCGTCTTTGCCGGCTCGCTGGGCCTCTCGTTTCGGGCCGGACGGATTCTCCTGCGTCCGCGGCTGGACGTGGTCATCGCGCGGGCGCTGACCACCGAGTTGACGATGAGCTTCCCCGGCCTCGCGGACCTGGGCCTGCCCGAGACGGATGACCTCGGCCTGCCGGGGTTCAGCTATTCCACCAGCGTCACCCCGAGGATCTACCTCCTCTCCGTGGACGTGGGCCTGTCGAACTGACCGGCAGAAACGGGTCCCGAGCCGCCACCGGATGAAGATCGCGGAGCGGCTTGGAACGCCGACCGCCGATCGGCATAGCGGGCCGGAGGCCCGTACGTCGCGCGGCGCTGACCGAGCGCACGGCACAAACGGCTTGGAACGCCGACCTCTGGTCGGCACAGCGGGCCTCCGGCCCGCGGACGACGTGCCGCTATCCGCCCCGGGCGACAGAGGTCCGGGAACGTCCCGTCCGCCCGGTTGCACCGGGAGACAGAATGATCCCGCCGGCCTTCGGGCCGGCCGGACACGACGCATGCTTCGCCTGGCGATTCTGACGACCCTGCTGGGAGCAGCCGGCGCCAGCCCCGCTGTCGGTGAAGACGAGGTCAAACGTCCCCAGCCTCAGGAGCAGTCAGGGCAGGTGGAGAAGTCGCCGGAGCCGGACGAGCAGACGTCGTCCTGGGAGTTTCAGTTCGCGGGTCACGGCGGCGCTGCCGGACTGGTTTCGCGCGGAGAGGTGAGACTCGCAATCGCGAGCAGCCTGAGCCCGGTGGATGAAACCGTGGGCTACTCCCGCGAGAGGAGTTGGGGCGCGGGTCTGCGCGTCATGCGCGGGCGCTGGGGAGTCGAAGTCCAGCATCACCGGGTTGCGAGCCGGGGCTTCACGCCCGCCGCCATGATGCGCGAAACCCGCTGGTTCGGAGCCCAGGATCTGCCGCTCACCGCTTCGGCGGACGATCTTCTGAGTGTGTTCGCCGTCCGGGAGTTCCCGTTGGCCCGAGGACAGGCGACCGTCCATCTGGCTGCCGGGGGCGGCTATCTGCTCATGGGAGGGGATTCCGGCCGGCTGGTGCTGGAAGACCTTCCTCCCGGCATTTCCCAGATGGCGACCTTCGGCGGCACGTCCCACGAAGCGGTCATCGAGATGACCGAGGGTGACTTCCGGGCGGACCGCGGCGTCGCGGTCCTGGGCGGCTCCGTGGGGCTCACGCTCCGGATGGGACGGATGTTCCTGCGCCCGCGGCTTGACGCCTTCGTCGGCGGCGCGCGTTCCACCGAGGAGAGTTGGGGCATGCACCTCCACATTGCCGAAGTTCAGGACGAGGTCGCGGCCACGATGACCCTGAACACGACCATGCGACCGAGGCTCTTCCTCTTCAGTGTGGAAGTGGGCTGGTCGTCGCGGCCGTAGATCCCGAAAGCTCGTCGCCGGAGGTCGTCCTCGCGGACCTCTTGACCCGGAAATCCCGGTGTGTCATAGCGAGATTTCCGGGTCGATGGCGGGGCTGCCCGGCTGAAGCAGGAGAGCAGGATGTTCGCGTCAAGGGATGTCATGGCGGGTGCGTTCCGGCGTCGTGGCTCTGGAGCTGACGGTGTCCCCGAGACGAGGTTCCATGTCGTCCAGCGCGGCCGCGCGCACGGCCTCGTGGCTCGGTTTCCGCCAGCCGACCGCGTCGGACACCGGCGGACGCCACGGGGCCGCGGCGCCACGGACCTGCGGATGCCGCGCGAGCAACTGTTCCGCGGACCGGCGCAGGGTCTCCGCAAGCGACCACTCGCGGGCCGCCGCGAGGCGCTTCAGATCCCGATAGAGGGCGTTCGGAAGCCGAATCTGGATCTTGACCATGAGGACGGCATATCTACACCTCCATCAAGACAATGCCAAGGGTTGATCCAGCCCCTTTTTCACTCGGAGGGTTCCGATACCGGCGCGATGACGTCGCCGTGGATATGGACCGAGCCCCTCATCGAACCAAGCCAAAGCGACGCCGGGCTTGGGGTTGGAGGGATGATCCTGGCGATCGGTTTCCCGCGGCGGGTGATCAGGATCGGTTCCCGGGTCCGGGCTACCCGTTCCAATACGGCGAAGCAGGTCGCCTTGAACTTCGAGATCTGAATCTGCTCCATGAGTCAACTGTGCCATGGTCAGTCTTGCGGGCTCTTTCTGTTCGCGAGTTGGCCCGCAGTTCGCATGCACCATTGGCGACGATGAAGCCGGGTTGGAACACAACCGTCGCGTGGATCACGGTGTTCGCGATCGTGGGAGCGGCTGGGTGCGCCACCGTTCCGGAGAGGCGTTGGGCCGTGCCTGAGGTGGACGGCATGGAAGAAGCGGTGGTCTGCTCGGGAGCCTGCGAGGAGGAATGGCGCCGCGCCGAGGAATGGGTCAAGAAACACTGGGGGTACGCTTTTCCCGCGGAAGTCACCGTGACTCCCGACCGCATCGAGGCGCCTCGCGTGGCGCTTCATGACTGCGTATCGGTACCGCTCTCGAGGTCGCAGTTTCTCGCCCGGTGCACCCGGCCGCCGCTTGCCAGCGAGCCGCTCGGTTTCGGAGACACCCATGACCCGTATTCGCGAATCGGAAAGAGATTCGCGGATGGTGGCCCGCACTGGACGTTCCTCGTTTTGCGCCAGACACAGGGACGGGATTTGTCCTCGATTCGGCTGGTCCAGACCTGCCACTCTCGCCGAGGGTCACGAGCCTGCGGCGGGACAGGGATCCGCCGACACCGGCAGGACCGCTTCCGGCGCTTCGTGCGAACCGGCGAGCTTCTGCCGCGTTAACTGTCCGGGCGCGGACAGCCTGGACATCCGCGGAACCACGACGCGTTCCGGGCGGGCGCGGAGGGTGGCTGGTCGTCTCGCCTGCCGAGATCGGGCCGGGTGCTAATCTGGTTCGCGGGCATGGGGACAGTCAAGATTCGCGAGTTGACAGCTTCTCGAAGCTGGTGCCCGACGCCCGGGCGAACGGTGGCGCACCTTGCCGCGCTCGGCGTTCTGGTCCTTCTCGGGCTCGCTCCGAATCCGTTGCCGGCCTACGACTTCTATCCCCCGGGAGTGGGGTCGTCGGCGGGCGCGGCCCGGTGGGAAGCGAGCGCGTTTCCGCTCCGTTTCCGGATTCTGGATACGAGAGCCTTCCCGGAGTATCCCGGTCTGAATGCGGAGATCTGGCGCGAGATCGTGCTCCGCGGC
This sequence comes from Acidobacteriota bacterium, assembly GCA_022820545.1. Taxonomy (GTDB): domain Bacteria; phylum Acidobacteriota; class Vicinamibacteria; order Marinacidobacterales; family Marinacidobacteraceae; genus Marinacidobacterium. Next base: position 17,697 of record JAJEFG010000020.1, on the reverse strand, counting down.
ATCTCCGCGTGGGTCAAGGTGGAGACGGCGGACATCTCCATCGTGCTTGACGGCGGGACGCTCGTCGCCAGCAAGGCCGACATTGACGACGGGATCAACACCATCGGTTTCGAGGCCCGTGAGGACTGGGGCGACGACCGGGCGAGTGCGCTTGTGTCCGCGACCGGAGGGCGCATGACCGAGTGTGACGTTCTGTTCGATCCGGCGATCCTCGATGGCTGGCCGGAGGACGATCCGCGGGTCGTCGCATGGGCCGCCCACTTTCTCGAGGAGGTGGTCATGCACGAGGTGGGGCACTGCCTCGGACTGAGCCACGTGCCCGCGAACCCCGTCTGGCTTGGCCAGGGCGCCAACGCGCCGGGTTGGCCTCCGGGTTTCCTGCCGGAACCGCTCTCCGGTCTGTCCTCCGATCCCCAGATGTCCACTGCGGCCAGCTACGGCGTCCCCCGGCTCACGCTGGACGACCGGATCGGGGTTTCCCTTCTGTATCCCGCGCCCGGTTTCCTCGAAGGACGCGGTTCCATCGGGGGACGCCTCGTGACCCCGGAGGGCGAACCGGCGGCTTTCCTGTACGTGCAGTCCGTGGACTACGCGTCCGGGAGGGCGGTGTTCGGGCCGGGCGCGTTCGCGGACGCACAGGGTCAGTTCCTCCTCGAGGGCCTGCCGGCCGGGCCGGTCCACCTCTGGGCACGTCCGACCCTGCTGTATATGGAACGGCCCGGCTACCAGAAGACGCGGGTGTGGGATCTGCTGGACGAGCATCGCTGGTTTTCCGTACGCTCTGGAGTGGCGGTCATCGTGCCGGAGATCATCCTGGGGGCGGGGAGGAGCCCGCCGTGAAGCCGCTGTCGCTTGCGACCGTCATCGGCTGCGCGTTAGCGGGCGCTGCCTGTGGCGACGGCTCTCCGGCTCCGACGTCGCCGTCGCCCCCGGGGCGGGATCAGATTCGGTTTGACGGAGTGTTCTACGCCCCGCATCAAGTCCTCGAACTCCAGCCGGGCGCCCGGATCGAGCTTCACGTGGTCGCCGATCCGGGGTATCCCTCGACCGGGCCGACGCCGCCTCAGTGGACTTCCTTCGAGGTACAGACGGACGCTCCTCCGGGACTCGTCTCCCTTTCGCACGAGATCCGGAGCCGGGACGTCGAAGTCCTCGGACCCATGGACGAGATGCTGACGGGACAGGAGTACTTCGGGGTCGTGAGGATCGAGGTTGGCGAGCCTGCGGACGGGGTAGGTGTCGGGCAGACCTACGAGCTCCGCATCGTGGCTCCGGGAGACGGTTTCGCGAAGGCGCCGCTCCGGTTCCGGGTCGCCGCCGGCGAGGCGCCGATTCCCTGCGACGCGTTGGTGCTGACTGGAGAGCCGGCGGGCGGCAGCGGCCCGGCGGGGCGTTTCTTCTCCCGGTTGTTCCCGGACGCCACGGACTACCGCTCGGGAAGGATCACGCTTCGGTCCCCTCGTTTCGGGGTCGGGATGCGGTTGCTGGCGCCGTACCGGTTTCGTGGCGGCGAACTGAAGGATGCGTCGTGGGACCCCTCGGCGCAGCGGAAACAGGATGTGACCGGCCATCCCTTTCTGTTTATGACCGGTGCCGAGCTGATTTCGGACGGTGACGGCTTCGAGCAGACGTTCGACCTGGGCTGGTTTGACGCGCTGGAGCTGCTGGCCTCCGCACCCGGGTGCGAGCCCCACGGGCTCCGCTGCGACACGCGTGGAGGGTGCTCCCCGGGTTGACGTTGGGCAGGCGCTTTGCCGGCCCCGAAACTCCGGCTGCGCCCGGAGGTCGCCGCGGTTTGCGCCGCGTTGGAGCCGTTCCCTCTTTTGCCCGCGAGTCGGTGGAGGTGAGCGAACGAGGGACGGGTGTTCCGGCGGCCAGATCCGTGGTAGCGGGGCCTTTGAGCGAAGGGGGTTGGTCAGGCGGGTTGGTACCGCTCGACCGCGACCTCGTTCGCGCGGGCGCGCATCGAGGCAGCGTCGTGCCATGCCTGCATCTTGAGCAGCATGTCCATGCTGACGCCGAACGCCTTCTCCAGACGAAGCGCCATTTCCGGCGAGAGCGCGGCGTTGCCGTTCAACAGCGTCGATAGCGTCGCCCGGCGGACGCCGAGAATCTCCGCGGCCGCGGTGACGCTGAGACGCAGTTCCCCAAGGATCTCGGTCCGGATGAAGTCACCCGGGTGGGAAGGGGTCATGTTGACCCTGATGCTCTGGGTAGCCATCAGTGGTAGTCCTCCAAATGCAGGCGTTCAATGCAGTCGTCGGTTTCCTCGAACGTCATTCGCCAATTCCCGGAGACCGACACGCTCCAGGCGTCCTGCCGGTCTCCGACGAGCCGATGTACTCGCCAACCACCGGGCGCGTGGTGGATGAAGTCGTCCATGTCGGAGGCCAGAAGCATGACCGTCAGGATTCGGCGCACCCTGCCGATCAGGTCAGGTGGCAGGAACCGGGGTGTGTCGTCCTCGAGCAGACGGCGCAATCCTCGATGACGGACCGAACGAATGATCAAAACGAGTGTGTACGGTAGCACCGATCACTTGGAGGACGCCAGGCGGCCGGCCGCTGCACTTCCCGCACTTGAAGGTGCTGTGGATCAGGGCACACGGGGCGTGCTTCGAGAACCGGGCGGGCCGGGAGCGCTCACGGGCGATCAGCGGGGGGACATCCTGGATGCGCGGGAGCGGTTGATCGAGAGTCGGCAGACGCACCTGGACAACCTGGGGACGAAGCTGGAGGAGCAACGGGTACGGCGGGTGATCGAGCCGGTGCTCAGCGGCTGGTCGATGCACGACGCTTCGGGAATCCGCCCGGCTCCGGGCCGACGCTACCGGGCGGTGGAACCAGCTATCGGCGGGTTGACCAGCCGAGATCCACGCTGAAGAGGGCGAGGAGCGGGCGCACGGAAGCTTCCAGCGACGTGATTCCCAGGCCAACCGACTGACGGCCGGTGTCCGGGAGGTCAAACTCGGCAGCCGTATCCCAGCTTGCTTCGGCATGGCGCGTCCGGCCCAGGAACACGTCGATCCGCGGCCGGACGATGAACTGACGGGCCCGAAGGGTGATCCCGGCGGAACCGCCGACCAGGAACGACAGCCGGTCGGCTCGCTGTTCGCGCGGCGTGTGGCTGCTGGAGAGGCTGTGCACCTCCGTCCCGCCGCGTCGCAGCGAGATCGGCAGGTCCCGAATCTCGATGCGGCCCGTGTCCGGCCCGGCGGACCGGGCGTATCCGGCTCCGAGTCCCACGAACACGCTCTTGCGGTGGCCCATTGGGACCTCCAGGACGCCCTGCGCGGTCAGCAGATCCTGGGGTTCTTCGGGCGACCGAAGGTCGAGCCCCCTGAAGGGGAGTTCGCCGATCAGGGCGCTCGGATGGAACGCGCGTCCGGTGACCCGGTGGTATTGCGCCTCGACGCCCCAGCGCCCGCGCATCGCTCGAAACCCGGCAGCCCAACCTCGTTCGCGGGCGTGGTGCGAGATGTCGAGAAACGGCTGTGGATCGAGAGGAGCGGGATCGCGGGGATCCCGGTGGCCCCAGGTTACGTCGCCGTTCGCGGCGAGCCCCGCGAACCCGCCGCCAATGAACACCTCGAGGTTCCAGCGTAGAGCCGATGCCGCCGTTCCCGGTGCGTCAACGGCTGTTGGTTCGCGTTCCGCTGGACCTTGGGGGCTCTGGGCTCGTTCCTGCGTTACGCCGAGCGGCGGCGCAAGAGCCACCAGAACAGCGGTCAGGGGCAGGACGAAGTGCATACGAAGCCTTCAACCGGAGCCTTCACATCGTAGCGCCCGAACCCCGGTCAGCCGAATGCGATGCCCGACGTACATAGCAAAAGGGGCCGGCCCCGGAGGGCCGGCCCCTTGAAGGTGCTTGAGGGGTTCGCCTAGAAGCGGAGGGTCCCCCGGAGGAGCATGGTGCGAGCGTTCTGCCGGCTCCGAAGCTCCAGGAACGCAGGCACCCACGTCCGGTTGGCGCCGGAGTAGGTGAACTGGTTGTGGTTCGCCGCGTCCATCAGGTTGAAGACCTGGAGCGAGGTCTCGAGCTGCGCGGGGCCGAGATCCAGGATCTTGCCGACCGAGAGTCCCACCGTGTGGACGGTCGGAGCCTGCGGCTGGAGATCGCCCCGGTCCGCGCCGAGGATGCGGTAGCGGGTCGCCAGCGGGTTCGAGAAACCGTTGTTGGCGCTTCCCGGGCCGTACTGGGTGACCTGCGGGTCACTCGCGGAGAGCCGTTGCAGCGGCGGACCGGACCACGGCCCGGCGTTCGCGGTGTAGCTCACGGCGAGGGTGACGTCATAGGGCATCAGGTAGCTCATGCCGCCCCGGATGGAGAACTGGCGCCAGGTCGGGGCGTAGGACAGCGCCGACGAAGCCCGCAGGGTGTCGTGCTCGTTGTTGCCGCGCGGCATGTAGAGCGCCTTGTTGGAGTTGAACTTGTCCGGCTGGATGAAGGCTGCCGGATCGGTCGGGTTCCAGTCGCCCGCGAACTGCTGCCACTGGCGGCTGATGTTCAGGGTGGCGGACATCCGCTCGGTGCGGCGGGTCGTGGTGATCTCGATGGCGGAGTACACCAGGTTGCTCCAGGTGTTGTTGGTCTGCTGGAGCAGGTCGCCGTACTCGATACCGAACGCGCCGTACTGGAACTCGCCCAGCGGCGGCGTGGCGGGGCAACACGACGGATAGAAGCCGTTCACCTCGCGAAGCGCGTAGTTGTGCGTGTAGCGCCGGTGCACGAAGGCGACGTCCGCTGCGAACTGTCCGGCGAACTGGCGGCGCACGCCAACGATGGCCTCGTCCACGAACGGCTGGGTGACACCGTTCGGGTCGAAGAGAGCATCAATCGAAAGCCGGTCGGCCGGCGGGGTGTAGCGGTCGAAGTCCGGCATCCCGTCGCCATCGTGGTCGTACTCCACGTAGCTGCCGACGCTCGTTCCACCGTGGACCGAGGTGATGTTGTCGCGGCCATTCATCTGCTCGTGGACGCGGCCGGCGTTCCCTCGCAGGATCGTCCGTCCATCCTCGGTGACCTGGTACGCGAAGCCGAGCCGCGGCCCGATCGCCCAGGTGTTCATCCGCTCGAAGTCGAGGAGGGCGTCGTAGCGCTTGACCCAGTCCGTCCGGAGCCCGATGTTCAGGGTGAGCCGGTCCGTCGGCTTCCAGGCGTCCTGCAGATAGACGGCGATGTTGGAGTCCTGCGCATCCCGGGTCAGGAGTCGATCGATCGGTCCGTTCGCGTCGCCGGTGCGGCGCCGCTCGAACCACCGGGTCGCGACCGCTTGCGAGAGGTCGGTCGTCCGTTCCCCGTTCGCGTTTACCGGTGTGTGGTACTCCGTTCCCCAGCCGTTGTGGGTGGCATACACCGTCGTGCTCGGATAGGTGTTCCACGGGGCCGCGTAGAGGCCGAAGCCGATCTCGTGCGAGCCGGCGGCGTTGTCCACGTAGCGGGTCATGTCGGCCCGCATCAGGATGAGTTGCGCCGGCCGGTCCGTCCCGTTGGGAGTGCCGGCGGCGGCGATCCGGCCGCCGCGCGCGATCGTGCCGCTCTCGTTCACCGAGTAGCCGCCGTGGACCTCCACGTACAGGGGCAGGGAACTCAACTGGTTCTGGATGTCCAGCGGCACCTGCGACGCCTTGTCGTTATAGGAGGCGGTGAACTGTCCGGTCGTGGAATCGCCGAACACCGAGGTCAGCTTGCCGCCGATCAGGTTGCCGCCGGTCTGGACCGTGAGCCGGCCCGCGAGGTCGTACTCGCGGTTCGAGGTGTTCTCGACGGTGTCGCCCTGGTAGTAGAGGTTCAGCTCGTGGCCCGGGTTGAGCTGCGCGCTGATCTTGACGTAGGGCTGGTGGCTCTTCGTCGTGTTGTTGAACTCCGAGTAGGTGGGCGCCACTCCGGTGGTCCCGAGGGACAGGCCCGAAAGGGCGTTCAACCGCTGGATGTCGGTGGCGCCCCGGCTGATGCGGGCCGCCAGGTCCGCGTACCGGTAGGAAGCGAAGAACCAGGCCCGGTCCCGCATGATCGGACCGCCGAGCGAGAAGTCCGCCTGGTTCACCAGGTGGGCGGTGGGGGTGCCGGCCGCTGCCGGGCGCCCCACCGGCGGGGTGTACGCGCCAAGCGACTCGAACATGGACTTCTCGGACGCGAACGGGTCGAACCCGCTCGGCAGCTCGTTGTCGCCGAAGAACCCGCCGAGGCCCTCCTCGTCACCGGTTCCCCAGTCGAAGTCCTGGTAGTCGTAGGCTGCCGAAGCGGACAGGTCGTTACCGCCGCTCCGGGTGACCACGTTGATGATCAGGCCGGTCCCCATCGGGTCCTTGGCCTCGGCGCCGCCGGTCTTCACCGACATGTCCTCCATCATGTCGGCGTTCATGCCGACGTAGGTGACCTGCGAATCGGTGTAGCCGGCCGCCGCCATGCCCTCGAGCTGGATCACGTGGGCGAAGTGCTCGGTGGCGTGGCCGAAGTAGACCATCCGGCCGGAGCCGTCGTCGAAGGGACGCGCGTTCACGCCGGGGGTCATCTCGAGGAAGTCGCTCCAGTTGCCGCGGGCCTGGATGGGCAGGTCGCGCTGGAGGTCACCCTCGATGGTCAGGATGTTGCCGGGACGCGAGATCTCGAGCATCGGCGTCTCGGCGGTCACCGTGACCGTCTCCTGGACGGTGCTGATGGACATCACCGCGTCCACCCCGATGTTCGTGCTGGCGCGCACGAGGATGCCTTCCTGGCGGTAGGTGGCGAAGCCGGAAAGCGCGGCTTCCACCGCGTATTCCCCGGCGGGAAGGTTGAGCAGCCGGTAGGTGCCCTGACCGTCCGTGACCGCCGTGGCGGGGCTGATGAGCGCCGGGCTCGTGGCGGTGATCGTGACTCCGGGAAGCACGGCGCCCGAGTCGTCGGTGACCGTGCCGCGGATGCTGGAGTCGCCGCCCTGTCCGAACGCGAGGGCCGGAAGGACGAGGGTCGCCGCGAGAAGCAGCGCGAAAGTGGACTTCCGCATGGTTCCTCCTCTATGAGGTGTCTGGGATTTCAGGGATGCGGCCCGACTGCGCCGGTTCCGCGGGAGAAAGTGCAAGCGCGAAAATTAGGCAACGATTATGCCATGCTTCGGGACGAGTGGGAACCTCGCATTTAAGGCCCGATCTTTGTTTCAGTTACGGGGAGATGGCCGGCGCGCCGCCCGACGCCGCCGTCCAAGGAACCGAACGGAGTGGCTGAAATCTTGGAGCGCCGATTCGGCGAAATGCGCTACCGCCGGCCGGGCGAGGCGCCCGCCCGGAGATTCGCGAGGAACTCCCGCACCTCCGGTTGTTCCGGATCCATGCGGAGGGACTGTTCGAGGTAGGGAATGGCGCGCGACGCGTTGCCGCCCGCGGCGAGCGACCACGAGAGCGCATTGAGGAGTGCCGGGTCCGGCGCCTGGAGAGGCAGGGAACGCTCGTAGAGCTCGACCGCCCGCGGGTGGTTCCCCGACTCCCGGTGGGCGTCGCCGAGGACCCGCAGCACCATGGCGTCTTCGGGCGCCTGGGCGAGCGCGGGTTCGAGCAGGCGGACCGCGGTTCGGGGTTCGCCGTCGTCGAGCGCGAATCGTCCGAGGGCGAGGCGCACCCGGCCGAGATTCGGGTTCTCTCCGAGCGCCGCTTCGAAGCTCGCGCGGGCGCGTTCGAGGTTCCCCGTGCGCAGCCACTGTTCTCCACGGGCCGCGGACACGGCCCCGGGAGATTCATCGGGAGAGTCGCTGAGCCCCCACGGGACTGCGACCCGGCTGCGCGCGTTCAGATCGAAGATCAGCGTCCGAAGGTCCGTGCCCACGCTCACGGAGAGCAGGTAGCGGCCGGAATCCCACCCGGTGGTTGCCGGCTGCCAGACGGCGAGTCCGTCGCTGACCGGGACCTCCTCCTCGAGGACGGGGGCCCGCGTCGTTTCCGATTCGTCGGCGGCGCTCCAGGGGGTCACCCGGAAGGCGAGCAAGTCGTGTCCCGGCGCCGACGCGATCGCCCGGATCGGGTTTCCGGCCGCTACGACCGCGCGCCCATTGGGGACGAGTTGGGAAACGCCCGCCAGCCACGCGCGCACGCCCGGGCCCGGAACGGGTTGGGGCGGGGCGTGGAGGAGCCACGGCCGCGAAAACGAGGGGCCGCTCCCGGGGACGCGGAGTTCGTCCTCGAAGACGGTGTATTCGGTCCGGGCGTCGTTCTTGAGGATCACCCGGAAACGGAAGTCTCCCGGGATCAGGGGAAACGTGCCGCGGTAGGTGAAGGGGCGGGCGCCGACGTCCTGAAGCTGACTCTCGCTGAGCCGCAGAAACGGGGTCACCACGAAGTCATGGACGACGTCACCGTCCGGAGTGGTGACCTCACCCGTAACCTCGAACCGGGTGAAGTACTCGTTGCCGTCCTCCTCGCGAGCGAGCGTGAAGTGCTGCGGTTCGATCTCGATGGCGTAGTGCACGAAGAACGAGTCCGGCTCCGACCCGGGCAGCACGCGCGCGAGCCCGGCGCTCGGCACGAAGTTGAAGAGGTAGTCGGTCTCGACCAGACCCCGTCCCGCCTCGGCGCCGCTGACCCAGTTCGTGTCCAGCAGCCGGTACGGCGCCCGGTTGATGTCCGACAGGACCGTCTGGGTCTGGAGGATCTCCATCTCGGGTTGCAGGAGGCTCGCCTGGACTCCCCGGTCGGCGCGCATCGTGATGCTGGCGTGCGCGAGCTGCGGCGATATCTCCTGCAGCAGGATGTACGCCTCCTGGCGGGAGTCCCCGATCGGGAAGGACTGCGCCGGCAGCAGTTCTTCCGGCTGGTGGATCACGTGGTTGAACTGGATGAACGGACCGGCGTTGTACTCACGGAAGAAGAGAATGTAGATGGGCGGCAGGAGTTGCTCCTCGCGCGCCAGGTAGAACCAGAGTTCCGTCTGGTAGAGCCCGGGGACCGAGGCGAACGTCTCCCGCTCTTCGGGCTCCCCGAGCTGGATGTAGAACCGTCCCCGGTCGGTCATCCACCCGGGCATCGCGGTTTCGCCGGCGAGGCGCGTGTTCGCGTGTTCGATGCGCCGGTAGTGCTCGGTCCGGAACTCGTTCTCGGGGGTCAGCGGCTCCGGGTCGCGCCGCGACCAGAAGGCGGCGATGAAGGCCTCCCGTTCGGCGTCGGACTGGAGGCGCTCGAAAGCGTCCTTCTCCCGGTCGCTGATGATGTAGACGGCGTCGTATTCGAGCCATTGCTTGTGCTCGTCGGAAAGGGGGAAGGGCTCCTGGGCGGCGACGGCAAAGGGAACGGCAAGGACGATGGTCGCCAGCAGCGCGGCGAGCGGACGGGGCGGCACGGCGAGTAGGACGCTCATTGGTCCCGGTCATTCTGACCCGAAACGGGTGAGACGCGCTTTCGGGCGGGCCGGGCGTTACCTCGCGCGCGGCGCGGAGCGCCGCGGTGCCGGCCTGGAGACCGGCGTTCCAAGCCGGTTCCGCCTACAGTGCCGTGAGGCCATTCCGGAGGGCGGCGGCGGCGTTGGCTACCGCCTGTCCGTCGTCGCCGTCGAGCGTGATGCGGGTCCCCGCCGCCACCGGGTAGGAGCCGATCTGGACCTGGGGATGGGCCGCCACGACCCGGTCGAGGAGCGGGATCAGCTCCTCCTCGGGGCGGGGCACCAACTCCTCGTCGGCGAAGTACCGGGGCCCTTCCGGAAGGCACTCGGCCAGGATCTCCAGCTTGCGCTCGAAGACCGGGGGCAGGCCGGGAAGGATCCAGACGTTTCGCATCACGACCACCGGCCAGGCGCCGCTTTGTCCCTGGCGAAGCTCGGCGCCCTCCGGAACGCGGGCGAGGTCCCGATGGCTCGCTTCGAGGCCGCGTTCCCGCAGCGATTCGAGGAAGCGGGGATGGTGGATCACCGTGGTTCCGAACGCGCGAGCGACGCCTTCCATGGTGAGGTCGTCGTGGGTGGCTCCCACCCCGCCCGAGGTGAACAGGAAGTCGTGAGCCTCGGAGAGCTGGGCGGTTTCCGCGGCGATGACCTCCGGCTCGTCGGGGATGGTGACCACCCGCTGGAGAGCGATCCCTTGCTTGCGGAGCAGCCGGGCCAACAGGCCGGTGTTCGTGTCCGCGACCTTCCCGGAAAGGATCTCGTTGCCGATGACGAGGAACGCGGCGGCAGGGCGCGGCGGCATGGAGTCTCGGTGGGGGAGTGGAAGGGCTCCGCCGTCAGGGCTCGCTGACCAGGTAGGCGATCCAGGTCTCGTCGGCGGAGCCTTCGGTGACCTCTTCGAACTCGCCGTTCCCGTCGCCGTTCTCGTCGGCGCCTTCCCAGAGCACGACCGTCTTCGAATACCCGGCTTCCTCGAGCAGTTCGCGCAACTCGGGAAGCGACCAGAAGCGCCACTGGTAGCGGAAGGCGTTCCTCAACCGGCTGCCGTCCGGGAACTCGTAGTGGATCGCACAGTGCATGCGTCCGCTGATGGGATCGAACGCGACCTGGTCCCAGATGAAGTCGAACCCGTCTTCCTCGCGCGCGTACTCCTTCTCCTCGTGGCAGTCCGAGCCGCCGTAGGCGTCGATGAAGAAGAGCCCGTCGGGGTTCAGGGCGCGGCGGACGCGCTCGAAGTACTCCCGCATCAGGTCGCGCGTCTCGAAGATCCAGTAGCTGAAGTTCATCGCCGCGACCAGGTCCACCCGGGGCTCGGCGATCTCCAGGACGTCGCTCTCGACCAGTTCGATCCGCGTCTGTTCCGCGCGGCTCAGGCTCGCGATGTTGTGTTCGCGTCCCCAGGCGAGCGGGTCCGGGTCGAGGTCCACCCCGATCGCCCGGCTCCCCGGATGGCGGGCGACGAACTCGCAGGAGAGAGCGGCGGTGCCGCAGAAATCCTCGCGCAGGGAGCGCGCCCGGCGAGCCCGGCGGCGGTGGAACTCGTCGTCCAGGAATGCGGCGTCGGCTGGAGCGTCCTGGACGGAGTTCTGGTAGAGGTGATAGCGGTCCGCCTGGTCGGCCATGGACGGACGCCGCCTTCGGCCCCGACTCATGCCGCCGGACCTCCGTGAATTCCTCAGTGCAGCGTGACCGGTTCGCTCAGCGTGAACTGCGCGATCTCGACCTTGAAGCGCTGCCCGCCCGGAATCTCCATCAGGTAGGACCCCCGCATCGAGCCGAAAGGCGCGCGGAGCGGACACCATGAGGAGTAGTGAAAGGACTCGCCGGGAACCAGATAGGGACGGGCGCCGACCACTCCGGGGCCGCGGACCTCTTCGATCCGGCCTTCGCCGTGTTCGATGACCCAGTGCCGGCTCAGCAACTGCACCAATTCCTCGGACTCGTTGGTGATGGCAATGTCGTACTGGAACAGCCAGGCCGGGTCCGGCTCGGGGCGCCGGTCCGCGAAACGCGCCTCCACGTCCACCCGAATTCCCCGGGTCGTGGCGGAAGAAGTGAAGACTTCCTGGCGCACGGATTTGATCGTAGCACGCGCCAACTTGCCGCTAGGGTTCGCCGGGTGAGGACTCTTTCGGGCCGGATGCGGCTGCCCGCGGCGCTGGTCGCGGCGCTCTGCACGGCCCCCTCTTGGGTTGCCGCGGCCGCACCGGAACCACGTTTGCTCGTGCTCGCGGTGGACGGCGGCGGCTACGAGCTGGTCCAGGGATTCCTCCGGGACGGCGTGCTGCCCAACTTCGCGCGGCTCCGCGACGAGGGGGCCTTCTCGGACGGGATGGTGACGGCGTTCCCGTCCAAGACCGCCCCGTCGTTCGCCATGATCTGGACGGGGCTTCCGGGTCGGGAGACCGGCATCACCGGCAATTCGGTCCTCGCGCTGCCGGCCGATTCCCACACCCTCCTGGACACGCGGGACGGGTTCTCGGCGGCCCTCCTCCGGGCCGATCCGCTGTGGACGCGCGCGGCCCGCGCCGGCCGGCGGGCCGTCGCGCTCCATACGACCCACACGTTCCCGCTCGATGCGGCGCTGGGCCGGCTCGGTCCCGAGCGGCGCGGAGAGCTCTACATCCTCACCGGTTACGGCGACGTGCGGTTGCCCCCGGCGACCCTCGACGAGACCCGGAATCCGCTGCTCGCCGCGGCCCCACTGCCGCTTGACGCGGGGCGCGCTTCCCCGCGGGTTGGTGGAAGTCCGGGTGTTTTCCGTTTCGAGGTGGGAGGGACGGGCTTCCTGGGGGTCTTTCTCGACGATCCCCTGAATCCGGGGCGCGGTTGGGACACCTTCGGAGTGCTGGAGGACCCGGGCGACCGCGATCCCGAACGGGGCGCGCCCATCTGGCTGGCCCGCGTCGGGGTCGGGGCCGGCGCGGAGTTTTCCGGGCCCATCAGCGCCGAAGCGGAGGGCCGCCGGGTCGAGTTCCGGGTGCGGGCGTTCGCGGCGGCGGCCCCCGCTGCCGGGTCGCCCGCGCGCTATCTCGTCCTCCGCGGCGGGACGAGCGAAATGGGGGCGCATCCGGAGGCATTCTGGGACGACCGGCTCGGCGAGCCCGAGTGGCCGCGGACGGTCGGCGCTGCGGAGTACGCGTCAGGCCGCCTCGGCAGCACCCGGGCCGAAGGCGGCGAAGGGGCCGCCGAGTCCCGGCTGCTCGAGGTTGCCGGTGTAGTGGCTGACTCCGCCCTGGCACACCTCGACGCGGCGGCCTCGCTCCCGGACTGGAACCTCATCGCCCTCTATCTGCCGATGGCCGACGAGCTGGGCCACCTCCTCTTCGGGCGGCTCGACGAGCGGCTCCCCACGCACGACCCCCCGCTGGCCGCATCGCTGCGGCCGGTCCTCGCCGGAGCGTTCGCCGAAGTGGACCGGGTCCTGGGGAGGCTGTTCGCGCTGGCCGAAACCTCCGGAGCCCATCTCCTGGTGGTGAGCGACCACGGGATGTCCGGCACCGACCGGCTCCTGCACCTCAACGTGGCGCTCGAGCGGGCCGGGCTCCTCGCCTTCGGCCCCGACGGGACGGTGGACCTCTCCCGAACGAAGGCGATGCTCCTGACAACGGCCGACGGGAGCGTGGCGATCAACCGCGCGTCGCGCCCCGAAGGGACGGTGGCCCGGGATCAGGAAGCGGCGGTGCTCGCGGCGGTCCGCTCCGCGCTGCTCGCGATTCGCGCGGACGGAGAGCCCGTCGTCACCGGATTCCTCGAACCGGTTGCCCGGGGCCGGGTGCAGCCCGGCGGCGCCACCACGGGCGATCTCTTTCCGCTGCTGCGGCCGGGTTTCCTGACCTCGGCCCGGCCAGCGGAAGACATCGTGAGGCCGGCGCGCCCGGCGGGGAACCACGGCTTCGCGCCGACCCGCCGCGACATGCTCGCGGTGCTGGCCGCCTGGGGGCCGCGGATCCCGGCGGCGTCGGAATGGCCGCGGGCCAGCGCTCTCGACGTGGTTCCGACCGCGCTGGACCTGCTGGGGCTGCCGGCGGACCCGGCATTGCCGGGCCGGTCGTTGCTCGGCGGGGCGCCTCTCGTCCGTCCGACCGGTGGAACCCCGTCGGGCCCGCAGCGTTAATTGCGGGGGAAGAGCCACCGGCATGGACATCGCCCGCGAAGGAATCGCCGAAGGCCGCCGGCGCCGGCGCCTCGTTCTGATGGCGCTCGGCGGCGGCGGGCTGGCGGCGCTCGTGCTCTTCGCCCTCCGTCTGGCGCCCGCCGCGCCGAGCGTGGACCGTGGCACGGTGTTCGTGGACACCGTCAGGCGGGGCGAGATGCTGTTGAGCGTGCGGGGGCCCGGCACGCTGGTCCCGGTGGACGTCCGGCGGGTGGCGGCCGGCAGTTCCGGGAGGGTCGCCGCGGTGCACGCGCTCCCCGGGGTCCGGGTCGAGCCCGACACGGCGATCCTCACGCTCGAGAACCCCAGCCTCGTCCAGGAACTGACGGCCGCGGAACTCGAACTCGCCGCTGCCGAAGCGGACCTCGACGACCGCCGCGTCCAGTTGCGCCGCCAGGTGCTGAACCAGCGGTCGGTGCTCGCTTCGGTCGAGGCGGAAGCCCGTCAGGCGGCCCTCGACGCGGAGGCGGACGCCCAGATCTACGCCGAGGGGATCATCGGCAGGATCACCCTGGAGGACAGTCAGGGCGCCGCCAGCGAACTGGAGGCGCGAGCCCGGCACGAAGCGGAACGGCTGCAACTCGCCGAACAAGTGGCGGCGGCGGAACTCGCGGCGGAAGAGGCCCGGGTGGCGCGGCTGCGGGCCGTCTTCGACCTGAAGCGCGAACTCGTGTCGCGGCTCGAGGTTCGCGCCGGGATTGCGGGGGTCCTCGAAGAGGTGTCCGCGGAGGCCGGCCAGCAGGTCGTGGAAGGCGACAATCTGGCCCGGGTCGCCGAACCGGCTCGCCTGAAGGCGGAGCTGCGGATCGCCGAAGTCCAGGCGAAGGACATCGAGGTCGGGCAGTCGGCCAGCGTGGACACCCGGAACGGCATCGTGCCCGGACGCGTCATCCGCGTGGAGCCGGCGGTCCGCGACGGCACGGTGACGGTGGACGTTGCCTTCACCGGGGATCTGCCGCGCGGCGCCCGTAGCGAACTGTCGGTGGACGGCCTTGTGGAGATCGAGCGTCTCGACGACGTGCTGCACGTGGGTCGTCCGGCCTTCGGCCAGGAAGGAGACGAGGTGGACCTCTTCCGGCTGAGCGGGGAAGGCGACCACGCCGTCCGGGTGCGGGTGCGGCTCGGCAAGGCCTCGGTCAACACCGTGGAGATCCGCGAGGGCCTGGCCGAGGGCGACACCGTGATCCTTTCCGACCCGGCGGCCTGGGCGGGGCACGACCGGATCCGTTTGCGATGATGGCCCGGTTCGACCGCGCACCCGGGGACGCGGCCCGGAACAAAAGTCCAACCCAGGGCGTCCGAAAAGGAGAACCCGTGTCCGACCCTGTCATCCAGTTGAGCGGCATCAGCAAGATCTTCTACACCGACGAAGTCGAAACGCACGCCCTCTCCGAGGTGAGCCTCAGTTTCGACGCCGGCGACTACGTGGCGATCGCGGGCCCGTCGGGGTGCGGCAAATCGACGCTGCTCTCGATTCTCGGCCTGCTGGACACGCCGAACGCCGGCCAGTACCTGCTCGGCGGCCGTTCGGTGGCGAATCTGGGCCTGACCGAACGCGCGCGGATCCGGAACCGGGAGGTCGGGTTCATCTTCCAGGCGTTCAACCTGATCGGAGACCTGACCGTCTACGAGAACGTGGAACTGCCGCTCGTGTACCGGGGAACGCCGGGCGCCGAGCGGAAACGGCGGACCCTCGAGGCCCTCGAGCGCGTCGGGATGTCCCACCGCCGGAAGCACTTCCCCTCCCAGCTCTCGGGCGGCCAGCAGCAGCGGGTGGCGGTGGCCCGGGCGGTCGTCGGCGAACCCTCGATCCTGCTCGCCGACGAACCGACCGGCAACCTCGATTCGAAGAACGGCACCGAGGTGATGGACCTGCTGGATTCGCTCCACGAGGGAGGGGCGACCATCTGCATGGTCACCCACGATCCACGCTACGCCGGCCGCGCGGAGCGCACCATCCAGCTCTTCGACGGCCGCATCGTCCCTGGTCCGGCCTGACCGGCTCCCCCGGCGCGGCGCTTTCCGGGGCGCGCCCCTAGAATCCCGGACCTAATGGGTCGGCTCGATGCGCGCGCGGTGTCCGGCGAAGAACTGCGCCGGTTCGAGAAGCGGCTGTTCACCGACCTGCGCAAACTGGAGACGTTGATCGGGGAGCAGAGAATCGAGGAGGGCGTCTACCGCGTCGGGGTGGAACAGGAAATGTTCCTGATCGGTGAGGGCAACCGCCCCGCACCGAAGGCGATGGAGGTGCTGAAGGAACTGGACGATCCGTCGTTCACCACCGAGATCGCCCGCTTCAACCTCGAGGCGAACCTCGAGCCGATGATGATGTCCGGCGACCTGTTGTCGCGGACCGAGAAACGTCTCGAGGAAGTCATGTCGGCCGCTGCGGAGGCGGCGCGGCGCGTCGGGGTGGATGTCTGCCTGACCGGGATTCTTCCCACGCTCCGGCTGTCGGACATGACGCTCGACAACATGACGCCGCTGGCGCGCTACCACGTGCTCAACGAGGCCCTGAGCCGGCTCCGGGGAAATGAGCCGTACCACCTTCACATGGCGGGGGCCGACGAACTCCACTCGACCCACGACAACGTGATGCCGGAGGGCTGCAACGCCAGCTTCCAGATCCACCTGCAGGTGGGCGCCTCCGAGTTCACCCGGCTTTACAACCTGGCGCAGCTCGTCACCGCACCGATCCTCGCGTGTTCGCCCAATTCACCGCTTCTCTTCGGACGCCGGCTCTGGCGGGAGACCCGGATCGGGCTCTTCCAGCAGAGTCTCGACACTCGCGGCGCCCGCGCCACCGAGCGCCAGCGCGCCGCGCGCGGCGCCTTCGGCCGGGACTGGGTGAGCGGGGGCGTCCTCGAGATCCTGCGGGAGAACATCACCCACCACTCGGTGCTGCTCGATGCCGGCGGCGAGGAGGAGGCAGACGCGGACCCGCCTCGGCTGTTGGCCCTCCAGCTCCACAACGGGACGGTCTGGCGCTGGAACCGCCCCTGCTACGGGATCACCGACGGCAAGCCCCACCTACGCATCGAGAGCCGCTATCTGCCGTCCGGACCGACCATTCCGGACGAGGTGGCGAACATGGCGCTCTGGCTCGGCCTCATGAGCGCGCTCTCCGGCGACGGTGTCGAGCCGCACGAGGCCATCCCCTTTGCGGACGTCTCCGAGAACTTCCTCGCCGCCAGCCGGCTGGGGTTGAAGGCGGAGCTGACCTGGCTCGACGGGAGACACTGGCCGGTTCGGGACCTCCTGCTCGAGGAACTCCTGCCCAGGGCCCGGGAGGGACTTGCCCGCAAGGAACTGGAGTCCCGGGACATCGATCACTACATCGGCATCGTCGAGGAGAGGGTGCGGACCGGCCGTTCGGGCGCGCGCTGGATGCTCGAGGGCTACGAGTCGCTGCGCCCCCACGCCTCGCTCTCGGAGCGGCTGAGCGCGATCACCGGCGCCGCCCGCCGCCAGCAGGGCGCCGGCGTTCCGGTGGCGCGCTGGGAGCCCCCGACGCTCAGCGATTCGGGCGGCTGGAAGCACCACTACCTGCGGGTCGAGCAGTTCATGACTCGGGACATCCTCACCGTCCACCCCGACGAATCCGTCCGCCGGGCCGCCATCCTCATGGACTGGGGCCGGATCCGGCACGTCCCGGTCGAGGAGGACGAGAAGCTGGTGGGGCTGGTTTCCTATCGGACGATCATCAAGCTGGTCGCCGAGAGCGCCCTCGACGAGGACGAGTTCCTGCCGGTCCGCGAGGTGATGAAGACGGACCCGATCAGCATTCCGCCCTCGACGCCGTCGATGGCGGCGATCCGGCTCATGAACGAAAAGGGCGTGGGATCGCTTCCGGTCGTGGAGGACGGCCGGCTGGTGGGCATCGTGACCGAGCACGACTTCACGATGATCGCCCGCGGGCTCCTGGAAGAGAAACTCGCGGATTAGGGAACGCCGGGTCGGAGCGCCGGCCTCCGGCCGGCATCGACCCAGTTGCTGTGAAAGTGCAGCCGTGCGGGTTGGCCAGCAGTAGTGATGGCGCCGCCTCGGAGCGCCGGCCTCTGGCCGGCATCGCGCGGGAGCGCGAAACCCGCGCTGATGGCGCTCCTCCCCTTGGAGGTGGGGCCCACGCCCGGCTCGTTTCGGGCGGCGCGCAGTCGTTCCCGGTTGGGCTCACGCCATGGGAATCGGCTGCGGCG
>JAJEFG010000026.1 GCA_022820545.1 Acidobacteriota bacterium | reverse complement strand
GGTCTTGGAGTTGGCAGGGAGGCAGACCCACCCGCCCCCAAGCCCCTCAGATCCCGTGTTTCGCGGCAACCACCCCGCCACCGTGGACGCCAAGGGGAGGTTGAAGGTTCCGGCCGCGTTCCTCCCCACCCTGAAGAAGTTCGGCACCCAGGTCTTCGTGACCAGTTTCAAGGGCGATTGCGTCGCCATCTTCCCCATGACGGTCTGGGAAGAGATCGAGTCCCGGAATCTGGCCCGCGGTGAACTGGACCCGAACCGGCGGAAATTCCTGAAGGTCACCAGCTACTACGGACAGGTCGCCGATCTGGACCGCCAGAACCGGATCCTGCTCCCGCAGCAGACCCGGGCCAAAGCCAACACCGTGGGCAAGGTGGACGTGCTGGGGCACGGGCGCTATCTCCATGTGTGGGATCACGAGCGACTCGACGCCGACATCGAGGCTGATCCGATCACCGACGATGAGCTGGCTGCCCTGGCGGAGGAGGAAATCTGACGGCGGATTCCGGCAGCCATGTTTGCTCAGCCCTCCCCCGCTCCCCGTTCGGCGCCGCGCTTCCCGCTCCCGTTTCTCCCGGCGCAACTCTCCTCGTGGACCCGTCCTGAGATGAGCGCGCCGAAGATGCCGAAGCCGCCAATCCATGTCCCGGTCCTGCGGGACACCGTGGTGCGCTGGCTGGCTCCCCGCTCCGGCGGGCGGTACCTCGACGGCACGTTCGGGCGCGGCGGGCACACGGAGGCCCTGCTGGAAGCCGACCCCGGGGCCCTCGTACTCGGCCTCGACAAGGATCCGGAGGCGGCGCCGGCCGCGGCGGCGCTTGCCGCCCGCGAGTCCCGCTTCCGCTTCCTGCCGGCCGATTTCGCCGAACTCGGGCCAGCCCTCGACGCGGTGGGCTGGGACCGCGTGGACGGCATCCTGCTCGACCTCGGCCTCTCCAGTCCCCAGCTCGAAACCCCGGAACGCGGCTTCGCGCTCCGCCACGACGGACCGCTGGACATGCGGTTCGACCCCGGCTCGGGGGAGACGGCGGCCGAGCTGCTCGACCGGCTCGACGAGCGCGAGATCGCCGATCTGCTCTTCGGGATCGGCGAGCGGCGGTCCCGCGCCATCGCCCGGCGGATCGCCGCGCGCCGGCCGCTCGGCACCACCGGAGACCTGCGCGCCGCCGTGATCGCCGCCGTCGGACCGCGCCGGGGGCGGATCGATCCCGCCACCCGGACCTTTCTCGCGGTGCGCTCGGCGGTGAATCGCGAGCCGCAGGCCCTCGCCGCCGCGCTCCACGAGGCGCCGGCGCGGCTTCTCGAGGGAGGCGCCCTGGCGGTCATCTCCTACCACTCCGGGGAAGACCGTCCCGTCAAGCACGCCTTTCGCCGGCTCGCCGGCCAGCCCGAATTCGAGTTGGGCACGCGGCGGCCGATTCGGCCCGAAGAAGACGAGCTGGAAACGAACCGCCGGTCCCGCAGCGCCTGCCTGCGGATTCTGCGCCGGGTCGAGGCGAGCGGAACCGGCGGGGCTCGCCCTGAGGAGGCCCGGCGATGACTTCGGAGCGCTTCGAGGTCAACTACCGCCCGGACAACCAGTGGCTGCACCGGAAGCTCGACCGCAAGCGGTACGCGCAGCTTCTCCTCTATCTCGCGATCGGGATCTTCGCGCTGACCGCCGCGGTGGCCGCTACCTGGCCGCACCTCGAGGCGATCCGGCTCGGCTACCGCGTCGAGGAACTCCGCCTCGAGCGGGACCAGCTCCAAAAGGACATCGAGCGCTACCGGCTCGAACTGGGCGAACTCACCGACCCGCGTTCCGTCGAGCGGCGGGTCCGCGAGACCTACGGGCTCGAGCCCGCCGGCGAGCGGGTGATCCTCGAAACCCCCCACGCTCCGGCAGCCGCAACGGAGACCGGGAGTCGGGCGACGCGATGAGCCCCGCGCGAAAGCGGCCGGGAGCGGGCGGCTGGAAGCCTCCTCCCAACAGCCTCTTCCCCGATCTGCCGGCGCCGCTCCTCAAGACGGCCGCTCGCGGGCCTTCGCGACGGCC
The DNA here is from genome assembly GCA_022820545.1 of Acidobacteriota bacterium. Classification (GTDB taxonomy): domain Bacteria; phylum Acidobacteriota; class Vicinamibacteria; order Marinacidobacterales; family Marinacidobacteraceae; genus Marinacidobacterium. Next base: position 19,823 of record JAJEFG010000026.1, on the reverse strand, counting down.
GCCGCGCCGCGAACCCGCGCCGGCCGCCGCGCCCGAGACGCCGCGGGCGGCAGCCGGCGCCGGATCGCCGGAGGACGGAGGAAGGGCGGGACTGCGGCGGCGGGTGATGGTGGGAGTGATCCTGATCGGCGTCTGGGGGGCTCTCATCCTCGGCCAGCTCGTCCAGATCCAGGTCCTCGACCACGAGACCATGGTGCGGCGGGCCGACAGCCAGCATCACCACGAACTCACCATCCCACCGTTCCGGGGGAGGATCTACGACCGCAACGGAAGGCCGCTGGCGCTGACTGTCGCGGTGGACTCGGTCTACGTGGTCCCGCCCGACTACTCGGCGGCCACCATTCCGGAAGCGGCCGAGCGTCTCGCGGCGTGCCTCGAAGTGCCCGTGGCGCTCGTGGAACGCCGGCTGGGGCGGGACTCGCGATTCTCCTGGCTCAAACGAAGGGCCGCCGCCGAGCAGGTCGCCTGCGCCCGCGAGACCGGGTTCCCCGTCGGGACCATCGAGGAATTCGGCCGCTTCTATCCCGGTTCGGAACTCGCGGCCCACGTCCTCGGCTTCGTCGGGGCTGACGGCGATGGGCTGGGCGGCATCGAGTTCGCCCTCGACGGGTTCCTGCGCGGAGAACCGGGCCGGCGCACCGTCTGGACCGACGGACGGCGGACCGGGCGGGGGAGCCGGGTGGTGCGCGAATCGCGGCCGGGAGCCGACGTCGAGCTGACGATCGATTCCTACCTGCAGGCCGTCGCCGAGGAGGAACTCGCGCGGGCCGTCGCCGAGATTCCCGCGAGCTCGGGGGCCGTGATCCTGGTGGAGCCCGGGACCGGCGAGGTGCTGGCCATGGCCAGCGCGCCTTCCTTCGACCCCAACCGGGCGCGCGAGTTTCCGCTGGGGACGCTGGCCAACCGGAGCATCACCGATCCCTACGAGCCGGGATCGGTCTTCAAGATCTTCACCGCGGCGGCGGCTCTCGAGGAAGGGGTGACCGACGAGGAAGAGGAATTCGAGACCTTCGACGGCAGCTACCGCATCGGCCGGCGGACCGTCCGCGACTGGAAGCCGCTCGGGCCGCTCACCTTCGCCGGCGTGATCCAGCACTCTTCCAACATCGGCACCTTGCAGGTCGCCGACCGCCTCGGTTCGGAAGCCCTGCACGGGTATGTGCAGGCTTTCGGGTTCGGCGAACCCACCGGGTTGCCCCTCGGCGCGGAGAGTCGCGGCATCGTTCCGGAGAAGGGCGTCTGGCGGCCGATCCGCCTCGCGACCGTCTCCTTCGGTCACGGGATCGCGGTCACGCCGGTCCAGCTCATCCAGGGCGTGAACACCGTCGCGACCGGGGGGATCCGCCAGCCCCTCCGCCTGATCCGGGGAATCGGGGGCGAGGTCCAACCGCCGGAAGAGGGCGTGCGGGTCATCAGCGCGATGACGGCCGCGCGGGTGGGACAGCTTCTCGCCGGCGCCGTCCTCGAGGGAACCGGCAGCAATGCGGCGGTGGACGGTTTCTCGATCGCGGGGAAGACGGGGACCGCCCAGAAGGCGGAGGCCGGCGGCTACTCGGAGACCGACTACACCGCCTCCTTCGCCGGCTTCGCGCCCGCCCGCAACCCGCTCTTCACCGGGGTGGTGATCCTCGACGTGCAGAGGCCCAATCACAGCGGGACGGGGGCCGCGGCCGTCTTCGGAAGGATTGCGGATCGGGTGCTCTGGCGGGACCGGAGGACCGGGTGGGGAACGGAGCGCCTCGTCAGTTCGGGGAGGAACGTGCGTCAACTCGCCCGCCAGCGGCGCGCCCGGGTCGCGTCCGCGCTCCCGGGCACGGGCGCCCCGGTGGGGCCCGAAGCCCCGGCGCGCGACATCGTTGCCTCGCGCCTGAGGATGGCGGAAGCCTCGGATCCGGCGACCTCCGGGACGACCCTGATCGCCGTCGCCGCGGGAACGCCTTCGGCTGCCCATGAACCGCCGGTACCGTCCGCCGCCCCGGAATTCCTCCCGCCGGGCCCGCCCGGATCCCTCGAAGGCGGGCCGGCGCCGGAGGGCAGCGCCGCCGAGGCCGATCCGGAGGCGGGAGTTCCGGCTCCCCGGGAACCGTCCGCGGGGAACCAGGAGAGCCGGCCGCGATGAACGCCACCGGCATCCCCTCCCGCCGGTTTCGAGACCTCCTCGACGGCCTGGAAGCGGAGCTGCCGGCCGGCGCCGGCGATCTCCGGATCCGGGGCGTCACGTGCGATTCGCGGACCGTCGAGCCCGGGAGCCTCTTCATCGCCATGCCCGGCGAGCGTTTCGACGGCCACGACTTCGTGCCGGCCGCGGCCGCCGCCGGGGCCGCGGCCGCGCTGGTGGAAACGCCGCCGGCGGATCCGGGGATCCCGGTCGTGCGGGTACGCGATGCCCGCCGCGCCGCCGGACCGGTGGCGGCCGCCTTCCATGGCCGCCCCGCGGATGCGATGCGGCTCGTCGGAGTGACCGGGACCAACGGGAAGACCACCGTCGCCTGGCTGCTCGACGCGTTCTTCCGGCAGGAAACCTCCGGAGGCCTCTACTGCGGGACGGTGGCGCACCGGGCGCACGCCGGCGGCCGCCTCCTCGAACCCGCCGCGGCCGGCCTCACCACCCGGGAGGCCCCCGAGTTCCAGTCCCTGCTGGCGCTCGCGCGCTCCGCGGGGTGCCGCTTCGGCGCGGTCGAGTGCTCTTCCCACGGCCTCCGGCAGGGACGGCTCGGAGGGACGGCCTTCGAGGTGGCGGTCTTTACCAACCTCACCCGCGACCACCTCGATTTTCACGGCGGGTTCGATGCCTACTTCCACGCGAAGCGGGAGCTGTTCACGGAGCTGCTCCGCCCCGGCGGTACCGCCGTCATCGGCTGGGACGACCCCTTCGGCGTGCGGCTCGCGGCCGAGCTCGAGGAACTCCGTCCCGACGTGAGGGTCGTGGGCTTCGGCTCCGACCCGGGGGCCACGATCCGCCTGTCGGCCATCCGCTCCGACCTCGACGGGACGCGCGTCTCGCTGGACGGCCCGGCGGGGCGCGGCGAGATCTCGAGCCCGATGCTCGGACACTTCAGCGCCCTGAACCTGGCGGCGGCCTGGGGAGCCCTCACCGCGCTCGGGTTCGACGGCGCCCGGGCCGCCGAGGTCCTCTCCGGGGCCGCGCCGCCCCCGGGCCGGATGGAACGGATCGGGGCGCCGCGGGGAAGCCGCCGGGGCCGGAAGCCGGCGGTGCTCGTGGACTACGCGCACACGCCGGACGCGCTGGCCCGCGCCCTCGCGGCCGCCCGCTGCCTCGTGGGGGACGGCCGCCTGCACGTGGTCTTCGGTTGCGGCGGCGAACGCGACCGGGGCAATCGGCCCCTCATGGGAGACGCCGCCGCCCGGCTCGCCGACCGGGTCGTCGTGACCTCCGACAACCCCCGCGGGGAGGAACCCGGCACCATCATCGCCGAGGTCCGGGTGGGTGCGGAGAATCCGGCGCTCGGCGCCGAGGTCCTGACGGAACCGGACCGCCGGCGCGCCATCGAAGAGGCGGTGGCGGTGGCCGGACCGCGGGACCTCGTGCTGGTCGCCGGCAAGGGGCACGAGACGCACCAGCAACTCGGGGACACCCGGATCCCCTTCGACGACCGGCAGGTGGTGGCCGGGGCGCTGGAGTTCCCGCTCTCATGAGACTCCACGGCGGAGCGGCGGCCCGGACGATGGGGGGCGTCCTCGCAGGCCCCACGGAAGGACCTGTCGCGATGTTTACCGGGGTCTCGATCGACTCCAGGACGCTCGCCCCGGGCGACCTGTTCTTCGCGATCCGGGGACCGCGCTTCGACGGCCACACGTTCGTTCCGGATGCCTTCCGCGCGGGGGCGGTTGGCGTCGTGGTCGAGAGCGGCTACGACCGCCGGGAGGACGTCCCCGGGGGTTTCCTGATCCGCGTGTCCGACCCGACCGAGGCGCTCGGGGCCCTCGCCCGCGAGCAGCGGCTCGCGAGCGGCGCCCGGATCGTGGCGATCACCGGGAGTCTCGGCAAGACGACCACCAAGGAGGCGGCGGCCGCCGCCATCGGCGTGGAGCGCTCCGTCTTCCGGTCGCGGGGGAACCTGAACAACCAGTGGGGGCTCCCCCTCTCGCTGCTCGGCCGCGAAGACGAGGAAGTGGGCGTCGTGGAACTCGGGATGTCCGCTCCGGGGGAGATCCGGACGCTCACCGAGATCGCGGTGCCCGACTGCGGCGTCGTGACCACCATCGCGGAGGCGCATCTCGAGTACTTCGGGTCGCTCGACGCGATCGCCGCCGCCAAGGGGGAGCTCTTCGAGGCCCTTCCCGCCGACGCGACCGCCGTCGTGAACGCCGACGACGAGCTCGTCCGGGCCCAGGCCCGCCGTTTTTCGGGACGGCGCGTGACCTACGGCTTCGCCGAGGGGGTCGATGTGCGGGGTTCGGGCTACGCGGCGCGCCCTTCCGGCCTCGTTTTCGAAGTGAGCGCTTTCGGCGGACCCGCCGTGTCGGTTTCGTGCGGTCTCGCCGGCCGGCACAACGCGGGCAACGTGCTCGCCGGGCTGGCCGCGGCGACGGTCCTCGACGTGCCGATCGAGCGCGCGGCCCAGGGGGTGGCGGAGCTTGCTCCGCTTCCGGGCCGGGGGACGCGAGTTCCGCTCCGCGGCGGTGCGGTGGCGCTCGACGAGACCTACAACTCCAGCCCCCGCGCGCTGCGCGCGGTGCTCTCGGAGTTCGCGGCCCTCCCCGCCGGGCGGCGGATCGTGGTCGTGGGTGACATGCGGGAACTCGGGGAGGACGCCGGGCCGCTCCACGCCGCCTGCGGGGAACTGGCGGCCACGCTGCCGCTGGACCTGATCGTCGGGGTGGGGCCCCTGGGACGGACCTTCGCGGAGGCGGCCGCTCCCCGATCGAACACCCTCGCCGCGGACGATCCCGAAGAGGCGGCGGCGCTGCTGGAAGGGGTCCTCCGCCCCGGAGATCTGGTGCTGTTCAAGGCATCGCGGGCGGTCGGACTCGATGCCGCGCTCCGCCGGCTGCAGGCCCGTGGCGGGGAAGAAGTCCGGGGCGGAGGAGACGCCTGATGCTCGGCGACCTGCTCTTCTCGCTCGCGGACGAGATCAGCGCCTTCAACGTCTTCCGCTACGTCTCCGTCCGCACCGCGGTGGCGGCCGCCACCGCGATCGTCCTCTCGCTCGGCCTCGGCCCCTTCGTGATTTCCCGCCTCTCCCGGCTGCGGGTGGGCGAGCAGATTCGCGCCGACGGTCCGGCGCACCAGCACAAGGCCGGCACCCCCACCATGGGCGGAGTCCTGATCGTGGGGACCGTGATCCTTTCCACCCTGCTCTGGGCGGACCTGGGCAACGTGCTCGTCTGGGTGGCCGTGCTCACGATGGCCGCCTTCGGCACGCTCGGATTCGTGGACGACTGGAAGAAGCTGCGGCGGGCGGACGGGATCGGACTTCGCGCCCGTACGAAGTTCGGCGTTCAGCTCCTGCTCGGGCTGCTGGTGGGCGCTTTTCTTCTCTGGTACTCCGGTGGCGGCGAGTTCACCACCCGCGTGGTGTTCCCCTTCTTCAAGGAGTTCCAGCCCGAACTCGGCCTGCTGTTCGTGCCGGCGGCCATGGTGGTGCTCCTCGCGTCCTCGAACGCGGTCAACCTGACCGATGGGCTCGACGGGCTCGCGGCAGGCTGCGTGCTGGTGGCGGCCGCCGTGTACACCGCGCTCACCTACCTGTCCGGGCATGCCGAGTTCTCGGCGTATCTCGACATCCTCTACGTCCCCGGCGCCTCCGAAGTGACCATCTTCGGCGCCGCGATCACCGGGGCCGCGCTCGGGTTCCTGTGGTTCAACGCCCATCCCGCGCGCGTCTTCATGGGCGACGTGGGATCGCTCGCCCTCGGGGCCGGGATCGGAATGCAGGCGCTCCTGATCCGGCAGGAGATCCTGCTCGTGATCGTCGGCGGCGTGTTTGTGGTGGAGACGTTGTCGGTGATCCTGCAGGTCGCCAGCTTCAAGCTCACCGGCCGGCGGCTCTTCCGGATGGCGCCGCTCCACCACCACTTCGAACTCGCGGGCTGGAAGGAGACGCAGGTGAGCGTCCGCTTCTGGATCCTGGCCGTCCTCTGCGCGCTCGCCACCCTCACCACCCTCAAGCTGCGATGACCGATGGCGGAAATCCCAGACATCCCGGGACCGGACGTTCTGGTGCTGGGCGCCGGTGCGAGCGGCCAGGCGGCGGCGCGCTATCTCGCCCGCCGCGGCCGGCGGGTGCTGGTGGCGGATTCCCGGCCGGAGCCGGAGATCCCCGCGGCCTCCGCGCTCCGGGCGCTGGGAGCGCGCGTTCACGGCGGGGGCCATCCCCCGTCGCTGCTGGCCGGGATGTCGCTCGTCGTGACGAGTCCGGGAGTGCCGCCCGCGACCGGCATCCTGAAGGCCGCGCGGCGAGAACGGCTGCCGGTCTGGGGGGAACTGGAGCTCGGGTACCGGGCGCTCGGGGAACCCGCGGACCGGCTGGTGGCGGTGACCGGCACCAAGGGGAAGTCCACCGTCGTGACGCTGCTCGCGGACGCGCTGCGCATCCAGGGCGTGCCGGCCCGGGCCTGCGGGAACCTGGGGGAACCGCTCACCGCGCTCGCCGGATCGTTCGGTCCCGACGAGGTCGCGGTGGTCGAGACCTCGAGCTTCCAGTTGGCGACCATCGCCCGCTTCCGGGCGCGCGTCGCGGTGATGCTGGAGGTGGGCGAGGACCATCTCGACTGGCATCCGGACCTCGCGGACTACCGCCGGTCCAAGGCCCGGCTCTTCGAGAACCAGACAGCTTCCGACTGGGCCGTCTTCGACGGGGATGATGCGGTGGCTTCCGGTCTCGCGACGAGCGCCGCCCGGGGCAGCGGCGCGGGGCTGCTGGCCTTCGGCGGGGCTGGCGGCGGGCACGATCCGCAGGTGCTCCTCGACTCCGGGCGGATCGTCCGGCGCGACGGGGCGCACACCCGGGTCCTCGCGAGTCTCTCGGCGCTCCGCCTGCCGGGCCGGCATCAGCAACGCAATCTCGCCGCCGCGGCGGCCGCCGGCAGCCTGCTCGGGGTCGGCCGGGACGCGCTGGAAGGGGCGGCGGCCGGCTTCTCCGGCCTTCCGCATGCCCTCGAGGAAGCCGGGTCGGTGGCGGGCGTCCGGTTCGTCAACGACTCCCGGGCGACCAACCTCCAGGCGACCCGGGCGGCCCTCGAGGCGCTTTCGCCGCAGGCGAACGGTGGAATCCAGCTCATCCTGGGCGGAATCCTCAAGGGGGGCCGGTTTGCCGAGATGGAGGGATCGCTGGGCGCGGTGCGGGGGATCCAGGCGATCGGGCGGACGAGGGACCGGGTCGCCGCCGAGATCCGGAGCGTCCCCGTGGAGGTCCACGACACGCTCGAGGGGGCGATGGAGCGCGCCCTCGCGCGGTCCCGCCCAAACGGGATCGTGCTGCTCTCGCCCGGTTGTTCCAGCTTCGATCTCTTCGAGAACTACGGTGACCGCGGAACGAAGTTCTGCGCTGCGGTCGAGCGTCTCCGGAAAGGCGCGGGAGGTGGGCGGTAATGGCGCGGCGCATGGCCCCCGACCGGCTCCTGTTCCTCCTGACGCTCGGGCTCCTCGTCTTCGGGCTGGTCATGCTCTACAGCGCCTCCGCCATCGTGGCGGACGCCAGCGACCGCAGTCCGTCGTACTTCCTGGGGCGCCAGGCGGCCTGGGCGGCGCTCGGCTGTTTGGCGATGATCGCCGTGGCCCGCTCGGACTACCGGCGGCTGAACCGGCCGGCCGTCGTCTGGGCGTTGTACGGGTTGGTCATCGTGTCGCTCTTCGCCGCGCTGGTCTCACCCGCCATCAACGGCGTGAACCGGTGGGTGCAGTTCGCCGGGTTCACCCTGCAACCCTCCGAGCCGGCGCGGCTCGCGCTGGTCGTGGTCCTCGCCCATCTGCTGGCCGCCCGGAGCGCCGACTCCTTCCGCACGCTGTGGTTGCCGCTCGTCGCTACGGGTTTTCTCGCCGGGCTCATCTATCTCCAGCCCGATCTCGGAACCGCGACGCTGCTGGTGCTGGTCGGAGTGTCGGTGATCTTCCTCGGTGGCGCGCGCCTCAAGCACCTGGCGGGTCTGGCGGCAGTGGGGATTCCGCTGTTTGCCGCCGGCGTGCTCGCCGCCGACTATCGGATCGCCCGGTTCCTGACCTTTCTCGATCCGTTCGCCGACCCGCTCGGCGACGGTTTCCAGTTGAGCCAGTCGCTCATCGCGCTCGGCAGCGGGGGCCTGACCGGAGTCGGGTTCGCCGCCAGCCGCCAGAAGCTGCTCTACCTTCCCGAGCCCCACTCGGACTTCGTCTTCTCGGTGGTCGGCGAGGAACTGGGCTTCATCGGCGCGGGGCTGGTGGTGGTCGCCTTCCTCCTTTTCACCGTCCGGGGGCTCGTCGTCTCGAGCCGCGCTTCCGAGCGTTTCGGCATGCTGCTCGGGGCGGGGGCCACGCTGACCATCGCTGTCCAGGCCTTTCTGAACTTCAGCGTCGCGACCGCGATCCTTCCCACCACCGGCCTCCCGCTCCCGTTCATTTCCGCCGGCGGCTCCTCGCTCATCACCACCCTGCTGGCGGCGGGCCTGGTGCTGTCGGTCTCGCAGAGGGTGCCATGATGGCCCGCTTGCTCGTGGCCGCCGCCGGCAGCGGGGGGCACATCTACCCGGGCCTCGCCGTCGCCGGCGCCTTCGCCGACCAGGGGCCCGCCGAAATCCGTTTCGTGGGCACCGCGAAGGGGCTCGAGGGGCGCATCGTGCCGCGCCACGGGTTCCCGCTCGAACTGGTGGAGGTACCGCCCATCCGGGGCCGGTCGCCGCTGGTCCTGCCCCGCACCTCGGTCCGGCTCCTCCGCTCGCTCGGCCAGATGCGCCGGCTCCTGAAGGAGTTCCGCCCCCACGCGGTGTTCGGCACCGGCGGCTCGGTTTCCGGAGTGGCGGTCTTCGCCGCCCGGCTCCTCGGCATCCCCTCGCTGATCCTGGAGCCCAACGCCGAGCCCGGGTTCGCGACCCGGTGGAGCGCCCCGTTCGCGACCGAGGTCGCCGTCGCCTGGGAAAGCACCCGGCGGTACTTCCGGCAACCGGCGCTGGTGGCCGGAGTCCCGGTCCGCCGGGAGTTCTTCGGACTGGCGCCGGCGCCCGGCAACAACGGGACCGTGTCCGTGCTGGTGACGGGCGGCAGCCAGGGGGCCTCCCGGTTGAACCGGCTGGTGACGGAGGCACTGCCGGAGCTGCGCGCCTGGGGCGGCCATCTCCGGATCACCCACCAGACGGGTCCGGCCGACGAAGCGCGGGTCCGGGACGCCTATCGCGACGCGGGGCTCGGCGCCGACGTGGTGGCGTATCTCGACGACATGCCCCGGGCGATGGCCGGCGCGGACCTGGTGGTCGGCCGGGCGGGGGCCATCACCTGCGCCGAACTCGCGGCCGCCGGCCGGCCGGGAATCCTGGTGCCGGCGCCGGTCGCGGGCGGTCACCAGCGGCAGAACGCCGCCGCGTTCGCCGAGGCGGGGGCGGCGCTCGCCATGGACGAGGACGCCTCGGGCGCGGAGTTCGCGAGCGCGCTCTGCTCCCTGCTCGACGACCCGTTCCGGCGGGCGGACATGGCGGGCGCGGCCCGCCGGCTGGTGCGCGACCGCCCGGCCGAGCGGCTCGCCGCCCGGCTTCACGACCTCGCGGGAGGTTCGGCGTGAACGGCCGCGTGCCGAGGCTCTCCCCCTCCGGGGCGGGCGGCGGGCTCCTGTTCTCCAAGCGGACCCGGGTGCACTTCGTGGGCGTCGGCGGCGTCGGGATGAGCGGCATCGCGGAGGTGCTGCTGAACCTCGGTTACCCCGTCAGCGGCTCCGACCTCCGGCTCGGGGCGAACGTGCGGCGCCTGGCCGAGCTCGGCGCCATCGTGTTCGAGGGACACGCCGCCGATCAGGTCGAAAGCGCCGATGTGGTTGTCATCTCCTCGGCGGTCCCGGCCGACAACCCCGAAGTGACGGCGGCCCGGGAGCGGCAGCTCCCCATCATTCCGCGCGCGGAAATGCTCGCCGAGCTGATGCGGATGAAGTTCGCGGTGGCCGTCGCGGGGTCGCACGGCAAGACCACGACGACTTCGATGACCTCGGTGCTGCTCGATCACGCGGGCCTCGATCCGACGACGGTGATCGGCGGCCGGGTCGCAACGATCGGGGGCGGCGCGCGCGTCGGGAAGTCCGAGATCCTGGTGGCGGAAGCCGACGAGTCCGACCGGACGTTCCTGCGGCTGCTGCCGGTGCTGGCGGTGGTCACCGGAATCGACCGCGAGCACCTCGACGCCTACGAAGGGATGGCGGACCTCCTCGACTCCTTCCTCAGCTTCATCAACATGACCCCGTTCTACGGGGGAGCGATCGTCTGCATCGACTGCGAGAACGTGCGCTCGCTGCTGCCGCGCGTCCGCCGCCGGGTCATCACCTACGGGCTCGCTGCGGACGCCGAGATCTCGGCCGAAGGGATCTCCATCTCCGAGGACGGGACCCGCTACGAGCTGCGGATCCGGGGCGGTCTGGCCGGCGCCGTCCACCTGAAGCAGCCGGGCCGGACCGCGGTCCTGAACAGCCTGGCCGCCGCCGCCGTCGGGCTCGAGTTCGGCCTCGGCACCCCGGCGATCCGCAAGGGCCTCGAGGCTTTCACCGGGGTCGAACGCCGGTTCCAGATGCGCGGCAAACCGGCCGGGGTGCGGATCGTGGACGACTACGCCCACCACCCGAGCGAGATCCGGGAGACGCTCGAGGCCGCGCGGGCGGCGTTCGGCGCCCGCACGGTGGCGGTCTTCCAACCGCACCGCTACACCCGGGTGCGCGATCTCCACGACGAGTTCTGCCGGGCCTTCGGCGGCGCGGACGTCGTCGTGGTCACGGACGTCTACCCCGCCGGCGAGAACGCGATTCCAGGAGTGGACGGCGAAGCGCTCGCCGAGGGAATCCGGGGTGCGGGGCATCCCGATGTCCGTTTCCTGGGCCCCCTCGACGAGGTGGCGAGCCGGCTCGGTCCCGAGCTTCGGACCGGCGACGTGGTTCTGACGCTGGGGGCGGGAAGCATCACCCGGTTACCCGACCTGCTCGAGGAGGTGCTCCGTGAACGGGTGGCGTGATCGGCTGGCGGGACGGCGGGCGGATTCGCTGCCCATCGAGCTCCCGCCGCACCGCGACCAGGAGGGCTGGCGCCGCCCGGTGGACGGAGAGCCGCGGCTGGTCGCGCCGCCGGCGCCCAGGACCCCGCTGCCGCGATTGGCCGTCCGCATTGCGGTTGGGTCCGTGGGCCTCGCGTTGGCCGCCGGAGTCATCGTGGGAAGGATGACCGCCGTCGAGACGGCCGGCGCGGCGCCCGAAGGCGGCCCGGCCGAACTGCGGATCCGCGGGGCGGGTCATCTGCACCGTTTCGCGGGCCCCGGAGTCCTCGATCCCGCCGGGCTGCTCGCGGATGCGGCGGTGATCCGCGAGCAACTGCTGGCGACGGGGATCCCCGCGCGCGTCTCGGTGGAGCGGCTGCTGCCCGGCGGCGTCCTGGTGGACGTCGAGGAAAAGCGGGCCGTGGCGCTCCTCGACTGGGAGCTCCCCGTAGCCCTCGCGGGCGACGGAACGGTTCTCGGGCCGGCCACGGCCGCCGATTTCGCGTGGGCCGACGCGGCGGACCTGGTCCTGATCCGGGGCGCCGACCAAAGCCGCGTCGATTTCGAGGACCGCGCGGCGCTCGCCGGCCGGCTGGCGGCGGCGCTGTCCCGCCGGCCGGAACTGGACCGGCTCGTTTCGGAGATGGACGTGAGCGGCGGTCCCTACCGGGTGCAGGTGATCCTGCGATCGCCGGCGGTCCCGATCCTGCTGAGCGAACGGGGTTTCGCCGAAGGCCTGGAGCGCGTCGCCGCGCTCCTGCCCGATCTGGTCGAGCGCTGGCCGGGGCTTTCGCGGGTCGATGCCCGGGTCCCGGACCGGTTTCTCATCCGCAGCGAGCCGGCGGCCGACGCCGAAGAGTTGCCTCACCAACCCGTGGGAGGAGAGACGGAATGACGAGGTCTGCGGGTCTGCTCTGCGGCATCGACATCGGATCCGATCTGGTGCGCACCGTGCTCGCCCGCATGCCCGAGGCTCCTTCCGGAACGGAGGAGGCGATGGAGCTCGAGGTGCTGGCGGTCGGGCAGGCCGAGTCGCGGAACTCCGTCCAGTACGGCGAGGTCGTGCGGCTGGGAGGGGTCACCGAAGCCGTCCGGCAGGCGGTCGAGGAAGTCGAACAGGCCGCCGGCGTGGAGGTCGGATCGGCCTTCGTCTCGGTGGGCAGCCGTACCCGCCGCAGCATCAACTCGTCCGGCGCGATCTCGATCCTGACGCCGCAGCACCGCATTGCGGAGTCCGATGTCTACCGGGCCGTCATGGCGGCCGTGCCCAGGGACGGCGGCACGGCGTGGCTCCGCCCTCCTTATGAACTGCTGCACGCGCTTCCCCAGGAGTTCTGGGTGGACGACCTCGATTCCACCGACAACCCGACGGGCTGGACGGGCGAGAAGATCGAATCGCACGTGCACCTGGTGAGCTGTCCCGCCGCCACGCTCCACCGCCTCGAGGAGGCGGTGAACGGCGCCGGCATCCGCATCGAGCGCCTGGTCGCGGCCCCCCTGGCCGCCGGCTACGGCGTCCTCACCGGGGAAGAGCGGCAGGATGGCGTCGTCCTGCTCGACGTCGGCGCCATGACGACCGAGATCGCGGTGTTCCGGCACGGAGCGCTGCGGCATTCGGACCTGATGCCGAGCGGCGGCCGGGCGTACACCCGCGACCTCGCCCTCGGACTCAAGACCTCCCACGCCCACGCGGAGCAGGCCAAGCGCCGCTACGGCGTCGCCCTCGCGGAAAAGGTGCCCGAGGACGATCACTTCGAGATCCACGTTTCGGGCGGCGGCTATCCCAAGCAATGGCGCCGCCGGCTGCTCGCCGAAGTCCTTCAGCGGCGGGCGGAGAGCGATCTCACCAAGATCCGTGACCAGTTGGGCGCCGTGCTCCGGGAGGTCCCCCGGACCATGGTGCTCACCGGAGGCGGAGCGAACCTCGACGGACTGAGCGACGTGACGCGGCTGGTTTTCGGGGCGTACGTCGAGAGTCGCGGACCCCAGGGTCTGACCGGCCGGCGCGACCTTGCGGCGCGCCCGGACTTCGGCTGCGCCATGGGTCTTTGCCGTTACGGCCTCCTGCATCGCCAGCGCAGTCCCGCCGCCAGGCCCCGGTCCGCGCTCTCGGAGATGGGCCGCGCCATCGGGGACAGCCTCCGGCGGGTGGCCGGACACCTCCGGAAGGCCCAATGACCACTTTTCCCCAACACCCCCACCCCAAGGAGTGATCCCATGATCTTCTTCGCCGAAGAACCAGAGCCCAAGGCCAGCGATCCCGAAGCCGGCCCCACGAAGACGGGCAAGGCCGACGCGTCCCCGGACGCGGGAGTGCAGTCGGCCCCCGCCGGGCAGCCGGCGCTCTTCGCCGCCCCGGACGCTGCCCCCGCGGCCGAGTCCGGCGCGCCGGAGGCCATGCCGCCGGAAGCTGGTGCTGCCGAGCCCGCGGAGCCGGTGGTAGCCGAGGCGGAACCGGCCCCGACAGTCGCGGAAACGGCGGCGAGCGCTGCCGACCCGCCGGCCCGGAAGAAGCCGGCTCGGAAGAAGAAGGCCGCCGCTCCCGCCGCGCCGCTTGCGCCCTCCGACGATGTGCTGGAGAAGCGGGCCGTCATCAAGGTCATCGGCGTCGGCGGCGGCGGTGGCAATGCCGTCAACCGGATGATCGAGGCGGGCGTCACCGGCGTCGAGTTCATCGCCGCGAACACCGACGCCCAGGTGCTCGAGCTGTCGAAAGCGCCTGTGAAGATCCAGTTGGGAATCGAGCGGACCGGCGGACTCGGGTGCGGCGGCGATCCGGAAGTGGGACGGCTGGCGGCGCGAGACGACATGGATCGTCTCATCGACGTGCTGGCGGGCGCCGACATGATCTTCATCACCGTGGGTGAGGGAGGCGGCACCGGAACCGGCGCGGCGCCGGTGATCGCCTGCGTCGCCCAGGAGATCAAGGCCCTCTGCATCGCGGTGGCGACCAAGCCGATGAGCGTCGAGGGCAAGCGGCGCCGGACGACGGCCAACGACGGGATCCGCGAACTCCGCGAGTTCGTGGACACCCTCATCTGCGTTCCGAACGACCGGGTCGTCGAGGTGTACGGGAACCTCAAGATCCGGGACGCGTTCCGGAGCGCGGACGACGTGGTCCGGCAGGCCGTTCAGGGGATCTCGGACCTGATCCAGGTCCCGGGGGAGATCAACCTGGACTTCGCCGACGTCCGTTCCGCCATGCGGCTGCGCGGCGACGCGGTCATGGGCATCGGGCAGTCCTCGGGCGAGGACCGGGTTGAGGAGGCCACCGAGGCGGCCATCTCTTCGCCGCTGCTCGAGGACACCTCGATTCAGGGCGCGGCGAGCATCATCGTCAACGTCACGGGGGGTGAGAGCCTGACGCTCAACGAGGTGCAGCGCGCCGTCCAGGTCGTGCGGGATGCCGTGGCCCCCGAGGGAACCGGAATCTACGGATCGGCCGACCCCGAACCGGGGGACAACATCCTCATCGGGACGGCGCTCGACCCGAGAATGGACGAGACGGGCGAGATCAAGGTGACGGTGGTCGCCACCGGGTTCCCCGACCGGAGCCGCGCGAACGCGACCCCCAACGACTTCGCGAACTACACCACCCGCGCGACGGGTACGTTCGGCGGGCGGGGCGTCGCGCCGCCGGCGGCCGGGACCGGTCCGGCGGGGATGGCCGACCGGGCCGGTGGCCGGGTCGGTCGAACCATCCCGAAACTGGACACCTTCCCCACGATCGCCGAACCCGACGCGAACCGCGTGGAGGCGAAGGGGAACGGGACGAACCAGGACCGCGCCGACGTCTTCGGCTCCGCCTCGCGGCCGGTGATCGACGAGCCCATGTCCCTCCCCGAAGACGTGGGGGACGACCGCTGGGGCGACCTCGAGACACCCCCGTACCTGAACCGCCGCAGCTAGGGGAGTGGCGCGCCGGCTTGGAACGCCGGTCTCCAGACCGGCACGCGCGGTGCTCCGCACCGCGTCCGGCGCAACCCCACCCAGCCTCGGGGCCTCCGGCGTGGACTCCCAGCCCTTCCACCGACAGGATGACGCGCCGGCGCTCCGAACCCCGCCGTCAGGGCATGCAGCTCGACGCGCCCTGCGGGCCGCGAGCCGGTCTGATGACCAGGTCTCCAGACCGGCACGCGCGGTGCTCGGCACCGCGCCCTTACCCAGTCTCACGGGCTGAAGCAGACCAACGGCACGGCGTGCAGCGTTGACCCCCTTCCACTTCCCCGACCCGCCCCACGGCTTCCGCTGGCAGCCCCTCGGCCCCGCCGAACCGCTCGAGGCGCTCGTTTCCATCCGTTTCCCGACCCTCCACGGCTTCACCTGCCGGGTCAGGACCCGGCAAGCGGATGCCCCGTCTCTCGGCGTCCGCGACAGTCTGGACGCCGACCTGGATCTGCTCGGGCGCGCCGCCGAAGTCCAGGCCGTGCACACCCTGCGGCAGGTCCACGGCAACGACGTGCAGGTGCTCCGTACCGCCGCGCGGCCGGACACTCCGCCCGTCGGCGACGCGCTCGTAACCTCCGTCCCCCGGACCGCCGTCGCGATCAAGGCCGCCGACTGCGTCCCGGTGCTGCTGGCGGACCCGGCCTCCGGCGCGGTGGCCGGGGCTCACGCGGGTTGGCGCGGCACCCGGGTGCGGGTCGTCGAAGCGGCCGCCCGCGCGCTGGCCGCGGAGTCCGGCGCTCCTCCCTCCCGGCTCAGGGCCGTCATCGGCCCCGCGATCCGCGCCTGCTGCTTCGAGGTCGGCCCCGAGGTGGTCTCCGCCTTCCGCGAGAAGGGACACGATGTGGACCGGTTCGCCCTCCGGCCACGCGCCGCGGGACGCCCCCACCTCGACCTGGTGCTCGCGAACCGCCTCCAGTTGCTCGCGGCGGGCCTGCCGGAGGACGGGATCGAGGACACCACCGTCTGCACCCGGTGCCAGCCGGCGTTCCACTCCTACCGGCGGGAGGGTCCCGGGGTGGGGCGGAACTGGTCGGTGGTCGTGGCCGGGCGGCAGTGAACGAGGCGGTACTCCGGGCAGTGTCCGGCGACTGATAGGTCGTATCTATCACTTCGATAGACACAATGTCTTGGACGAATCAGTCGTCCGGCTTCAGACTGGTAGCACTCGAACCAGACTCGGAGTCAGGCCCGGGGAGCCAAAAGAGGCCCCGCGACGGCCGGACTGCCCACTCACCGGGAGACAGAACAAATGCTGAAGCACTCGCTCGCCGTAGCCGTCCTGCTGGCCGTTGGAATCGGTCCCGTCACGCTGCCCCACCCGGCCGTTGCCCAGGAGCAGGCGCCGACCAACGCGGACTGGTGGCCCAATCGGCTGGACCTCGGTCCGCTGCGGCTCAACTCCCCGGGTTCCAGCCCGCTGGGTGACGATTTCGACTACGGCAAGGCGTTCGAGAGCCTCGACCTCGACGCCCTCAAGGCCGAGTTGACCGAGTTGATGACCACCTCCCAGGACTGGTGGCCCGCCGACTTCGGCCACTACGGACCGTTCTTCATCCGGATGGCCTGGCACAGCGCCGGAACGTACCGGGAGATGGACGGCCGGGGCGGCGCCGACGGCGGCCAGCAGCGGTTCGCGCCGTTGAACAGCTGGCCCGACAACGCGAACCTCGACAAGGCGCACCGGCTGCTCTGGCCGATCAAGGCGAAGTACGGCCGGGCGATCTCGTGGGCGGACCTGATCGTCCTCGCCGGCACCGTCGCCATGGAGTCCATGGGCTTCGAGACGCTCGGCTTCGCCGGGGGCCGCGAGGACGACTGGGCGGCCCTCGAGGTGAACTGGGGTCCCGAGGGCGAGTGGCTCGGCGCGGACCGCCGCGACGGCGACGGGAACCTGAATTCTCCCCTCGGCGCCACCCAGATGGGCCTGATCTACGTGAATCCCCAGGGGCCGGGCGGGAACCCGGACCCCCAGGCGGCCGCCGACGCCATCCGCGAGGCCTTCGGCCGGATGGCCATGACCGACGAGGAAACGGCCGCGCTCATCGCCGGCGGACACACCTTCGGCAAGGCCCACGGCGCCGCGCCGGCGGACGGGAACGTGGGCGTCGAACCGGAGGGCGGCGCGATCGAGGCGCAGGGCTTCGGCTGGGAGAACACCTACGGCGAGGGGCACGGCAAGGACACGATCACGAGCGGCCTCGAAGGCGCCTGGACCAGCAGCCCCGCCCGCTGGACGAACAACTTCCTCCAGAACCTCTACCGGTTCGAGTGGGTCCAGACGACGAGCCCCGGGGGCGCCATCCAGTGGATTCCCGAGGGCGGCGCCGGCGCGAACCTGGTGCCGGACGCGCACGACGCGTCCCTCCGCCACGCTCCGATCATGCTCACCACCGACCTCGCGCTGAAGGTGGACCCGATCTATCGCGAGTTGACCTCGCGCTGGCTCGAAAGCCCCGACGAGTTCGAGGACGCCTTCGCCCGCGCCTGGTTCAAGCTCACCCACCGCGACCTCGGACCCGTCTCCCGATACCGCGGCGACCTCGCCCCGGACCAGGTCTTCACCTGGCAGGACCCGGTGCCCGCGGTGGACCACACCCTGATCGACGCGCAGGACGCCCAGGTCCTGAAGGCCGACATCCTGGGCGCCGGTCTTTCGAGTGCGGAACTCGTGCGCGCCGCCTGGGCCTCGGCATCCACCTTCCGCGCCACGGACATGCGGGGCGGCGCCAACGGCGCCCGGGTCCGGCTGGCCCCCCAGAAGGACTGGGCCGCCAACGATCCGCAGGAGCTGGCCCGGGTGATCGGGGTTCTCGAAGGGATCCAGCGCGACTTCAACGGGGCCCAGTCGGGTGACAAGCGGGTTTCGCTCGCCGACCTGATCGTTCTGGGCGGCGCCGCCGGCATCGAACTCGCCGCCGAGCGCGGCGGCGTGCGGGTGCGGGTCCCCTTCGAACCGGGCCGCACCGACGCCTCCGAGGCAGAGACCGACATCCACGCGTTCAACCTGCTGGAGCCCCGGGCGGACGGTTTCCGGAACTACCTGGCGGGCGGCAACGGGCGGACCCCGGCCGAGCTGCTGGTGGAAAAGGCGTCGCTCCTGAACCTGACGATTCCCGAGATGTCGGTGCTGGTCGGAGGAATGCGAGCCCTCGACGCCAACGCCGGCGGCGCGTCCCACGGCGTGTTCACGGCTCGGCCCGGCGCGCTGAGCAACGACTTCTTCGTGAACCTGATCGACATGTCCACCACCTGGTCGGAGTCCGCCACGCCGGGGGTGTACGAGGGTCGTGACCGCGCGAGCGGCGATCTCCGGTGGACCGCCACCGGCGTGGACCTGATCTTTGGCTCGAACTCGGAGTTGCGGGCCGTTTCCGAGTTCTATGCGGCCGACGATGCCGGCGAGCAGTTCGTCCACGACTTCGTGGCGGCGTGGGCGAAGGTGATGACCCTGGACCGCTTCGACCTCGATCGGTAGGCGGGACCGGAAGGGGACGGCGGCGGCTTCCGCGCCGCCGTCCCGTTACGTCGCGCGGACCGCGCCCCGCACGGTCCGCGCGACCTCCCGCATGGTCTCGGCGGCCGCCGACTGCCGCCGCCAGGCGAGGATGACCGTGCGGTGCGGGACCGGCTGCGTCACCGCCTGCGTCCGGAGGTCCGACCGCGGCGCCTCGGCCCGCACCGCCATCCGAGGCAGGAGGGTGATCCCCATGCCCGCCGCGACCATCTGCACCAGGGTCGGCAGGCTGGTCGCGCGCACGCTGAGTTCCTCGACGCCGCGCCGGCTGCAGAACTCGATGACCTGGTCCCGGAAGCAGTGCCCCTCGTCGAGCAGGAGGATGCGCTCGCCCCGCAGGCGGCGGAAGGGAACGGGTGAGGACGCCCGGCCAAGAGGATGGTCCGCCGGCGTCGCGAGAACGAACGGGTCGTCCTCAATGGTCTCGTAGTCGAGGTCCTCGACCCCGGCTTCCAGAGCGAGGAACCCGCCATCGAGTTTCCCCTGGCGGATCCGGCGAACCAGGGCGTCGGTCTTCTCTTCGAGCCACGTCAGCGTAAGGCGCGGATGCTCCTCCCGCAGGACCCGGGTGGCGGCCGGGAGCAGGTAGGGCCCGATGGTGGGGATCGCGCCGATACGAAGCGTCCGGGCCAAAGGGTCCAGGAACTGTCCTGCGGCGCTCGCTACGTCGTCCACATCCGCAAGAACGCGCCGCATGCGCTCGATGAGTTCGGAACCCGCCGTCGTGATCATCACGCCGCGGCGGTCCCGCTCGAACAGTCGCACGCCCAGCGCTTCCTCCAACTCCCGAATCTGCGCGCTCAGGGAAGGCTGGGACACATGGCAGTGTTCCGCCGCCCGCCGAAAGCTGGACGCATCGGCGACCGCGACCGCGTACTGGATCTGCCGCAGGGTGAAGCTGCTGGGTTTCATCGGGTGATAGCGAAGAACTATCACAGGAGTGCCGTGCGCGGCGCGCCGGTTGCTGCGAAAATGCAGCGGTGCGGGGTTGGCCAGCAGCTGTGGCGGCGCCGCCTCGGAGCGCCGGCCTCTGGCCGGCATCGCGCGGGAGCGCGAAACCCGCGCTGATCGCGCTCCTCCCCCCTGAAGGTGGGGCCCAGGTCCGGCTCGTTTCGGGCGGCCCGCAGCCGTTTCCGGTTGGGATCACGCCATGGGAATCGGCTGCGGCGTGCGTTTCGCGGCCTGCGGCCGCGATGCCGGCCGGAG
>JAJEFG010000049.1 GCA_022820545.1 Acidobacteriota bacterium | reverse complement strand
ACAGCCGGTCGGCAGGCCGTAGTCGAGCCCGGGCCAGGCGGTCTTGATCTTGACGAGCTCGCGGCAGGCGGCCTTGCGGAAGTCGCGGACGGCGAACTTGTCGTCGGCGTTCTCGGGTCGGTGGGCGAACTGTCGGTAGAGGAGCTTCCAGGGGAGCCGCAGTGGCCGCTGGAGGTCGAAGGTCCTGTAGGTGAGCCACATGTAGAGGTCGATGCCGAGGGAAGAGCGCTTGATGGCGCGCAGCACGAAGAGATCGATGGGGACGGGGGAGTTGATGATCTCCTCGAAGAAGGGGCCGCCGAGCGTGATGGTGGACTCCCAGAGGAGGGGCTCGGAGCGGCGGTCCCAGAGCAAGAAGGTGCGTTCGGCGATCGGTGAGGTGAGCGACGCACTGGTGTCGTCGGTGTTGTAGGCGAGCTGGATGGAAGCCTGGAAGAGGCGGGACATCTGGTTTCGGAGGCGCGTCCGGACGCCGCCGCGTCCGGCGCTCTCACCACTGCGAGAATCGGTGTAGAGACCGATCTTGCGCATGAAGTGGGAGAGCGAGCGACCGAGGACGAGTTCGGGCGAGCGCGTCCGGACGGCTTCGGTGCAGATCCAGGCGAGCAGCAGCCTGGGGATGTTGCCGTAGGGCAGCTTGGCGTTGTGCCCCGCCAGCATGGCGAGCGAGTACGGCCCGTTGCGCCGGACGTACTGGAGCCGTCGTTTCGGGTCGGTCCTCGGCAGCGAGCACAGGAGCAGGATACGGGTGATGAACCCGGCCTCGGGCTCGGCCTCGCGTGCGGCGATGAGGTCCACGAGCTGGGCGCGGGTGGTGCCCGGCTTCGGTTCCTGTGGCCGTCCGGACTCGAAATCGAAGCGGGGTGCGAGGTCTGCGAGGGAAGTCCAGCCGCGATTGGGATCGTCGGGCATGGGAAATCAGGTTACGATAAGGGCAGCCCATGGAGCAAGCGCCGCCGACGCGGTATCTGCGCCGGCTGTTCGGCCCGTCGGACCGCATCGCGGTGGTGGCGGTGCCGCGTGGCGCGGGGAAGGTGGCGCAACGGTTCCCGACGGCCGCCGGGGCGTGCGGCGAGCGCTTTCAGGGGTGGCTTCGTCACCTGAACGCACAAGGGTACGACATCTTCGTGGGCGTCAACCCGGTGGGGACGCGGAAACGCCGCGAAAAGGAGGACGTGGTGTCGGTTCGCCGCCTCCAGCTCGACCTGGACGAGGACGGCGGCGCGGGCTTGAAGCGGGTTCTGGACGACGTCGAGCTCGGGAAGCTGCCGGCGCCGGCGGGGATCCTGCGGACGTCTGAGAACCGCTACCAAGTGCTGTGGCACACGCTCCCCGGCTGGGAGCAGACCAGGGCCGAGACGGTGATGACGGGTCTGGCGTTGCGCTACGGCGGCGACCGCGCGGTGGCGGACATAGCGCGCGTGATGCGGCTGCCGGGGTTCCGGAACAAGAAGCCCGGCCGCGGCGACGCGATGGTGACGTGGGTGGACCTGAACGGCGCGGCCGTCGGTCCGGAGTCGTTCGGCGACCTGCCGGCACCGCCGAAGGGGAACGGCCGCCCGGCGCCGGGCTGGCGCGCGACCGGCGCTGGCGTGTCTCAGAGCGAGCGCGACTGGGCGTGGGCGCGGAGCCGATTGCGTCGAGGAGAGAGTCCGTCGAAGCTGACGGCGGAGCTGGAGGCGAGCCGTCAGGACAAGCCGAAGCCCGGGTACTACGCGGACCGCACGGTGCGGCGCGCGGCTGAGAGCCTGGCAATCGAGGAGGGCAGACGATGAGCAAGATGTACGAGGAGATGACGCCGGAAGAGCGTGCGGAAGCGGACCGGCATCCGATCTACGTGGAGAAGGAGGAGGACATCGACGCGGCCCTGGACCTCGGCCACCGGACGGGCCGGTCGGTGGAAGTGCCGTCGATGGAGAAGGCCCGCGAGTGGGGGTTCTTCGACGATCTAGGCCCAGAGGATCGGTAGGGTGGCGAAGCGTTCCTGGCGGGAGCGCGACGAGGAGTACGCGCGTCAGGTCGCCGACCGGATCATCGCGCAGATCGAGAAGGGGACGGCTCCCTGGCAGAAGCCGTGGCGTCCGGGGGAGACGTTCCTGCCGCGCAACGCGAGCACAGGAAAGACGTACCGGGGCGGCAACGCGCTGTACCTGGCGGCAACGGCGCTGGAGCGCGGCTACCAGGACCCGCGGTGGGCCACTTTCAAGCAGATCAACGACCTTGGCGGCAAGGTGCGCCAGGGCGAGGGCGGCACGCAGGTGGTGTTCGCGGACCGGCATCGGGTGCCGGTGAAGGACGACGCCGGCAAGCCGGTGAAGGACGCGGCGGGCCGCCAGCAGTACGAGGAGACCGGGCGCACGTTCACGCGGCGGTACACGGTGTTCAACGTCGAGCAGACGAAGGATCTGAAGCTGCCGCCGCTGGGCCAGACGCGGGAGCCGGAGTGGGAGGCGCACCGTCGCGCGGAGCTGGTCATCAAGCACAGCGGCGTCGACGTCAGGGAGCAGCAGGGCGACCGGGCGTACTACTCGCCGCGGAACGACGAGGTGGTTCTGCCGGAGCGGGGTCAGTTCCCGACGGCGGGAGACTACTACCGGACGGCGCTGCACGAGCGGGGGCACGCAACGGGCCACGAGGACCGCCTGAACCGGGAGACGCTGCAGCAGGGGACGAAGGACGGCTTCGGCTCGCCGGCCTACGCGCGCGAGGAGCTGCGGGCGGAGATCTCGTCGATGATGACGGGCGAGCGTGTGGG
>JAJEFG010000099.1 GCA_022820545.1 Acidobacteriota bacterium | reverse complement strand
CAGCGCCTTGCCGCTGGGCGGAACGCAAGGGCTACGCTGCCTGGTGATGGCCTCGGGCCGGCTCCTGCCAGACCCGATCTCACCCCTTGCAAAAAGGTAGAGAGTCCAAGCCGGCGCGCGATCTCGCTCACCAGCCGACCGCGACTCCGACATCGGTAGCATCCCCCGCGCCATGCGCTATGCCACCCTGCTCGTCCCCGCAAGGGGAGAAACCGCGGCCGCCGTCTCTCCGGACGGCACGCGGTACATCCCGCTCGACGGGGCCGGATCCCTGGCCGAGCGGCTGGGGAGTCCCCTGCCCCGGGTCGATACCGACTGGGAGACCGCACCCCGGATCTCCGATGTCCGGTTCCTGCCGCTCATCCCCCGCCCCGGGGCGCTCTGGTGCGTCGGCCTCAACTACGAGGACCACCGGCTCGAAACGGGCCGGGCGAAGGCCGACTACCCCACCCTCTTCACCCGGTTTCCGGCCAGTCTCGTCGGTCACGGGGAGCCGTTGGTGCGTCCGTCCGTCTCCCGCCTGCTCGACTACGAAGCCGAACTGGCGGTGGTGATCGGCCGGACCGCGCGCCACGTCGCCGACGCGTCAGCTCTCGACCACGTGGCGGGCTACGCCTGTTTCAACGACGCCTCGGTGCGGGACTACCAGGGGCACAGCAGCCAGTTCGGACCCGGCAAGAACTTCTGGCGGACCGGCGGATTCGGCCCCTTCCTCGTCACCCCGGACGAGGTGCCCGATCCGCAGGACCTTCCGATCGGGACCCGGCTGAACGGCGAGGTCGTGCAGGCGAGCCACACCTCGCAGATGACCTACCCGGTCCGCGAACTGATCGCCTACCTGTCCCGGATCCACCCCCTGGTTCCCGGGGACGTGATCGCCACCGGCACCCCGTCGGGAGTGGGCGTCGCCCGCGATCCCCAGCTCTTCATGAAGCCGGGAGACGTGGTCGAAGTGGAGATCGGAAGCGTCGGGCTGCTGCGGAACGGAGTGGTGGACGAGGCGCAGGCGGATCAGTAGCCCCGGCCCCGGTTCACCACGTTCCGGAGCCGGCGGCCCGCGAAGAAGCGGGCCATGTTGTCGAGGGCGATCGAGAAGACCACCGGGATGTAGTTCTCGATGTCGTCCGCCCCGACGTGCGGCGTGATGAAGAGGTTGGGGGCGTCCCAGAGGGTGCTCTCCGGGGGGTGCGGTTCGGGCCACACCACGTCGAGGAAGGCGCCCCCGAGCCGCCCGCTGCGGAGCCCCGCTTCGAGGGCCGCCTGGTCGATCAGCCGGCCCCGGCCCAGGTTCACGACCCCCGCTCCCTCGGGCAGCAGCGCGAGCTCCCGTTCGCCGAGGATCTCCTTCGTGTCGGACGTCAGCGGCGCGGCGAGCACCACGTAGTCGGCGCGCGGCAGCGCCGCCGGCAGCTCTTCCGGCCGGAACAGTTCGTCCACGAACCGGTGGGGCCGGGCCGTGCGGCGGACTCCGAGAACCCGCATGCCGAGCGTGCGCGCGGCCTCCGCCGCGCCGGTTCCCACCGCGCCCAGCCCGATCACGAGCGCCGTCTTCCCCGGCAGCGTCCCCGTCTGGATCTTCTTCCAGGTCCGCGCCCGCTGGTGCCCGGCGAGCCGGGGCAACCGGGTGTGGAGGGCGATGAGGCCCATCAGCACGTACTCGAAGGACTTCTTCGTGTGGACACCGCTCGCGGTGATCAGTTTCACTCCGGCAGGCAGCCAATCGAGCGGGTAAAGGTGATCCACGCCGGCGCCGATGAGCTGCACCCAGCGGAGCTTCGGGGCGCGCTCCGCGAGACCCGGCCGCGGGAACTTCCAGCCGATGAGCACGTCGGCGTCGCGGACTCCCCGGACGAAGCCGGCGTCGTCGTTCGAATAGGTGGGACGGAGCCTCCGGAAGGCATCGGGAAACTCCCTTCCCGCGTTCTCGAACCGCTCCCGGTCCAGCCGGTAGTAGCCGGACTCGCCCGGGTCGGTGGCCAGATGAACGCGGAGAGTTTCGGGAATGCTCATGGGGGGCGGTTCCTTTCGCCGGTGGGACGCACACTGGCGATGGAGAGACTAAGCCAGCACAATGGGCCGATGGCTGACACTCGTTCCTCCTCCTCCCTCGCCCCGCCGCCCGGGCCGGAGCGGCTCGCCTGGAACCGGCGCCGTTTCGTCGCCGGACTGTCCGGACTGGGGCTCGGTTCCACCCTGCTCCCCGGCGCCCTCACCGCTTGCGCCGGAGACGCGGACGCCGTGTCGATCGGCATGCTGCGCACCGCCCAGCAGCTCGCCGGGCTGGAGTTCTCCGACGACGAACTCTCGCTGGTGGCCGAGCGGCTGAACGACGAGAGCAATCCGCTGGAGGCGTACCAGGGCATCCGGGATCCCGAGATCCACAACCACCAGCCGCCGTCCTTCGTCTTCCATCCGCTGCCCCCGGGCAAGCCGATGCCGGAAACGGCCGGCGGAATGCAGCCGTCCCGGCCCGAGGTCTCGCGGCCGGCGGCGGACACCGACCTCGCCTTCCTTCCCGTCACCCACCTCGCGCGGCTCGTGGAGACCCGCCAGGTCACCTCCACCGAACTCACCGAGCTCTACCTGGCGCGCCTCCAGGAATTCGATCCGGTGCTGCTGTGCGTGGTGAACCTGACCGAGGACCTCGCCCGCGAGCAGGCGGCCCGGGCGGACGCGGAGATCGCCGCCGGGAACTACCGCGGACCGCTCCACGGCATTCCCTGGGGAGCGAAGGACCTGCTCGCGGTCAAGGGGACGAAGACCACCTGGGGTGCTTCCCCCTACCGCGACCAGGTGATCGACGAGGACTCCACCGTCTACACGAAGCTCACGGAGGCGGGCGCGGTGCTCGTCGCCAAGCTGACGATGGGCGCGCTGGCGTCGGGGGACCGCTGGTTCGGGGGCCGGACCCGGAATCCCTGGAACACCGAACAGGGGTCCAGCGGCTCCTCCGCCGGACCGGGGTCGGCGACCGCCGCCGGGCTGGTGGGCTTCTCCATCGGCACCGAGACCCGCGGCTCGATCATCTCGCCGTCGACCCGGAACGGCATCACCGGGCACCGTCCCACCTTCGGCCGGGTCAGCCGGGCGGGCGCCATGGCGCTCTCCTGGACCATGGACAAGATCGGGCCCATGTGCCGGAGCGCCGAGGACTGCGCGCTGGTGTTCGAGGCAATCCGGGGCGCCGACGACCTGGACCGGGCGGTACAGGACCCGCCGTTCGCCTGGGACGCCTCGGCCGATCCGACGACGCTGCGGGTGGGGTACGACCGGGCGGCGGTCGAGGACGAGATCGAAGACGACCCGGAGAACCCGGATCAGGTGGCGGCCCGCCGCACGGCGCAGGAGAACACCCGGGCGGCCATCGAGGCCCTGCGCGGGGCGGGAATCACCATCACCCCGTTCGACCTCCCGGAACTCGACTGGAACGACCTCTCCTTCGTCCTGTCCACCGAGTCCGCCGCGGCCCACGACGCCCTCTCCCGGAGCGGCGCCGACCTCGGCATGAAGGAGCCCCCGGAGGAGAGCCGCTGGCCGGACACCTTCCGCACCCAGCGCTTCGTCCCCGCGGTGGAGTACATCCAGGCGATGCGGGTGCGGACCCGGATCATGCGGGAGTTCGACGAGGCGTTCGGGGACCTGGACCTCTTCATCGGCTCGAACCTGGGCCTGACGAACCTGACCGGACACCCCGAGGTGTGCATGCCGAACGGCTATCACGAGGGGTCGCCGACGAGCCTGCGCATGACCGGGAAGCTCTACGGAGACACCGAGATCCTGACGCTGGCGCACGCGTACCAGCAGGTCACCGACTTCCACCTGAGGAAGCCCCCGGTGGGAGGCTGAGGAACCGTGACCGACCGCTACGCGCGGCCGGCGGAACGCTGTCCACCGCCCGCCGACCGGCCCGCCCTCGACCTGGAGGCGAACTGCCCGCCGGAGCGTCTGGAAACACTGCGGCGGCTCGAAGTCCGAAGCACCCATCGGTGCCGCACCGCCGACCGGCGGACGCTCGCCCGGGACGGGATCTCCATGCTGGGCCACCTCATGGGCCGCGGGCCGGAACCGGCCTCGTTCGAGGCGCTGGCGCTGTTCGGCGAGCGGGCGTTCCGGATCGCGCTGCACCACGCGCACCCGGGCGCGATCAGCCCGCTGCTGTGGAAGTACTGGCATCTGCGGCTCCACGGTGAACCGCCCCGCCGGCCCGCGCCGACCGTCATCAGTGAGATGAAGGCGGCGAACGCGCTGCCGGACGAAACCCCGGAGCCGGCGCCCACGCAGTGGCCTCCTCGCCGTCCGGGAGGAGCGGTGGACTACCGGACGTGCCTCCAACTCTTCGGCTGAGCCGCCTCCCGCCGGCCCAGCGGGCGCTCTTTCCGCGGCTTTCGTTCCTGCGTTCGGGTTTTGTGCTCTACGGGGGAACCGCGGTGGCGCTGCAAACCGGCCACCGGGACTCCGGGGACTTCGACTTCTTTTCCTCGGAGCCGCTGCCGGAGGCGGCGAAACGTTCGCTGGCGGCCGAGTTCGCGGACCATCCGCTCGAGGTCATGCAGGACACCGGGGACACGCTGACCCTCCACGTCGGACCCGCCGGCGCCGTCGTGCGCCTGTCGTTCTTCGGGCGCATCGGGGTTCCCCGGCTGGACCTGCCGTACGCCGCCGCCACCGGGCCGCGGGTGGCGTCCCGGCTGGATCTCGCCGGCTTCAAACTGGCGATGGCCTACCAGCGCCACGAAGAAAACGACGTCGCCGACGTGGCCGCGCTCCTCGAGAGCGGGACGACGCTCGCCGAGGCGGTGGGAGCGATGCGCCGCATCTACGGCGATCAGGCGCCGGTGGGCGCCGCGGTGGCCGCGCTCGCCTGGTTCGAGGGACGGACTCCGTCGCCGCAGGGCGCCCTGAGTCCGGCGCGCCGGGTCACCGTCGAGCGGGCGGTCGCGAGCTGGCGCGGCGAGGTCCCGGAACTGCCGGTGGAAGACCCGGACCTGAGCGCGCCGGGGTTCCGGGAGGCGGTTGCGGAGTAGCCGGTGTTGCCTCCGCCGCGGCAGCCGACGGAGCGGTGAGGCTGGATGGGGCTACGAGGTGCGCGGCGCGGAGCGCCGCGGTGGCCGGGGGGGGGACGGCGGTGCGATATGTTTATCACAGCCCCATTGGGGGGAAACAAAAAGCAAAACCCCGTGGCCCAAACCCCCGAGATA
>JAJEFG010000051.1 GCA_022820545.1 Acidobacteriota bacterium | reverse complement strand
CGGTCGCCCAGCCTAACCGGTCGGGGAAAGCGCCCCTCGGCAAGCCGCACATAGATCGTGCTCCGCGACAGGCCGGTGCGCTCCAGCACCTCCGGTAGCCGCAGGAAGCGGATCGGCGGGTTCGTCCTCTGTTCTCTCGGGGTCTCGGTCATCGTCCTGCTCCTCCTCGTTGCTCGCAGCTTTCTGGTCGGTTTCCGGTGTCGCTGGTGTGGAAGGTGGATCCCGCGCGCTGCGGCGCTCGCCGTCTTGCTCCGAGATGAACGCCAGAATCCGGTCCGCCGTCCTCAGCGACGGCGAGCGCCCCCGGCCGATCTGGCGCAGGCCGAACTGCTGTTCGACCAGATGAAGGCCGTCATCGTCGAGGACAACCGGGAGGTCGGCGGGCGGCTGATGGAGAACCCGGGGTTCCTGCGCTTCGCCTTCCACTGGGGCTTCCGAATCCGGGCGTGCCGGCCGTACGGGGCTCGGACGAAGGGCAGGGTGGAGCGGCCGGTCAGCTACCTCCGGCGGAGCTTCTTCTACGGACGCGACTTCGTGTCGGACGACGACCTGAACGCCCGGGTGGCGGGGTGGCTCGACACGGTGGCTGACGTCCGCGTCCACGGCACGCTGAAGGAGCGGCCCGTGGACCGACCGTGTGGCCGATCCTCGCAACGCCGCTTCGGGAGTGCCAACGGGGGTGTTTCACCACGCCATTGGCGGAGCCGTCCAAAGAGTCCCGTACCTTATCGTGCATCTCCGTACCTTACCGTCACTTAGGAAATTTCTTAACAGTTGCGGCCCTTGCATTTACATCCTCACCGTTTTGGCCATGAATACGCTGGATCGGTACGGCCATGGAAACGTTGGAGCGGTACTTCAACACGCGCATCGCCGCGTTTCTCGACCGCACGGGCATGCCGACGACGACGTTCGGCATGTAGGCGGTGGGCGACC
Source organism: Acidobacteriota bacterium (assembly GCA_022820545.1). Lineage (GTDB taxonomy): Bacteria > Acidobacteriota > Vicinamibacteria > Marinacidobacterales > Marinacidobacteraceae > Marinacidobacterium. The sequence continues at coordinate 3,783 of JAJEFG010000051.1, read as the reverse complement.
CGAATCTGCTGCGCCAGATCGAACGCGGACGCTCGGTGACGCTGCGGCTGGCGGACCAGGCTCTGGCGTTCACCAACAAGTACGACAAGGAGCCGGGCACGGAGCGGGCACCACCGCACCGCCGTCGAACCCGAGGACCCGCGCCGGAAGCGATCGGGACAAGGAGGGATCGAGCGATGAGCGAGGAGTCGATGGAACAGAGGACGAGCCCTCCGATCCGCTTTCTGCGGATGCCGGAGGTGGTGGCCCGAACGGGCTTGGCGGCGAGCACGATTCGCGACCGGGTGGCCGCGGGGCGCTTCCCGCAGCCGGTCTCGCTGGGTCCGCGCGCGAAGGGCTGGATCGAGGCCGAGATCACCGAGTGGAGCCGCAGGCGGATCGCGGCAAGCCGGGGCGCCGCGGAAAGTGGCGCCCGCTGACCCCAAGAGGAGGAGAAGCAGAATGAAGAGGTTGTCGAGAAGGAGGCTGTCGGTCGCGTGGGCCGCGCTGCTGGTGCTGGCTCCCGGCGCACTGCACGCGCAGGGCACGAGCCCGTGGGTCGATGCGGTGAACGAGCTGCAGACGCAGTTCACGGGACCGATCGCGCGGGGGCTGTCGCTGATCGCGATCGTGGTGGGCGGTCTGATGTTCGCGTTCGGCGAGGGCGGGAGCAAGCGCACGCTGGCCGGGATCATCTTCGGGATCGGGATGGCGATGGGCGCGGTGAACTTCCTGGGCTGGCTGTTCTGATGCGTGGTCTCGAACGCTGGCCGGGGTACGCGGCGCTCAACCGTCCGCTGACGGTGCTGGGCGTCGAGCGGCGGCTGTTCCTGCTGGGCGCGACGCTGGCGGTCGCGGTGTGGAACGCGACGGCCTCGCTCGTGGCGGGCGGCCTGGTGTTCGCGGGTTGCTACGGCGCGGGCTGGCTCGCGGGCCGCAGGGACCCGGCGATGCTCGCGGTGCTCCGGGCCGCAGCGCGGTATCCGGCCCGGTTCGATCCGGGAAAATGGGCGGACGAGCCGTGGCATCTCCGCATTCGGGTGGACTCGAAGTGAGGGTCGCCGAGGAGCGCCGGGCGTACGAGGCGGCGGGTTCGCTGGCCGAGGAGCTGCCGTACTGGGGCTGGCTGGAGGACGGCCGCACCTGCCTGACTCGTTCGGGTGAACTGCTGGCGGTGGGCCGGATCGAGCCCGCCGTGACCGATGGGCGCACGCCCGAGCAGATCGACCGGGGGCTGGGACTCTGGCAAAGGCTGCTGTCGGGGCTCGGGTCCAGTGCACGTTTGCAGTTTCATCTGCTCCGCCGTCCAAGCCGATCCCCCTGCCACGCCGATGATGCCGATGCCGGCGTCGCGGCGGTCTCCGCGCGGAAGCGCCGCGCGTTCTTGGCCGGACGCGTGCAGCGGCTCGACGCCTTTGTGGTGTGGACGCAGGATCCGAGCCTCCGCTCGGTGGCCGATGGTGCCAGGCGGGGACCATTCGCCCGCTTCGCGAGCCTGCGGAAGCGCCGCAACAAGAGCGGATCGGTGTACCTCGCCTCCGAGATCGAGGGGGCGGCGGACCGGTTTCGGGCGATGCTCGAGGCGGGCCGCGCGCTCGTGGCCGAACACACGCCCATCGAGATGCTGGGAGCGGTGGAGGCGTCCCGATTGTTCTCCGAACTCGTCAACCGTCCCGGCACCTTCTGGGACGGTGCGACGGGGAGCGGCATGAACTGGCGGCTCGCGCTCTCCGAGCTCGAAGCCGAGCGTTCGCACCTGAGGCTCGACGGCGAGCCGGTGATCCTCTACTCGCTCCTATCGCCGCCCGGCCAGGCGCACGCCAACCTGCTCAAGGATCTCTACTGCCTGGACGCGACGCTGACGGTCTCGCTGGAGTGGCGGCCCTTCGCGGTCGAGGCGGCGCGGAGGCGGATCCGGAGCGCGCAGCGCCACTACTTCTCGCGCCGCTATTCGATGATGGCGCACGCCCAGGACGCGCAGGGGACGACGGCGGCGATGGTCGATTCGGCCGCGGCGGCCGAGTCGGACCGGCTGGGTGCGGCGCTGATCGAGCTCGAAGCCGACGGCGTGGCCTACGGCGAGGCGTCGCTGACCGTGGCGCTGCACGGCGAACTCGAAGGGATCGAACGGGTGGACGGCGACGTGCGCCGCCTGTTCGCCGCGCACGACGCGAAGGTGATCCGGGAAGGATACGGCCAGCTTCCCGTCTGGTTCGCGCGGCTCCCGGCCCAGCCGAAGCGGCGGCAAGTGCGGAGGGTCTTTGTCTCGGCCGGCCTTGCGGCGTGCCTCGCGCCCGTGTTCGGTCCGCCGCGAGGAGAGAAGAGGAGCCACCATCTCGGCCGGGAGCCGCTGGCGGTGTTCGAGACGCCGTGGCGCACCTCGTACCGCTACGACCTGTTCGCGGGCGACGTGGGTCACACGCTGATCCTGGGCGCGACGGGTTCAGGCAAGAGCTTCGCGCTCAACTTCCTGCTGGTCGAGGCGCTCAAGTACGGCCCACGCGTCCTGATCCTGGATCTGGGCGGCTCGTACCGCTGGCTGACCCGGTTCCTCGGGGGCCGGTACCTGGAGCTCGCGCCCAGCGAGACCGAAGCCACGCTCAGGCTCCAGCCCTTCGCGCTTCCCCCGACGACGCGCACGTTCCAGTTCCTGACGGGCTGGGTGCTACGGCTGCTCAAGCTGGGCGGGTTCGAGGCCGGTGGAGCGGACACGAGCGAGATCCGCGCGCGGATCGAGGATCTGTATGCGCTCGGGACGGAGCGCCGGACGCTCAGCGTGCTGGCCGGTTCACTTCCGGTCGCGATGTGGCCCGCGCTGAGCCGCTGGACGGAGGGCGGCGCGTGGGGCGCGTTCTTCGATAATCCTCCGTCGGGAACAGCCGACATCGAGTTCCGCGACTGGCAGGTGATCGACCTGGCGGGCGCGGCGGAGCACGCGGACCTCTGCGAGGCGGCGCTTGGGTACCTGCTCGAACGCATGCGCCTCGAGATCGAGGACCCGGCGGAGACGGCCCGGCTCAAGCTGATGGTCGTGGACGAGGCGTGGCGGTACATGCAGGACCCCGCCGTGCTGAACTACCTGGCCGAGGCGGCCAAGACGTGGCGGAAGAAGAACGCCGCGCTCGTGCTCGCCACGCAGTCCGCCGTTGACGTGACCGGGACGCCGGGCGCTTCGGCGCTGCTTGAATCGATCCCCACCAAGCTGTTCCTCGCCAACCCCGAGTTGCCGGAGGAGGCCGGGACGCTCTTCCGGCTGAACGACTCGGAGGTTGCGCAGGTCCGGGAACTCACGCCGAAGCGCGAACTCTACCTTCGCCGCCCGGACGAGGCGGCGGTGCTCCGTCTCGAAGTCGATCCGGAGAGCTACTGGCTCTACACGTCGTCGGCGACGGACGCAGAGAAGCGCGCCGAAGCCGTGGCGAAGCACGGCCTCGCCCGCGGACTCGAAGTGCTCGCTCACCCGACCCACCCCACCCCACCAACCGAGAGGACATGAATACCATGAAAGCAACCCCGACATCGGCGATCCTGCTGGGGGTCGTCGTCGTCCTGCTGACACTGCTCCTGGCGGTCGTCCCCTGCGATGCCGCCGCGCAGCAAAAGAGCGGAGACGAAGCCCTTCTTCCGGTGCCGGGCGAGGCCGGGGACCGGATCCATCGCCTTCGCGCGCGCGTGCGCCATACAACTCTGATCGTGCTTCCGGCCGGGGAGCGGATCCTCGACTTCGTGGTCGGCGACTCCGAGTACTGGCACCTGACCGGCGCGGCGAACGTCGCGTACCTGAAGCCCCTGGCCGAGAAGGCC
>JAJEFG010000101.1 GCA_022820545.1 Acidobacteriota bacterium | reverse complement strand
GGCGCTCCGCGCCGCGCACGACCCACCCCCAACGGGACAAAGCGACTCCCCCCTCGACGTGGAGCTCCAGAGCGATGGTGGCACGTACGGCTTGGAACGCCGGTCTCCAGACCGGCACCGCGGCCCTCCGGGCCGCGAGATGCCCGACCTGAACCAGGGTAGTGACGCTACGGAATCGCAGCGGCCATCGCCTGCGCATCCCGGCACGCCTTCGTTCGCCGGTAGCCGATCCACGTCGAGATCGCGGCCGCCGCCGCCGTCAGGCTGCCGTCGATCTGGTCGTCCCGGTTGTCGTAGTTCACCGTGAGCGCGAGGACCCACAGCACGAGACCCAGGTCCACCAGAGGCCACATCCGGCTGCTCGTGCACGGGACGCCGCCCGGGTAGGCGCCGGTCGCGTCGTAGTCGGACTCGCCGGCCTTCGGCGGCCCCTGGGTCAGGACGATCGAACAGCCGCTCGCCAGGATCGCGAACACGAGGCCACCCGCCACCAGGCTCCGAAGGTGCGGGTTAGGGATGCGCACGGGCGTCTCTACGCGGATCGGCGGAGCACGCGTCCCGGCAGCGCCCCGGTGAAGCGGCCGTCGTGGATCACCGGCTGTCCGTTCACGAAGGTCGCGCGGATGCCGGAGGCCCGGGCGCGGGGTTGTTCGAGGGTGGCGTGGTCCGTCACGGCTTCTTGATTGAACAGAACGAGGTCCGCGGGCAGATTGTTCGCGATCCGGCCCCGCCCCCCGAGCCCGACGATATCGGCCGGAAGCGAGGTCATCCGGCGAACCGCCTCCTCGAGCGAGATCGTTCCGTCCTCCCGCACGTAGCGCCGGAGCACCCGCGGGAACGCGCCGTAGGCGGCCGGATGGGGCGAACCCTTCCCGTAGTCGTTCGCGTCGGTGATGAAGGCCACCTCAGGATCGGACGCAAGCGCGCGAAGGCCGTCCTCGCCGCTGATGTCGAGCACGAACTGCCCGACGCCTCCGTCCTCGGCCACCATGAGGTCCGAGATCGCCTCGAACGGTTCCGTTCCCCGCGCACTTCCGAGTTCGGCGAGCGAGCGTCCGAGCGCGCCGCGGCCGGCCTCGCTCCCCACGCTCGACACCCGGATCCGGTCCCAGCCCACCGCCGAGACCAGGTTGTGCGGCCAGCCTTCCGGTTCCCAGGGCGGCCACTCGGGTGTTCGCTCCTCGATGTCCTTCCCGATCCGGGCCCGGGTCTCCGGGTCGCGCAGGCGGGCGAGCAACTCGCCCGGGCCGCCCTCCAGAGCCCACGGCGGATAGATGGCGTACATCATGGTCGCCGCCACCGGGTAGGGGAACATGTCCGCGGAAACCCGCACGCCCTCCCGGCGGGCCCCCCGCTCCATTTCGAGGAAGGTGGCGAGCTTCGCCCAGTGGTCCCGGCCGACCGCTTCCGCGTGGCTGTGATGGACCCGGACCTCCGCGTCCCGGCCGATCGCGATCAGTTCCTCCACCGCCGGGAGCAGCGTCTCGCTCGATCCCCGCACGTGGGCGGTGAACACGCCGTCCGAGGCCCGCAGCGAACGCGCCAGTTCGAGCAGTTCCCCGGTCGCGCTGAACATTCCCGGCGGATAGATGAGGCCGCAGGAGAGGCCGCAGGCGCCCGCTTCGATGCTCCGCTCCAGTGCGCCCGCCATGGCGGCCCGTTCCCCGGCGTCGGGCGCTCCCGGCCGCAGACCCATCGCCCCGAGCCGCAGCAGGCCGTGGGGAACGAGGGCGGCCACGTTGAGCGGCAGGCCGCGCGTCTCCAGCGCCGAGAAATAGTCGGCGAGCGATTCCCAGCGCCAGTCGGCCCCCTCGGGCGTCATCCAGGCGTGGACGGCGGGCGCGAGGTCATGCGCCTCGCCGAACAGCGGCGCCGCGCCGAGCCCGCAGTTCCCGATCACCTCGGTGGTGATGCCCTGGGCGAGGCGGCCGGCGATGAGCGTTTCGCGGTCGGGGCGGCTGCTGGCGAGCATCAGGTCGCCGTGGGAGTGGATGTCCACGAAGCCGGGCGCGGCGACGAGACCCTCGCCGTCCAGTTCGCGCAGGGCGTCGCCCTCGGGTGGGACGAAACGGCCGTCGCGGATGCCGAGGTCGCCGCGGTAGGCGGGAGCGCCCGTCCCGTCCACGACCAGGGCGTTCCGGATCCGGACGTCGAGGAAGGCCGTGTGAGAGGGGCGTTCCCGGCCGCAAGCGGCGCCGAGGAGGCCGGCGGCGAGGGCGCCGGTGAACTGACGGCGGCTGGGCGGCGCGGGTCCGGGTTTCGTCAAGTGGTCGACGGGATTCTGGCCGATGCCGGGGGGAACATGTCGCAGTCGCGGAGCCGGCTGGCGGGTCACATGTAGCAGTAGCTGGTCCTCGGGAGGAACATGTAGCGCTAGCGGAGTCGGCTGGCCGGTTACATGTAGCAGTAGCTGGTCGTCGGGGAGGAACATGTAGCGCTAGCGGAGCCGGCTGGCCGGGTACATGTCGCATTAGCGGGTCCTCCGAGAGAAACATGCAGCATTAGCGCGGTCGGCGTACGCGTCGTGAGGGTGGGTGGGGTTGCCACGTGCGCGGTGCGGAGCACCGCGGTGCCGGTCTGGAGACCGGCGTTCCAAGCCGGTGGGGTCATACGGCCTTGGAGCGCTGCATCGGGCGCGGTGCGGAGCACCGCGGTGCCGGTCTGGAGACCGGCGTTCCAAGCCGGTGGGTCATACGGCCTTGGAGCGCTGCATCGGGCGCGGCGCTGGGCGCCGCGCGTGCCCGCTGAAGCCGGCGTCCAAGCCGGGGTGCTACTTTGTGGTGACGACCTTGTCGAGGGGGAGGCGGTGGATGGCGGGGACGCGGGCCCCGGGCTTGGGGTAGCCGGCCACCAGGAGGAGGAAGGGGACCTCGTTCGCGGGTCGGTCGAGGAGTTCGTTCAGGAATCCCATCGGGCTCGGGGTGTGGGTGAGCGTGGCGAGTCCGGCGTGGTGGAGCGCCGCGATGAGGAACCCGGAGGCGATGCCGACCGACTCGGAGTGGTAGTAGTTCCGGACCCGCTTCCCGTCGGCCCCGACGGTGTACCGCTGCATGAAGATGGCGATCAGCACCGGCGCCTCGACGAGGAACGGCTTGTTGGTGTCGGTGCCCAGGGGTTCAAGGGCCGCGAGCCACTCCGCCGGCGCTCGCCCGCCGTAGAACTCCCGTTCCTCCGCCTCCGCCGCCTCGCGGAGCCGCGCCCGGATCGCGGAGTCCCGGACCACCACGAACCGCCAGGGCTGGAGGTTCGCCCCGCTCGGGGCCGAGGCCGCGGTCTTCAACGCCGCTTCGATCACGCGCTCGGGTACCGGCCGGGAGTCGAAGTCCCGGACGGTCCGGCGCCGGACCATGTGCTCGGCGAACCGCCGGGCCCGTTCGACCATCTCCTCTGGAGCGAACCCCGGGAAGTCGAGTTCGACGGCGCTCCAGGGGTTGTCCGGCACGCCCGGCTCAGCGCGTCGCGCAGATGTGGCGGACGATGGCTTCCCCGTGGAAGCGGCCGTTCTCGATGAAGACCATGTTGGTGCGGCGGCCGGCGACCACCCCGCCCGCGAGGTAGAGCCCGGGCACCTCGGTGGCGAACGTCTCCGGATCGGTGACCGGCCGCCCGTCGGCGCCCTCGCTCCGGACCCCGAGCGATTCCAGGAACTTGTAGGGCGGCCGGTACCCGAGCAACGCCAGCACGAAGTCGTTCGGGATCTCGTGCCGCGCGCCGTCCCGGTCCCGCAGGGTCAGGGAGTCCATCCGGATCTCCTCGACCTCCGAACCGAGCCAGCCGGTGATCTCGCGCCGCGCCAGGCGGTTCTCGATATCCGGCCGCACCCAGTACTTCAGGTGCGAGGAAAGCGTCTCGCCCCGGTGGATGAGCGTGACCTCCACCCCCGCCCGGAAGAGCTCCAGCGCCGCTTCCGCCGCCGAGTTGCCACCCCCGATGACCGCGACCTTCGACCCGAAATAGGGATGTGTCTCCACGTACCGGCAGGACACCTTGTCGAGTTCCGCTCCGGGTACGTCGAGCCGGTTCGGGTTGTCGTAGTAGCCGATCGCCAGAACCACGTTCCGCGCCCGCACGGCCCCCGGGTCGGGAATCCCCTCCCGCTCGCTCTTCAGGTGGAGGGTGAAGTCGCCCGAATTCCGCTCGACCCCGGCGACCCGGGTGAAGAGCCGCGGATGCAGGCCGTAGCGCTGCGCGACCTTCCGGTAGTAGACCAGCGCCTCGTAGCGCGACGGTTTCTCGCGGTGGCAGACGAGCGGCATTCCCCCGATCTCGAGCAGTTCCGGCGTGGTGAAGAAGATCATGTTGACCGGGAAGCGGCGGATCGAGTCCACGAGCCCGCCCTTCTCGATCACCTCGTAGGAGAGCCCGGCCCGCTGGCACTCGATCGCTGTCGCGAGTCCGGAAGGCCCTCCCCCGACGATAGCCACGTCGAGGACGCCGCCGGCGCTCATTCGATCGGCTCCACCCGGGCGCGCAGGATCTCCACGCGCTCAAGGGGCGCCTCGTCCTCGCCGGCGGGCAGGGCTTCGATCGTCTCCACGACGTCGTATCCCGAAACGACCCGTCCGAACACCGAGTACTCGCCGTCGAGTTCCGAAGCCTGTCCGGTCACGATGAAGAAGGAGGTCATGGCGCTGTGGAGCGCCGCCAGCCGCGCCATCGAGACGATGCCAGGTTCGTGGGGAATGTCGCTGAACTCCGGCGCCAGGTTCGTGATGTGCTGCTCGATGCTCTCCGGCACCGGAGGGTCGCGGGTCTCCATCCAGCCGGTCTGGATGACGAAGCCGGGGACCACCCGGTGGAACGCGGTGCCGTCGTAGGCCCCGACCGCGGAAAGGCGCAGGAAGTTGCGGACGTGGTTGGGAGCGGTCTCCGGCAGCATCTCGATCCCGATCTCCCCGTGCGGGGTCTCCAGGACGACGCGGAAGCCCGCGAGTTCCGCGTCGCTCTCCTCCGAGAACGGGGGCGGCAGTTCCGGGGGGCGGTCGCGGACGGTGGCGCGGAGCACCTCCACCCGCTCGAGCGGCATCCCGCGCTCGTCCGCGGGAAGCTCGGAGATCAAGGTGACCTCATGGATGCCCTCGACCACCCGGGCGAACACGGTGTAGGCGCCGTCGAGCGACGGCTGATCGGTCACCACGAGAAAGAACTGGGAGCCGGCGCTGTCCGGTCGCCCGGGAACCTGGACCGCGGAGACGGCGCCCCGGACGTGCCGTTCGTCGTTCCGCTCGCGGGCGAGCCGCAGCAGCCCCCCGGTTCCGTAGGCCTCGGTCGCTTCCGGGTCCCGCGACAGCGGGTCCCCGCCCTGGACGATCCCGCGCGCGATGACCCGGTGGAACGCGGTGCCGTCGTAGTTGCCCTCCTCGGCCTGCAGCAGGAAGTAGGCGGCGTGGTTCGGGGCCTTCTCGGGCAGGACTTCGATGACGAAGCTCCCGTGGGTGGTCTCGAAGACCACCTGCTTGCCCGTCATCTCCTCGACGGAGCGGTCGGCGGTGAAGAGGTCCTCGGGCTCGGGCTGCGCGGCCGCTCCGCACGCCAGGCCAAGGCCCAGAACGAGGACGGCAGCCGTCCCGCTGAACGGGAGGCTTCGGAGGGTCAATCGCCGGGCTATCCGCAAGAAATGGAACGCTGGTGTCAGGAAGAGGGGCAGTATATTCCCGGCCCTTCGTGCCTGATCCGACGTCCTTCGCAGCTTCCAGCGGGCCGGCTGCCGCCGAAATGGCCCGCGACATTGCGGTCCCCGTCAAGACGCGGACCCTCGGGAACGGACTCCGGGTGCTGCTCCACGAGGACCGCCGCCTGCCGGTCGTGCACGTGGCGCTCTGGTACCACGTCGGCTCCAAGAACGAGCAGCCCTGGCGGACCGGGTTCGCCCACCTCTTCGAGCACCTCATGTTCGAGGGCTCCCGCCACAACAACAGCCACTTCATCCGGCTGATGGAGCGGGCGGGCGCCAGCCTGTCGGCGGGCGGGGTGAACGGGACAACGAGCCACGACCGGACGAACTACTACGAGACGGTGCCGCGCGAGGCGCTCGGCCTCGCGCTCTGGGCCGAATCCGACCGGATGGCGTACCTCCTCGACGTCCTCGACCAGACCAAGCTGGACACCCAGCGGGAGGTCGTGAAGAACGAGCGGTTCCAGCGCATGGACAACGTGCCCTACGGGACGGCGTGGGAAAAGATGTTCCACGCGCTGTTCCCGCCCGGACACCCCTATTCGTGGGACGTGATCGGGGATATGGCGCACCTGGCCGCGTCCGACCTCGGCGAGGTGCACGACTTCTTCCGCACCTGGTACGCGCCGAACAACGCGGTCCTGGTGGTCGCCGGCGACTACGACGAGCGGCGCGCGATGGAACTCGTGCGCCGCTACTTCGGGCCCATCCCGCCCGGCAGGGTCCCCGGCCGTCCGTCGTTCCCGCCGGAGGCGCGGGCCTCCCACCGCCGCATCGTGGTCCCGGAGGCGGTGCCGCACGCGCGCCTCTACTGCGGCTGGTCCACCGTCCCGTTCTTCCACGAGGACGAACCGGCCCTCGACATGCTGTCGGAGATCCTCTCCGACGGGCTGAACTCGCGCCTCTATCGGCGCATGGTCTACGAGGACCGGACGGCTTCCGACGTCAGCGCCTTTCACTACTCGCTCGAATCCGGCGGCCTCACCGGGGTGGTGGCGACGGCCCGGCCTGAAGTGCCCCTGTCCCGGCTGCGCGATCAGATGGACGAGGAGCTCGTCCGGATGGCGGACGAGGGACCGACCGGGGAGGAACTGCAGCGGGTGAAGGCGGCGACCCAGGTCGCCTTCCTGGGGGCGCTCGAGCGGCTTGGGACCAAGGCCGACCTGCTCGCCCGCTACGCGACCTTCGCGGGGGACCCCGAGAAGCTGACGGAGCACTGGGTCCGCTACCGGGAAGTGACCCGGGACGACCTGCAGCGGGCGGCGCGGAAGTACCTGCTCGCGCCCCGCGTGGAACTGCTCTACGGGGACCCCGCAGCCGAAGGGGAGCCGCCGGTCGTCCCGGCGTCCGTCGGCCCCGGCGACTGGCAGGCGCCCGCTGCCTCACCGGCGCCGGCGGATCCACGGCTCGCCCCCGAACCGGACCGGTCCCGGATCCCGCGGCGCGGCCGCCGGGGACACTTCGAACCCCCGCTGCCCGAGACCCGCGAACTCGGGAACGGCGTGGTGCTGTACGTGCTGCCCCGCCGCGACCTTCCCAAGGTCGTCGGCACGATCATGATGCCGGGCGGCAAGCAGGAGGAACCGCGGGAGCTGGCGGGACTCGCGAGTCTCACCGCAGAGATGCTGAACCGGGGAACGAAGAGCCGGACCGCCCGCGAGTTCGAGGCCGAGGCCGACCGGATCGGCGCGGACATCGGGGCGCAGGCCGGCACCGAGTTCGTTTCCGTCTCCTTCGCGAGCCTCTCCGAGCACCTCCATCCCACGCTCGAGCTCACGGCCGACCTCCTCCTGAACCCGGCCTTCCCGGACGCGGAACTGGAACGGATCGTTCCCATCCGGCTCGACGCGCTGAAGGAGTCCCGCGCCGAGCCGACCTCGGTCCTGCGCCGGATCGTCCGCCGGACGGCGTACTCCGACGGGCACCCCTATGGCTGGCGTGGGGACGAGACAACGCTCCCGGGCATCAAGACTTCCGATCTCGCGGACTTCCACCGGGCGCATTTCCGGCCCGACGGTTGCCGGATGATCCTGTGCGGCGATCTGGATCCCGACCGGGCGGTGGAGGTCATGGAGGAGTTCTTCGGCGCCTGGGAAGCCGGGCGTTCGGTGGAGCGCAAGCCGCCGGCCGATCCGCCGGCGGCGGAGACCGGGGTGCTGCTCCACCCGACCGGCAAGGAGAGCCCCCAGGCGGTCGTCGCCTGGCGGAAGCAGGGGCCGGCGCGGGACTCCGACGACCGCCTCGCCCTGCGTCTGGCGCTCCAGATCCTGGGCGGCGGGTTCTCCAGCCGGCTCAACCTGAACCTCCGCGAGCGGATGGGCGCCACCTACGGGGCTTTCGCGGGCGTGCGGCAGCTCCCGCGCCGGTCGATCCTCTCGGCCTCCGCCTCGCTGAACATGGATCAGGCGGCGCCCGCGATCCGCGAACTCCTGTCCGAGGTGCACGGCCTGGCCTCCGGGAAGCGTCCGGTCCGGTTGCGGGAACTTCGGGAGGCGAAGCTCGCCCTCAGCCGGACCCACGCGCAGCGTTTCGAGACCCTCGCCGGGGTGGGCGCGGTGATCACCGCCGTCCTCCAGCGGGGCGCTCCGCTATCGGACATCCAGGACTATCCGGACCGGATCGAGGCGGTGACCCGCGACCAGGTCGCGGAAGCCGCGGCCCGCCGTCTCGCCAGCGACGGCAGCGCGCTCATCGCGGTCGGCGACGAGAACCGGCTGGGGCCGGCGCTCGAAGGCCTCGGCCCGGTGCGCCGGGTGGACGCCGAAGGCGCGCCGCTGTAGCACCCAGCCCGTCAGCGGGTCGCGATGAACTCGCGGACGTTCATGCCGACATCCCGAGCGATACGGCGGAGCAGGATCGGCGACAGATCGCGGCCAGCGTGGACAGGCACGGTCGTCGCACGGCCGTCCGGATGGCGAAACCGCTTGTGGGATCCACGCTGACGAACCTCGTCGAAACCGAGCCCGGTCAGAATGGCGATCACCTCACGTGGCTTGAGGACGGGGACCGGCGGCATGCCGGCTCAGGCTACGACGACGGTCTGGGTGCCAACGAACTCCCCCGCCATCGCGGGAGCGCCTTCCTCGAGGATCAACGCGATGACTTCCTTCAGGTTCGAGTTGAGTTCCTCCAGCGTTTCCCCCTGGCTGTGCGCGCCCGGAAACCCGGGAACGTAACCGACGTACAAACCGGTATCCGGGCAGCGTTCGACGACGGCGGTAAAGGTGTTCATCACCACGAGCGTTCGTCTGCGATTCTAGCGTCCGGCCCTCAGTACCCGAGCGCCATCGCGCCCGGCCGGCGCGGGTCGCCGTAGCCGTAGAACAGCCCGCCTGTGAACATCACCGTCTGCAGGCTCCCCATGCCGGCGCTGAACTGCACCTCGTGGCCGCGGGCCCGCAGCGCGCGGATCACGTCGGGGCTGAAGCCGCTCTCCACCTCCAGCCGGTCCGGGAACCACTGGTGGTGCATCCGGGGCCGCGCGGTGGCGTCGGCGATGTTCATGCCGTGTTCGAGCACGTTCACCAGCAGTTGCAGGTTGGTGGTGATGATGCGGCTGCCGCCCGGACTTCCGGTGAGCAGGAACGGCCGGCCCTCGCGCAGCACGATGATCGGGGTCATCGAACTGACCGGGCGCCGGCCCGCCGCGATCTGGTTGTCCGCGCTTCCCATCAGCCCGAAGGCGTCGGGGATGTCGGGCCTCAGCGTGAAGTTGCCGAGGTTGTTGTTCATGAGGATGCCGGTGCCGTCGATCACGACCCCCGAGCCGTAGGAGAACATCAGCGTGTAGGTGTTGACGAGCGCGTTGCCCTCGCTGTCGAGGACCGAATAGTGGGTGGTCTCCGGGCTCTCGTAGGGCGCCAGGTTGCCGGGGGCGACCTCCGCTGACGGCCGGGCGCGGCTGAGGGAGATGCCCTTCGCGAGTTCCGCCGCGTAGTCCTTGCTGGTGAGCGCGGCGACCGGGAGATCGTGGTGGTCCGGGTCGCCCAGGTACTTGCTGCGGTCGGCGTAGGCGAGCCGCATCGACTCGGCCATGACGTGCATGGCGTCCGCGCTGCCGTAGCCCATCTCCTTCAGCGGGAAATTCTCGAAGATGTTCAGCATCTGGACGATGTGCATCCCGCCCGAACTGGGCGCCGACATGGCCGCGATGTCGTATCCCCGGAAGGTGCCGCGCACCGGCTCGCGCTCGACGACGCGGTAGCCCGCCAGGTCTTCCAGCGTGATCAGGCCGTTGTGCTTCGCCATGTCGGCGGCGATGCGGCGCGCGATCTCGCCCCGGTAGAAGGCGTCGGCGCCCCCCTCGGCGATCTGCTCCAGCGTCCAGGCCAGCTCCGGCTGCCGCCAGACGTCGCCCACCTCGTAGTTCGAGCCGTCGGGCTTGTAGAACTTGGCCCGCGAGGCGGGGTTGGCGCTGAGCCGCGCCTTGCTGCGGGCGAGGTTCACGGCGAGGTCCTCCCACACCACTACGCCGTCGCGCGCCAGCTCGATGGCCGGCGCGGCCACTTCCCTCCAGCTCATCGTGCCGTAGTTGCGCAGCAGGTGATCGAAGCCGGCCACCGACGCGGGAGTCGCGGACGACTTGTGGCTGAAGCGGTACTCGTCCTCGTCGACCTCGCCGTCCTCCCCGAAGAACATGTCGGAGTGCGCGGCCGCGGGAGCGGTCTCGCGGAAGTCCACCGCGACGGTGCGGTTCTCCTCGGCGAGGTGCAGCAGGATGAAGCCGCCGCCCCCCACGTTGCCGGCGCGCGGCAGGGTCACCGCGAGCGCCAGCCCGACGGCCACCCCCGCGTCGATGGCGTTGCCGCCCTGGCGCAGGATGTCCACGCCGACCCGGGTGGCCAGGAAGTTCTGGCTGGCCACCATCCCGTTCCGCCCCACGACCGGGTGGTGGATGGCGTTGTAGGTGTTGATCGGGGCCTGCGCCGGCGCGGCCTGGGCGAGGGCTCCCTGGGGAACCGCGAGAACTCCCAGGACGAGGGCCGCCGCCAGGGCGGCCGGAAACACGGTCCGTGCGATGCGTCTGCTCATCGGTTTGCTCTCTCTTCGACCTGCGAGTCGCAGGATGTCGCCCGGGTTGCCCTTTGCGGAAGGGTCACTTGTCCAGCATGGTGGGCAACTGACTGCGCATGTCCTGGAGTGCGCCGCGGTCATTCCGCCGACTCATGGAACAGCTCCGCCGACGCCTCGACTTCCTCCCTCATCCACGGACGCAGCCAGGAAGGGGCGTACATCTCCACCGGCCGTCCCACGACGCCCGCGAGTTCCTCCTGCATCGCCATGAGTCCGATGTATCCGAACCGGACGCCGGGCGCGAACTCGACGAGCACGTCCACATCGCTGTCCGGGCCGAAATCGTCGCGCAGCACCGAACCGAAAAGGGAGAGACGCCGTATGCCGTTCCGCTGGCAAAACGCGGCTACCTGATCTCTCTGAATCGGCAGTCGTGGGCTCATGGCGACTCCTGCCCGCGGCCGGGACCGGCTCAGTGGCGTTCCTTGCCGAACAGGCTGCGGGCGTGGTCGGGCTCGGGTACGGCCAGCGGGTAGTTGCCCGAGAAACACGCGGTGCAGTAGCGGTCGCGCTCCTCCTCGACCGAGTCCTGGAGGGACTCGAGCGGCAGGTAGGCCAGGCTGTCCGCGTTCAGGTACTGCCGGATCTCCTCCACGCTCTGCTGCGCGGCGATCAGCTCCGAGCGCAGCGGGGTGTCGATGCCGTAATGGCAGGGGCCGGTCGTCGGTGGCGACGACACCCGGAAGTGCACCTCGGTGGCGCCGGCGTTCCGCGCCATCTGCACCAGCTTGCGGCTGGTGGTGCCGCGCACGATGGAGTCGTCGATGAGGATGACCCGGCGTCCCCTGAGCACCGCGTGGACGGGATTGAGCTTCACGCGCACCCCGAAGTTCCGGATGGACTGCCGGGGCTCGATGAACGTCCGCCCCACGTAGTGGTTGCGGATGAGCCCCATCTCCAGCGGGATCCCGGTGGCCTGGGCGTAGCCGATGGCGGCGATCAGCCCGGAGTCCGGGACCGGCACCACCACGTCGGCGTCCACGCCGGTGTGTTCCGCGAGGCTCTCCCCCAGCTTGATCCGCGTCTTGTAGACGTCCCGGCCGAAGACGCGGCTGTCGGGACGGGCGAAATAGACGTGCTCGAAGATGCACTGGGAGACCGGCGCCTCGTCGAAGACCTTCAGCGAGTGGACCCCGTCGCCGTCGATCCGGATCAGCTCGCCCGCCTCGATGTCGCGGATGTACTCGCCGTCGAGCAGGTCGAGCGCGCAGGTCTCCGAGCAGACCACGTAGCCGTCGCCGGCCCTGCCGAGCAGCAGCGGCCGGAAACCCCGCGGGTCGCGCACCGCGTAGAGCGCGTCCTCGGTCAGGAAGAGGAGCGAGAAGGCCCCCTCGGCCTGGCGCACGGCCTCGGCCACCGCTTCGAGTTCCTCGGTCTGGCCCGACTTGGCGAACAGGTGGACGAGCACCTCGGTGTCGCTCGTGGTGCGGAAGATCGAGCCGCGCTGGACCAGCATGTGCCGCAGGATGTGGGCGTTCACCAGGTTGCCGTTGTGGCAGACCGCGATGTGCCCGAACTTGCACTCGATCTGGATCGGCTGGATGTTCTTGGGACTGCTGTCGCCCGCGGTGGAGTAGCGGGTGTGCCCGATCGCCGCCCGGCCGGCGAGGGCATCCAGCTTCTCCACGTCGAAGACGTCGGCTACGTGCCCCGGGCCGTTGACCCCGACGAGGCCGCTCCGGTCCGGGGTGGACGCCACGATCCCGGCCGCCTCCTGCCCGCGGTGCTGCAGCGCGTAGAGCCCCAGGTAGGCGAGGCGCGCCGCCTCCGGGTGGTTCCAGATCCCGACGACCCCGCACTCCTCGTGGAACCGGTCCGCCGAATCCCTGCCGGGAGGACCGGGGCGATCGACCACCGGGAGCTCGATCTGGCTCACCCGCGCATCCTACGCCAGCGCCATGCGGCCGAGACTGTTCCGGAAGACGTCCGTCAGGCCGTCGAGATCGAGGGAGACGCTCGTGCTTCCGTTCACCC
This sequence comes from Acidobacteriota bacterium, assembly GCA_022820545.1. Taxonomy (GTDB): domain Bacteria; phylum Acidobacteriota; class Vicinamibacteria; order Marinacidobacterales; family Marinacidobacteraceae; genus Marinacidobacterium. The sequence continues at coordinate 5,584 of JAJEFG010000101.1, read as the reverse complement.
GGATCCGCAGCGCGTCCCCGCCCACCAATCCGACGTTCGTCAGCGGGACCCCCTCGCGGGCAGCGAGCCCGGCAAGGGCCTCGGCGTCGCCGGGACGGACGCTGACGAGCGCGCGGGCCGGCCCCTCCCCGAAGAGCGTCCCCTCGAGCCGGTCCGCACACTCGACCTCAAGCCCGGCGCCGATCCGGGAACCGTCCGGAGCGAAGAGGCTCTCGATCGCCGCCGCCGCCAGGCCTCCCTCGGAAAGGTCGCGCGCCGAGGCGGCGAGTCCCGCCGCCCCCGCCGCGTGGAGGAAAGCGCCGAGCCGCACCTCGGCCTCCAGGTCCGGCTTCGGCGGCCGGCCGTCGGTGCGGCCGTGGTGCTCCTTCAGGAAGGCGCTGGCGCCGAGCGCGTCTCCCCCCTCGAGTCCCGCGAGGAAGAGGAGGTCGCCGGTGGCCGCAAAGTGCTGGGGGATCCGCCTCGTTGCGTCGTCCAGCACCCCCACCACCCCGACCACCGGGGTCGGGAAGATGTTCGCCCCCTCGGTCTCGTTGTAGAAGCTGACGTTGCCGCCGGTGATGGGAACCCCCAGGGCTTCCAGCGCTTCCGTCATCCCGGCGATGGCCTCGGTGAACTCCCACATGATCTCGGGCCGCTCCGGGTTGCCGAAGTTGAGGCAGTTGGTGGCTCCCACCGGCGTGGCCCCCACCGCGGCCAGGTTCCGGCAGGCTTCCGCGACCGCCAGCGCGCCGCCCCGGCGGGGATCACGGGCCGTGTAGCGGCCGTTGCCGTCGAGGGTCATGGCGATCCCGAGTTCCTTGCCCTTGATCCGGACCACCCCGGCGTCGCCGCCCGGACGGACGACCGTGTCGCTGCGCACCATGTGGTCGTACTGCTCGTAGACGAAGCGGCGGCTGGCGAGCTCCGGGGATCCGGCCAGCTCCCGGACCACGGCGTTCCAGTCGGTGGGTTCGGGAAGGTCGGCCGCCGTGATCTCGGGGGAGGGCCACCACGACGGTCGCGCAGCGGGGCGATCGAACGCCGGGGCGTCGTCGGTGAGCGCCCGGCAGGGCACTTCGGCGGCGACCTGTCCCTGGTGCCGGACCCGGAGGAGGCCGTCGCCGCTCACTCTCCCGATGGGAGCCGCGTCGAGGTCCCACTTGTCGAAGATCCGGGTCACCTCCGCCTCGCGCCCGCTCCGGACCACGAGGAGCATGCGCTCCTGGGACTCCGAGAGCATGATCTCGTAGGCGTTCATGCCGGTCTCGCGCTGGGCCACCCGGTCGAGGTCGATCTCCACCCCGGCGCCGCCGCGGGACGCCACCTCCGAGGTGGAACAGGTGAGCCCGGCGGCCCCCATGTCCTGGACCGCGATCAGCGCGTCCCCCTGCATGAGTTCGAGGCACGCCTCCATGAGGAGTTTCTCGAGGAAGGGGTCCCCGACCTGCACCGTCGGCCGCTTCGCCTCGGCCTCCTCGTCGAAGGCCGCCGACGCCATGGACGCGCCGTGGATGCCGTCGCGCCCGGTCTTGCTGCCGACGCACCAGACCGGGCTTCCCGGCGCCTCGGCGCGCGCCCGAAAGATGCGGTCCGCGGGCGCGATGCCGAGCGCGAAGGCGTTCACGAGCGGGTTCAGCGAATAGCAGTCCTCGAAGAAGACCTCCCCCCCGACCGTCGGGATCCCCATGCTGTTCCCGTAGTTGGCGATCCCGGCGACCGCCCCGGTGAAGAGCGCCCGGTTCTTGGGGACGCTCAAGGGACCGAAACGGAGCGAGTTCATGAGCGCCACCGGCCGGGCGCCCATCGTGAAGATGTCGCGCAGGATGCCGCCCACTCCGGTGGCGGCGCCCTGGAACGGTTCGATGAAGGTCGGGTGGTTGTGCGATTCCACCTTGAAGACGGCGGCGAGGCCGTGACCGATGTCCACCGCGCCGGCGTTTTCCCCGGGTCCCTCGATGACGCGGGGCGACTCGGTGGGGAAGCGGGCGAGATGGCGGCGCGAGGACTTGTACGAGCAGTGTTCCGACCACATCGCGGAGAACATCCCGAGTTCGGTCGGGTTGGGGGGTCTGCCGAGCAGGGTTCCGATCTGCCGGAACTCCTCGGTCGAGAGTCCGGAAGCGAGCGCCGCTTCCAGCGTCGCGACAGGTTTCACTTGTGCGGGCTCACGACTCCGTGAACCGGTGGAGGCTCTCGAAGAGGCGGCAGCCGTCCACGCCGCCGAGCGCCTCCTCGTAGGCGCGGTCGGGGTGGGGCATGAGGGCGGCGACGTTGCCCCGGGCGTTCCGCACTCCGGCGATGTTGTTCCGGGAACCGTTGGGATTGGCCGCGTCGCTGGCCTCGCCGCCGTCGTCGCAGTAGCGAAAGATCACCTGCTCGTCCGCCTCGAGCGCTTCGAGGACATCGTCGTCGGCCCGGAAGTTCCCCTCGGCATGGCCCACCGGCATCCGGAGCGTGGTGCCCGGTGCGAGCCCGCAGGTCAGGGGAGACGAGTTCGCCTCGACGCGCAGCCGGACGTCGCGGCACACGTAGGAGAGCGACACGTTCCGCAGCATGGCCCCGGGGAGGAGGCCGGCTTCCTGGAGGATCTGGAAGCCGTTGCAGATTCCGACCACCGCCCGGCCGCTCTCCGCCATTTCGATGAGCGGCTCCATGACCGGCGAGAAGCGGGCGAGACCACCGGCCCGCAGGTAGTCGCCGTGCGCGAAACCGCCCGGCACCACGGCGGCGTCGAACCCGTCGAGCGAGCCTTCCTTGTGCCAGACGAGTGCGGCCGGCTGGCCGGTCACCGCTTCGATGGCGTGGAGCACGTCGCCCTCGCAGTTCGTCCCCGGGAAGACGAGGACAGCGAAGCGGGCCATCAGTCGAGCAGTACCTGGACGCTGTAGTCCTCGAGCACCGGGTTGGCGAGCACCCGGGACGCGATCTCCTCGGCGCGCGCCTTCGCCTCGCTCGGCGAACCGGCCTTCACCTCCAGGTCGAACATCTTTCCCTGCCGGACGGTTTCCGCGCTCAGGCGCGGGTCGGCCGCGATCGCCTTCCGGATGGCCTCCCCCTGCGGGTCGTAGACCGAGGGACGCAACCGGACGAGTACCCGGACCCGGAACTTCATGCGCTGTCTTCCGCGAAGACCCGCTCGAAGACCGTGTCGAGGTGGCGGAGCTGGACGTCGAGGTCGAACGCGGCGTCGAGCTCTTCGCGGCTCAGGCGGGACGTGATCCCTTCGTCCTCGTCGAGCCGCTCCCGGAGCGTGCCGCCGTGCTCCCAGAGACGCATGGCGGCGCCCTGCACCATCCTGTAGGCGTCCTCGCGCGAGATCCCCTTCGCGGCGAGGTCGAGCAGCACCTGGCCGCTGAACACCATGCCGTTCATCCGGTTCAGGTTGGCGAGCATGGAGTCCGCGCGCACCACCAGTCCGTCGAGGATCCGGGTCATGCGCAGCAGGATGTGGTCGGCGAGCAGAAAGCTCTGCGGAATCGCCATCCGTTCCGCGGATGAGTGGGAGATGTCCCGTTCGTTCCAGAGCGCGATGTTCTCGATCGCGGGGATCGTGTTGGCGCGGATGATCCGGGCGAGGCCGCAGACCTGCTCGCAGCCCACCGGGTTCCGCTTGTGGGGCATCGCCGAGGAGCCCTTCTGGCCCCGGCCGAAGGGCTCCTCCAGTTCGCGGATCTCCGTGCGCTGCAGGTTCCGGATCTCGGTGGCGATCTTCTCGAGGGTGCCGGCGAGGATGGCAAGCGCGGCGGCGAGTTCGGCGTGCCGGTCGCGCTGGACGACCTGGGTGGAGATCGCGGCGGGCCGGAGGCCGAGCGCATCGCAGACACGCTTTTCGACGCTCGGCGGCAGGTGGGCGAAGGTGCCGACGGCGCCGCTGAGCTTGCCCACCGAGACGGCTTCCCGGGCCGCGGTGAGGCGGCGGTGGTTCCGTCCCATCTCCGCCCACCAGAGCGCGAGTTTCATGCCGAAGGTCATCGGCTCGGCGTGCACCCCGTGGGTCCGCCCGACCATGACGGTCCCGCGGTGTTCTTCGGCGCGGCGCTTCAGAACTTCGCGGATTCCCTCGACCCGCGCCAGGATCAGGTCCGCGGAGCGGACGAGGCGGGTGGCGAGCGCGGTGTCCACCACGTCGGAACTGGTGAGCCCGAAGTGGATCCAGCGTCCCTCGGCCCCCACGTGCTCCGCCATGGACTGGGTGAAGGCCACCACGTCGTGCTGGACGGTCTTCTCGATCTCGTGGATGCGGCCGATGTCGAACCCGGCCCGCGCACGAATGGCGGTTGCGGCCTCTGCCGGAACGATCCCCTCGGCGGCCATCGCTTCGGCGGCGGCGACCTCCACGTCCATCCAGGAAGCGAAGAGGGCTTCGTCGGTCCAGATCGCCCCCATCTCGGGGCGGACGTAGCGATCGGTGAGCACCGAATCAGAACAGCGTGGGCGCCCGCAGCGGTACCGGGTTCAGAAACCGGTTGACCGGCGGCATCTCCGGGGCCTTCGAAGCCGGGCGTACCGGCCGGGTCCAGAGTTCCTCCGTCAGGTCGTGACGCCGGGCTACCAGCAGCCGCACCTCGCGCCGTCCGCCGGCGTCGAGCGCGGTGCGGGCCGTCCGCAGTGCGAGTTCGGGAGTGTTCGTGTTCTCCGAGAGGTGGGCGAGCACCACCGTGTTCACCGAGAGGGGGAGCCGCCTCCGGAGATACATGGCGAGGGCGCCGTTCGAGAGGTGGCCCCGGGTGGACGCGATCCGTTGCCGGATGGCGAACGGATAGCGGCTCTCGAAGAGCTGCTGTTCGTCGTAGTTGGACTCGATGAGCAGCACCGAGGCGCCCTCGATGGCCTCTTCCATCTCCTCGGAGAGGTGGCCGAAATCGGTCGCGTGGACGAGGACGGCGCCGCCGCGCTCGAACCGGAAGCCGACGGGGTCCACCGCGTCGTGCGGCGTCCGGAACGGGATGGCGGTGATCGTTCCGATGCGGCGGCTCTCCCGCGGGACGAGCGGAAGCCACTCGGGGAGTTCGGCCCCGTTCCGCGAGATCAGGCAGTTCCAGGTGCCCTCGGTGCAGGCGACCGGAATCCCGTGCCGCACCGCGAAGGTGGTGGCGCTCCGGCAGTGGTCCCCGTGCTCGTGGGAGACGAGCACCGCGGCGATGTCGGACGGCGTGCGTCCGGCCTCCGCGATCCGCTTCTCCAGCGCGCGGCAGGAAAGCCCCGCTTCCACGAGCAGGGTGGTGGGCCCCCCGGAGACCAGCGCCGCATTTCCGGAGCTGCCGGAGCCGAGGACGCGCAGGCTGATTTCCATGACGAAAACCGGGTCAGAAGAGGGTGGCGGCCACCGTGGAAGGGAAGGCCCGAGCGTAGCATCCGCCCGCACTGCGGGTCAACGCCCGAACCCCAACATATTGGGGTTCGGTACGCGGCTGACCACAACCCGTTGTGGCGCATCGCTCCGCCCCGCGGAGCGAAACTGCATTTTCTCAACCTCCCGCGATGACGCGACAGCCGGGAGCGCCGGTCTTCAGACCGGCACCGCGTAACCCCCCGTGTCCCCACCCCGCGTACGGCTTGGAACGCCGTTCACCAGACCGCCACCGCGGCGCTCCGCGCCGCGCAC
>JAJEFG010000032.1 GCA_022820545.1 Acidobacteriota bacterium | reverse complement strand
GCGGGAACGAGGGAGTCTGCGGCGTTCCGGTGAGGAACAGTATAGCACCGTAAGCCATTGAATAACGGTAGCCATAGCGGAACGTCAGGGCACTCTGCGGAACCCTGCGGAACCGGCAGACTGCGGCCCTGCGGGCCGCGTGCCGGTCGGAGACCGGCGTTCCAAGCCGGCGGCGCCATCATGGGAGCCCGGGTGTTCCAAGCTGGTGCGCCGTGAGGTTCGCGGGGCGGCGGCGCGATGTGGTACACCCGGACGTTCGGCGGGAGTTCCCGCGGGAGGGCGGTCATGCGCAACCTTCTGTTCGTAGCGTTGCTGTTCGTCGCGCTGCCGGCCCAGGCCGGCCAGTTCGCGAGCATTCCGGAGGACGTCGACTTCGACTTCGAACGCTGGCCCTACCCCCTGCACCAGGAGGTGACGGACCGGCTCCACGAGTTGGCCGAGATCTACCCGAACCTGGCCCGCTCACACGTGATCGGCAAGAGCCGGCAGGGGCGGGACCTCGTGGTCCTCGAGATCACGAACTTCGAGACCGGCCCGGGCGGGGAGAAACCGGCGCTCTGGTTCGACGGGAACATCCACGCCGTCGAGGTCACCGGCCGCCAGATGATGTGGTACTTCGCGGAGGCCGCGCTCGCGAGTTACGGCAAGGATCCGGTCGCGACGGAGATGCTGGACACCCGCACCTTCTACGTCATGCCCATCTTCGACGCCGACGGCGGAGAGGCGGCCCTCACCCGGCATCCGGCGTGGCCGGAGCACAAGCCGGAGGAGCACAACGGGAAGGACCTCGACGGCGACGGCTACATCACCCGGATGCGGGTCAAGGATCCCGAGGGGAACTCCTACCCGAGCTGGATCGACGAGCGCCACATGCTCCAGGTCCGCACCCGCGACGGAGGGCGCTGGAACTTCGTCCCCACCACGCTGGAGGATCCCGGCGACTTCGAGAAGCTCGCCCCGCCCGAGAACCGCTACCGCGTCTACACCGAGGGCCAGGACCTCACCCGCGAGGTGACCGACGAACGGGAAGAGCCCAACTTCAACCGGAACTGGTCCGCCGAGTGGCAGCGGCACGAGCCCGGGGCCGGCCCCTACCCGTTCTCGCTGCCCGAGGTCCGCGCGGTTGCGGAGTTCACCGTCACCCATCCGAACATCTTCTTCACCTACACGATCCACTCCGGCGGCGGCGCCCGGAACTACATCGTCCGCCCGCCGATGAGCCATCCCTTCGAGTACATGCCCCCGGAGGACAACGACTTCTACACGCGCCTGGGGGCCGTCTGGTCCTGGCTCTCGAAGGGCGGGGTGATGAACAACAACTGGTACGCCCAGGAGGTGAAGGCCGGCCGCTACGGCGAGACGATGCACGGCTTCTCGAACGACTGGGCCTACATGCACGTCGGCATCCACAGCCTGCTGCCCGAGATCGGGGGCGCGGGCCGCGACTACGACCAGGACGGCTACACCACCCAGTACGAAATCCTGCGCTGGGTGGACGAGGAGAAGGACGGCGTCTATTTCGCTCCCTGGACCCCGTACCAGCATCCCGAACTCGGCGAGGTCGAGATCGGCGGTTACCGGGGGCTGCCCCAGGGAATCGACGACCGCCTCCAGTTCGAGTGCGAGATCCACTACCAGTACCTGATGGAGATCGCCGGCCGGTCGCCGCTGCTCCGCGTCATCGAACTCGATGCCGAGGAGGTCTCGCCGGGCGAGCACCGGGTGACGGCCGTCCTGCAGAACCAGGGCTACCTCTCGACCTACGTGACCCGGAAGGCGCTCGAAATCGACCTCGACTATCCGATCCTGGCCGAGATCCGGGTTCAGGGCGGCGAGGTGAGCGGCCCGGCGAAGCTGGACGCCGGACACATCCTCGGCAAGCTCGCCTACATCCGCCGCTGGGGGTCCGGCGCCGACGAGTCGCGGAAGACGGTCTCCTGGACGGTCCGGGGAGACGGGCCCATGGAGATCACTGTGGACGCCTGGGCGAAGCGCGCCGGGCGGCATCAGCGCAGCATGACCATCGGCTCCACGGACGGGGGCGCGCCGCGCTGACGCGCTCCGGGGAACGGCGGCTCGGCGGCTCCCCGGGGTTCCGGATCGCCGGCTTTCGGGATGCGTGTATAAATGTGATGTAGGATCGCATTATTCCCGGAATATCGGCATTGATCTACCCACGTCTCCTGACCCCGCCGGCCGAATCCTTCTTCCTGTTCGGGCCGCGGGGGACCGGGAAGTCCACGTGGATCCGGGCGCGCTTCCCGAACGCGCCTCGCTACGACCTGCTGGACGCCGGGGAAGCGTTGCGCCTCCTGGCCGAGCCGGCGGCGCTCTGGCACGAACTCCAGGGCCTGCCGCCCGGTGCGTGGGCGGTTCTCGACGAGGTGCAGAAGGTTCCCGCCGTGCTCGATTCGGTGCACCGGCTCATCGAGGAACGCCGGGTGCGGTTCGTCCTGTCGGGGTCGAGCGCCCGAAAGCTGCGCCGCGGGGGCGCCAACCTGCTGGCCGGGCGGGCGATCACGGTCGCCATGCCGCCGCTCGTCTCCCGGGAGCTGTCCTTCGAGATGGACGTTGCCGAACGGATGCGCTTCGGAATGCTGCCCCAGGCGGTCACGGGCGCGGACCCGGTCGCCTTCCTGCGGTCCTACGTCGAGACGTATCTCATGCAGGAGGTCAAGGCCGAGGCGCTCACCCGCAATCTCGGTGGCTTCGCCCGGTTTCTCGAGATCGCGGCGCGCCAGAACGGCCAGGTCACGAATGTCGCGGGGATCGCGCGCGACGCGGGGATCAGCCGCCGAACCGTGGACGGGTACTTCGAGATCCTCACCGACACGCTGCTCGGCGGCTGGCTGCGCGCGTGGCGAAGCAAGTTCGGCAACCGCGAGGCGCGGGGCAACAAGTTCTTCTTCTTCGATCCCGGCGTCGCCCGGGCGTGCTCCGGCCGGCTCCCCTACCCGCCCGCGCCCGAAGAAGCCGGCCCCCTGCTGGAGGCGCTGGTGTGGCACGAACTGCGGACGTACGTCCAGTACCGCGGCCTTCACTACCCGCTCCACTACTGGCGCAACTACGCCGGCGCCGAGGTGGATCTGCTCTGCGAGACCGGCGGGGGCTTCGTGGCCATCGAGATCAAGACCTCGCGCCGCTGGGACCGCCGCTTCGAGCGGGGGTTCCGTCAACTGGAACGGGAGTTGGCGCCGGGCCGGCTGCGGTGTTTCGGGGTGTACCTGGGGGAACGGCCCGCTCAGTTCGGCACGGTCACCGTCCTGCCGTGCCTCGAGTTCCTCCGGCGGCTCTGGGCGGACGAGATCATCCGGTCCTGATGCGTCCCGGCCCGACCTGAGGTGGACCCCATGCCCCCCGCCGCCGGAAGCCGGAAACCCGGCGCCGGCTCCGCTCCCCGCATGCTGGCGGCGGTCCTGAGCGTCGCCGCGGTCTCCGGGGCGGCCGCGCAGTCCGGGCCACCCATCCCGGATCCGGACACCGCCGCCATGGAGCCGCAGGTGCGCGAGAAGATCGCCCGGGAGCGGCGGCTGGTGGCGGAGGATCCGGGGTCCGCCGCACGGTGGGGTTCGCTCGGACGGGCGTTCCAAGCCCACGGTCTGGAGCCCGAGGCGGACGCGGCCTACGCCCGGGCGGAGGAACTCGATCCCGCCGACTTCCGCTGGCCCTACCTGCGAGCCACCGCGCTCAGGAACATCCGGCCGGAGGACGCGCTCACCGCAGCCGATCGGACCTCCCGGCTGAATCCCGGCTACGCGCCCGCCCACCTGCTGGCCGCGGAGTTGCTAGAGAGCGTTGGGAACGTGGAAGCGGCGATGGATCGCTACCGCCAGGTCCTCGAAACCGCGCCGGACGCGGCCCCCGCCGAACTCGGGATCGGCCGTCTGCTCCTGAGGCGGGGTGAACTGGAGGCGGCGCGCGAACGCCTCGAACGAGCCGCCGCGCTCGCTCCTCGGGCCGGGCCCGTCCGCGCCGAGCTCGCCCGGCTCTACGCCCGGCAGGGCGACGCCGGGGCGGCCCGCGCCGCGGCGGAGGCGTCCCGCCAACTGCCTGACCTCGTCCCGGTGGACGATCCGCTGCTCACCGAGGTCTGGGACGAGGCGGTGTCGGCGCGGGGCTACCAGCAGCGGGCGCTCCGCGCCGAAGCTGCCGGCGACTTCGACGCGGCAGAGGCGCTCTACGACCACCTGCTGGGCCTGCAACCGGGCGACTCGGACATCCTCTACAACTTCGGCAACCTCTACGTGCGCACCCGGCGCTTCGAGGAGGCCGCCGAGCGCTATGAGGAGGCCCTCGCGGCGCGCCCGGAGCACGTCGCGGCGCGGGTGAATCTGGGCAGTGCGCTCCTCATGCTCGGCCGACGAGACGCGGCGATGGAGCACCTCCTCCGCGCGCTGGAAGCCGATCCGGCGGACCCGGACGCCAACCGGACGCTGGGCGGGCTCTTCGCCTACCGGGGAGACAACGAGGCGGCCATCCGGCACTACCGCGCGGTGCTGGCCGGCGATCCCCAGGACGGCCCCGTGCACCGCGACCTCGCCATCGTGCTGGCCGCGGAGGGGGAGTTCGCCGCCGCCTGGGAGCACGCGGAGGCCGCCGAGAGACTCGGTTCGCCGCCCACCGCGGACTTTCTACTGAGGCTCCAGGCCGCGCTTCCTCGGCCGCGTTGACTGGAAGAGGGAACCCCCGGACGGAACCAAGGTGCGCCTGACGACCGGGAACTGCTGGCCGGGCAAGGACATTGACGAGTGCCTGTCGCTGACCGAGACTCTGTGCTCTGACGTCGGGCCGTGTTCCCGCGGTCGGAACAACATGGAGGCGCACGGTCGTGGGTTCGCCTATCATGCTGGTGTTGCCCCCATCGGTCGTCGCGGTTCGGCTACGCGATGATTCGGTTGAGGGGACGCCGAGGCAACGCATGGCAAGGCAACTCCTCGAGACCGAGAAGAGGTTCCTCAAGGAAAACCGGGCGGATCTCGCCCGCAAGTACGGGAATCGCTACCTCGTGATCCGCCGCGACGAGGTCTACGGGGACTTCGAGACCCTGGAAGAGGCGGTCACCCGGGGAGCGGAACGGTTCGGGGCGGGCCCGTTCCTGGCGATGTCTCCAACCGAGGGGGAGGTGAGGGCGTCAGTACCCGCGCTGACGATCGGGGCGCCACTCACTTGCCAACCCTGAATCTGCAATTCCGTACCGAGGACGCGCAGGCAGCTCCCGACGCTCTCTGGCACCACGGCCCGCTCGTAGAGGTAACTCTGGCCCCGATCCATCAACCGGAGGCGACGATCTCGGGCTGGGCTCTGATAGACACGGGGGCCACCCAGACCTGTGTGGACATCACGAAAGCGAGCGATGTCGGCATGAGCATCGTCGGGTCGGGCCGGATCAATTCGGCGGCGGGAGAAACCGAAGTTCCTCTCTTCGCCGCAGTCGTCCACATCAACGAACTCGGGCGCGTTACCCGGCCTCGATGCCTGGGTGTCAACCTCGCCGGACAGGGAATCGTGGCCTTGATCGGTCGGGATCTGCTCCGGTCAGGAGTGATGGTCTACAACGGGCAGACAGGCGCGGTGTCGCTGTCGCTCTAGCTGCTTCCTGCCGGAATCGTGGAGTGCCCGGATCACCGGCGTGAAGGTCGGGACCTACGGCGAATGGCGGATGAGCGATCACCGTCCGCTGACGGTGGACGTGCGGGATTCGTCGGCCTGAGGGTGCGTAGCGCGAACGCTGGAACCGCATCGCAGGGAGCAGGTTCGGTTCCGCCCCGCTCCGCGGGGCGGGTGCCGGTCGGAGGGCCCCACCGGGAGAACTGCCCGGCGTTCCAAGCCGTTTCTGCCTTTGGGCAGCATTCTCGCAGCAGCGATCCAGCGGCGCGTGCTCGCGCCGCGCCGCGGGGTCATGGCGGGCCGGAGATCAGGACCGGGACGTCACGACGCGGGTTCCCAGAGCTCGATCGGGTTTCCCTCGGGGTCGTGAATGCGGGCGAAACGGCCGATGCCCTCCATCTCGCTTTCGTGGCTGACCTCGATGTCCGCGGACTTCAGTTGGGTGATCATCGCGTCCAGATCGGCCACGCGGAAATTCAGCATGAACGTCTTGTCGGCTGCGAAGTAGTCCGTGTCGGCAGCGAAGGGTGCGAAGACCGTGACCCCGGATTCGGTCACCCAGGGCGCCATTTCCATGTTTGTCGGGGCGGGGTTGATGCCAAGGTGGTCCCGATACCAATTCGCGAGTCTCTTGGGGTCCCTGGCCCGAAAGAAGAACCCTCCGAATCCCTGAACGTTCTGCACTCCACGCCCCCGCTTTCGCAGGACTGACATTAGCAGCGGCGGCCGTTCCCGCCCCCACGGAGAGCGCCGGGCGCCCTCCGTGGACGGGGGCCGCCCCCGATCCGCGTGGATGTCGCCCCGGTTGGGAACGCCGGCCTCCCGGCCGGCACGCGGTAGCGCCTCCACTCGCGCGGTCGGGACGGACGTAGAGGAAAGAACCATCCCGCGGGTCGAGGTCGTGCCGTCCGCTGCGCTGTCGCGCAGCGGGTGCCGGCTGAAGCCGGTGTTCCAAGCCGTTTCGGCCGTGCCGGAGAGTGAGGGTGCGGCGTTGCTGGACTTTCCGCGTTTGAAGGCCGCGCCGGCGATCTGATATATCCGACCGGAGGGGTCGGATTTTCCTGGCCCCGGTTCCACCACATGCCTTGGGGGAGGTCACCATGCGCCGTTTCACTCTTCTTCTCGGAGTTCTTCTCCTTTCCCTGCCGCTGGCCGCCCAGGAAATCACCGGCGCCCTGCAGGGCCGGGTCACCGACGCCTCGGCCGGCGTGCTCCCCGGCGCCACGGTGACCATCTCCGGGGAGAACATCCTCGGCGGATCCCGCAGCGCGGTGACCGCCGGCAACGGCGCGTACCGCCTCGCGAACATTCCGCCGGGCGTGTACCAGGTCTCCTTCGCGCTCAGCGGGTTCGGGGAGCAGGTCTACGAGGGCGTCCGCATCTCGACGGACACCACCTTCACGCTGAACGCCGAACTGAGCGTCGCGGCGCTCGAGGAGACGGTCACGGTCACCGGCGAGGCGCCGGTCATCGAGACGGCGGCGACGGACGTGGCCTTCAACTTCACCGAGGAGGTGATGGAGAACGTCCCGAACGCGCGCGACCCGTGGGCCATGGTCTCGCAGGTGCCCGGCGTGACCACGAACCGGATCAACGTCGGCGGCACCGAGACCGGCAACCAGCTCGCCTTCCGGGGCCACGGGGTCTTCCCGGGCCAGAACATCTACGTTCTCAACGGCGCGAACGTCACCGACAACCAGTCGAACGGCGGCTCGCAGTTCTACTTCGACGTGGACTCCTTCGAGGAGATGCAGATCGAGGTCAGCTCCCACAGCGCCGAGGTGCAGACGCCCGGCATGGTGATGAACATCGTGCCGAAGTCCGGCTCGAACAACTTCAGCGGCACCACCAGCCTCTACTTCGGAAACGAGGGCATGCAGTCCGACAACGTGGACAGCAACCTCATGAGCCTGGGAGTGGACCGGGCGAGCAACCTCAACCAGTACCTCGACGTCGGCGCCGAGATCGGCGGCCCGATCATCGAGGACAAGCTCTGGTGGTGGGCCGGGCACCGGCACCAGGTCGTCCAGAAGTTCGTCACCGGCACCCAGAACCCGGACGGGAGCTTCCCGATCGACGAGACGGTGCTCTGGTACCCGTCGGCCAAGATCAACTGGGCGATCAACCAGAACCACAACTTCTCCGTCTACTTCAACATGGCGCAGAAGAAGCGGTTCAACCGCTCGCTCAGTTCGCTGCGGCCGCTGCCGACCACCTGGAACCAGCAGGGGGCGCCGATCGCGCGGCTCTTCACCTTCCGGGACGACTGGACGCCGACCCCGAACGTGCTGGTCGCCTTCAAGGCGAACGTCATGGACCAGGGCTTCGAGCTCCGGGCCCAGCCCGAAGTGGACGTCGAGAACACCCCGGCCCGGCTCGATCTCGCCACCGGACAGTGGTCGGACGCCCCGCCGAACGAACTCGGCGTGCACAAGAACCTCCGGAACGTCGCCACCACCGTGTCCTGGTACCGCACCGACTGGGGTGGGGACCACGACTTCAAGGCCGGCTTCGAGATCGGCCAGATCCGGGCCTTCGGCAACCAGGGCGGCGGCGTGGCCCGGAACACCTACCCTGCCGACCACCGCCTCCACTTCTTCAACGGCGAGCCGTCCGAGGTCATCCTCTGGGCATCCGGGGCGGTCGCGGCGACCGGGCCACAGCGCTCCGCCTTCCTCCAGGACTCGTGGGCGGTGAACAACCAGTTGCGCCTGAACCTCGGCGCCCGCTGGGACTGGCAGGCGAACTCCCTCGACGGGGTCACGGCCCCCGCCAGCCGCTACCTGGATCCGGTCTCGCAGGAGGGCACCGGGAACCTGATCATCTGGAACACGATCTCGCCGCGCCTGGGCATGGTCTTCGACCTGACCGGTGACGCCCGGACGCTCCTGAAGTCGAGTTACGGGCGCTATCACTGGGTCCTCTGGCTGGACCGGGTGCAACAGGCAAGTGTGGCTGGTGACCGGAACCGGAAACACGTGTGGAACGACCTGAACGGGGACCGGAACTTCACGATCGACGAGGCCGGTCCGGTCCTGAGCGTCTTCGACGCCGGTGCGAACCCGGTGACGATCGACGGGAACCTCGATCCCACCTACACGGACGAGTTCACCGTGGGGCTGACCCGTGAGGTGGCCGCGAACGTCTCGGCGAGCGCCACCGTCATGTGGCGGCGAGACCGGAACATAACCTGGCTGATGCATCCCGACGTCTCCCCCGCCGACTACACTGCGATCACCGGAACGGACCCGGGACCCGACGGCGCGCTCGGCACCGGCGACGACGGCGGAGCCATCACGTTCTACGAGCTCGACGCCTCGAAGACCGGCCTGTCGCCCAACTTCCTGACGACGCGTGACGGGTTCGAGCATGAGTACCGCGGCTTCGAGTTCACCCTGCACCGCCGCCTCGCCTCGAACTGGCAGTTCATGGGATCCCTCACCGTCGGCGAGCAGTCGGAGAACTACGGGCCGGGCTCCTTCGCGAATCCGGACCGGGCCATCTCCGGCGCCCAGTTCCCGATCAACAACCCGGAGCTGGTGGACGGGACCCGGGTCGCGAACTCGACTCCGTACCTGGTGAAACTCCTCGGGACCTACCAGGCCGGTTTCGGCCTGAACCTGAGCGGGTTCTACCAGTACATCAGCGGCAACAACTTCACCCGGACGGTCAACTCGCAGGCCGCGCTCGGCCGCAGCCTCAACCAGGGCAACGTGCGGCAGTTCGCCGGCGAGCGAAACGGCGAGAACTGGGAGGGAGCCAACGTGCTCGACCTCAGGGCCGCCTACGACCTGAGCCTTGGCGATCTGGGCGTGCTCGCCCTGCAGTTCGACGTGTTCAACGCGCTGAACATCAACACGATC
The DNA here is from genome assembly GCA_022820545.1 of Acidobacteriota bacterium. GTDB lineage: Bacteria > Acidobacteriota > Vicinamibacteria > Marinacidobacterales > Marinacidobacteraceae > Marinacidobacterium. The sequence continues at coordinate 68,037 of JAJEFG010000032.1, read as the reverse complement.
ACGAACACCCAGACGCTCTCGGGCGGCGCCTTCGGACGGGTGCTGGCGTTCGTGCCGCCGCGGATCTTCCGCGTGGGTGCGAAGCTCCGCTTCTGATCGACTGAACGCCCCTGGCCGGGGTGGCGCCCTGCCGGCGCCGCCCCGGCGTCTTTCCACGAGGTGAAATCCGTGCGCTCAACCGCTGTCCTTCTCTCCGGCCTCCTGGCCGCCAGTTGCACCCCGGCGCCGTCTCCGGCGCCCGACACTCCGGACGCGTCCGGCTACGGCGTCCCCGGAGCTCTCGAACGGGCCCGGATCAAGACCGCGGTCGTCGAGGAAAAGCTCCGGACCGCGCTGCTCCCGGCGATGCGGACGCACGGCATCGACATGTGGATCGTGCTCGACCGCGAGAACCACCCGGACCCGCTCCACGAGGAGATCGGCGGCGGCTTCGCCGGAGTGCGCTCCGCCTACATCTTCTTCGACTCGGGAGGCGCGGAGCCCGAGAAGATCTATCTCGGCTCCCACGTGCAGCCGGGCGACTCGGTGATCGAGCAGGTCTACGACGAGAAGGTCTACTACGGCTACAGCGAGGAGGGGATCACGCCCCACCTCCGGGAAGCCGTCCGCAGCCGCGATCCCCGGCGCATCGGGATCAACACCTCCAGGACCCTTCCGGAAGCCGACGGCCTCACAGTCGCCTTCCGGGAGGTCCTGGTGGAGGCGATCGGCAGCCCGTATTCCGACCGCCTCGTCTCCGCGGAACTCCTGATCCGGGACTTCCGGAACCTGCGAACACCGCTCGAGCGGGACCTCTACCGGCAGCTCACCGAATGGACGGCGCGCTGGGAGACGGAAGGGCTGACCGGGCCCCACGTCGTCCCCGGCGAGACCACCGCCCTCGAAATGGCCGGGTGGTTCGAGGACAAGGCGCTGGAGCTGGGCATGGGCAGCTTCCAGACCGTGCGGGTGGTCCGGGAGGGCGACCTGCTGCCGCGCCACGCCGCGGACATCCCCATCCAGCCCGGCGACATCGTGGCCGTGGACGCCGGGCTCTTCTACCTCCAGTTCGAGTCCGACATGAAGCGGACCGCCTACGTGCTGGGGCCGGGAGAGACCGAACCCCCGCAGAGCATCCGGGACGCCTGGGCCGAGGCGGTGCAGACCTCGCGCCTCTACGCGAGCAAGATGGTCCCGGGCGCCATCGGGCACGAGATCTACGAGGCGATCATCGCGGAGGCGGAGCGCGACGGCTACGTCCGGGACACCCGGACCGACCCGAGCGTCGGGAACGTCGGGCCCGAACACGAGATCGCCCTCTACGGTCACTCCCTGGGCAACGACCTGCACGACATCGGCGCCCGCGTCGCCCCCGACCTGCCCTTCGCCTACGGCGACCGGGTGCGCTTCCCGCTGGTGGAGGGCGAGTTCGTCGCCATGGAGTTCCACGTCGGCGTCCCCGTCCCGGAGTGGAACGGGAAGAAGTGGTCCGCCCGCTACGAGGAGATCGCGGTGGTGGGCCCGGAGGGACTCGAAGAGTTGATCCCGTTCCAGACGGAGCTCCTGCTCATCCACTCCCGATAGCTCGGACCGAGCGCCTGCCTCCACCCAGTTGGGTGGCGCACCCGGCTTGGAACGCCGGCGCGCCATCACGCGCCGAGCTGCGCAGCCAAATCCAGGAAATCGCTCGCGTTGACGTCGAACGCGTCCTCGTACGAAAGGTCGACCCGCCGGTTGGGCCACTCCATCGGCCGGGCAACGAAGGCCGTCCGCAGGCCTGCTTCGGCCGCCGCCCTGAGGTCGTACTTGTGCGCCGCGACCATCATCACCTCGCCCGCCGCCAGCCCGAGGAGTTCGGCCGCCTTCAGGTAAACCTCCCGGTCCGGCTTGTAGTGTCCGATCAGCTCCGAGGAGAGCACGAGGTCCCAGGGGAGCCCAGCGTGCTTGGCCATGTTCACGAGCAGCCCCACGTTGCCGTTCGACAGCGTCGTCAGCGTGAACTCCGCTTTCAGCCTTCGAAGGCCCGCCACCGAATCGGGCCACGGATCGAGCCGGTGCCAGACGCGGTTGAAGTCCTCCTTTTCGGATTCGCTGAAACCCTCGACCCGGAATCGCTCCAGCAGGGCGTCCAGGTTCATCCGGTTCAGCTCGTCGATGCTCTTCCAGGGAAGCTCGCCCTGGCGCACGCGGTCCATGGCGGGGTGGTAGCCGTCCCGCCACGCCTCCGCGAACGCGGTCCAATCGACTTGCAGGCCCTTGGCGCGGCCCAAAGCCTCGGCTTCCCGGATCACCGTGGAGCGCCAGTCCACCACGGTGCCGAAGACGTCGAAGGCCAGAGCGCGAACGCGCACGGGCTCAACCTTATTCGTTTCCGGGACCGACCAGACCACCCTCCGGGGCGACCAGCAGCAGCCGTTCCTGGCGCGGGATAAGCCAGTTCACCCCCACGGCCGCCTGCTGGGCGTTCTCTTCGAAGTGCGAGTACCAGGTGGTTCCGCCCCATTCCGGGATCGGGGTGCTCAGGTGGAACTCGACGGACACCCACTCGCCCTCGACCAGCGGGAACCGCACGCGTTGCCCGTAGGCGAGCGGGAAGTCCTGGGCCACCCGGGCCCCGATGTCGTGGGAGTTGTTCCCCACGGAGTGCCCGTAGATGCCGATCTCGGGCCGCGTATCGGTGGCGGCGACCCCGCCGGCGTCCGGCCCCACGACCTGATAGCCGCGGTCCTGGACACGCTCGACGATGTTGGACCAGATCTCGGTCCCGGTCCGGCCCGGAACCATCTCCTCCACGTAGATGTCGGCGACCCCGAGGGTCTCCTGCCAGGCGTCGCGGATGCTCTGCGGCGGCTCGGTCTCCCCTTCCCGCAGGACGTAGATGGTGCGCTTCATGTCGGTTTCGAAGCCGAGATAGCGGAGCCCGCTGTCGATGCCGACGATGTCGCCCGGTTCGATCGGGTGCGCGCTCGCGAGGGGGAGCTGCTCGCCTTCACGGACGATCCGGGCCACGTTGGACCCGCTCTCGCCGGTCTCAAGTCCCACGTCGCGGGCCCGCTGCTCCATCAGCCAGTAGAGATCGGCCGCGGTGGTCTCACCGGGAACGACGGCATCGAACCCCTCCTTCATCCAGCGGTCGGACCACTCCAGGAGCTGGGTGAAGACCTCGGTCTCCTCGGGAACCTTGTGGAGCCGGAAGTCCCGCACCAGCAGCTCCGCCGAGACGATCCGCGACGAGTAGTCGGGTCCGATGGCGTTCTCGATGTACTCGAGGAGTCCCAGGGTGAGCCCGTCGGCCTCCGGAAGGGTGTAGGAGCGGTTGATTCCGATCCGCTGCGGATCGCGCTCGGCCACCGCGTCCCGGAGGAGCGGCGCCACCCCCTCCGGGTGGTAGCCGTAGTAGGTCGTGGCGTCGAAGAGGTGGGGCACGATCGCGGTGTTCGGCTGCTCGTGGGAGCCGAAGAAGAGCTTCTCGACACCGTCCTCCTCTCCCCGGTCGAAGAAGAGATACACGCCGCGGACCCCCGGGTAGCCACCTCCGACCTCGTCGTGGAGCGGCTCCTTGTTGTTCTCCCGGTCCATGACGATCCACATGTCGATGCCGTGATTCCTCATGGCCGGCGGCAGCGCCCGGTCGAGCTTCTTCTCCACGATGGTGCGCTTCAGCTCCCACTGCTCGTATTCCGAGGGAACGCCGTAGGGGTTGTACGGACCCGCCGACGGCGCGGGCGGGGCGCAGCCCGCGAGCGCGAGCACGGCAGTCCCGACGACGGCCGGGATGGGGATCAGTTCGCCGGCTCGATGAGGAACAACTCCTTCTGGGTGGGAATCAGCCATTTCACTCCCTCCTCGGTGATCTGGGCGGTCTCCTCGAAGCGCGCGTACCAGGTCTTGCCGTCCCATTCCGGCACCGGGATGCTCACGTGGAACTCGATGGAGACCCACTCGCTCGCCTGGAGCGGGAACCGCACCCGGTCCCCGTAGGCGAACGGGATGTCGTCGGCAATGCGGGCGCCGATGTCGTGGGCGACGTTGCCGACCGAGTGACCGTAGACCCCGACCTCCGGTTCCGTGGTGGTGACCGCGTCGCCGCCGGCGTCGGGGCCGACGGCCCGGTAGCCGCGGCTCGACATCTCGGCGCCGATCGCCGACCAGGTCTCGGAACCGACGGCGCCGGGCACCATCAGGCTCGCGTAGTAGTCGCCGATCTCGTGGGTGGTGCGCCAGACCTCCTGGAGGCTCTCCGGCATCTCCGTCTCACCGGGCCGGAGGATGTAGGCGGTCCGCTTGATGTCGATCGCGTAGTGGAGGTAACGCAGACCGCCGTCGATCCCGACGATGTCGCCGGGCTCGAGCGGAATGTCGGGATCGTGGATCGGGAGCAGTTCGCCCTCCCGCACGACGCGCACGGTGCCCCCGCCGGTAAGCCCCAGTTCGAGCGCCCGGTCCCGCAGCCACCAGGCGACGTCCTCCGCGGTGGTGACCCCGGTGGTCACGTTCCCGGTGGAGAGCGCCTCCTCCATCCAGCGGGCGGTCCACTCCAGCAGTTGGGTGTAGATCACCGTCTCCGCGGGGGTCCGCCGCAGCCGGAAATCACGGACCAGCAACTCGGCGGAGACGAGGCGGCTCGCGTACTCGGGGCCGATGGCGTCGACCAGGAAGTTCCTGAGGCCCACCGTGAGGCCGTCCGCCTCGGGGAGCGTGTGCGAGGTGTTCACCCCGATCCGCTGCGGGTCCCGGTCCTCGACCGCCTTCCGGAGGTGCGGGGTCAAACCTTCGCGGCTGTAGCCGTAGTAGATGGTCTCGTCGTAGACCTGGGCGATGACCGAGTTCGCCGGCTGCTCGTGCGAGCCGTAGTAGAGCTTCTCGACCGTGTCCGAGCCGTTGTCGTGAAAGATGAAGGCGCCGCGCACCCCGGCGAAGCCGCCTCCGAGTTCGACGTGGAGCGGTTCCTCGTTGTTCTCCCGGTCCAGCACGATCCACATGTCGATCCCGTGGTTCCGCATCGCCGGCAGGAGCGCCGTCCGGAGCTTCTCGGCGATGGCGTCCCGCTGGATGGCGAAGCGCTCCTTCGAGTCGGGGATGCCGTAGTCCGCGCCGGCGGATCGGAGTGAATCCGGGTCACCGACCTGCACCCCGCAACCGACGGCCGCAAGCAGGAGCAGGACGGCGCAAACTGCGCCGAAGAAGGCCTCATTCCTCCACTTCCTCATGGCGATACCCTCCCTCGAACCGAGCCGGTCGCCTTTTTCGGAGTCTATGCGTGCCTGACCCATCGAGGAAACGCAAGCCGCCTCGCCTGGAATTCCCCGAGGCGGAGGGCCCGACGGAACGCGATCGGGCCGAGTTCGCCGAGGCGGTTGCCGAAACTCCGGCGGAACTCGTGGTCGCCGTCCGCGACCTGCCGGTGGCCGTCGCGCTCCCTTCGCCGCACACGCTGCTCCGCGAACTGCAGAGCGGCCGACGCCGGGTGCGGGACGACTGCGCGATCTCGCTGCGCCAGAAGACCCGGGAAGAGGCGCGACGGCTCCTCGAGAACTTCCTCCGCGCCCGGCAGATCCGGGGAGACCGCTTCGTAAGCGTGATCCACGGGAAGGGCTACAGCTCTCCCGATGGCCAGCCGGTGCTGGCGCGCCGCGTGCCCGAATGGCTCGCCGAATGGAAGCCGGAACTGGTCGCCGCCTGGGGCCACGCGCGCCGGGAGGACGGGGGCAGCGGCGCGCTCTACGTGGTGCTGAGCGAGCAGTGAATACGTGTCAACCAAATGCCCGAATCGTTGACATGTCCGACGTCACATGTCCAGAAAAGGCCGATCTGTGCGCACGTTCGACCCCGTAGCCAGGGAACGACGCGCCCCATGTGCTCCCGAGGTAGCCGTGAAAGCACTCGTCAACGATACGGTGATTTCGTTTACACGTTGAGTGTGATTTGTCAAAATAACGTCGATTTCTAGGCAGGTCAGGCCTGACCTGCCTAGAAAACTACCTGAATCTGTCTCCTGTCCACGCCATGAGCCTCCAAACCCAGTCGCTCCCGCCCCTGCCGCCGCCGGTCGATCTGGAAACGGTACCCATTCTGAAGGCGCTCGCGACCGCGACCCGCGGGCTCGCCGAACTCAAGGGTCGGGCCGCCGCCATCCCCAACCAGCGCATCCTGATCGACACCCTCACTCTGCAGGAGGCGAGAGCAAGTTCGGAGATCGAAAACGTCGTAACTACGCAGGACGAGTTGTTCCGGGCCAGCCTCGAGCCGAACGGCGCCGGATCCCCGGCGGCGAAAGAGGTCGCCCGCTATCGCGAAGCGCTGAATCTGGGATACCGGCAGTTGCGCGAGAGACAGGGAATCCTCAGCAATCGCACCCTCATCGAGATGTTCCAGTTGCTGAAACAGAGCAGCGCTGGTTTCCGCACGGTGCCTGGCACGGTGTTGCGGAACCAGGCGACCGGAGCGGTGGTTTACACGCCACCCCAGGACGCGAACGAGGTCCGGGATTCCATGACTGCGCTCGAGCGGTTCGTCAACGACGATTCACTAAGCCCCCTCGATCCCCTCGTCAAGATGGCGCTCATCCATCACCAGTTCGAATCGATCCATCCCTTCTTCGACGGCAACGGACGGATCGGGCGCATCCTCAACGTCCTTTATCTCACGCGCACCGGGTTGCTCGAGCTGCCCATCCTCTATCTGAGCCGCCACATTACCCGCACGAAACCCGACTACTACCGGCTCCTGCAAGCCGTCCGGACCGACGACGCGTGGGAGGACTGGATCCTCTATATGCTGCAAGCGGTCGCCGAAACAGCGCAAGTGACGCTACGTCTGGTCGACGGGATCCGGGAGCAGATGGCGGCCGTCAAGGAACGGATGCGTTCCGAACTGCCGCGCCTCTACTCGCAGGACCTGCTGAACAACCTGTTCCGGCACCCGTATACACGGACCGCGTTCGTACAAGCCGATCTGAACGTCAGTCGCGCCACGGCGACCAAGTACCTGGAGCTGCTCACACGACACGGTTTCGTGAGGAAAGTTCGCGCTGGCCGAAACGCCTACTACATTCACACCGACTTCGTGAATCTCTTCGCGGAAGTGTCGGGGGAATGACGTACGCCGACGGCGTGCTCCGCGTGGTCCTCGCTGCATCCGGGTGATGCCGGGCGCCGATTGGGATCCGGCCCAGTACGACAGGTTCCGCGACTTTCGCCTCCGGCCGGCGCTCGAGCTCCTGGACCGGGTTCCCATCACCCGGGCGTCGCTCGTCTACGACCTCGGCTGCGGCTCGGGGGCCGTCACCCGGATCATCGCGGAGCGGTTCCCCGGCGCCCGCGTGATCGGTCTCGACAGTTCTGCCGAGATGCTGGCGAGGGTGCGCGCGGAACCGGGCCGCATCGAATGGGTGCGGGGCAACATCACGGAGTGGGAACCGGAACGGGCCCCGGACCTCATCTTCTCCAATGCCGTCCTCCACTGGCTCGAGGATCACCCCGGGTTGTTTCCCCGGCTGCTCGGCGCTCTCGCGCCGGGCGGCTGCCTCGCGGTGCAGATGCCGCTCAGTCACGCCCAGCAATCCCACACGCTGATGTGCGAGACCCTGGTGAACGGGGGGATCGGCGGGTCGCCGCTCGGGGACGAAGCGGTGGCGGCCGCCGCTGCGCGCGACTGGGTACTCGATTCCCGTGCGTACTACGAACTGCTGGCCCCGCACTCCTCGGAGCTGGACGTTTGGGAGACCGAATACCTCCACCGGCTGGAGGGTGAGGACGCCGTCCTCGAATGGGTCAGGGCGACCGGGCTGCGGCCGGTCCTGAATGGACTGGCCGGCGCCGACCTCGAGCGGTTCCTGAAGGTGTACCGGGAAAGGCTGCGTGACGCGTATCCGCGCCGTGCGGACGGCTCGACGGTGTATCCGTTCCCGCGTCTCTTCCTGCTGGCTACGCGGTAGGGACGTGATGGCGCCGCCGGCCTGGAACGCCAGCTTCAGCCGGCACGCGCGACGAAGAGCACCAGCACCGCGACCAGGCGCACCAGGTCTTCCAGGTCCACCCATTCGTCGGGGCCGTAGAAGTTCCCGCCCAGCGATCCGATTCCGAGCGACGCCGCGTCCCAAAGCCGGATCGGGAAGCGGATGTCGCTCGCCAGGTGATCGGCGTAGGGGACCGGTTCGCGGCCCGTGATGCCGACGACCGCGGAACGCAACTCGATGGCGGGGGAATCGTCCCAGCCGGTCTCGGCCGGGTTCGCGCGGAGTCCGGGGGCTGTCGCCTCGTACCCGAAGCGTCCTCCGGACGCCTGTGCCGGCTGATCTTCGGCGGCACGGCGGAAGGCCTCCAGCACCCCGCGCGCCGTGTTCTTCCCGCGGAAAAGGACCCGGACCTCGGCTTCGCACCGAACCGGGGTCAGTCCGGCGGCTTGACCGGCAACCACGCGCCCGAGGTTGATCTCGGAGTCGGAAAGCTCGCCCCGGCGCAGACGCTCGACCCAGCGGAGGCACGCCGCCAGCGCGTCGCCGCCCTCCGCGAAGGGTGCGCTCTCCGGGGTCCCGATCTCCCGAGGCCGCCCGGACCAGCCGGTGACCCGGAGATGCAGGTCCACGACCCCCCGGCTCGCGCTCTTGAGCACGCCGAGCCCCGCCCCGTTCTCGGGCGGATGCACGTAGACGGAGTCTCCCGGCTCCATCCGGGAAAAGACCGGGAGGGTCCCCCGCGCTCCGCCGCCCTTGCCGTGGACGCTCGCCACCCGGGGCGCTTTCCCTGAGTCCCGCGCGAGGACCGCGGCGGCCACCGCCGCCGCGGCAAGCCCGCCCTTGTCGTCCGCCGCACCCAGACCGTGGACGCGTCCGTCGCGCACCGTGGCACGGGTGGGTGGCGAACTCCAGCCCTCCGATGCGGCCTCGGTGTCCACGTGGGCAAAGAGCGTGAGGCCCGAGGACTCCGGAGGCTCGGCGACAAGGTTCACCGGCGCCTCGACCGCTGCGGGCGGCGGGCTGAACTCGGCGTGATCGCGAAGCGGTTCCCGCGAGTCCCCGGTCGTTTCAACCGCAAACCCGTTCCGCTCCAGGTAGGCCCCAAACCGTTCCTGGGCCTCCCTGCCGGACGCGCCGTACGGACTCGGCGCCTCGATCAGTGCTTGGAGGAGCCGAAGCAGCTCCGTGCGAGAACCCTCCGCCAGTTCCAGCGCGCGGCGGGGGTCCATGGCCTACGGCGCTTCGACGTCGTGCCCCGTGATGGCCTCGACGAGCGTCAGGTCCACGTCGTCCCCCGCGTTCCGCCACACCTCGCGCGCCAACTCCAGGAGAACGCCGGTTTCCGGATGGGAGAACCGCACCCCCGCGGCTTCGAGAGTGGTGAGCGCCTCCGCGTCCTGACGCTGGTACTCCTCGCGCTCGGCGTCCACCGCCTTCCGGGCCGCCGCGCGGACCGCTGCCTGATCTTCCGGGGACAGCGACGAGAAGAACCGCTCGCTCATCACCAGCGGCTGCACGAGGTACATCCAGCCGATCTCCGACCAGTTGGGCGCCACCTCGAAGAAGCGCTTCGAAAGGTAGTTCGAGCGGGCGGCCTCGGCGCCGTCGATGACCCCCTGTTCGAGCGCCGTGTAGACCTCCCCGTAGGCCATCGGCAGCGGGTTCGCGCCGAATGCCTCGAAGGCCCGCAGGTGGAGCGGGTTCTCCATGGTCCGGATCTTGAGCCCCGCGAGGTCCTCCGTTCTCTCGACCGGCCGGTCCCGGGTCATCACGTGGCGGAGTCCCGCCTCGAAGTAGCCGAGCAGCACCAGCCCCCGCTCCGCGAGCGGTCCCTCGAAACGCCGCCCGATCGGGCCGTCGAGCACCTCGTACATGTGCGGGCGGTCACGGAACAGGTAGGGCAGGTCGAAGACGAGCAGCTCGGGCACGAAAGTCGCGAGCGGGGCGTTTGAGGGCGTGGTGAGCTCGACCGCTCCGATGATCGTGAGCTCGATGACGTCCCGCTCGTTCCCGAGCGCGTTGTTCGGGTAGATCTCGACCGCGATGCGGCCATCGGTGGCGGCGGCGACCTCTTCCGCGAACACCTCGAGCCCCTTCACCGCCGGTTCGTTCGCGGCGGTGCTGGTGCTGGCCTTGATCGTGATCCGGCGCTCTTCCGGCGGCGCGCAGCCGGCGAACATTGCAAGAGCCGCGACGGCGGGAAGGAACGGGCGCACCGTCACAGCATCCCCAGCCAACGCGGCAGGACCGTCACCGCGTCCGGGAAGACGGTCATCAGCACCAGCACCGCCACCATGGCGAGCACCGGACGCACCGTCCATCCCGCGATGTCGCTGATGCTCCGCTTGGCGATCGTGCAGGCGACGAACAGGGTCGCGCCGTAAGGGGGCGTCACCATGCCGATGCAGAGGTTGACCGAAGCCAGCACCCCGAAGTGGATCGGATCGACCCCGAGCTGGAGCGCCAGCGGGAACAGGATGGGCATGATCACGATGATCGCCGAGATGCTCTCCATGAACATGCCCACCACGATGAGGATGATGTTGCAGACGATCAGGAAGGAGAGCTGGCCGCCGGCCAGGGCTTCCACCTGTCCTCCCACCTGATCGGGCACCCGGCCCACCGCGATGATCCAGGCGAGCAGGAAGGCGCTGGTGGCGACGAAGAGCACGACGCAGGAACGGAGCGCCGCGCTCACCAGCAGCGGGCGCAGGTCCCGGAGACGGAGTTCCCGGTAGATGAAGAACCCCACCGCGAGGCCGTAGGCGACCGCCACCCCGGCGGCCTCGGTGGCGGTGAAGATGCCGGCCAGGATGCCGCCGAGCACCACCACCGGCATCCCGAGCGCCGGCACCGCCCCCAGGATCGCCCGGCCGAGGGAGCCGTCCTGGGCGGGGGGCGCGTTTCCGGACGCCGCGAACGCGGCCTCGTAGCGGCGCGACCGCCGGATGTTGATGCCGATCAGCGCGGCCGCCATGAGGAATCCGGGCACGATGCCGCCCACGAAGAGCGCCGCGATCGAGGTCTCCGTCACGTAGCCCATCACGATCATGATGATGCTCGGCGGAATGATCGGCCCCAGCGCCCCGCCCGCCGCCTGGAGCGCGGTGGCGAAGCCGGTGGGATACCCCCGCTCCTGCATCGCCGGGATCATCATGGAGCCCACCGCCGCGGTGCTGGCGCTCGAGCTGCCGGAGATGCTCGCGAAGAACATGGACGAGACCACCGAGACGATGGGGAGCCCGCCGCGCAGCCGTCCCACCACCTCGACCGTCCGCCGGGAGATCCCGCAGGCGTTCATGAGTTCCCCGGCGAAGATGAAGAGCGGCACCGCCATGAGCGCCCAGGAGTTCAGCGCCGCGAAGGCCCGCTGCGGGATGATCTCGAAGGGGATCTGACCGTCGGCGACGAGCGCCGCCATGCCGCTCAGCCCGATCGCGAAGGCGACCGGCACCCCGAGCAGGAGCAGGACGGCGAGGGTGATGAGGAGGGCCGGGATCACCGCTCGTCGTCCTCGCTCCGGCGGAGTCCGGACACGATGAGGACCCCAGCGGCCGCCGCCATCAGGACTCCGCTGACCGGGACCGCCAGATAGGGCCAGACCATCGAGATCCCGAGGGCCGGCGAGGTCTGGAGGCCCGCGACCGCCAGCAGACGAATTCCGTAGAAAGCCAGTCCCAGGCAGAACAGCGCCGAGATCAGCAGCACGCCGGTCCGGAGGGCCAGCGCCGCCCCCGGCGGCAGGCGCGGCGTCACGTAGTCCACCGCGAGGTGCATCCCGCGCCGCACGCAGATCGGGGACGCCAGCAGCACCAGCCAGACCTGCAGGAAGCGCGCGAGTTCTTCGGTCCAGCTCGGTGGACTCCCGAAGAGGTAGCGGGCCCCCACCTGGTAGATCACGAGCGCCGCCATGAGTCCGAGGGCGATCGCCGCCCCGGTCTCGAGCGCTCGCCAGAGGCGGTTCATGAGTCCTGCATGGCGGAGGGCCGCTGGCGACTCTACCGGAGCGGCCGCTCGGAGCGCCGGCCTCCGGCCGGCATCGCGGCCGCAGGCCGCGAAACGCGTGCCGGCGCTCTCCCGCATGGCGTGGCGCCATCCCGTGTGACGTTGCGCCATACGCCAACGTGAGGCCTGGAGTTTCGCTCGCTGCGCGAGCGATGCCGGCCGGAGGCCGGCGCTCCGCCCTGCGCCCTACAATCGCCGGCCATGACCGACACCCGCGAGTTCCTGGACCGTTTCTGGGAGGACGAGATCCTCCCCTCCCTCACCGAGTACGTCGCCGTCCCCAACGTCTCGGTGCTGTTCGACCCGAACTGGGAGGCGAACGGCCACATGGAGGACGCGCTCCAGATGGGCAAGGCGTTCATGGACAAGCACGCCCCGGACGACGCGACCCTCCACGTGGGACGGATCCCGGGAAGGACGCCCCTGCTGCTGCTCGACTGCCCGGGCGAGGCAGACGGCACGATCCTGATGTACGGCCACCTCGACAAGCAGCCCGAGATGGTCGGCTGGCGGGAGGGGCTCGGCCCCTGGAGCCCGGTCCGCGAGGGCGACAAGCTCTACGGCCGGGGCGGCGCGGACGACGGGTACGCGCTCTACTGCGCGCTCGCCGCGCTCGAGGCGGTGCGCCGCGAGGGCAAGAAGCGCGCCCGCGTGGTCCTGCTCGTCGAGTTCTCCGAGGAGAGCGGCTCCCCGGACCTGCCCGCCTACATGGAGTCCTTCGCCGACGTCATCGGCAGCCCCGACCTCGTGATCTGCCTCGACTCGGGCGCCGGCAACTACGACCAGCTCTGGTCCACCACCTCGCTCCGCGGGATGGTGGGCGGCACCCTGCAGGCCGAGGTGCTCACCGAGGGCGTGCACTCGGGCGACGCCGGCGGAGTCGTGCCCCCGCCCTTCCTGATCCTGCGCAAGCTGCTCGACCGGCTCGAGGACCCGGTGACCGACCGCATCATTCCCGAGGCGCTCCACGCCGAGATCCCCGCGGAACGGATTGCCCAGGCGGAGGCCGCGGCCGAGACCCTGGGCGCGGACACCTTCACGCGTTTCCCCTGGGCGGGAAACACCGGCCGACCGGGAGTCCCCACCAGCGAACTGATCCTGAACCGCACCTGGCGCCCGAACCTCGCGGTGACCGGACAGGGCGGGCTGCCGTCGCTCGAGAAGGCCGGTAACGTCCTGCTGCCCCAGGTGACGCTGAACCTCTCCATCCGGATTCCCCCGACGGTGGACCCCCGGGCGGCCCAGGAAGCGATCCGGGAAGTCGTGGAACCGGATCCGCCCTACGGCGCGAAGGTCACCCTGCACTTCCACGAGCCCGCCCAGGGCTGGTCCGCTCCCGCGCTCGCGCCGTGGCTCGGCGACGCCCTCCACGACGCCTCGATGGGCGCCTACGGCAAGCCGGCCATGTACATGGGCGAGGGCGGCTCGATCCCCTTCATGGGCATGCTCGGCGAGCAGTTCCCCGAGGCGCAGTTCGTGATCACCGGCGTGCTCGGCCCGAACTCGAACGCCCACGGGCCCAACGAGTTCCTCGAGATCGCCTACGCCAAGCGCCTCACGGAAGCGGTGGCCACGGTCGTCGCCCGCCACGCCGCGCGTTAGGGCACCTCGGCGGAGGAACTCCGATCATCGGATCCCCCCGCAATTCCCGGCATGACAAATGGCGGAAACGGCTTGGAACGCCGGCTTCAGCCGGCACCGCGGCGCACAGCGCCGCGGGTGGTTCACCCTCATCCGGCCAGATAGCGCTCGATTTGCCCTAGACGAACGGTGACGGCATCGAAGACCACAGCCTCCAGCGCCGGCGGGAAGTTCTCCGGCAGGCTCGCGCGAACGGTATCGAAGGCTCCGGCGCGGCCTTCGACCAAGTCCGCGAACAGACCGCGAACCGCACGCTTCGGAACACCGGCGGCTCTCCCGCTCTCGACGAAATGCTCCGGCTCGATATGCGCCACTCCCCGAATCCCCGCGTTTCCTGCGGCGAGGGACATCACGGCTTCGTCCTCGGGAAGTTCCCCTCCGGTGAGCGCGGGCTGGACGGACACCACGTCGTAGAACGGCGCCAGCCGGAATCGGCCGCGCGGGAGCAGTCGGAGGCTGTAGTTCTTGGCGTGGCCGTCAATCGCCGCGAGCAGCCAGAAGACGATCTGCGCCCGCAGGAAACCTTGACGGTCCGCGTCGGGGGACGCCGAGCCCTCGAGCAAGCCGAGTAGCCGGGTCATGCCCGGTCCCCCGTCCATCTCGTACTTCCGCCCGGACGGCACGGCGAGCGCCTGGGCGAGATCTTCGTGGGGAACCCGCAGGAGCCGTCCATCGTTCGTCCAGCGCCGGTCGAATCGTTCGACCACCAACACCCGGACCTCATCGAAGTCCGCAATGCGGGCAGGCGCCACATCCAACCCGAACGCCGACGCCACGCGCAGGCACAGGAACTCGTTCTCGACGCTCTGGCTGAAGTCGACTCCCGGTAGCGAACCGATCTGGGGTTTCAGGATGTGGGTCGTCGGCGTGAATCCGAGCGGGAATTGCCAAATCCCATCCGCGAACAGCAGCGCTGTCTTCCGCTGTGCCCCGGCAAGCGAGATACGAAAGCGCGGACCGACTCCGAGTGGACGCCGATCCAACTCCGAGACGAATCTCGCCACCTCTTCGTCCGAAACGGGCGTTCCGGCGACAGCGCCGGGCGGGCCGGGATCCTCCCCGTCCGGAACGAAGGTCAGGGCGCCGGCCGAACACCGGCCCAGATAGGCGAGCAGGGTGTACGGGTGCGTGTCCGGCGCGTCCACGCGCACTGCCAGCCGAGCACGCATCCCTTCGGAGTCGGGCAGCAGATTGTCGAGAAACCGGAATACCGGCTCGCCTCGGTGGCCGGCCGGGTCAAGCGGTAAAGAGAGCGAGGCCGGCGTGGCGCCCTCCCAGGCGAGCCAATCCGGGTCGTATTGGAGCGCGAGTCCCGACGCCGTTCGGGTGAGCTTCCCGAGACGCCTTCCGTTCTCGAAGAGTTGGAGGGTCCGAACCGCAGACCTCATGTTCGACAGCTCCGATTCATTCGAGACGATCCGGTTCACCGAGTACTTGTTCGCGGTCTCGCAGGGCCACTTCGCGGCCGAGCACCGCGAGCAGTCGGAAGACCGTGTCCAGCCGCGTTCCCGGCGCGCCGTTCTCGGCGGCGGAAACGGTCGCCTGCCGCAGGACGCACGCTTCCGCCAATTCGGCCTGGGTCATGCCCTGCCGCCGCCGGAGGACGCGGATGGCCTGGCCGAGGCCACGCGGACTTGTCGCGATGGGCTCCATGGTGCTGCCTGGAATACGCCACAGCGTATGTCTCACCATTATACGCTAGAGCGCAAACAGCATTGGGGGTCCGAAGTAGGAGAGACGACGCGCTGGCCCCGGCCAGCGCGTGCCGACTGAAAGTGGACGCTCCCTAAGCGCCGGGAACCCCGATCTCGATCAGGAGCGTTCGCAGTTCCTCGCGCTCGGACTCGTCGAGGCGGCGGGTGGGGAGCCGGCTCGGCCCGCCCTTCCGCCCGGTCAACTCGAGCGCCGCGTTGACGACGGGGCTCTCGGCTCCGGTGCGGCGCCACATCCGCACCCGGAAGTCGTACCACGGCCAGTTGACGGTGCTGAGAAGGTTCTGCGCCGCGGCGTAGTCGCCCGCCTCCATGAGCCGAAAAACCTCGAGGTCGTGCTCGGGCCAGACGGTGCACAGGTGCGTGATGTATCCCCGCCCGCCGAGCATGTGGGTCAGTGCCTGAACCCCGTGGTTGTCGATGACGGCGAGGCGGTCCCGGAAACGCACCACCCCGCGCTGGTAGTCCAGGGTGCCGCGCGCGGTGGACCACTTGAGGGCGAGGCAGCGGGGCAGCTCGGCGAGCCGTTCGACATCGTCGAGCGACATGTCGTAGGCCTCCCAGTGGGTGTTGTAGATCATGATCCCCAGCGTGCTGGTGGCTTCGTGCACCGTCTCGAACAGCCGGTAGCAGTCCTCCGGCGACGACTCGTAGTAGTAGCCCGGCGCGAGCTGGATGCCCCAGGCGCCGATGTCCTCGGCGAAGCGCGCGAGCTCGACGGACACGGCGGGGTTCGTGTCCTGGGCTCCCACGAGCACGGGGGTCCGGCCGGCGGCGGCCCGCAGGATGGTCTCGCTCACCGCCTTCCGCTCGTCGAGCGTCAGCATCGGGAAGTCGCCCCCGGCGCCGGCGGCGAGGAGCGCCCCGCTGCCGGTGCGGACGCCCCGGTCCACGACGTGGTTGACGTTCTCGCGGATGGCGTCGTGATCGACGCTGAGGTCGTCCGCGTAGTTGGTGATGACCGGAATCAACGGTCCACAGATGGTCTTTCTGGCGTCCGCCGGCGTCATGGTGCGGGTCTCCCTTCGCTGGGCGTCTGTGTTATATCCGAGGCCTGATGAATCAGGGTCTGGCCGCCATCGACTGGCTCGTGCTCGCGGCTTACGCGGGCCTCACCCTCTGGCTCGGCTGGTTCTACGGCCGGCGCCAGTCCTCGACAGAGGAGTACTTCATCGGGGGCGGCCGGCTCCACCCTGTCGCGGTGGGGGTCTCGCTGTTCGCGACCCTCGTCAGCACGGTGTCCTACCTCTCCGTGCCGGGCGAAACGCTCGGGCGGGGGCCGGTGCTGCTCGTCCAGCTCCTGGGACTTCCCCTCGTCTATTTCGTCGTCTGCTACGGCCTGCTGCCGGTCTACATGAAGCACCGGGTGACGAGCGCCTACGAGCTTCTCGAAGTGCGTCTCGGCCCCGGAGTCCGGCTTCTGGGCGCCTCGATGTTCATCGTGCTGCGGCTCGCGTGGATGTCGCTCGTGGTCTACGCGGCTGCGGTGGCGCTGACGGTGATGATCGGCGCCGGCCCCTCGGCAGTACCCCTCGTCGTCCTCTTCACCGCAACCGTGGCCGTCATCTACACATCCCTCGGAGGTCTGCGGGCCGTCGTCGTCACCGACTGCATCCAGTCCCTGCTCCTCTTCGGAGGGGCCCTCCTGGTGCTCGGCATCGTGACCGTGGAGCTCGGCGGCTTCGGGTGGTTCCCGACGACCTGGCAGGCCAACTGGGACACGCAGCCCCTGTTCAGCTTCGACCCGGCCACGCGGGTGACGGCGTTCGGGACGGTCGTCTCCACGATGGTCTGGTACGCGGCCACCGCGGGCGGCGACCAGGTCTCGGTGCAGCGATTCATGGCGACGACCGACCTGCGCGCGGCCCGGCGGGCCTACGGGACCCAGCTCCTGGCCATCGCGGTGGTCACGATCGTGCTCGCGCTGGTCGGCGTGGCGCTCCTCGGCTACTTCGAGGCCTTCCCCGCGCAGCTTGGCGAGGGCATGTCGCTCCGCGCCGACGCGGACCACGTGTTCCCGTTC
This sequence comes from Acidobacteriota bacterium, assembly GCA_022820545.1. Lineage (GTDB taxonomy): Bacteria > Acidobacteriota > Vicinamibacteria > Marinacidobacterales > Marinacidobacteraceae > Marinacidobacterium. Next base: position 50,720 of record JAJEFG010000032.1, on the reverse strand, counting down.
TTCATCGCCAACCGGCTTCCGGCCGGCGTCGCGGGACTCGTGGTCGCCGCCATGTTCGCGGCCGCCATGTCCAGCGTGGACTCCGGCGTGAACTCGATCTCGGCGGTGGTGCTGACCGACTTCGTGGGACGTTTCCGGAAGCGCGAGCGCGACGACGCGAAGGAACTCCGGCAGGCCCGCTGGCTCGCCGCAGCGGCCGGCGGACTCATCGTGCTCGGCAGCTTCGTCATGGACCTGGTCCCCGGCAACATCACCGAGGTGACGTCCAAGACGTCGAACCTCCTGACGGGGCCCATCTTCGGCCTCTTCCTCTTCGCGCTGTTCATCCCCCGGGTGCGCGCCATCGGAGCGGCCGCCGGCACCGTCGCGGGCATCGTCGCGGCGGCGCTCGTCGCCTTCTCCGGGCCCATCTTCGGTTTCGACCCCGAGACCGGGGGCGACCCGGTGAGCTTCCAGTGGGTCGCCTCGGCGTCGCTCCTGGTCCAGGTCGCCGTCGGCTGGGCCGTGAGCACGGTGTGGGAAAACCCGAAGCCGCGGCGGGGTACGCTCGGTTCATGACCCGCACGCTCGCCGCGATCGCGCTCCTCGCCTTCCAGGTTGCCATGATCGGCTACGCGCGCTTCGTCCCGTCCCGCTACTTCTGCTGGGCGCCGATGGACTCGCAGAACCTCTACTCGATCGCGGTGGTCATCGACGGCCGCGAGCTCGGGCCCGAAGAGATCGAGGCGCGCTACCGCCAACCGGCCGAGGGAGGCAACTGGCAGGCCATCCAGCACGCGCTCGACAAGGTCCGGCAGTACGAGGAGACCTACGGCCGGGACGACGGCGCCGAGGTCGTCGTCACCTACACCGTCAACGGGCATCCGGAGGAGACCTGGACCTGGCCGCCCCGCTGAAATCGCCGTGACACCGTCGTGGAACCCGCTGCGGCTCGCGGGTACGGCGCTCCCCGTGCCGCTCCTGCTGGCGGCGAAGCTCCTCGTGGTCACGATGCTGGCGACCGGCCACGTGACGACGCTTCCGGATCCGTTCCTTCCCTTCCTGTCGATCTTCGACCGGATCGGCGATCCCGAGCTTTTCCGAACCGCGCTGCAGGTCCTGTTCCTCGCCGGCTCGGCCGCGCTGCTCTTCAACCGCGGGGTGCGGCTCGCTTCCTTCGTGGTCGGCATGACGATCCTCGTGGGGATCGCGTCGTCGAGGGTCTACTGGGCCAACAACACCTTCTTCATGGGGGCGGTGCTCACGCTGATCGGCCTCTACACGTCGCAGCGGTCGGTCTGGCTCCTGCGGATCCAGGTAGCGATGATCTATTTCGGCGCCGGACTCAACAAGATCCTCGACCCCGACTGGCTCTCCGGCCAGTTCTTCGAGCACTGGACCGTCAACCTCGAGCACGACCTCTACCTGCGCGCCGCGGCGCTGCTGCCGCCGATGGCGCTGTCGAAGTTCATGTGCTGGGCCACGATCGCGACCGAGTGGAGCCTCTTCACGGGCTTCGCGTGGCCGCGGCTGTGGGTCTTCGCGATCTGGCTCGGGATCCTCTTTCACGCGGCGATGACGCTCTTCACCGGGATCACCTTCGTCCTGTTCCTCTACGTGGCGCCAGCCGCCTACTTCGCCTTCGCCCGCTGGCCCAGGACGACGACGGAGGTCATCTACGACGGCGACTGCGGCATCTGCGCGAAGACGAAGCGCTGGTTCGAGGCTCTCGACTTCGAGGGAGCCTTCCGGTGGACCACGTTCCAGAGCGGAGCCGGCGACCGCTTCGGGATCTCCCGGGACGCCCTCGCGAAGCGCCTGCACGTCGTCGTTGACGGGGAGCGCATCGCCGATGGCTTCCAGGCCTTCAAGCTGATGCTGCTCTACAACCCGGTCACCTACTTCGTGATGCTCGGGGTCCTCCTGAGCCTGCACTGGGGTCCGGCGTGGGCGCGGAGCCTTGCGATCGCCGGCATGATCGCGTTCTTCTTCCCGGCTTTCGACCGGATCGGCCAGGCGGCGTACGACCTCGTCGCCCGCAACCGGAGCCGGATCGGATCCGAGCCGACCTGCGCCGTGGAGTGAGCCGGCGAACCATATATCTCCTTAGTGTGAGGATAAATGTAATAATCCAACATCCTCGCACAAAGGAGAAACATGGTTCTCCACCACCTGTCGCCACGACTGCGCGAAGCCTTGGTCGAGAGCGTTGCGGCGTCGCCGGAAATCCCAGCCGATCCCGGAACCCGGCGGCGCATTCCCGGCCTCGTCCGCTTTGCGGGCAAGGCCACGGCGGTGGTCGGGATGCGGCGCGCCGGAAAGACCACCTTCGTCCATCAACTGCGGCGCGAGCGTCTGGCCGGCGGCCTGTCCCCGGAGAACGTGCCCTACGTCAGCTTCGAGGACGAACGGCTCCGGGGCCTTGACGGCAGCGACCTTGGCTTCCTGGAGGATGAACGCGCCCGCCGTTTCCTGAACGCCAGGGAGCGCGGCCCCGTCGTCTGGCACTTCGACGAAATACAGAACGTCCCCGGATGGGAGACCTTCGTCCGCCGGCTGCTGGATTCGGGTGGAACCGAAGTCGTCGTGACCGGGTCCTCCGCCGCCCTCCTGTCGCGTGAGGTCGCGACTTCGCTCCGGGGTCGTGGATGGGAAGTGCGCATCTTTCCGTTCTCGTTCGAGGAGGCGCTCCGCCACCACGGGGAGCCGGTTCCAGCGGACGCGTCTGGTCTCGTGGGGGCGGCGCGCGCCAGGCTGGAGGGATTCTTCCGCAACTGGCTCGCCACCGGCGGATTCCCCGAAGCCCAGGGCCTCGATGTCGAGAACCGCGTCCGGTTGTTGCGGGACTATGTGGACATCGCGGTGCTTCGCGACGTCATCGAACGCCATAGCGTCCGGAATCCGACGGCGCTTCGCTGGCTGGTCGGGCAGCTCCTCGGGTCGCCGGCAGGGCTCTTCAGCGCGGAGAAGTTCCACCGGAGAATGCGTGCCGAGGGCCTTGCGATCTCGAAGGACACCGTGCATGAACTGCTGGCGTATCTGGCGGACTGCTTCCTCATCCGCCTGGTGTGGATGGAGTCCGCGTCAGCACGCCAGCGGATGGTGAATCCCCGCAAGGCCTATCCGGTGGACTCCGGCCTCATCGCGGCGTGGGAACGGGTCGGCCGGGACAACCGGGGCCGCGCCCTGGAGACCGCGGTGCACGCGGAACTCGAACGGAGAGGCGTCAGGGTGACCTACGTACGCACGCCGGCGGGGAGGGAAGTGGATTTTCTGGCGCGCACTCCCGATGGAACGGAGGAACTCATCCAGGTGAGTGCGGACGTCTTCGACCCGGCGGTTGCCGAGCGGGAGATCCGGGGACTCGTCGAGGCGGGCGCGATGTTTCCCCGCGCCCGCAGACGGCTGCTCACCCTGACCGGCGAGCCACTCCCGCTCGACCCGCCGCCGGAGGTGATCGTGCAGCCAGCCTACGAATGGATGCTGGAAAACCCCGGGAGCGTCGCGGGGCGGCTCGGCGGCCCCGGCTGACCGGACGGCCGCGCCGACCGGGCGCGGCGTAGCGCCGGCCGCTCCGCTCCGTCCGCCTCGCCCTTCGCCGACCCGAAACGACCTTCCGGCCCGAAACCCGGGGCGCTCAAGAGGAGGTGTCTCCCGACTGCGTCAGTTTTCCGTGTCTCTTCAGCCTCAGCCAGATTGGTCGGCAATGCCTCCATCATGGCGTCAGGTCGCGTCGCGCATCATGCGTTCGAGCAGTTCCTTGCGCGCTCGCTTCGCTATCTCGGGATCCTGGACCTGCCGATACTCCACTGCCGGTACCCGATCCCCCCTTTTTCGGTTTTGTCGGGGCTCAAGCGACTCGATGAGAACGGCTTCGAGCGTGAAGATCAGGTTTTCCATTCCGTAGGCGGTCGGAAGAGACTGCATCTTGTCGCCCAGTTTTCCCTCGGTGGACACCGGACGAAAGCCGAACCACGAGAACCGACTCCACCTTCCCTGCAACCGGCCCTGGGTATGTGCAAGGAGTCGCTTTCCGAGATCGCCGTCCGTGGTGCGTCCGACGTAGATGACTTCACGGATGTCGTGAAGCAGGTACACACCGTGCTGACCGGAGAAATCCACCTGGGTCGGATTGGCCTTGGTGGCACCCTCAGTCTGAAACACGCCAAGCAGACGAGGGTTTGCCTTCCAGTTCACTTTGTCGCGCTCCCAGAAAGCCCCGAACGAGATGACCACTCCATCTTCATTGTCATCCGGGTCTTCCGTGGGTGGCGGAGGCGGGGGCGAATCGCTCAGTACATATGTGCCCTTGTCCACCCGTCGATAGGGAGAGTCTTCGCCGTCGTGCTTGATGGACGCCGCGATCTGAGCGTTCACCGTAGCCTCCGGGGTCGCCCCAACCTTCTTCCTGAGGCCCTCTTCCAGAATCCGCTCCGTGATTTGCTTGTAGTGGAGCGGGGTGGGTGACGCACCGAGGACCTTTTGAATCGCAGCGTGCCACGTCATGTCAGCCATCTTGGCATCAACTCCTCTTCAAGGGCAGCACAGCGCCGCGCGCTTCGCCAGCCTTGGGCTGGCGGTGCCGGTCTGAAGACCGGCGGTCCCGGGCTCCACCACAGCTCTACCCCCGCGCGTGGCGGAACGGGATCCGGATCAGGAACCACCCGAGCACGACGAACACCAGGAATCCCGGGATGCCGGAGGGCGTGGACACCAGCACCGGCAACTGGAACTCCGCGACCGCGAACCCGGACAGCCCGACGCCCATCAACGCCTCGCCGGCAATGAGCCCGGATGCGATGAGCGTCCCGGCGCTTTCTCCAAGCGTTCGCCGTTCGGCGGGCAGCTTCGCCATCTGACGGTCGCTGAGCCAGCGGAAGAAACCGCCGACGAAGATCGCGAAGGTGGTCTGGAGCGGCAGGTACATCCCCACCGCGATCAGCATCGGGGAGGGGGCCTGGATCAGGATCAGGAAGAAGCAGAGCGCGATCCCGAAGACCACGAGCGGCCAGCGCATGTCGCCGCCGACGATTCCCTGGGAAAGGAGGGCCATCAGACCCGCCTGGGGCGCCGGCAGCTCTTCCCCGCCGACCCCGATGCCGCCCGCGGCGATGTCCCCCTGGTGGAGCAGCATCATCGGCAGCACCAGGAACATCGACGCGAAGACCACGCCGATGATCTCGGCCCACTCCATGCGGAACGGTGTGCCGCCGAGGATCTGCCCCACCTTCAGGTCCTGGAGCATGTCCCCCGCGACCGCGCAGGCGCAGCAGACGACCGCGGCGACCCCGAGCACCGCCGCCACGCCTTCGGTCCCGGTGACCCCGAGGAAGGTCATCAGCAGCGCCGCCAAGAGCAGCGTCGAGATCGTGAGTCCCGACACCGGGTTCGAGGAGCTGCCGATGACGCCGACGAGGTAGCCGGCCACCGCCGAGAAGAAGAACCCGGCCACGATCATCACGATCGCCGAGCCGAGCGCCCCGAGCGGCTGTCCCGTGTAGTAGTTGTAGAGGAAGAAGGTCGGGATGATCAGCGCGACCACCCCGGCGGTCGTCCAGCTGAACGGGATGTCGCGGTCCTTCTCTTCTCCCGAGCCGGCCGGGCGCCCGGTCTTCAGCTCGCCGATGGACCGCTTGAGTCCTTCGCCGAGCGACTTCCGCATCCGGAGCAGCGTCCAGACCGCGCCGGCGATCATGGCCCCCACCGCGATCGGCCGCACGAGTTCGGCCCAGACCACCGTGCTCACCGCGGTCCAGTCGGCGCCCGCCGCCGCCAGCCGGCCCGCGTCGGCGAACTCCGGATTGAAGAAGAGGACCGCCGGGATCATGAACCACCAGGCGAAGACCCCGCCCGAGAAGGTGAGCGCCGCCAGCCGGAAACCGATGATGTAACCGACGCCGAGATAAGCGGGCGAAGCGGCCGGCGTCGAGAACGGCAGGACCCCCGGCTGGGCCGCCGCCCCGAAGGACTGGCCCCCGACGGCGACCGACCCCTGGAAGGAGCCGTAACCGAAGGCCCCCGAAATGCGGTCGGTGAAGAGCTGGATCCCCTTCGAGTTCTTGAGCACCTCGATCAGCGCGCCGACGCCCATCATCTGGAAGAGCAGCCTTCCCCCGCTCGCGCCCTGGCCAGCGCGGTGAATCTCGGCGGCGGCGACCGACTCGGGGAACGGCAGCTCGGGGTCGGTGACCATGCTCCGCCGCAGGATGACGACGAAGAGGATGCCGAGCAGACCCCCGACCAGCATCAGCAGGGTGCTCTCCCAGTAGTTGAACTCTTCCCAGGCGCCCGCCATCAGGAACGCCGGCAGCGTGAAGATCGCCCCCGCGGCCAGCGCCTCGCCTACCGAGGCCGTGGTCCGGGCGATGTTCTCTTCGAGCAGGCTGCCTTTGAAGAGCCCCCGGATGACGACCATGGAAACGACCGCCGCCGGGAAGGTGGCCGCGACCGTCTGGCCGGCGCGGATGCCGAGGTAGGCATTCGCGGCTCCCAGCACGACGGCCATGAACAGGCCGAGGAGAAGAGCCCGGAGCGTGAACTCGCGGGTGCTGCCGGATGAGTTCGCCATGACGCCTCCTTGGGGTGAGGGGTTGGGCGGTCCGGCGTTATATCACCGTGCCGGGCACCGGAGGACGGCTCCGTCCGGGTAAACTGGATGGATGCGACTGGACGACCTCGTGCAGGAAGCCCTCAGACTCAACCCGGAGTCACGTGCGCGACTGGCCGGAAGGCTGCTGGAGAGTCTGGATGAACTGACTGCCGAACAGCACGAGGCAGTCTGGGCGGAAGAGGCTGCCAGGCGGGACGCAGAACCCGCGTCTGCGGACCGCCCGGCGGAGCAGGTCTTCGGAGAGTTGCGGAAACAACTCGCGTAGTTGCCGGAACTCGCGTTTCACCGTCTCGCCGAGTTCGAGTTGGCGGAGGCGGCGCATTACTACGAGAGCCGAAGCGGCGGCTTGGGGACGCTCTTCGTGGACTCAGTCGAGGCCTGCACGCAATCCATCGTCGCATTCCCCGGCTCGGGCCGCGTCATGCGAGGAGACATCCGTCAGCGACTGGTGCGTGGCTTCCCCTACGCGGTGATCTACAAGGTCACCGGTGACGACATTCGGATACTGGCTGTCATGCACACCAAACGACGACCAGCCTATTGGGCGGGACGGCAGTAGCCGAGCGCCTGATCCGCGGTTCACGGTCTGGTCCGGCCCGACACGAGGGGTCGCCCTCGGGGAGGCGACACCCTCACTCACCCTCGAGGATCCTTCCGGTTGGCCGACCGGTTACCTTTCATTCTGCCGGCGGCACTGTTTTCATTTGGCCGAAGCCAACTTTTACAATCTGCCGGTGCCCGAGGACACCATCTACCCGCGCTTCGCGGAGCCTCGACTGTCGGAGGCGCTTGAAGATTCTCCGGCGGTCCTGATCCACGGACCCCGCCAATCCGGAAAGACCACGCTGGCCCGGCGGGTCGGGCAGGACCGCGGTTACGCCCATCTCGATCTCGACGACGACACGCTGCGGGACGCGGCCGAGGCGGATCCGATCGGCTTCGTGGCGGACCTGCCCGAGCGGGTCATCCTGGACGAGGTGCAACGGACGCCGGCGCTCTTCCGGACCCTCAGGATGGAGATCGACCGGAGACGCGCGCCGGGCCGTTTCCTGATGGCGGCTTCCACCCACGTGCTGCTCCTGCCGCGGCTCTCGGACTCCCTGGCCGGCCGCCTCCGCGTCGTGCGGCTCCACCCGCTGTCGCAGGCAGAGATCGCGCAGTCGGCACCCGATTTTCTTGAAGCACTGTTTGGCGAGGGCTTTCCCCTGGCGCCGAGCGAGCGGCTCGGAAGGCAACTGGCAGAACGGATCGCCGCCGGTGGTTATCCGGCGGCGCTCGCTCTCCCGCCGGGACGGCGCCGGGCTGGCTGGCACCGCGATTACCTGGCGGCGCTGGTGGAGCGCGACGTCCCGAACCTGGCGAGGATCGGGGAGCTGGAAGCCCTTCCCCGCCTCCTCGGGTACGCGGCCGCCCAGACCGCCGGGCTCTTCAACGCCAACGATCTCGCATCGCACTTTCAGCTCACCCGCCCCACCATCCGCAGCTACCTGACCTTGCTCGAGCGCATCTTCCTGCTGGAGCGCCTTCCATCCTGGCAAGGCGATGGCGCGAGCCGCCTGGTGAAGACGCCGAAGCTCCACCTCTCCGACACGGGGCTGGCATGCGCGCTACTCGGAGTCGGCGCCGAGGAGATGCACGGGGACCGGCGCCTGCTGGGCCAGCTTCTCGAGACGTTCGTCTTTCAGGAGCTGAAACGCCAGGCCGGCTGGCGGGACGAGCCGACCGGGCTGTTCCACTTCCGCGACCGGGACGGCGTCGAAGTGGATCTCGTCCTCGAACGGGCGGGCGGAACGTTGGCCGGGGTCGAGGTCAAGGCATCGTCCACGGTGAGAGGACGGGATTTTCGGGGGCTCCGCAAACTCGCGAGTGTGGTCGGGAAGCGATTCGCGGGCGGCGTGGTGCTCTACGACGGGATGACGAGCGCCCGCTTCGGTGAGCGGCTCCATGCCGTGCCGATCCGGCGGCTGTGGGAGCGTCCGCCGAAGTAGGCCGCGAGACGGCTCGGTGGCGGGTGCGCAACGCATCCATAGACTTCGCCGCCCCAAGCGATGCGCGCACGAAACGGCAAACTCTTCTTCGCTCCCACCGACCTCAGCCGTTTCCTCGCCTGCCGGCGCCTGACGAGCCTCTCCCGGAGCGTCGCGCTCGGAGAGACGTCCCCGCCACCCATCTTCGAAGACCCCCGCCGCGACGCGCTCGCCGAGGCAGGGCAGGAGCACGAGGCCCGAGTGCTCGAGCGATTGCGCATCAGAGGGCGCACCATCGAGACCATCGGCGCGTCCGGAGGTTTCGCGGAACGAAGCGAGCGGACCCTCGACGCCATGCGGCGCGGCGTGGAGGTGGTCCACCAGGGGAGGCTCGGCCGCGGGAAGTGGGGCGGCTACCCCGATTTCCTGGTCCGCGCCCGACGCCCGAGCGCGCTCGGTGACTGGTCCTACGAGGTGGTGGACGCCAAACTCGCAGCGGTCGCGAAAGCGGACGCCGTCCTGCAGATCGCGGTGTATTCGTGGCTGCTGGAGCAGGTGCAGGGAGCGGCGCCGGTCGAAATGCACCTAGCGCTCGGCGGCGCCGGCGATGTGGAGCCTTTCCGCGTTGCGGACTTCGCGGCATTCGAACGCGCGCTCCGGCGGCAGTTCGAGGGCCACTGCACGGACCCGGGGCCGACCTATCCGGAGCCCGTGGACCTGTGCCCCCGCTGCGACTGGACCCAGGTGTGCCGCGATCGGCGACGGGCGGACGACCACCTCTCGCTGGTTGCCGGAGCTTCCCGCCACCAGCGCCGGCGCCTGGAAGACCGCGGCATCACGACCCTGGCGGCGCTGGCCGGGATCGCCCTGCCCCTCGACCCGCCGCTCGACGGGGTCCAGCCCGCCTCGCTGAAGCGCATCCATCGCCAGGCGAAGGCGCAGCTCACCGAGCGCGCGTCGGGCCGGCCCTTTCGCGAGCTGACCGCACCGCCGGAGGAGGGCCGCGGTCTGCTCGCGCTCCCCGAGCCTTCCGACGGCGACCTGTTCTTCGACATCGAGAGTTCCCGGCCGACGGCGGACGGCGGCCTCGAGTACCTCTTCGGCCTCGTGGATCGGGACGGCGACTATGACGACCGCTGGGCTTTCGACCGCGGCGGAGAGCGCGAGGTCTTCGAGTCCTTCATGGACCTGGTGGCCGAGCGGCGGGAACGGTTCGGAGGTCTCCACGTCTACCACTACGGGGGCTACGAGACCGGGGCGCTGAAGCGCCTGATGAGCCGCTACGCGAGCCGCGAGGACGCGATGGACGTGCTCCTTCGCCACCACGTGTTCGTGGACCTCCTCCAGGTGGTCCGGCAGGGGCTGGTTGCGTCGGTGGAGAGCTACTCCCTGAAGGAAATGGAACGGTTCTACGGGTTCACCCGGAAACAGGACCTCATCGAGTCCATCCGGGCGCGCGCCCGGATGGACACCGCACTGGACTCGGGCGGCCGCGCGGAGGCGGCCGACCTGGAGGTCATCCGGCGCTACAACCGCGAGGACTGCCTTTCCACCCTCGCGCTCCACGACTGGCTCGAGGACCTGCGCCGGGAACTCACCCGCGAGATCGGCCCGCGGAGTCGCCCGACCGTCGAGATCGCGCCGGAAAAGGAGCTCGAGCAGAGCGAGGCCGCGGCGCGGGTCGAACACCTCGGGACCCGCCTCGTGTCCGGCGGTCCACCGGACGAGTCCGAGGCCCGGCAACTCCTGCGATTCCTCCTCGACTACCACCGGCGGGAGGACAAATCGGCGTGGTGGGAGTTCTTCCACCTCTGCGGGCTGGATGCCGAGCAACTCTTCGAGGAACGGACGACGCTGGGCGGTCTGGCGTTCGAGGCGGAGATCGGCCCCGAGAAGCAGTCCGTACTCCATCACTACCGGTTTCCGCCCCAGGACCATGGAATCGACGTCGGCACGAGCGTCCGCGACCCCGCGACGGGAGCGTCGCCCGGCGAGGTCTTCGAGATGGCCGAGGACGCGCTGATCCTGAAGCGCAGCCGCCGGAAGGTGCTCCAGCCCCATCCCGCGGCGCTCGTTCCGGTGGACATTCTGCCCACCCGCACGATGCGCGATTCCCTGTTCCGCCTGGGCGAGTTGGTTGCCGAGCAGGGATTCCCGGACGGCCACCCGCGGCGCGCCGCGTTCGATCTGCTCCGGAGGGTTCCGCCGCGGAATGGGGGCAACGGCACACCCCTGGTGCAGCCCGGGGAAGACCTGGTTCACGGGGCCAGGCGCCTGGCGCTCGGCCTCGACCGGGAGGTGCTGCCGGTGCAAGGGCCGCCGGGAAGCGGCAAGACCTACCTCGGCGCCCGCGTCATCACTGCGCTCCTGGCGGCTGGCCGGCGGGTGGGGGTGACGGCGCAGAGCCACCAGGTCATCACCAACCTGCTCGACCAGGTCTGCGCCGCCGCCGATGAGGAGGGCGTCGCGTTCCAGGGAGTTCAGATCGCCTCGCACGCAGGCTGCGCCGATCACCGCATCGAACGGAAGGCGGGTTCCGGAAACGCCGTCGACGCCGTCCAAGACCCGGATGTGCGGCTGATCGCGGGCACGACCTGGGTCTGGGCGCGGGAGGACATGCAGGACGCGGTGGACGTGCTGGTGGTGGACGAAGCCGGACAGTTCTCCCTCGCGGGCGCCCTCGCCTCCGCGCCGGCCGCGGCGAGCCTCGTCCTGCTCGGCGATCCGCGCCAGCTCGATCAGGTCACCCAGGGGATCCACCCGGAGGGATCCTCCGCCTCCGCGCTCGGCCACCTGCTTGCCGGAGAGAAGACGATTCCACCGGAACGCGGCCTCTTCCTCGACCACACCTGGCGGATGCACCCCGACATCGGCCGGTTCACCTCGGAACTCTTCTACGACGACCGACTCGGGTCGCGGCCCGGACTAAAGCGGCAGACGATTGCCGGAGGTCCGCTCCCCGGCGCCGGGCTTCGTTTCGTCCCCGTCGAGCACGACGGGAACCAGCGCGAGTCACCGGAAGAGGCCGGCCGGATCGCGTCGCTCGTCGCCGGGCTGCTCGATGCCGCTTCCTGGACGGACGCCGGTGGAGCGACCCGGCGGATCACCCCCGAGGACATCCTGATCGTCGCTCCCTACAACGCCCAGGTGGACCGCCTCGCCGGGGTCCTCGACGGACGGGCTCGGGTGGGAACCGTGGACAAGTTCCAGGGACAGGAAGCCCCGGTGGTCTTCTACTCGCTCGCCACCTCGACCCCGGATGCGGCCCCGCGGGGGATGGACTTCCTCTACTCGCTGAACCGGCTCAACGTGGCGACTTCCCGCGCCCGCTGCCTTGCGGTCGTGGTCGCGAGCCCGGAACTCTTTTTTCCCGAGTGCAAGACGCCGCACCAGATGCGGCTCGCCAACGCGTTCTGCCGATTCCGCGAACACGCGGAGGAGGTCGCTTAGGCCGGCGGACCGGTGGCCGGATCCCCGGAACCGGCCGCCGGAAGGGCGCGTTTCCGCCACTTATACTGAGGTGATGGACAACGAGTTCGCCATCGATCTCGATCGAGCCCGGGCATTTCAGGCGGAGAAGGAAAGGCGTCGCCGGGCGCGAATTGGCGTGCGCTTCGAGCGAGCCACCCGGGACGCAAGCGCAATCGTCGCGGCAATCGCGGAACAGGTGAACCCGCGCCGCATCTACCAGTGGGGTTCACTGCTCGATCGGTCGCGGTTCAGCGAGATCTCGGACATTGACATTGCGGTTGAGGGGCTGCGCGGGCCGGCCGAGTTCTTTCGGACGCTTGGTATCGCGACGGACGGAACGACCCTTCCGGTGGACGTGATCGAACTGGAGAAGGTGCCCGAGGACATCGCCGAGCGCATTCGCACGGGGGGCGCACTGGTCCATGAACGCAGCGATCCGTGAGCTCACGGCCCTCGTCGCCCTCCACCGGCAGCGGCTGGAAGCAGTTCGGGACGCCCTCGAGGACGCGCTCGCCGACGAGATCGTCCGGCTCGGCAGGACGCCGGCGTCTGCTCTCATCGCCGCCGGCCTGCTGAAGAACTACTACACCTGCCTTGAGACCGTCTTCCTGCGCATCTCGCAGCACTTCGAGAACGATCTCGCGCCGGATCGCTGGCACAAGGACCTGCTGGAGAAGATGACCCTGGAGATCGAGGGGGTGCGGGTGGCGGCGGTGTCGGAGACTGCGTTGTCCCCACTTTCGGAACTACTCCGGTTCCGCCACTTCAAGCGCTACTACGTCGAGCTGGAATACGACTGGGATCGCCTGGATTTTCTCATCGCCAAACTGCGGCAGGCCCATCCGCTGGTCACACGAGATCTCGGACGGTTCGAGCGCTTCATGAGCGCTTTGGATCCAGCCTGAGCGGGGAGACCGGCCGCCGTCGAGACTATCCCGCCCGCATGGGGCGGTCGCGGTCGTGGTCCACGACGCAGAAGAAGCCGAACGGCTCCTCGGTCTCGTTCCGCAACTGGTGGGCCTCCAGGGGACCGACACAGGCCACGTCGAGGTGTTTGAGCGGCATCCGGCGGTCTCCGAGCAGGAGGACCCCTTCGCCGCGGGCCCCGATGACGACGTGGGTGTGGACGTGCTTCTCGAGGCTCGTGTGGCCGCCCGGCTCGACCTCGAAGTAGCGCAGGTCGGAGCGCGTGCGCTCCCCGAACCTGCCGACCAGCTCGACCCGCCGCACGCCCCGGAAGGCGAGGTCGCCGGCGTCCTTGTAGGGCGAACTGTTCCGGCCCTCCCAGTTCCAGTCCTTCCGGAAGGCCAGGCGTCTCGGCTCGGGCAACGAGGACAGCGGCGTCTCGGCGGGCTCGATGGACACCTCCGGGTGGACCTCGCGAATGCGGTCGAGGATCTCGCCGGTTCCCGCTTCGATTCCGTCTGGATGGCCGAGCAGGGCGCCGCCGATCAGCAGCACCGTGTCCGGGCCGTAGGTCGTTGAGATGCGGCCGACATCGGCGGGTCCCATCCCGCCGGCGGGCGCCGGCCACGCGGGCCGGAGCCCTCCGAGCGGCTCGCGGAGGCGGCTCTTGATCTCCGCGCAGGCAGCTTCGGTGTACTGAAAGCGGCCGCCCGCGTCCGGGAACACCGAAACGTCGGCGCCGGCCAGCCGGAACAGGGTCCCCAGAAGAACGCCGTGGCCCACCCCGTGGTCGGGGGCATGGGTATAGACCCCGGTCAGCGACGGATGTCCCAGGAAGATGAGCGGATAGCGCTCCGCCAGGGCGCGCACGGCGTCGAGCCCGGTGATCATCGGACAGACCAGGACCCCGGGAAGCCCGGCCTCGGCGACGAACTCGACGTACCGCTCGAGTTCCTCGGCGCGGGCGCCGACGTGTGGGAGGTAGAGGCACCTCCGGCCGGTGGCCTGGTTGCCGCGGTCCACGGCCTCGGCGCACGCGAGCACGCGGGAGCGAAAGGCCTCGAAGGGATCGGTGAGGTTCTGGTCGTCCTTCACCAGGTCGCCGCCGCCGCGGGCGAACGCCTCGCCGATGGCCGCAAGTTCGGCGACGCTCGATCCCTGCGGCTTGAGCGCGGTGGCCAGCAGCGGCCGTCCCAGGACTCCGCACATCCGCCGCACACCCTCCACGCCGTGATTGGGGCCGGGAAGAGAATCGAGCAGCGCCCGCGGCGGTTGCAGTTCCACGAGCCGCACCCCGCCATACATGGGGGCGTTGCCGATCGCGACCGCCAGCAGTCCGAAGAGATCCCGGGCCAGTTCGGCTCCGTAGCTGATCGTGATGCGGTGCGCGCCCGGGTCCTCGGGTTCGCAGGTCACCGACTCGACCCGGCCGACGATCTCGTCCTGGATCCGCCCCGGCGGAATGAGCGCCTCCGGAATCTCGACGGTCTGCTCGATCGCGATGAGGCGGGCGAGTTCCTCGGGCGCGGCCGCCCCCGGGCGAACGCGGTAGACGGCCGTGACCCGGTCGGGATCGGGCCGGCTCTCGTATGGGTCCACGATCAGCGGTGGCGCCGGGACCGGCGTGGCCCGGTCTCGCCGAGCCGCAGTTCGGTATCCGCGGTGAGATCGGGGCCCGCGGTCTCGCCGCGGAGAAGCGCCAGGTGACCGGCCGCCGCGATCATGGCGGCGTTGTCGGTGGAGAGGGCGATGGTGGGATAGAAGACCGGCAGGCCGCGCTCCTCGCCGAGCGTCTGGAAGTTGGCCCGCAGGGCCGAGTTGGCGGCGACCCCGCCGGTCAACAGCACGGCCTTCACCTCGAACATGCGAAGCGCCCGGTCCACCGACCGGCGCAGGGCGCGGACGACCGCCGACTGGAAGCTGGCGGCGAGGTCGCGGAGGTCTTCGCGGGCGAAAGGATCGTCGCCCTCGGCGAGCGGCTCGATGCCCTCGTGCTCGATGAGCCGGAGAACCTGGGTCTTGAGGCCCGAGAAACTGAAGTCCAGCTTTGCCCCGTCCGAAAAGTGCGGGAGCGAGAAGAGGTGGCGGCTCGCATTGCCGCGCTGCGCCAACCGGTCGAGGATCGGACCCCCCGGGTACCCGAGCCCGAGCCGCTTGGCGAGCTTGTCGTAGGCCTCCCCCGCCGCGTCGTCGCGGGTCTTGCCGAGCAACCGGTAGGAACTCTCGGCCTCGAGCAGGAAGAGGTTCGTGTGCCCCCCGGAGACCACGAGCGCGAGCGCGGGATGGGGAACCTCGCCGCCTTCGAGGTAGCAAGCCCGGATGTGCCCTTCGATGTGGTCCACGCCCACGAGCGGAATCCCGCGCGCGAAGGCAAACGCCTTGGCGAAGGAGACGCCGGCAAGCAGGGCTCCGATGAGGCCCGGACCGTTCGTGACCGCCACCGCCTCGATGTCATCGAGGCCAACCTCGGCCTCGCTCAGCGCTTGCCGCACCACCGGCGACAGGTTGAGGAGGTGCTGCCGGGAAGCGATCTCGGGCACCACCCCTCCGAACTGCGCGTGCTGGGCAACCTGGGACGAGACGACGTTCGACAGGATGCGCCGGCCGTCCTGGACCACTGCCGCCGAGGTCTCGTCGCAGGAGGTCTCGATGCCGAGGATGAGCATGGCAGTTATGGAGCAGCGTCGAGTAGCCGGTCGTACCCCTGCTGCCTCAACGTGCAACGACGGTACGCTGGCATCCTGGATCCCGAATCAAGAATAGAGCGCTTCCTGCACCCGGAGACAATCCGTGGCGTCGATGACATCGGGCGCGTCCCACACCTGGTCCTGCAGAAGGAACGTGTGACTGTTTGTGTGCTCGGCGTACTTGGAATGGTCGCGAACGACGCCGACCGGGATCAGGGCCGCCCGCACCACGCGGTAGTTTTCGTCGAATAGCACCGCGGCAAGGATGTCGAACCCGTCGAGATCGCGGATTGCCGAAAGCTGCCGAGAGGAATCGCGGCGAGCGAGGCGGCGTCCCTTGATCTGGTACCGCTTGCCATCCGCGTCTGTCGCATCAAGCGCTTTCCCGGGTTCATGTTCCCACCCGTAGGCGGCGCAAAACAGGTACTCCGCAAGATCGCCGGTCGGATTGTTCTCCGTTCTCAGCACTCTGCGCGCGCGCAGCTTCTTCAAGACCGCGACTTGGAGAGCGAGGAGTTCGGCAACTGACTTCTCCTTCAGGCTCGTTCGGTCTTCGCGCAGCAGCAGGACGCTATCGGTTTGTGGAATCCCTTCGGTGGCCCGCGAAAGCGCATCGGTGCGCTCCCGAAGCCGAACCATCCGCTGGATCCGGTCGAATCGCTCGGTCAGCGCGCGGCGAGCCTCGGCTTCCATCGAACGTTCGTTCGCCCTGGCCTCCGCCTTGAGCGCCTGAATTACAGAATCGGCCAAGTTTCGGATCGTAAGGTTACCCATGACAGCACCTCCGCAGCGGTTTGACATCGATACGTTATCAAATCGCTGTCATATCTGCTGGCGCGTTTCCGGGAGTCGCGGCAAAACGGGCGAGGGATGCCGCGAAAGGCGGGCGGGCGACGCCCCGTTCCGTGACGATCGCGGTGATGTAGCGGGCCGGAGTCACGTCGAAGGCCGGATTCCAGACGGGAACGCCCTCCGGGGCGATCCGCCTTCCGGCGATCTCCACGATTTCCTCGGGCTGGCGTTCCTCGATGGGGATCTCCGCACCGGTGGGCGTCTCGAGATCCACGCTCGAAAAGGGCGCGGCCACCAGGAACGGCACGCCGTGTTCCTTCGCGAGGACCGCAGCCTGGTAGGTGCCGATCTTGTTGGCGGAATCCCCGTTCGCCGCGATCCGATCGGCGCCCACGATGACGGCGTCCATGTCCCCGCCGGCGAGCAGGGAACCAACCATTCCGTCGGTGACGAGGGTGACCGGGATTTGGTCCGCCATCAGTTCCCAGGCGGTGAGCCGGGCGCCCTGCAGATAGGGCCGGGTTTCGGGGGCAAATACCTGCACCTCGCGGCCCGACTCGACCAGCGCCCGGACGACGCCGAGGGCGGTCCCGTAGCCCGAGGTGGCGAGGCTTCCCGCGTTGCAGTGGGTCAGGACGCGGGCTGGCCCCTCGCGAGGCAGCAGGCCGGCGCCGAGCGCGCCAAGGCGGCGGTTCGCCTGCAGGTCCTCGGCGGCGATCCGGTCCGCCTCCGCCTCCAGTCCGCGAACCCGTTCCGCGGCCGAAGCGCTGGAGAGCGCTTCCAGCCGGGTGCGCATGCGCGCGATAGCGGCCCCCAGGTTGACGGCGGTGGGCCGGGTATTCAGCAGTCCGGCGGCCAGGTCCTCGAACCGGGCCGCGGGCGAGTCCCCGGCGTCACGGACGAACCCCAGCACCAGCGCGTACGCGGCCGCGATGCCGATGGCCGGGGCCCCGCGAACGACCATCTCGCGGATCGCGTCCCCAACCTGGTCCGCTTCGGCGCACTCGATCCACGTCTCCTCGGAGGGGAGCCGGCGCTGGTCCAGGAGGTGGAGGACCTTGCGCTCGGAGTCCCAGCGGAAGGGGCGGACCATGGGTTCACCCTACCAGTCTCGGAGCGCCAGCCTCCGGCTGGCATCGCCGACCGAAGGGAGGCGAAACAACCCTTGATCCAGCGGCGCGGCACGCGGCTATCGCACGCGTACGGCCATGACAGCCGGAGGGCGGCGCTCCAAGCCGCGGACGCCGTGCGAGGGCCTGACGCAGGCGGTTTCGACCGCCTCCCGGCGGTCGATGCCGGCCAGAGGCCGGCGCTCCGAACTGAGTCCGACTGGAGTGGAACGGGCCAGTGCCCGTTCCACACCAGTTCGGACTCAGCCGTTCCAGAGAACGAAGAAGATGATCAGCGCGGTGACGAAGGCGTAGATGACGAGGGACTCGATCAGCACCAGGCCGAGAAGCAGCGAGAACCGGATCTGCGGCGCGGCGCCGGGGTTCCGGGCGAGGCTCTCGCAGGCGCCGACCACCGCGCGTCCCTGCGCCGTGGCGCCGAAGGCGGCGGCGATGGCGATCGCGCCACCCGCCGAGATCAGCGCCCACTGGCTGACTACCGGATCCCAGGCCCCTTGGGCGAAGGCCGGGGACGCGGCGAGCACGCCGAAGCCAGCCAGCAGGGTCGTCCGAAACTTCTTGGACACGATTCTTTTCTCCTTGAACTGATTACGCGGCCGAATCAATGTTCCTCGGCCGCGACCGCGCCGCCGAGATAGATGACAGTGAGCATGGTGAAGACGAATGCCTGCAGCGTGCTGCCGAAGACGCCAAAGGCCATCATCGGGAGCGGCACCACGAACGGGATCAGGAACGCCAGCACGATGACGACCAGCTCTTCACCGAAGATGTTTCCGAAGAGGCGGACCGAAAGCGAGAGGATGCGGCTGACATGGCTGATGATCTCGACCGGCAGCATCACGATCGCGAGCCAGGGGCTCGGCCCGAGGAAGTGGGCGAAGTACTTCTTCGCTCCGTGGGCCCGGATCCCCTGGTAGTTGTAGTAGAGGAACGCGACGATCGCGCATCCCACCGGCATGTTGATGCTCACCGTGGGGGATGAGAGATAGGGCACCAGCCCGCACAGATTGCTGATCCAGATGAAGAGGGCGAGCGTGCCCACCAGGCCGAGGAACCGCCGGCCTTTCGGACCCACGTTCTCGCGCAGGAGCGAGAGCAGGCCCCCGACGAGCGCCTCGAGGATCAACTGGAGCCGGCCGGGGTTCTCCACCGAGATCCGGCGGCGGAAAAAGATCGCGAACCCGGACAGGAAAAGCGCCACGAAGACCGCCATCACGACGTGGTCCGGCGGATGGACATGGAACCACTCCTCGATCCAGAGGGTGAAGGCTGAGTAGTGGTGGATTTCCATGGTCGGGCCGGGAGTACGTGCGTTCAGATGCCTGGCGGGTTCTCCCTGTCCTCCGGATCATCCGGGGGAGGAGAGGCCTGCGGTGCACGAAGGCCCCGGAGGCCCCCGTTTCGCAGTTCCAGCAGGACGGCCAGGTTCGGCGCGCCCAACCCGCACACGACGCCGATCACGTCGGCGTTCCAGACGGCAATTATCGCAACCAGCGCGCCGCCGAGCAAGAGATAACGAACCCCGGTAAGCGCGGCCAGCACGATGGCCGACCGGGCGGAGTGGTCGGCGGTCAGACCGGCGGCCACCCGGCGGAGCGCGACGATGTTGAGGACGGAGATGGTGGCCCCGCCCAGCACCGAGAGCCCGATGCGGGGGCCGAAAGCGAGTGCGATCAGCGCGGCGGCCGCTCCGAGGGCGAGCGCCCGCCGCGTGAGCCGCTCTTCGCGGCCCACTTCCGCCGGCTTCCCCGAATCCGTCACGAGCCCTCTCCGCCCGAATCCTCAGGCGGCGCGTCGCTGTCCGCTACCGCCGAGGCGGCCCGGACCACGTTCCGGAGGCCGGCGACGATCCCGAAGGCCAGGAAAACCAGGAAGAGCCACGGCGCCGTCCCGAGCCAGCGGTCGAGCAGCCAGCCGGCTCCGCCACCGATGACGATCGCCATGGGCACCGAAAAGCCGAGGCTCAGCAAGGTCAACAACCGGGCGCGCGGCGCCACCGGCGGCTCGCCCGTCACGGGCGGAGGTCTCCCGCCAGCAGGGACCGGTGAAGTGCTGGCTCAGTCGTCGCTCGGAACGGGAGCGGCGTCCCGAAGCTCCTCCTCCAGCTCGGCCGGCAGCGGCGGCGCCTCGGCGGTCTGCGCGCTCTCGGGAGAGACGCGCTCGACGATGGCGGCCACCGGAACGGCGAGCTTGTCGAGGAACGGCTTGGGATAGACGCCGATGAAGATGCAGAGCGCGACGATCGGGACCAGGGTGGCGTTCTCGCGGCTGGTCACGTCGGCGAGCGACTTGTTCTCTTCCTTGTCCAGCTTGCCGAACATGACCCGCTGGTAGAGCCACAGCAGATACGCGGCGCCGAGCACGATTCCGGAGACGGCGAACGCGGCGTACACCCAGTCCACCTGGAAGACGCCCTGCAGGATCAGGAACTCGCCGATGAACCCGTTCAGCATGGGAAGACCCATGGAGGCGAGCGCGATGATCAGGAAGAGCGCCGCGTACTTCGGCACCACCTTGGCGATCCCGCCGTAGGCCGCGATGTCCCGGGTGTGGCGCTGCTCGTACATGATGCCGACGAGCAGGAAGAGTCCCCCGGTGGAGAGACCGTGGTTGATCATCTGGAGGATGCCGCCCTCGAGCCCCAGGGTGTTCAGGGCGAAGACGCCGAGCATCACGAACCCGAGGTGGCTCACCGAGCTGTAGGCGACGAGGCTCTTCCAGTCCTTCTGCACGAGAGCGACCAGCGCTCCGTAGATGATCCCGATGATCGCGAGGGTGGCGACCCACCACACCGCTTCGCGGCTCGCTTCCGGCAGGAGCGGAATCGAGAACCGCACGAAACCGTAGGTCCCCATCTTCAGCAGCACCCCGGCCAGGATCACCGAGCCGGCGGTGGGCGCCTCGACGTGGGCGTCCGGAAGCCAGGTGTGGAACGGGAACATCGGGACCTTGATCGCGAACCCGATGAAGAAGGCGAGGAACACCCAGAACTGGAGACCCGACGCGTATGAGGTCTCCATGAGGCGGAGCAGGTCGAAGGTGTATTCGCCGGTCGCCCCGTGGTGGGCGAAATAGAGCGCCAGGATGCCGAGCAGCATCAGGACGCTGCCCACCAGCGTGTAGAGGAAGAACTTGATGGCCGCGTAGAGCTTCCTCGGGCCGCCCCAGACCCCGATCAGGAAGTACATCGGGACCAGCATCACTTCCCAGAACACGTAGAAGAGGAAGAAGTCGAGCGCGACGAAGACGCCGAGCATTCCGGTCTGCAGCAGCAGCAGGAAGACGTAGTACTGCTTGACCCGCTCGGTGACCGCCTTCCAGGACGACAGGATGGCGATGAAGCCGAGCAGCGTGGTCATCAGGACCAGCAGCAGGCTGATCCCGTCGAGGCCGAGGTTGTATTCGACGCCGATGCTCGGGATCCACTCGTAGCGCTCTCCGAACTGGAACTGCGGCCCGGCCGCGTCGAACGCGAACCACAGCGGCAGCGAGATCAGGAACCCGATGAGCGCCGCGCCGTTCGCGAGCCAGCGGATCCGGTCCTCGTCGGTCTTCTTGACGAAGAACAGGATGAAGAGCGCCGCGATCGCCGGGAAGAAGACCACCAGCGAAAGGATCGGGAAGTTGAAGGGGTTGTTCTCGAACATTCGGCTTATCCGGAGTGGGCGGCGCTAGTCGCGGACTACGGTCAACTCCACAGGGTGAGGGCCCCGGCGAGCAGGACCACGGCGAACAGCATGAGAAGGGCGTAGTTCTGGAACAGCCCGGTCTGGAGCCGCCGGAACCGCGTGGAGGCGGCGGCCAGGATTTCGGCGACCAGGTTCACGGCCCGGTCCACGAGGTTCTGATCGCTCAGATCGGAAAGGTCCCCGCCGAGGCGGGTGAGCGACGCGGAACCGTTCACGGCCCCGTCCACCACCTTCTGGTCGAAGCGGAAGAGGCCCTCGCCGCCGCGCACCGTGCCGGAGACGGCGGTCGCGTCGTAGATCTCGTCCACGTAGTACTTGTTGAGCAGCGTGCGGTAGGCGCGGCTCCCGGCGAGCGCCGAGTCCCGCGTCGGTCCGGTCCAGTAGCGGCGGTAGGCGTAGAAGATTCCGGCGGCCGCCAGCGCCACCGAAAGCCCCATCAGGGCGTACTCCACGGCGTAGGAGGCGTGGGGGATCGGGGCCGGGCCGTGACCGCCGACGTAGATGGCGGGCTCGAGGAAGTGCTCGATGCGGTTCGCCCCGCCGAGCGCCGCGGGGACGCCGACGAAGCCGGCGACCACCGAGCCGGCCGCCAGGACGATCAGCGGGACGGTCATAGAGGGCGCCGACTCGTGGAGGTGCTTCTCCATCGCCGCGCCGCCCCGGAAGTCGCCCCAGAAGGTCATGATCACCTGGCGGCTCATGTAGAAGGCGGTCATCGCGGCGGCCGCCGCGGCGAGCGCCCAGAGGGCGAAGTGGCCGCCCTCGAAGGTCTTCCAGAGGATCTCGTCCTTGCTGAAGAACCCGGCGAGCGGCGGAATCCCGGCGATCGCGACGGTCGCGATCATGAAGGTGTACGCGGTCCGGGGCATGTGACGGGCGAGGCCGCCCATGTTCCGCATGTCCTGCATCTCGGTGTAGTGGCGATGCCCGCCGGAGGCGTGTTCGGCGTGCTCCATGGTGTGGATCACGCTGCCGGAACCGAGGAAGAGGCAGGCCTTGAAGAAGGCGTGGGTCATCAGGTGGAAGATCGCCGCCGCGAAGGCCCCGACGCCCGCGCCCAGGAACATGTAGCCGAGCTGCGAGACGGTCGAGTAGGCGAGGACCTTCTTGATGTCGTTCTGGAAGAGCGCGATGGACGCCGCGAAGATCGCGGTCAGGGCCCCGATCGTGGCGACCAGCGCCATCGCCGCCGGAGCGTGCGAGAAGAGGACGCCGCTGCGGGCCACCATGTAGACGCCCGCGGTCACCATGGTCGCCGCGTGGATCAGCGCGGAGACCGGGGTCGGGCCCTCCATCGCGTCCGGCAACCAGACGTAGAGGGGAATCTGCGCGGACTTGCCGGCGGCGCCGACGAAGAGCAGCACCCCGATCGCGGTCAGCACCCCGCCGTGCATCTCCGAAGCGGAGATCTGCCCCATCACCCCGTAGAAGTCGAGCGTCCCGAAGGTGACGAAGGTGAGGAACACCGCCATGATGAAGCCGGCGTCCCCGATCCGGTTCACGATGAACGCCTTCTTCCCTGCCTGCGCCGCCGCCGGCCGCTCGAACCAGAACCCGATCAGCAGGTAGGAGCAGAGCCCCACTCCCTCCCAGCCGATGAACAGGAGCAGCATGTTCGCGCCCAGCACCAGGTTCAGCATGAAGAAGGTGAACAGGTTCAGGTAGCTGAAGAACCGGCTGAAACCCGCGTCGTGGCTCATGTAGCCGAGCGAGTAGATGTGGATCAGCAGGCCGATCCCGGTGACCACCAGGGTCATCAGCATCGAGAGCGAATCGAGGCGGTACGCCCAGTCCACCCCCATGCTCGGGATCCAGGAGAAGAGCGACTGCTCGACCCTGGCCGACGCCCCGCCCTCGGCGAGGAAGACCGTGAAGAAGAACCCCAGCGCGATCAGGAAGGAGGCGGCCACCGACCCGCAGGCGAGCAGGCCGCTGAGCCGCTTGCCGAGGCGGTTTCCGAAGAGACCGTTGATCGCGGCACCCACCCCGGGAAGGACCGGGATGAGCCAGAGCAGGGAGTTCAAAACGGGCTACGGAGCACTCCTGAAATACGGGAACGGACGGCGCGCGGAAGGTACCGGATCGGGGGCTTTAGGTCAACGTGGGGAAGTCGCTGGAACGCCGGCCAATTGCCGCGAAATTCCGTCCCCGCGATCCCTCAACCGGCGCAGATGGCGCTGTCGGCCTGGAGCGCCGACCTCCGGTCGGCATCGCGCGGGAGCGCGAAACGGCGTTGATGGCATTGCGTCCGGCGGTCCAATTCCGCGGACTGCCAAGATGACTACATTGGTTCTTTTGGGAGGTTCCATGCGGAGAATCCAGTTGCGTGATGCCAAGGCCACGCTGTCGGCCCTCGTTGAGGGAGCGGCGCACGGAGAGGCCGCCCTGATCACCCGTCGCGGGCAACCGCGTGCGGTCCTCCTCGGAGTTGCCGAATGGGAACGGCTCCGGAGCGTCCCCTCCTTTGGCCGGCTCCTGTGCTCGTCCGGGCTGGAGGACGCTGACCTTGCGCCGCGGAGCCCGAGCCCCGCTCGTCCGCCACCGTTCTGACCGGCTCGTGTATCTGGTCGATACCAACATTCTCTCCATCGGAGCACCCGACAGCCGGGAAGCGCCCGCCGGCTGGGTCCCCTGGATGGACGCCCATTCAGAGGCGCTGTTCCTGTCCACGATCACGGTGGCCGAAGTCTGCGACGGAATCGCCAGGGTAAAGCGTGCCGGGGCAGCCGGCAGGGCCACCCGCCTCAGTGACTGGCTGGATCTGGTTCTCCATCTCTACGGTGGCCGCGTACTGCCGTTTGACGTGGCAGCAGCCCGCATCGCCGGAAGGCTGCTCGACCGGGCGCGGGCATCGGGCCGCGCCCCGGGTCTTGCCGATGTCGCCATCGCGGCGACTGCCGAGAGTAGGGAACTGACGGTTCTCACCCGCAACGCACGGGACTTTGCACCGCTCGGGGCTCGGGTGGTGAGTCCTTTCGAGACTCTCCCCGCGTGATCGGGAGCCCCGATCCGGCCGGTCCTCCGAGATTTCCGGACTACGGCGATCAGGTGACGCTCTTGATGTGGCCGCCGTCCACGGCGAGCACTGTCCCCGTGATGTAGCTGGCGCGCTCGGAAACGAGGAAGGCGGCCGCGGCGGCGAACTCCTCGGGTTCTCCGACCCGTCCGAGAGGGATGTCCGCGGACCATTCGGCGTACACCTCGTCCACGGAACAGCCGCGCCTCGCCGCTATGTGGTCCGCCAGCTCGACGAGCCGCGCGGTGCGCGTGTACCCGGGACAGAGCACGTTGGCGAGCACCCCGTGGGGCGCAGCCTCGTTGGCGAGCGACTTCATGAAACCGGCGATCCCGGACCGCGCGGTGTTGGACAGGATGATGTCCGGGACCGGCTGCTTCACCGAGACCGAGGCGATGGCGAGGATCCGCCCCCAGCGGCGGGAGATCATGCCCGGAAGGGCGGCGCGCACCAGGTTCACGCAGGAGAGCAGGTTCGCTTCCAGCGCGTCGCGCCACTGCTGGGGCGTCGTGTCCTTCAGCCGGGTCGGCGGGGGCCCTCCCGCGTTCGTCACCAGGATGTCCACCTGCCCGAAGCGCTCCTCCGCCGCCCGGACGAACCCGAAGGCGGCATCCGGATCGCCGACGTCCACCCGGTGCGCGAGGACCTCGACCCCGTGCCGGTCCCGGATCTCCGCGGCCGTGCGCTCGAGCGCGTCCCGGCCCCGCGCGCCGATCGCGACCCGGGCTCCCTCCGCCGCCAGCGCCTCGGCGACCGCGCGGCCGAGTCCCTGGCTTCCCGCGGCGATGACGGCGGCGCGGCCGGCGATCCCGAGGTCCATGCGGGAGTCAGCCCTGGTTCGCCTGGCTTGGGGCTGTGGGGGCGCGTTTCGCGCTACCGCGCGATGCCGGCCGGAGGCCGGCGCTCCGAACCGGCGCGGTCAGGAGTACTGCCGTTCCTTGCAGGGGACGCAGACGCGCGTCCAGGGAACCGCCTCCAGCCGGAGGCGCGGAATCTCCTCCTCGCAGTCGGAACAGATGCCGAACTCGCCGGCCTCGATACGGGCGAGCGCCTTGTCGATGGCTCGGAGCAGCTTCGCGTCGTTCTGCTGAAGCTGGATCACGATCTCGTCGTCGTTCGCCACCATCGAGCGGTCCCCGTCATCTCCGTGCGGCGGGGTCCGCGAGAAGGCGCGCGTGTGCACGAGCTTCTCGATGGCGGCCTTCTTGGCAAGAAGGTTCGCCTCGTGCAGTTGCAGTTCTTCGGGTGTCATTTTCGGAGTCTGCGCACCGGCTCAAGCCGGGTGCGACGCGCTGGAATTGGCCAAGTATATCAATCGTTACGAGCGTTTACGGAACGCGGATGCGCGGTATCTCCGGCCAGGAGTTGCAGCGCGTGGGGCACCGTCGGAGCCAGCGTCCGGAGCCCGCTTTCGACGGCCCGCGGACTCCCCGGAAGGACGATCACCAGGGTGGCGCCGATGCTCCCCGCGAGGCTCCGGGAGAGGACCGCCATGGGCGTGTCCCGGAGACCCTCCGACCGCAGCAATTCGCCGTAGCCGGGGAGTTCACGGTCCAGCAGGGGCTTAACCGCCTCCGGCGTGCGGTCCCGGGGGCCGAGCCCGGTGCCGCCGGTCGTCAGCACCAGGCGAATGCCGGACGCGGCCCAGCCGCTCACCTTTTCCCGGATGGCGTCCACCTCGTCGGGCACGATCGCCGAGTCGGCGATGCGAAACCCGAGTTCAAGGAGGATCCGGCGGGCGACGACCCCCGAACGGTCGGGAACCACCCCGGCGGCGCACCCGTCGCTCGCGGTCAGAACCGCGGCGGTCGGGTCCGAGACCGCGGCGCCGGCGCCCGGTCCGGAGGGATCGGACACCGTCACCCGGATTGGCGGCTTTCCGGCAAGCCCGGAAAAGGGACGGGGAACACGGGAGAGGGCGCGGGAATTGCGTCAGAATAGCGGGTTGCTCATGGAATTCCGCGCGGGCCGCCGGTCCTTTCGGGGATGGCGGGGGATCGTCGCCGCCGGCGCCCTGACCCTCGTCCTCGGCGGCCTGGCCGCGGCGGCCGGTCCTCTCGTCCAGCAGGCCTACCAGTTCCGGGTGACGGTGGACCTGATCTCGCTCAACGTGACCGTCACCGACGCGCGCGAGCGGTTCATCACGGACCTGATCGAAGAGGACTTCTCGGTCTACGAGGACGGGATCCTGCAGGAAATCGAGGCCTTCTCCCGCGAGGACCTGCCGATCCGCATGGTGCTGCTGCTCGACACCTCGGCGAGCATGGTGGACAAGATGAACTTCGCCCAGGAGGCGGCGGTCCGGTTCACCCAGACCCTGCGGCTGGAGGACGTGGCGCAGGTGGTCGAGTTCGGCAGCAACGCCAACATCCTGCAGAAGTTCACGAACGACCACGGCGAACTCGAGCACGCCATCCGGATGACCCAGGCGGGCGGCACCACCAAGCTGCACAACGCCATGTACATCTCGCTCCGCTCGCTCGAACGCCAGCGGATGGAGGCTCGCCGGCAGGCCATCATCCTGCTGTCCGACGGCCGGGACACCAGCTCGCTCGTCACCTTCGAACAGGTGCTCGACCTGACCAAGGACACGGACGTCGTCATCTACTCCATCTCGCTGCAGAACACCGCGCGACGGCGCGGAAGACGCTTCTCCGAAGCCGAGCACGTCCTCAAGAACCTGGCCGAAGAGACCGGCGGCCAGTGGTTCTTCCCCGCCGAGCTGGCCGAACTGGACTCGGTTTACGCCCGGATCGCCGAAGAACTCAAGAGCCAGTACAACGTCGGCTACATCTCCAACAATCCCCGGCAGGACGGCGCCTGGCGGCGCATCGTGGTGCAGACGAACCGCCCGGACCTCCGGGTGCGGACGAAGCTCGGCTACTACGCGCCGGGCTAACCGCACCGGTACGTGTGGAGCTAGAAAGGGGCCTCCGCCCCGCCGCCTGCCGCAGCACCCGCAGCGCCGGACGCCGCTGGCCGGAGGCACCCGACCCGTTCCGGACGGCGTACCAGCGCGACCGCGACCGGATCATCCATTCGAGCGCCTTCCGCCGGCTCCAGTACAAGACCCAGGTCTTCATCAACCACGAAGGCGACCACTACCGCACCCGGCTCACGCACACCCTCGAGGTCGCCCAGATCGCGCGGACGATCGCCAGGAGGCTCCGCCTCAACGAGGACCTCACCGAGGCGGTCGCGCTGGCCCACGACCTCGGCCACACCCCCTTCGGCCACGCGGGAGAAGAGGTGCTGGACCGCCTGATGCGGAACCACGGCGGGTTCGAGCACAACATCCAGTCCTTCCGCATCGTGGACGAACTCGAACGCGCCTATCCGGGCTTCCCGGGCCTCAATCTGACCCGCGAATCGCGGCACGGGATCTTCGCCCACTCGAGCCGGGCGGGATTCGTTCCGGACGATCTTCAGGGTCTCGGGCCGCCGCCCCTCGAGGCGCAGGTCGCGGACCTCGCCGACGAGATCGCCTACAGCGCCCACGACATGGAAGACGGCCTCTCCTCGGGGCTGATCGGCGTTTCGGACCTGGAGGAAGCGGCGCTCTTCCGGAGGCACTGGCCGGGATCCTTCGAGAAGGGACAGCACTACGGGCGCGTCAAGGTCCGCACCCTGCTTCGCGCGGTCATCGCCGACCTCGTGATCGCGCTCGTCGGCGAGACGGAGCGGCGCATTCGGGACGCCGGAATCGAGGAACCTGGCGGAAGCGGTCCGGAGGCGCCCGGGTCCGCGTCACCCGTCGTCGAGCTTCCGGCCCGACACGACGGCGAACTCCGGGAACTCAAGGCAATCCTCCACCAGCGCCTCTACCGCCACCCGCGCGTAGCCGACACGACCGAGGCCGAAACGCGGCGGTTGCCCGGTCTCTTCCGCCACTACCTGGAACGGCCGGAGGACCTGCCGGCTCACTTCCGGCAGCGGATCGGGCGATCCTCGCGGGAACGGGTGGTCTGCGACTACATCGCCGGCATGACCGACCGCTTCGCCACCTGGGACCACCAGCGGCGCTTCGGCGAATCCGGCGCCCGTTGACGCCGGCGGCGTCAGCGCTGTTCCGAAGGGTTTTCCGGCGACGGCTCCGGTTCGGGCTCCTGCACGTCATCCGGCCCCGGAGCGATGCCGTAGATGGGCTCGTCCTCGATGGGTTCGAGGTACTTCTCGACCCCGGGCGGACCGAGCCGGCGGAGCGCCACGGTCTTCCCCTGTGAGATCCACGAAGAAGCGCCCACCCGCACGAACATCTCGACCTCGACGTCCTCCCAGAGTTCGTTTTCGAACATGCGCTCCGGCGCGCCCTGCGAGAGGTAGTTGGAATCCGCCCGCAGGGTGTGTTCCCCGCTCGCTTCGCCCGGAGAGAGCGCCTCGTCGGCGACCGAGTGAACGTACCCGGTACCCCAGGCCTCGTCCGGCGCGGACTCGCGGCGGAAGACGGACATCACCTGGACGTACTCGACCGGTTCCGCGTTCGTGTTGGTGACCCGGAAACGGACCGCCGGCCGGATGTAGTTGTTCCCCTCGGAATCCCGGCCGCGCACCGCCCAGTAGGCGACGAGTTCGGTCAGCCGCATCCGCGAGGCGGTCGCGTTGTCCTCCTGGTTGACGCAGCCGGAAGCCGCGATCGCGACCGGGAGCAGGCCGGCCAGCAGCACGGCCAAGCCGACGCCGGACGGGAGAAGCAGGCGGCGAAAACGCATGGCAGTCTCGGGCGGGAACCGCCCCGCCGCCAGTATAGACTGCCGGGCCGGCCACCTCCCGTCCACCCGAGCGACCCGAGCCGGCGAGTAGCGAACGTCATCGAGAACCCTCCCCTCGAAACAGCCGTGGAACCCCTCGTCCTGGTGGAGCGAGTCGCCAAGCGCTACGGGAGAACGCTCGCGGTAGCGGACCTCAGCTTCGGCGTCGCGAAGGGCGAGGTCCTGGGCTTCCTGGGACCGAACGGCGCCGGGAAGACGACGACCATGCGGGTCATCACCGGCTTCATGCCGCCGAGCGAAGGACGGGTGCTCGTCGGCGGTCTGGACATCGCGGAGGCCCCGCTCGAGGTCCGGCGGCGGATCGGGTACCTGCCGGAGAACCCGCCGCTCTACCCGGAAATGGAGGTCACCGCCTTCCTCGATTTCGCGGCGCGGCTCCGGGGCGTCCCGAAGACCAGGATCCGGCCGGCCGTGGAGCGCGCGATCGAGCGCTGCGCCCTCGGGGAGGCCCGGGAGCGCATCATCGGGAAGCTGAGCCGCGGCTACCGCCAGCGGGTGGGCCTCGCGCAGGCGCTCGTCCACGAACCCGAGCTGCTGGTCCTCGACGAGCCGACCGCCGGCCTCGACCCCAAGCAGATCCACGAGACGCGCAAGCTGATCCGCACCCTGGCGGGGGAACGGACCGTGGTGCTCTCCACGCACATCCTTCCCGAGGTCGCCGTCACCTGCGACCGGGTGGTCATCATCGCCGGCGGCCGGCTGCGCGCCGAAGACACTCCCGAGAGGCTGGTGGCGCGGCTGGGCGCCGCCGAGCGCGGCCGCGGAGCCTGGGAAATCGAAACGGCGCCGGCGGCGGAGGCGGCGGAGGCCGCGCTGCGGGCCGTCCCCGGCGTCGCCCGGGTGGAGGCGGGCCCCGAGACGGCGGAGCGGACGCTGGTGCTCCAGGTCGAAGCGGCCGGAGACCGCGCGATCGCCACCGGCCTGGCGCGGGCGCTCCTCGAAGCCGGATGTCCGCTCTACGGCCTGCGCCGGGGCGGCGCGAGCCTCGAGGACGTCTTCCTGGCGCTCACCACCGAGGAGACGGAGGCGAACGGGACCGGCGACCGCACGGAGACGCCCGGACCTCCGGAGGAACACCCGTGAGGAACGCGCTGACCATCGCCCGGCGCGAGATCGGGGCCGCGCTGGCCTCGCCGGTGGCCTACGTCCTCTTCGGCGCCTTCGCCTTCCTCTACGGGTACTTCTTCGCCGACTACCTCCAGAGCTTCGTGGAGGCCGGGATGCGGATGAGCCAGATGGGTGGCTTCAGCGGCGGAACGCTGAACGTGAACACCGACCTGCTCCGCTGGCTGATGGCGAGCACCGCGATTCTGGTGCTCTTCCTGCTGCCCCTGCTCTCCATGCGCACGGTGTCCGAGGAGATCCGCTCGGGCACCATGGAGCTGCTGCTCACCGCGCCGATCACCGACGGCCAGATCGTGGTGGGCAAGTTCCTGGCCGCGTTCGCCCTCTACGCCGGGATGCTGGCGCTCACGGGACTCCACGTGGGCGTCCTGTTCTGGTTTTCCCGGCCCGAGATCGCGCCCGTCCTCGCCGCCTATCTGGGTCTGCTGCTCCTCGGGGCCGGTCTGCTGGCGCTCGGCCTCTTCTTCTCGAGCCTCACCCGGAACCAGATCGTGGCGGGGCTTTTGACCTTCGGGGCGGTGCTCGTCCTCTGGCTGGTGGAGTTCGCGGGGGCTCGCGGGGGCGATCTCGGGCGCGTCCTGGCCTATCTGTCCGTGACCGGACACATGGAGGGCTTCGCGCGCGGGGTGATCACGACGCGGGACCTCGTGTTCTACCTGTCGTTCGCCGCCTTCTGGCTGTACCTCGCCCGGGAGTCGGTGCGCTCCCGCAGGTGGCGCGGATGAGCGGTCCGCTCGCCCGGCTGCGCACCGCCTTCGGCAGGCGGAGCGCGCGCGAAGGGGCGAACCTCGGGGTGACGGCGCTCCTGCTCCTCGGCGTCCTGGTGGGGGTCAACTACGTGGCGAACCGGCGCAGTGTCTCCTGGGACCTCACAGCCGGCGGCCAGTTCAGCCTCTCCCCGCAGACGGTCCGCATTCTCGAAGAACTCGACCGCGACATACGCCTCGTCGTGCTCGACCAGCCGCGCGCCGCCGGACGCACCGTCGAACTCTTCGAGCGCTACGCCGACCGGAGCGACCGGGTCGCCTGGGAGGTCATCGACCAGGAGGCGGAACCCGCCCGCGCCCGGGCCTACCAGGCGACCGCCGAAGCCGGAATCCCCTTCGGCACCATCGTCGTGGAAAGCGGCGAACGGCAGGAACGCGTCGCCGCGCCCCAGGAGCAGGACATCACGAACGCCATCGTGAAGATCCTGAAGGGCGAGACCAGGAAGGTCTACTTCACGACCGGGCACCAGGAGCGGTCGCTCGAGGAGACGGGCGCCGGCGGCCTCTCCGCCATCGGGTCGCGGCTCGAGGAGTCCAACTACGAGGTTGCCGCGCTGGCGCTGCTCGAGCACATCGAGGACGGCGAGGTCCGGATTCCCGAGGATGCGGCCGTCGTGATCGTCGCCGGTCCCCGCCTCGATCTCCTGGAGGCGGAGGCCGCGGCCCTCGCCGCCCACGTCCGGGCGGGCGGGAAGGCCATGCTGCTCCTCGATCCACCGGATCCGCCGGGAACCCCCGACGAAATGCAGGAGCTCACCGGATTGGCGGGAGAGTTCGGGGCGACGCCGGCCGGGGACGTGGTGATCGACGCCAGCGGGGTGGGTCAGCTCTTCGGCTTCGGGGTGGAGGTTCCCCTCGCCGCCTCCTACGGATTCCATCCGATCACCCGGGGTTTCGTGAACGCGGCCACCGTCTTTCCGCTCGCGCAGAGCCTCATCGCCACCCCGCCCGACGAACTTCCGCGGGGGATGCGTCTCTCGGAGCTCGTCCTCAGCTCCGACGTCGCGTGGGGAGAAGTCGATCCCGAGGAACTGGAGACCGGCGAAGTGAACGCCGGAGAGGACGAGCGGGCCGGACCGCTGAGGCTCGCCTACGCGGTCCACGTTCCGACCGGTGATTCGGAAGATCCGGCGGAGGAGGCGCGCCCTGAGGACGCGTCGTCGGACGAGGAACCCGCCGAAACCCCGGAGGGGCGCCTGGTCATCGTCGGGGACTCCGACTTCATCGGGAACAACCTGGCCCTCGCGCCGCTCGGCAACGCCGATCTGTTCCTCAACATGGTGAACTGGCTCACCGAGGACGAGGACCTCATCGCGATCCGTCCGCGCGCGGCCGAGGACCGGCGGATCACCATGACATCGGCGCAGGTACGGAACGTGGTGCTGCTGAGCCTGGTGTTCCTCCCCGGGTTCTTCCTGATCTGGGGCGTCACCGTCTGGTGGTCGCGAAGGTGAGGTGAGGTGCGGAGGACAACGCTCCTCGCGCTCCTGGCCGCGCTGGCGGTCGCCGGCTGGATCGCGCTGTTCGAGCGCGAAGAGGGCGCCGGCGACGAGGGACACCCGGCCTTCGGCCTCGACGAGTCCGGGATCCAGGCCATCGAGATCGAGCGCCCCGGCGAACCGACCGTCCGCCTGGCCCGGGACGGTGAGGGGTTCGTCGTCGGCGAAGGCGATGGCCCGGAGTCGGCCGCCGACGCCGGGGAGGCGGACCTCTTCCTCCAGAACGCCGCCTCGCTGCGTTTCGAGCGGGAGATCGAGAACGTGGCCGGAGAGGACCTCGCCGGATTCGGGCTCGATCCGTCCGGACTTCTGTTGCGGGTGTTCCCCGAGTCGGACGCCGATCCGCTCACCGCCCGATTCGGGGACGAAACCCCGGCGGCGGGAAACCGCTACCTGCAGCTCGGCGAGCGGGTGCTGGTGACGTCCGCCTTCGCCAGGGACAACTTCGACCGAAGCGCCTGGGATCTCCGGGACAAACGGGTATTCCGGCTGGACATGGCGGCGGCGCGGCGCCTCCGGGTCAGCACCGGGGGAGGAACCACGGCGGAGGTCGCCCGGGAAGACGGCGTCTGGAACATCCTGCGCCCCTACCGCTTCGCCGCGGACCCCTATGAGGCCTCGCAGTTCGCGTCGGAACTGCTGGATGCGGAGATGGCCGGCGTGGCGCGGCAACCGGATGCGGGGGAGGAGGATCCCTTCGGTCTGGCTTCGCCCCGGCTCACGGCGGAACTGGACCTCGTCGCCGGGCCGCGGGAAGAGGCCGTCTCCCGGACCCTCCATTTCGGCGGCGAGAGCCGCACGCCGCCGGGCGTCTTCGCCCGCCTGGGAACGGATCCTCTCGTCTTCGTGGCGCGGAAGCCACTCTTCGATGCGCTCCGCGACGCGGCCGAGACCGAAATGGCGAACCTTCGTTCCCTGGATCTCTTCCGGTTCGCGGCCTTCCGGACCGTCGCGCTCCGGTTCGGGACCCCTGACGGCGAGACGACGTTCCACCGCCGGGAGGGAGAGGAAGGCCGGGAATGGACGATGGAGCGCGGCGACGCCGCGCCGGTCGTCGTGGACACCGTGGCGGTCGAGGACCTGCTCTACGAGCTGAACTCCACCGAGGCCGAGGACGCGGGCGAAGAGGGCCTTTCCGGAGACGGCGCCGCCTGGACCATCGCGGTCACCGAAGAAATCGAAACGGACGGCGAAACCGGGGAGACGGAGCCGGAAACGGTCCACCTGACAGTCTCAGCGAGCGGCGAGGTGCGGGCGCTCCGGGCGGGCGACGACCGGACGCTCATCCTCGGCAGGGAGGCCTGGAACGAAGTCACCGAGTTGTTCGCCGCTGCCCGGGCTCCCTCGGAAGAACCCTGACCGGCACCGGGTCCCGTCACCCGCGAAAGGAGTTCGCGGAGGGCCGGATCCTCGGGGGCGCGTTCCAGCGCGGCTTCCACGACGGCAACGGCGGCCGCGCTTCGTCCGGTGCGGAACAGCAGTTCGGCAAGGCCCAGCGACGCCGCCGTGTTCGCCGGATCGGCTTCCAGGGATTCCCGGTAGCGGGATTCGGCGTCCGCGGGACGCCCCAGCATCTCCAGCACGAGCGCGCTGTCCGCCAGCGGCCCGGCGCGCGCCGGGCCGGAGGTGCGTTCGAGCACCTGGTCGAAGAGGGCCAGCGCGCGTTCGGGATCCCCCGTCATCGCGAACGCGGTGGCGGCGGCGGCGCGAATCCGGGGGGAGATCGCGTCGCCGCCCGCCGTCAGAACGCGGTCGAAGAGAACCGCCGCGGCGGCCGGATCGCCTCCACGCAGCCGGGCGTCCGCGAGCCAGCGAGCCGCGCTAAGCGACGCTCCTGCGAGCGGCTCGCCGGGCCCGGGCACGAGCGGGACGAGCAAGCCGGCGGCCGCGCCGGGATCTCCGGACAGCAGGTGCACCCGAGCCATCCCGATGGCGAACACCGGATCCTCCGGATGCCGGATCGACGCCGCCTGGGCCACCCGGGCCGCCTCCGCGAGGTCCCCACCGTCGAGCAGGAGTCCCAGCAGTTCCGCCCACTCGTTCCGGCCCCCTTCACCGAGCGTCGCGAGCAACAGGTCGCGCCGCCGCGCCCGGAGCCGGCTCTCCTCGTAGCCCGTGAGGAGGCGCCGCCCCTCGGCGGCGAGGGCGGGATCCGGATCCTGGGCCAGCAACTGGCCGAGCCGGAACCGGGCGGCGGTGTCCTGTGCCGATTCCGCGACCGCCCGGCGGAGCCAGCGAATGGCTTCCAGGCGCCGGCCGAGGAGCGCAAGGGCGCGACCGAGCTCATGGGCGGCTCCTGGCGGCGGACGGGGCGCGTCGAGGACGGCTTCGAGGACGGGCAGGGCTCCCTCATAGTCGTCCTCCTCGATTCGCAGCCTCGCGCGCTCCAGAACCGCCGCGGCGGACTCGCCGGGCACCGGAGGACCAAGGACGCGGCGCGACTCCGGCGCCAGGCCGGACTCACGGAGCTGTGCCGCGAGCTCCACCCGGGACTCGTCCGGGAGCCGCTCATCAAGCTCCAGCAGTTCGGAGACCGCCGCCCGCACCTCGTCGTCCCGGCCCAGCATGGCGAGCAACCGGGCGCGGAGCGCCAGGCTGTCCGGTTCCGGGAGCGCGTCCTCGAGAACGACGACGGCCGCCGGGTAGTCGAGGAGTCCCACGTACGCCTCGGCGCGCAGGCGGAGCAGCGCGGGGTGCGATCCGTCCGGTCCCGCCGCATCCAGAGCCGCGAGAGCCGAGGCGAAATCCCCGTCAGCGAGCAGCTGGCTGACCTCGGTCAGCAAGCGCGCGTCCGGTTGCGCCGGCCCCGGCATTCCTCCCAGCAGCAGAGTGAGTGCGAAGGCCGTCATGGCCGCCGGTCCGCGACCGTCCCGGTCAGCGTGTCACGGTGAGCGAAACGGCCTCGTCTTCGCCGAGGTACTCCTCGTTCGAATGGAAGTACCAGCTCCGCTTCGCCGGCAGCCGCAGTCCGCGGTTCGCGATCTCCCCTTCCAGGTGGATGTACTCCCCGTCGTTGGCCGACTCGTCGTGGTAGAAGCGGTAGCCGATCATCCGGGCGGTCTCCGGGTGGAAGTAGAAGTACCAGGTGTCGCCGCCGACGTCGGGGTCGTAGGTGACCCGGACCTTGAGCGCATCCTGGCCGTCGTAGGCCTCGGGCACCGGCTCCGGGTCCACGATGGTCCCCGGATCGCGCAGTTTCATCGGCAGCCCCCAGACGAACAGGTAGTAGTTCCGCAGCCACATCACGCGTTCGGCGTCGAGGCCGTGCTCGCCGAGCGCCGCCTCGTCGAGTTCCTCGTCGCCGTCCACGGCTCGCCGCAGGACCTCCTCACCGCTGACCGCAAACGACACCACCGCGGCGTCGGTCTCGCGACGCACCTCCATCGCGCCGCTCCCGGGCGCCATTCCCACTTCGACCGTGCGGGTGACCCCGTTCGGCCGCGACTCCATGATCCGGAGCGCGATCTCGCCGCTGTCCCAGAGTCCGTCCGGATCGTGGTAGGCGATGGACCTGGCGATCAGCTCCTCGGCGGCGGAAACGTCGGGCCCCGGCGGCTCGGGCTCGGGAGCCGCCGGCTCGCCGGCGCATCCCGGGAGAGCTCCCATCAAGAGAGCCATCAGGCAGATTCTCGGCATCACGCGCCTCCTTGGCCGGTGGATCCACCGAACTCGATCCCCTGGGCGAGCGGCAGGTCCTTCGACCAGTTGATGGTGTTCGTCTGGCGGCGCATGTAGGCCTTCCAGGCGTCCGAGCCGGATTCGCGGCCGCCGCCGGTGTCCTTCTCGCCGCCGAAGGCCCCACCGATCTCGGCCCCCGAGGTGCCGATGTTCACGTTGGCGATCCCGCAGTCCGAACCCCGCGCCGAGAGGAACGTCTCGGCCTCGCGGAGGCTGTCGGTGAAGATCGCCGAGGAGAGCCCCTGCGGCACGTCGTTGTGGAGGGCGATCGCCTGCTCGAGCGATTCGGTTTCCAGGACATAGAGGATGGGAGCAAACGTCTCCTCGGCCACCAGCGGCGTCTGGGCGGACATTCTCACGATCGCCGGCTCGACATGATTCGGGCCGATATCGGGACGCCGCTCGCCGCCGCAGACGACGGTTCCTCCGTCGGCGACCACCCGCTCCAGCGCCTTCTGCATCGCCTCGACGGCACCGTCCGAGATCAGCGGCCCCATGAGGGTGGCCGGATCGAGGGGATCCCCGATGGGGACCTGCCGGTAGGCGTCCCGGAGCCGTTCCACCAGGGGTCCGGCGACCTCCCGGTCGGCGAGCACCCGGCGGGTGGTGGTGCAGCGCTGCCCGGTGGTGCCCACCGATCCGAAGACGATGGCCCGGACCGCGAGGTCCAGATCGGCGTTCCGGCTCACCACCACGGCGTTGTTGCCGCCAAGCTCCAGCAGGCAGCGGCCCAGCCGGCCGGCGACCTCGGTGGCCACCTTCCGCCCGACCCGCGTGGAACCGGTAAAGGAAATCAGCGGCAGCCTCCGGTCGGCGGCGAGCGCGGCCCCGAGCTCGCCGCCGCCCACGAGCAGGTTGAAGACCCCGGAGACGCCGTGGTCGTCCATCACCCGGTTGGCGATGTTCTGAACCGCGACGGAACAGAGCGGGGTGTGCTCCGACGGCTTCCAGACCACCGGATCGCCGCAGACGGTGGCGATCGCCGCGTTCCAGGACCAGACCGCCATGGGGAAGTTGAACGCGGTGATGACGCCGATGGGACCGAGCGGATGCCACTGCTCGAACATCCGGTGCCCGGGCCGCTCCGAAGCCATCGTCAGCCCGTAGAGCTGGCGGGAGAGCCCCACGGCGAAGTCGCAGATGTCGATCATCTCCTGGACCTCGCCGTGGCCTTCGGCCCGGATCTTGCCGGCTTCGAGCGCGATCAGGTCGCCGAGCGGCTCCTTGTCGTCGCGCAGCGCGCTCCCCAGATCGCGCACGAGGTCGCCGCGCTTCGGCGCCGGCAACTCGCGGAACGAGCGGAAGGCCCTCGCCGCTTCGGTCACGACCCGCTCGGCCGCCCTGCCGTCCGCGGGAATGACCGCGGCGATGGGCTCGCCGGTCGAGGGGTTCAGGGAGACGAGCGGCCGCTCGCCGGTGAGGATCCAGCCCTCCGGGCCAGTGCAGGCGGCCGGAGCGCCCTCCCCGAGTCCCAGGCGATCGAGAACGGTTTGCATGCCGCCCGTATCGTAAGGGGCCGGCCAGGCCTACTGCGGATGCGAATAGCGGAAACGGCTGTGAACTCGGAGCGCCGGCCTCCGGCCGGCATCGCGGCCGTCGGCCGCGAAACGCACGCCTCAGCCGGTTCCGATGGCGTGACCCCAATTCGGACCGGCGCAACGCCGCCCGGAAGAAGCCGAATCGGCCCACGTTCACCGGGAGGAGCGCCAGCGGGTGCGGGTTTCGCGCTCCCGCGCGATGCCAGCCGGAGGCTGGCGCTCCGAGGCCGACCGGCTACTCCAGCACCTGATACCCCGGCTCGTCCTCGATCACGAGGATCCGCTGGTTCGCGGGGATGTTCCGGAGCACCCGGTGACCGCCACCCGGCCAGCGGATGGTGACCTCCGCCACCGTCTGATGCCTCCCGAGGCCGAACTCCAGGATCGGACTGGGCGTGACCCCGAAACCTCCACCGACCGCGACTTCCTGAAGCTGGACCGGCGCGCCGGGCGCGTCGGAAGCCCGGACGAGCACCTGCGCCCCTACCGCGTCGGGATGGAGGCTCGTGGCCTGGAGCAGGATGTGGAGCCAGCCGTTCGGATGCGGGAGCTGGGACGCCGGATTCCGGTAGAAACGGCTTCGCTGCCGGTCGCCCGGGAAGGCGCCCCCGATGGGCACGAAGAGGTCGAGGTCGCCGTCGTGATCGGGGTCGGCGAAGGTGGCGCCGTGTCCCTTCCCCAGATCGTCCACCCCGGCCGACGCGCTGACGTCGGCGAAGGTGCCGTCGCCCCGGTTGCGGAACAGCCGGTTCGCCTCGAACCGCTCCATGGGCGGCGCCCCGACGCCGATGAAGATGTCCAGCCAGCCGTCGTTGTCGTAGTCCCCGAAGGTGGCCGCCATGGCGCCCAGGTTCCAGGAGAGGCCAGCTTCGGCGGTCATGTCGGTGAAGGTGCCGTCGCGGTCGTTGCGGTAGAGCGCCAGCCGGCTCCCCTCGTGGACCGCCGTCCCTTCCAACTGGCTCTGCAGGGCCGTCTCCATGTCGGAGGTGAAACCCACGATGAAGACGTCCAGCCAGCCGTCGTTGTCGTAGTCGAAGAAGAACCCGACGAACCCCTCGTGGGGAGCGGCGATGCCGGCGACGTCCGAAACGTCCTCGAATCCGGCGCCCTCGAGGTTCCGGTAGAGCGCCGGCCCGTCGAAGAAGTTGACGACCAGCAGGTCGGGCCAGCCGTCGCCGTCGTAGTCCCCGAAGGCGGACCCGACGGAGCGGCCGTGGTCCGCCACCCCCATCGCTTCGCCGCGCTCGACGAAGCGGCCCTCCGGAGCGCCCAGAAAGAGCTCGTTGGGGGCGCCGCCCCGGGTGGCGACCCCGTTCGCGACGTAGAGATCGAGCAGACCGTCCCGGTTCACGTCGGCGGCCGCCGCCGTGAACCCGTCCGCCGAACTCGCGACCCCGGCGGCGGCGCCCACGTCCACGAAGCGGCCGCCGTCGTTTCGATACAGGCTGTTCGCGTCCTCACCGTCCCAGCCGTCCCGCGTGACGTGGAGGTCGGGATCGCCGTCCCGGTCGTAGTCGAAAAAGAGCGCCGACCAGCCGCCGCGCGGGTCGAAGAGCGCCGCGTCGAGAGCCGCCGGGGTGAAGGTCGCGGCGCCGTCTTCGACGAGGCGGTTCCGGTAGAGCGCGTGCGGGTCCCGGATGCCGAGGGCAACGAGATCGAGGTCTCCGTCACCGTCGAAGTCGGCCCAGCCGCTTCCCCGGGCGCGGGACCAGCGTTCGATCCCGATCTCGGCGGACACTTCCTCGAAGCGGAACGGAGAGACCGCATCACGGTCCGGGATGTCGAGCCGGTAGCGCTCCGGGAGCGCACCCGGGTCGTCGCCGGCGCGCTCCGCCGCGACCATCAGGTTCCAGCGCGTTTCGAGCAGCTCGGGCTCGAGGTCCGCGGCCTGGCGCAGCGCCGCCGCCGCCGGGCCGGGAGCGCCCATGCGGAGGAGCGCGGCCCCCAGCGCCCGCAGGGTGGTGGCGCTGTCCGGCGTCTCTCGGAGCACCACCTCGAAGTCGGCGGTGGCCGCCGGGTAGTCCCCGAGCCGCAAGCGGGCGATGCCCCGCCAGTGGTACTGCCGCGGGTTCGACCCGTCGACCGCGATGGCGCGCGAGAGGTGGTGGTCGGCCCGCCGCAGGCTGGTGTAGCCGCGCTGGATGTAGGCGAGGCCCACGTAGAAGTGCGCCCCGGCGTGGTCGGGGTCCAGCGCGATCGCGTACTGGAAGAGTTCGATGGCGCGGTCGTTGTTGCGGAGGCCCACCATCCGGAGGCCGTGCTGGAAGTGCTCCTCGGCTTCCCCTTTGCGGATGTCGGCGCCGTCCTGCGCTACGGCGGTAGTGAACGGCACTGCCGCAAACGCCAGCGCGAGCGCCAGCCGCGTCCGACCCGTCCGATTCACGACGGGGACCATACGAGAAAGGGGCGAGGGCCCGAAGGCCCCCGCCCCGAAACGGACTACCCGTGCGGTCAGTAGGTGATCTTGACGCCCACCATGAGCCGGCGAGGATCCACCCAGCGCTCGCCGATGCCGAAGACGCTGGAGTCCCAGGTCTGGGACGCTACGTCCTCGGTTGACGTCGAGTTCAGGAGGTTCAGCGCGTCCACGAACACCTCGAACCGGGTCGTGTCGGCAACGAACGTCGTCCTCGACACCCGGAAATCCAGCAGGTTCTGGTCGTCGAGCCGCTGCGAGCCGGGGCTCTCGAGATAGATGCTGCGGCCGCCCTGGGACAGGACGTCCCGTTCCACCCTGCCGAACGTCCCCCACGGCTTGCCGTTGAAGTAGGCGTAGTTCCAGCCGAACAGGATGTCGTAGGGCAGGATCAGCGTCCCGGTGATCCGGAAGGTGTGGGTGCGGTCGTTCAGCAAATGGCCGGTTGCGTTGATGAACTGGTTCGGGTCCCGGGCCAGCGAACTGCCGAACACCCGGGTGGTCTGGCTGGACGCCGCCCCGAACCCGCTCGAAGGCAGGAGCCCGTAGGCCTTCGACCAGACATAGTTGATCTGGGCCTGCCAGTTGTCGGACATCCGCTTTTCGAGACCGAACACCAAGCCGTTGTAGTCCATGTACATCGGATCGCAACGGTAGGAAACGCCCTCGCAGTCCACGTTGCTCAGACTGTAGAAGCGGTCGTTGGGATCCGAGGTTATGGGATACACCTCAATGGTCTGGCCATTGTCGAAGGTGTGGGACGCCGTCGTGTAGGTCGCGTTGCTCACGTTCCAGCCCAGCAGGTCGTTCTGGTCCTTCCGGACGTAGGTGAAGTTGAAGGCCAGACTGGTTCCGAGTTCCCGATCGAAGCCGATCGATAGCTGGTCCGTCACTGGAGATCGGGAATTGGAGTCGTACCCGAAGTCGGTGCTCGCCTCGTACTTCGGCCCCTCAATGTCGTAGAGCCCGGTCTCCTCATTCCAGTAGAACTCCTGCTGGCTTCCCTGCCCGGGATGAATGCCGCTCAGCTCGCCGGTGATGGCGGTCCGGTAGAAGCGGCCCCAGTTGCCGCGGAGAACGGTTTTTCCGTCATCGTCGAGCCGCATGTTGAAGCCGAACCTCGGCCCGATGTTGGTCCAACTGAACTGCTCCCCGGCGCCGGCGACGGTTCCCCGCTCGTCGAAGGTGAGCGCGACGAGGTCATTCACGAGCAGGTCGGGCACGTCCTGGCTGAGGCCCTGCACCGACTCGAACCGCACTCCCGCGGACACGGTGACGCGGTTCCCGACGTTGATGACGTCCTCGACGTAGGCCGACGTCTCCTTGAACTGCCCCCCGATGTTGTACGTCGTTCCGGTGAGGATCCCGTAGGGACTGCCGTCGCCGTTGATGTAGTAGCGGACCCCGCCCGGGTAGTTGGGGCCGGGGACATAGCCGCCGTGCACGCTGTGGGAGCCGTCCGTGTACACGACGCCGAACTTGAAGTCATGGTCGGCGCCCATCCAGTCGCTCGCGAAGTGACTGACCTTCGCCTTCACATCGGTCCGCGCCTGCTTGAAGATGTCGTACCAGGCGTACCCGCCATATTGGAATCCGTTGTCGATGTCGACGGTGTTGGGCACCCCGGGGTTGTTCGACTCGCTGAGATCACGCGGCGAGTAGAAACCCGAGACCCCCACCTCGTAGAAGGTCTCGGAGCTGAGGACATGGGTGATCCGCCCGAACGTCACCGAGGGGTTTTTCCCGCTGAAGGTGGCGATGGTGGAAAAGGGACGCGTCACCGACGGCGTGGCCGGAATGACCCAGATGTCGTCGTGGTAGGTGTGCATGAACTTGACGTTCGGGGTGAGGTCCGCCGTCAGCTTCCAGAACATGCGATGGGCGCCGAATTTGCGGGGGTTCGCCGGATCGGCTCCGGGCTGGGTGTCCCAGTCCTGGAGATACTGGTAGTTGGCGTAGAGCCACGCCCGATCCCGGATGATCGGCCCCCCGCCGTGGACCGTGTAGTCGTCGTAGCGGTCCCGGTTGTATCCCCAGCCGTTCGGATCCTCCTCGCCGTCGTCGTTCAGCTTGATGGGCTGGGTGGTCAGCGAGGCGTGCTGCTTGTAACCGGAGGCGGTGAAGGTGAAGTCGTTCGTCCCCTGCTTGGTCACCACGTTGAAGACGGCCCCGGCCGCGCTTCCGTGTTCCGCCGAGGCGCCGAGGGAGACGATCTCCATTTCCTCGATCAGGTCGGTGGCCGGCCACGGCCAGGCGGCGCCGGACACCGGCGCGGTGAAGTCCACCCCGTCCATCAGGTACTTGTTCTCGTCCACCCCGGAGCCGAACGCCGAAACCCGGCTGCTCGTGCCGCTCGTCGGGTTCGTGGCCGACATGCCGGGGGCCGACTTCGTGAAGTCGAAGAAGCTGAACCGCCGCAGCGGCGTGTTCTCCATGTATTCGCTGGAGTAGTTGGTGGACACCCCGGATTTCCGGGTGTCAACCACCGGAGTCTCACCGGTGACGGTCACCGTCTCGGCCACGGTGGCAAGGCCGAGGGAGACGAGCCTTTCCACGGTGCCGCCCACCAGGACCTGCATCCCCTCCTCGATATAGGTCCCGAAACCGGGAAGTTCCACCGTGAGGGTGTAATCGCCGGGAGGCAGGTTCGGGAAGCGGTATTGCCCGGAGGCGTTCGTTACCGCCATCCGGGGACCCCCGGGAAGCTGTTCCGAGGCGACGCTCACCGTCGCCCCCGGAAGCACGAGCCCCTGGTCGTCGGAGACCGTGCCCAGGATCGTGCCCGTGATCTGGCCGAACGCCGGGCCGGCGGCAAGGACGAGTCCCAGCGCCAGCAGGCCTCCAATTGCCCTTCGAGATTGAGTCATCCAAACCCCCTGAAGATGGAAGTCGCGGACCCCGAAGACGGCCGAAACCGCCTCCGGTCCAATTCCGAACCGTATGGACTCGGGAGGGGGCGTGTCAACCGGCCGGAACCCCGGCAACGAGAAGCCCGCGGAGGCTTGGGGAACCGGCAAGGACCAAAACAGAGGGCGCGGGCTCGCCCTAGGCATTTCCCTCCGGCAGAAGCCGCAGCCGTTCGCAGTGCGCGGGGCGGACGACGCCGAAGTGCCGGCGGTCCAGGGTCGCGACTTTCGTCTCCCCCAGCGATTCGCACATGGCGATCACGGCCGCATCCACGAACCCCAGATCGAGGTCCACGTACTGGCGCCCGAGCTCAACGGCTCGCAGCGGTTCGGTATCGTCGCAGTCGAGCACGTTCGACGATCGGCCCGGTATCGGGGACGAA
This sequence comes from Acidobacteriota bacterium, assembly GCA_022820545.1. Lineage (GTDB taxonomy): Bacteria > Acidobacteriota > Vicinamibacteria > Marinacidobacterales > Marinacidobacteraceae > Marinacidobacterium. The sequence goes on along the minus strand of JAJEFG010000032.1, from coordinate 7,392 downwards.
GGCCATCAACCGCGCCAGGGAGCGCGAGCCGGAGAGGCTTCGTCCTCGACGCTTTGTCGCGAAAGATCGCTACTTCCGCTACCACCGAGTCCCAGGCGGGGTTTCCGCCGGGACCGGAGTTCCGCCGCCCGCTCGGCGACGATCTCGCTGAGTAGAGCGTTCAACGACACTCCCCGTCGCCCGGCTTCGGCGCGAATCGTCTCAAGATCGTCGGCGGCGACGGTGAGCGTGGCCCGTCGTTTCATGGCTGAGCGATTCTGGCAGCCAACGAGTGATGCCACGGACTCACCTCGGGTCGGCGCTCCCGCCCTCAGAACACCCAGAGCTCCTCGCGAACCATCGTCGCCTCGCATCCGAAAGCGGCGTTCAGCGCCTGACAGACCTCGAACATCCGGCCGGGGCCGAGCCGCCCGATCCACTGGCGGAGATCCGCCCGCGGGACCGTCTGGACGTGGTCGAGGTTCACCACGGATTCGTGTTTCAGGCCCTCGAACGTCCCCACGCGCACCTCGGTCGCGTTCCCGCGAATCGTCGAGGTGATCGGCGCCACGGTAACGGTGCGGAGCCGATTCACGATGACCTCCCGCGTCAGCACCAGAACCGGACGCCGCCGATCGGGGGAACGGAATTCGTAGAGCCAGAGGTCTCCGCGCCTTACGGTTCGCGCCACGCCGCGGCAGCCTCCGTCCAGCCTTCCAGTTCTTCCTCGATGGGCGGGAATTCCGGCCCATAGCCGCGGATCAGTGATTCGTCGATGCGCTGGGATTCCCGGCGGCGGAGATAGCCCTCCACCATCCGCCGGACGACCTCGGAACGACCGAGCTCGCGGACGATCTCGTCGGCATCGAGACGGGCGAGCAAGTCCTCGGAGAAGTTGATCTGCACCGCCTTCATGGTGGCATATTACCACATGATTATGTGGATGATGCTCCATACTCTTGGCGCCATCGGAACAGGTCGGCGTCCGAGCGTGAGGCGATAATCCGCCCAGCATGTTCCCGCGCGCGCACGTTCGGTTCGACCTGGCCGCCGCGGGCCTGGCCGCGCTCCTCGGCGCCGGATGCGCGGGACTACCGGGGGGAACCGACGAGGTCCGGCCCCTGAACGTCGTGGTGGTCACCCTCGACACCCTTTCGGCGCGTCACCTGACCCAGTACGGCAACGACCGGATCCAGACGACCGGGTTCGGACGGGTGGCGGCGGAGGGCGTCCTCTTCGAGCAGGCGACCGCCACCGTGCCGCTCACCCTGCCCTCCCACACCTCCATGTTCACCGGGACCTACCCGATGTTCAACGGAGTGCGCGACAACGGCGGTTACTACGTCCGAGAGGACTCCGAAACCCTCGCCGAGGTGTTGAACGCGGCGGGGTACCGCACCGGCGCGTTCGTCGCCGCCTTCGTCGTCGATTCCCGCTGGGGTCTCGACCAGGGATTCGACCGCTACTTCGACGACTTCAACTTCCGCGAGTTCGAGCGGATCAGCCTCGACAGCGTGCAGCGCCCCGGGGACGAGGTCCTCGATGCGGCGCTCGACTGGATGGGCGGGGTGAAGGAGGAACGGTTCTTCTCCTGGATCCACCTCTACGACCCGCACTGGCCCTACGAGGCGCCGGAGCCCTGGGCGTCCCGGGTCAGCGGCTACCCCGAAGCTACCTACGACGCGGAGGTGCTGTTCACCGATTCCCTGGTCGGGCAGCTTCTGGACTGGCTGGACGAAAACGAACTCGCGGACGACACGCTGCTCGTCCTGATCGGGGACCACGGGGAGAGCCTCGGCCGGCACCGCGAGGGGGCGCACGGGTTCTTCATCTACGACGCCGCGATGCAGGTGCCCTTCCTCCTCCGGGCGCCCTACCGCCAGATCGGCCGCGGACTGCGCGTCCCCGCCCAGGTGCGCGGGATCGACCTGATGCCGACGGTCCTCGACCTGGTGGGGGTTGGAGTCCCGGGCGACGTGCAGGGCACGAGCCTCGTGCCGCTCGCCGACGGAACGGAGACCGACCTGGGACTCTGGGCGTATTCGGAGAGCTTCTACCCCCGGAACCACTACGGCTGGGCTCCGCTCCGCGCCCTCCGCAACGGCCTGCTCCACTTCATCTCGGCGCCGCGGCCGGAACTCTTCGAGGTGCTCGAGGATCCGGGCCAAACGCGGAATCTCGCCCCCGAACGGCCGGGACAGGTGCGCCAGCTCCAGGCGCGGCTCGACCGACTGGTGGCCGAGTACGAGAAGGAAGGAGCCGACGAAGCGGCCCCCGAGACCCTGGACGAGGAGACGCGGGCTCAGCTCGCGGCGCTCGGCTACCTGGGCGGCTCCTCGCGCGTCCGGGTGGCAGAAGGTGAGGAACTCGCCGACCCCAAGGACAAGATCGTCCTCTACAACCTGCTGAAGGCGGCCGGCACCGACTCGACCGAGGACCGGATCGAGGACGCGATGGCCAAGGTGCAGCGCGTGCTCGCCGAGGATCCCGGCATCCTCGAAGCGCACCTGATCCTCGGCAACCTCCACGTCAAGCGCGAAGACTGGGACGGCGCGATCGGCGCCTACCGGGAAGCGCTGGCGCTCGATCCCGAATACAAGTCCGCGATCCTGGGGCTTGCGGACGCCTACCGGCTGGCGGAGCGGTATGACGAAGCCGCCGCCGGCTACCGGCGCCTGCTGGAACTGGACCCGAACGACAACAAGGCCCACTACCACCTGGCCGAGATCCACGCGGCCGAGGGAGAGTACGAAGCGGCGCTCGAAGTGCTCGCGGGACTCGAGGCCACCGGCGAGGAGCGGGCGCCGGCCCGGAACCTGAAGGGCGAGTGCCTGCTGAGCCTGGGACGCCTCGACGAGGCCGAGGCCGAACTGCGCCTCGCGCTGGAGATGGACGACCAGCTCTCGGACGCCTGGTACAACCTGGCGCTGCTCTTCGAGGAACGCGGCGACGGCTCGGGCGCCATCGAGGCCTACGAGACCCGTCTCGAAATGGCGCCTCGGGACTTCCGGTCCCACTTCAACGTCGCCAGGCTCTACGGGGCGATGGGAGATCCGGAGCGCATGGAGGCGTCGTTCCGTGCCGCCCTCGAGCACAACGAGGAATTCGCGATCGGCTACCTCTACCTGTCCAAGGTGCTGCTCGACAGGGGAGAACTCGCCGAGGCGGAAGAGACGGCGCTTCGGGGGCTCGCGCTCGAGCCCGACCCGGAGATGGCCCCGCTGGGCCACTTCGTACTGGCGGACGTCTACAACCGGCAGGGCCGCACCGCGGAGGCAGAGCGCGAAGTACGCCGCGCGCAGTCCTACCGGCGGTAGTGGCCGGTGGCGAGAACGTTGAGGCGCCCAGGAGCGCCGGTCTGAAGACCGGCGCTCCCTGCCGTCCCCGTCATCGAGCGCCGCACGTTTCACAGCAACGCGTCACGCTCTCATTCCAGGCGGTGCAGGCATTGCCTGCGCTAGGATTCCGGAGTTCCCAGGAGAAACCCCGTGGCCAGCCTTTCGATCCGCAACCTCGACGAGACCACCAAGAAGCGGCTACGTGTGCGCGCGGCGGAGAACGGGCGATCCATGGAGGCCGAGGCGCGAACCATTCTGAAGAGTGCCGTGGAGACGGATCCCGGCCCGCCAGAGAACCTCTACGACGCGATCCGGCGGATCGTCGACCCCATCGGCGGAGTGGAACTCGAACTGCCACCGCGCGAACCGATGCGCGACCCGCCGGACTTCAGCTCCGAGGACTTCTCGTGACCATCGTTGACACGAACGTGATTTCGGAGTTGATGCGCCCTGAGCCGGATCTTCGGGTTGCCACGTGGACGCGGCTCCAGCCGTACGGCGAACTCTTCACCACTTCCGTCAGCGAAGGCGAACTCCGCTACGGCATCGCCATCCTGCCGGCCGGGAGACGACGACGCCACTTGGCCTCAATGGCCGATGAGTTCTTCCGCGCAACCTTCACGGGGCGCATCCTGGCGTTCGACCGCGCTGCCGCCGCCGCATTCAGCGAGATCGGTGCGCGGCGCCGCGAAGCCGGAAACCCCATTGGTTCTCTGGATTGTCAGATCGCCGCAATCGCCAAGACCCACGGCGCGGCCCTCGCGACACGCGACGCCGAGGACTTTCGGGAGTGCGGCGTGTCGGTCATCGATCCGTGGAAGACCGTCTAGCGACCCGTACGGCCCGCAGGAAGTGTCGGCCCCGGTAGTGTCGCTCGTGACCGCCACGGGCGAACAGTTTCCCCCAGACAGGAGCAAGAACGATGACCAGCAGGACCCTGCGAGCTGTAGCAGCGGCTCTCGTGTTCGCCGCCGGGTGCGGCGGAACCCCCGAGACCGTGATGGGCGATAACCCGTTCTTCACCGAGAGCACGCTGCCCTACGGACTGCCCCATTTCGACCTCATCGACGACGGCCACTACCGGGCGGCGTTCGAGCGCGGCATGGCCGAGCAACTCGAGGAGATCGAGGCCATCGCGTCGTCCTCCGAACCGGCCACCTTCGAGAACACCCTGGTGCCCATCGAACGGTCGGGCCGGCTGTTCGACCGGGTGGCGCGGGTCTTCTTCAGCCTTTCCTCCGCGGATACGAACGACGAGATCAACGCGATCCGGGCCGAGATGGCGCCCAAGCTGGCGGCGCACTCCGACCAGATCCTTCTGAACGCCGATCTCTTCGCCCGGGTGGAGTCGCTCTACGAGTCCCGGAACGACCTCGGCCTCTCGCCCGAAGAGGTGCGCCTCGTGGAGCAGTACCGGCGGGACTTCACCCGCGCCGGCGCCCTGCTCTCCGAGTCCGAAAAGGACCGCATGCGGGAGATCAACGCCGAACTCGCTTCGCTCTCGGCAGCCTTCAGCGAGAACACCCTGGACGAGGTGAACGCCTCGGCGGTGGTGGTGGATTCCGCCGAGGAACTCGCCGGGCTCTCGGAAGGTGAAATCGCGGCGGCGGCCGAAGCCGCGAGGGCCCGCGACCTCGAAGGCAAGTACGTCATCGCGCTCCTCAACACCAGCGGTCAACCCGCCCTGTCCTCGCTCGAGGACCGCGCGCTCCGCGAGCGGATCATGACGACCTCGCTCGCGCGGGGGAGCCGCGGCGGCGAGCACGACAACCGGGAGGTGGTGGTGCAGATCGCCGCCCTCCGCGCCGAGCGCGCCGCGCTCCTCGGCTACCCGCACCACGCCGCCTTCATCCTCGAGGAACAGACGGCGCAGACCATCGAGGCGGTCGACGGACGGCTTTCCGGTCTCACGCCGAGGGCCGTAGCCAACGCGCGCCGGGAAGCCGAGGACCTGGCGGAACTCGCCCGCTCCGAGGGCGCCGACATCGAGATCGCGGCCTGGGACTGGTCCTACTACTCCGAGAAGCTGCGAGCCGAGCGGTTCTCCTTTGACGCCTCCGAGCTCCGTCCCTACTTCGAGATGGACGGGGTGCTGGTGAACGGGGTCTTCTTCGCGGCCACCCAGCTCTTCGGGCTGACCTTCGAGGAGCGGCCTGAACTGCCCGTCTATCACCCCGACGTCCGCATCTGGGAGGTGTTCGAGGAGGACGGCAGCCCGCTCGGGCTCTTCATCGGCGACTTCTACGCCCGGCCGTCGAAGCGGGGCGGCGCCTGGATGAACGCGTACGTCTCCCAGTCCGGCCTGCTCGGCACGCAGCCGGTGGTCGCCAACCACCTGAACGTCCCCAAGCCCCCGGAGGGCGAACCTACGCTGCTGACCTTCGACGAGGTCATCACGCTGTTCCACGAGTTCGGGCACGCGCTGCACGGCCTGTTCTCGAACGTCCGCTACCCCTACTTCGCCGGGACCTCCGTTCCGCGCGACTTCGTGGAATACCCCTCGCAGGTGAACGAAATGTGGGCGACCTGGCCGGAGGTGCTCCGCAACTACGCCGTCCACCACGAGACCGGCGAACCGATCCCGGGCGACCTCCTCGACCGGGTGCTCTCGGCACGCACCTTCAACCAGGGCTTCGCCACCACCGAGTACCTGGCCGCCACCCTGCTCGACCTCGCCTGGCACCAGCTCGGGGTCGGCGAGACCCCCGATGCGGCTGGGGTGCTCGCGTTCGAGGAAGCGGCGCTCGAGGAGGCGGGAATCGCCTTCGCGCCGGTGCCGCCGCGCTACCGCACCACCTACTTCTCCCACATCTGGAGCAGCGGCTACTCGGCCGGCTACTACTCGTACATCTGGAGCGAGGTCCTCGACGCCGACTCGGTGGAGTGGTTCCGGGAGAACAACGGCCTCCTGCGGGAGAACGGCGACCACTTCCGGGAGACGCTGCTCTCGAAGGGGGGCAGCATCGAGGCCATGGACCTCTTCCGCACCTTCCGCGGGCGGGACCCGGAGGTGGAGCCCCTGCTCCGGCGCCGCGGGCTGAACTGACGCCGCCTGCGTCAGGAGATCCCGGTCACTCGCTCCATTCAGGGGCCCGTCCGTGGCGCCGCTACGGGGTGATGGCCAGGGGATGGCCGACCAGGTGCTCATCCGCGGTCAGCAGACGCAGCCCCTCCACCTGGGCCTGGACCAGGAGCAGCTCGTCGAAGGGATCGCGGTGCGTGATGGGAACGCGAAGCCGCTCGGCCGCATGGCGCATGGTGAGCGGCAGCAGCACCACGTTCAGCCTGGTCAGCGCGGCAACCACCTCTCGTGGATCGAAGGGGCTCTTGCGCCGGCCCAACCGGTCGCGCGCCTGGTACTTGAGGCGCATTTCCCAAATGGAAACCGCGCTGACGTGGATCGGAGTGTCCTGCCGCTCAAGAAACTGCCGCTCGCTCCCGGACAGACTCGCCCGGGCCCTCATCAACCGGTAGAGGTAGGACGTGTCGAGAAGAACGCCCACGGACCGGCTCGCGCTCAGTCGGTTTCCGTCTCGAGCCCCAGCACCTGACGGCTGAGTGCCGGATCGTGAAACGCGGCGATCATCGCCTCGGCTTCGTCGAGCGGCGCCTCTTCGATGCCGTGCTCCGCGCACACCTTCGCGAGCCGCTCGAGATCGAGAGCGCCACGCCGGCGCCACCGCACGAGTTCCACGACAGGCTCGCCATACCGCGTGATCACGACCCGCTCTCCAGCCACCGCCGCGCCGACGAGTTCAGAGAGTCGCGCCTTCGCGTCGCGCAGGGCGAATTCCACGGTTCGACGCCTCCTCGGAAGACTCCATTCTAACGATGTAGTCACAGCGTGTCCACAATTGACCGCGGCACTGCCGCCACGGGAGGAGGCGCCTTGACGTAGCGGCGGGAGGCGGGTACGGCCGCCGCTACTGCTCGCGGAGGGCGCCCACCACGCTGCAGCGGGCGGCGCCCACCGCGGGCAGGAAGCCGCCGGCTTGGAACGCCGGTCTCCAGACCGGCACGCGCGGCGCTCCGCGCTGGGAGGCCGTGCCCGGGGTGCCCGGGGGGTCAGCGAAAG
>JAJEFG010000003.1 GCA_022820545.1 Acidobacteriota bacterium | reverse complement strand
AGCACCGCGGTGCCGGTCTGGAGACCGGCGTTCCAAGGCGTTCGCGTCGTAAGGACGGGGGGGAGTCGCGCCGTGCGCGGTGAGAGCACTGCGCGTGCCGGTCTGAAGACCGGCGGTCCCGGGCCACGGCGGATAATCGCGGTCCATGAGAGTCCGAGTCCTTTCCGTCGTCACCCTTGCCGTGCTGCTGCCCGCCGGAGCGGTGGGCCAGACCGAGCCCATTGAGCTGAGTCACCTGTACGGACCGGAGGCGCTCCGGTTCTCGCCCGAGTTGCCGAGCGTTCGCTGGATGCCGGGAGGAACGCACTATCTGACCGGCTCCGGCGAGGGCGGCGAACGCTCCTGGGAGGTCGTCGAGGCCGCGACGGGCGCGTCGCAACCGCTCTACGAACCGGCCGCGCTGGCCGCTGCGCTCGTGGAAACGCTGTCGTTGCCGGAAGAAGAGGCGATGGCGGCGGCGCGGCCCGCCTCCCTGACCATGTCAACCGGCGGAGAGCGGCTGCTCCTGAACCTCGCCTCCGACTTCTTCGCGTGGGAGACGGCCGACAACGAGCTTCGCCGGCTGACCCGCGGCCCGGAGACCGAGGAACTGCCCCGCTTTTCCCCGGACGGGCGGCGCATCGCCTTCATCCGGGACAACGACCTCCACGTCACGGACCTCGAGGGCGCCGAGCTCCGGCTCACGACCGGGGGCGGGCCGGACCTCCTGAACGGGAAGCTCGACTGGGTCTATCAGGAGGAGATCTACGGCCGCGGCAACTTCTACGCCCACTGGTGGAGCCCCGACGGCAGCCGCATCGCGTTCCTGCAGAGCGACGAGCGCGATGTCCCCCGCTTCACGGTTGTGGACCACATCCCCTACCACCTCGACCTGGAGGTCTACCCCTATCCAAAGGCCGGCGACCCCAACCCGAAGGTGCGCCTCGGCATCGTTCCCGCCGCCGGCGGCGACATCGTCTGGATCAACCCGGGCGGCTACGGCAACCAGGAAATCCTCATCGTGAACGTCGCCTTCTCGCCGGGCGGCGACCTCTGGTACCAGATCCAGGACCGGACCCAGACCTTCCTCGATCTCCACCGGGCCGATGCCCGCACCGGAGAATCCGGCCGGGTACTGCGGGAGGACACCGGGCCGTGGGTGAACGGGCACGGCGCGCCACGGTTCCTGTCGGACGGCGGCTTCCTGTGGTTCAGCGAACGTACCGGCTTCAAGCACCTCTACCGCTACGGCGCCGCGGGTGAACTCGCCGGTCCCCTCACCGAAGGGCGCTTCGAGGTCCGCCGGCTGCACGCCGTGGACGAGGAGGGCGGGGCCGCCTACGCCTCGGGCACCTACCGCACGTCGCTCGGTTCGGACGTCCTGCGGGTCGCCCTCGACGGGTCCGGGGCCACCCTGCTGAGCGAAGCGCCCGGCACCCACCAGGCCAACTTCCCGGACGGGGAGAGCGTTCCCCACTACGTGGCCGTCTCCCACGACCTCGACAGTCCCCCGGCGATGACCCTGCGCCGGGCCGCCGACGGCGCCCACCTGCGCGATCTCGGGGGCGGCGAAGTCCCGGACCTCGCCCGCTTCGAGATCTCACCCCCCGAGCTGTTCCGGATCCCCACCGCGGACGGGACGGAACTCGAGGCCATGATGGTCCGGCCGCACGGCTTCGACCCCGCGCGCGCCTATCCGGCGTGGGTGCACGTCTACGGAGGCCCGCACGCGCCCCAGGTGCGGAACGCCTGGCCCGGGACCCGGGGCATGTGGTTCCAGTACCTCGCGCAGCGAGGGATCGTGGTCCTGGTGGTGGACAACCGGATCGCCTCCGGCAAGGGGGTGGAGTCCACCTGGCCGGTCTATGGCAACTTCGGCAAACAGGAACTCGCCGACCTGGTGGAGGCGGTGGACTGGCTCGGCGGCCAGGACTACGTGGACGCGTCCCGCATCGGCGTGGACGGCTGGAGCTTCGGGGGCTACATGACGCTCACCGCGCTCACCAAGTCGGACCGCTTCCGCGCCGGCATCGCGGGCGGGAGCGTGGTGGACTGGCGCGACTACGACTCCGTGTACACCGAGCGTTACATGAGCACCCCGGACGAGAACCCCGAGGGATACCGGAAGAGTTCGGTGCGCGGGGCGGCCGGGGACCTCCACGGCGAGCTGCTGCTGATCCACGGGACGATGGACGACAACGTCCACCTGCAGAACACGATCCAGTTCACCCACGACCTGCAAAAGGCCGGGAAGCCCTTCGAGCTGATGGTCTATCCGAAGTCCCGCCACGGGGTGCGGGACCCGGACCTGGTCCTGCACCTGAGGGAGACCATGGCGCGGTTCATCCTGAGAACGATGGCGCCGTAACCGGCCCTCACTCCTCCTCGACGAGCGCCGCCACCTGCTCGGCGATGGCGAGCGATGCGGTCGCCGCCGGCGAGGGCGCGCTCAGGACGTGGGTGCGGTTCTCCCGCCGGAGGATGCGGAAGTCGTCCGCGATGCGGCCGTCCGGAAGCACGGCGATCGCCCGCACCCCCGACGGCGCGGCGACCAGATCGGAAGCCCGGATCCCGGGCACCAGCCGCTGCAGCCGTCGGGTGAACGCCCGCTTCGAGAGCGACCGGTGGATCTCGTCCACCCCCACCCGCCACTCACGGAGCGCCAACCGCCGGAATCCCGGATAGCGGGCCATCTCGACGAGGTCCCGGAGGTTCAGGTCGCGGCGCCGGTACCCCTCGCGGGCGAGCGCGAGCACCGCGTTCGGGCCGGCGTCCACCACTCCGTCGAGATTCCGGTGGAGGTGCACCCCCAGGAACGGGAAGCGCGGGTCCGGGGTGGGGTAGATGAGGCCGCGCACCAGTCCGGCGCGGTCGGGGCGCACCCGGTAGTACTCGCCGCGGAAGGGCAGGATCCGGATCTCGGGTTCGTCGCCGGCCAGCCGGGCCACCCGGTCGGACTGGAGTCCGGCGCAGGTGACGAGGCGGCGGCAGGTGAACTCATCCGTGGTGGTGATGACCCGGGCCTCTCTACCGGAGCGCTTGATCCCGACGACGCGGGCGCCGGTGAGGACCCGCCCGCCTCCGGCTTCGAAGAGGCGCCGGAGGGTGGCCGCCACTTCGGCAAAGCGCACCACTCCCGAGGTGGGTGAGTGGAGCGCCGCCACCCCCTCGGCGTGGGGCTCGATCTCCCGGAGCGCGGCCCGGTCGAGCATCCGGAGTGACGGGACGCCGTTCGTCTCGCCGCGCCGGAGCAGCCCCCCGAGCCGATCCCGTTCGGACTCGTCCGCAGCGACGATCACCTTGCCCGAGAGCGAGTACGGGACGCCGTGTTCGTCACAGAAGCGAAGCAGCCGCTCCACCCCGCGCCGGCAGTTGCGGGCCCGGAGCGAACCGGGCGCGTAGTAGATGCCGGAGTGGATGACGCCGCTGTTCCGGCCGGTCTGGTGCCGGGCGACGCCGGGTTCCTTCTCGAGGACCAGAATCGACCAAGCGGGGTGCCGCTCCTGAAGACGGCGGGCCACCGCGAGCCCGACGATCCCACCGCCGACCACCAGGACGTCGAGAGGTTTCGTCCCGTTCGCCCCGCTCATCGGCCCGCCGTTGTCATGGTGTCAGAAGGCGGCGGGATCGCGATGCGCCCCAACCGGTTGAACCGGAATCCAGAACTTCCCCGCATTTCGTTGAATTCGCTCCCGATTCCGAACCGCTGGACGGATGCCTCGTTGGCGGGGGTATGCGTTTCCGATTCCGATCCTTTCTCGTGTCTGGCGTTCTCCTCGCCGCGTCGAGTTCGGCCGCCGCATCGCCGGGACCCGTCCTTCCCGCAGCCGGACTCCCGGCAGTCCCCCGCGCAGAACCGCTCCGGGTGCGGTTCTACGACCCCTACCGCCTGCTCTCCCCGGAGGCTCATCACTGGCTTGAGAAGGAGGTGATCCGCGCCTTCGAGCCGAGCGAGCTCGGGCTCCGTTTCGTCGGCCGGGGCGGCCCCGGCGTGATCCCGGCGACGCTCTACCCCGAGCTTCCGGACCGCTGGGACGTCGCGCCCGAGGCCATCGGGGTGGCGATCGGTGTGCACGGAGAACCCCGGTCCATCTTCCTGTCGCTCGGGGCCGCCGAACGGGCGCTCGGACTGCCGCTCGCCCGGCACCGGGACACGCCGCTGAACGCGAAGCGTCCCAAGCGCCGTTTGCATGGATCGCAGACCCGGCGACTCGGTGTCGCCCTCGGCCGGGTCCTCGCCCACGAACTGGTGCACACCATCGCACCCGAGTGTCCGCATACGACGCACGGCCTGATGGCGGAGCGGCTGAGCCGCCGGATGTTGACCGCCCCGGGAGTCGGGTTCGACGCGCTGGCCACGCGCCACCTGCGGCTGGCCGCGGCCGGGATGGGCGCTCCCGAAACCGGCTGAGGTCCGTGGCGACGAACCAGGCGGGGCGCGGTTTCGCCTCCCTTCGGTCGGCGATGCCAGCCGGAGGCTGGCGCTCCGAAACCCGGATAAAGTTCGCCTATGAGGCGGCCGAGTCCGCGAAGGCAGCGGATTCTGGTGCTCGCCGGCCTGGGGGCCGGCGCCGTCGGGATCGCTCTGTTCCAGGGCGCCCTCACCGCGCCCGAACGGGTCGAATCGCTCTACACCACGGGCATCTACCCGCTGGTGGTCCGGGTTTTCTCGTTCCTGAGCGGCCTCGTCCCCTTCTCGCTGGCCGAGCTCTTCACCGCAACGGCCGCCCTCTTCGTGATCGGGCGGATCACCTGGCGCTTCACCGGCCGCTTCCGGCAGCCGGCCCCGAGCGGAGGAACCCCAACCGGTGAGACGCCGGCGCGGCCTCCAGCGCCCCGCGCGGTGCTCCGGCGGCTCGCCTACACGGCGGTGTTCGCCCTCGCCGGAGCCGGCGCCCTCTACGCGATCTTCGTCGTCGTATGGGGCCTGAACTACGCCCGCCCCCGCCTCGAGCACCGTCTGGACCTGCCCGTCGGCCAGATCTCGGAGGCTGAGCTTGTCCGGCTGACCAGCCGGGTCGCCGCGGACACCACCCGCTTCCACCGGCTCGCCGGGCTGCCGACCGCCGCGGTTTCCAGGAACCCCCTCGGTTTCGCCGACCTCAGCGCCGCCATCGACGAGGCGTACGCCGCGATCGACCTGCCCGGCGATCCCGGTCCCGGGAGAATGAGCCCGGTCAAGCCGGCCGTCTTCTCGGGACTGATGTCCCGCCTCGGGATCAGCGGCATCTTCGTTCCCTTCACCGGCGAGCCCACGGTGAACACCGGCCCGCCCGACGTCGCCGTGGCGTTCACCGCCGCCCACGAGAAGGCGCACCAGCGGGCCATCACCCACGAGGGGGAAGCGAGCTTCGCCGCCTACCTGGCGCTCTCCCGCCAGCGGCAGCATCCCTATCTCTCCTACGCCGCGTCCTTCTTCGCCGCCCGGCATCTGCTGGCGGCCGTCAGAAACGCCGAAGCGGAGGACCGGGACCGCGCCTGGGCCGCCTTCGGGCCCGGGCCGCGCCGCGACCTGGACGCCCTCAACGCCTTCTGGGCCCAGCACCGCGGAATGGTCCGGGGCGCCGCGCGGCGGGTGAACGACTCCTACCTGCGCACCATGCGAATACCGGACGGCGCCCGGAGCTACGGAACGGTCGTCCGGCTGCTGATCGCCGACCTCCGACAGCGGTCGGTGCCGCCGGCCGCGATCACGACCGACGACAGCGAGGGCTGAGCGGCCCTCCCGTCGCTCGCTACCCGTCGCCGTCTGGCGCCGCGAACCGCGCCGCGGTTTCGAACAGCGTCCGCACGCTGAAGCCGGTCGCTCCCTTCGGGTAGTACTTCCAGGGCTTTTCCACGATGAAGGGCCCGGCGATGTCGAGGTGGGCCCACTTCGCGCCGTCCGGCACGAACTCCTGCAGGAAGAGCGCGGCGGTGATCGTGCCGGCGTTGATGCCGCCGATGTTCTTCAGGTCGGCGGAGTCGCAGCGGAGTTCCTCGGCGTACTCCTTCACGAGCGGCAGCTCCCAGAAGACCTCCCCGTGCGGCTCGCCGGCGTCGATCACGGCCCGCGCCCAGTCGGCGTCGTTCCCCATGACCGCGGCGACCCCGGCGCCGAGCGCCCGCACCGCGGCCCCGGTCAGGGTCGCCACGTCCACGATGTGGGTCGCGCCCTCCTCCCCGGCCCGCGCCAGGGCGTCGGTGAGCACCAGCCGGCCCTCGGCGTCGGTGTTGTCGACCATCACGGACTTGCCGTTCCGGGCGCGGAAGATGTCGCCGGGCCGGGTGGCGGACGGTCCGGGATAGTTCTCGGCGGTCGCCACGATCCCGGTGACCGTCGCCGGCACGTTCTCCCGGGCCACCGCCGACATGGCGGCGAGGACCGCCGCCGCGCCGGACATGTCGCCCTTCATGGTCCACATCCCCGAGGGCGGCTTGAGCGAGATGCCGCCGGTGTCGAACGTGATGCCCTTCCCGACGAGCGCGAGGTGCCGCCCGTTCTCCGGCGCGTTCTCCGGCCGGTGCCGCAGGACGATCAGGCGCGGGGGCCGGTTGCTCCCCTGCCCCACCGAGATCAGGCCGGGATACCCCTGGTCGCGGAGCGCCTTCTCGTTCCAGACCTGGACCTCGAGCCCGGTGTCCGCCGCGATCCGGTGGGCCTCGCGGGCCAGGATCTCCGGGGTCACGGCCTCCGCGGGCTCGTTGATGAGGTCCCGGGCGCGGTTCACCTCGGAGGCGAGCCGCACCGCCCGCGCGACGCTCTCGCCGGCCTCGTCGAGGGCTTCCTCGCCGACCACGATCCGCACGCGCGGGGAGGCCGGGTCGCCGGGGTCCTGGAAGTAGCGCGCGAACCGGTAGGCGCCGAGCGTGGCGCCCTCCGCGACCGCTCCGGCGAAGCGGGCGCCGTCGGCCCCCTGGAGCGAGAACACCACCTCCGCATTGTGAAAGTCGCGGGCGTGCTTCAGGGCGCGCGCCGCCAGGATGCGGATGCCCTCGGACACCGGATAGTTGCCGGTGGCCCGGGTGTGGAGAGCGAGGGTGGAGGCGCTCCGCGGGCCGCCGTGGCCGGCCACCGCCTGCTTGACCTTCGGGTCCCCGAAGATCCGCTTCGCATTCGCCACCGCCTCCCTTTCCCACGCCGCCCGGGGGGCGGCGAGGTCGAGGCCGTCGTCGAGGAGATAGGCGACCAGCGAGCCGCCCCGGGCGGAGACGTCCGCCGAAACCTGAACCTTCGGTGTCTCAGTCCTCATCGCCGTACTCCTCTCTGAGCTTCTGCACCACCGCCGGATCGGCCAGCGTGGTGGTGTCTCCGATCGCCTTGCCGGCCGCGATGTCGCGGAGCAGGCGACGCATGATCTTGCCGGATCGCGTCTTGGGCACGTCCGCCGCGAACACGATGTCGTCGGGGCGCGCGATGGGTCCGATCGCCCGGGCAACGTGCGCTTTCAGTTCGGCGGCGAGGCCGTCGTGCGACGAAGCGCTCTCCCGGAGGACCACGAACGCGGCGATCCCTTCCCCCTTGATCTCGTGGGGCCGGCCGACGACCGCCGCCTCCGCGACCGCCTCGTGCTCGACGAGGGCGCTCTCCACCTCGGCCGCCCCAAGGCGGTGGCCGGAGACGTTCAGGACGTCGTCGACCCGGCCCATCACCCAGAAATAGCCGTCCTCGTCGCGGTGGGCGCCGTCGGCGGGGAAGTAGATGTCCTTCCACTGGCTCCAGTAGGTCTCCCGGAAGCGCTCCTCGTCGCCCCAGATGCCGCGCAGCATCGAGGGCCAGGGCTTCGTGATGGCGAGCAGCCCGCCGCCGACCTCGACGCGTTCGCCCCGCCGGTCGAGGATCTCGAGCGAGATTCCGGGGAAGGCATGGGTCGCGGAGCCGGGTTTCAGGGTGGTCACCCCGGGGAGCGCGGTCGCCATGACGGATCCCGTTTCGGTCTGCCACCAGGTGTCCACCACGGGACAGCGGCCGCCCCCGATCTCCCGGTGGTACCAGACCCACGCCTCCGGGTTGATCGGCTCTCCGACCGTTCCCAGCAGGCGGAGCGAGCCGAGGTCGTGAGCCGCCGGGTGCTCGGTTCCCCATTTCATGAAGGCCCGGATCGCGGTCGGCGCGGTGTAGAAGCAGGTCACCCGGTAGCGCTCCACGATGGACCAGAGGCGGGCGCGGTTCGGGGTGTCGGGCGCCCCTTCGTACATGACCTGGGTCACCCCGAGCGCGAGCGGGCCGTAGACGATGTAGGAGTGGCCGGTCACCCAGCCGATGTCCGCCGCCGCCCACCAGATGTCCGAGTCCTTCAGGTCGAAGACCGCCCGCGCGGTGGCGGTGACCTGGGTCAGATAGCCCCCCGTGGTGTGCACGATCCCCTTGGGCTTCCCGGTGGTGCCCGAGGTGTAGAGGATGTAGAGGATGTCCTCGGCATCCATCTCCTCGGGTTCCGCCGTGCCGGCGGCTCCCGCCATGAGTTCTGCCCAGTCGTGGTCGCGGCCGGCCACCATGGGCACGTCCTCGCCGGTGCGGCGCACCATCACGACTCCGGTGATCGACGGGGTGTCCTCGAGCGCCTCGTCGGAGATCGCCTTCAGGGGCACGATCCCGCCGCGCCGGTGGCCGCCGTCGGCGGTGATCAGCACCTTGGCCTCGGCGTCGTTGATCCGGTCCCGGAGCGACTGCGCCGAGAATCCGGCGAAGACCACGCTGTGGGGGGCTCCGATCCGGGCGCAGGCGAGCATCGCGACCGGGAGCTCCGGGATCATGGGCAGGTAGATCGCGACCCGGTCGCCCTTCCGCACGCCGAGGCCGCGCAGAACGTTCGTGAAGCGGCAGACCTCCCGGTGAAGGTCCGCGTAGGTCAGGGTCTTCCGGTCGCCCGGCTCCCCCTCCCAGAGGATCGCGGGCCGATCGCCGCGGCCGTTCGCGAGGTGCCGGTCGAGGCAGTTGACGCTTGCGTTCAGCTTGCCGCCAACGAACCAGCGCGCGAACGGCGGCTTCCAGTCGAGGACCCGGTCCCAACGGCGGCTCCACTCGAGCCGTTCGGCCTGGGCGGCCCAGAACGCCTCCGGATCGGCCGCGGCCTCGCGATAGATCGAGGAGTCCTGAACCCACGCCTGCCGGCGGAAGTCCTCCGGCGGCGGGTACGCCCGCTGCTCGTCGAGCAGGACCTCAATTTCCTGTTGGGGTTGTTCGGCCATCGGACGATTCTAGGAGGCTTCCCGGCCGGGAGGAACGCCAACCCGGTCTGATTGCCCGGCCGGAACCCGAATCACGGCGACGGGATTCGCCGGACGACGCTGGTGTAGCTACAATAGGGCTACACCTGCCCTATGAGAGCCGATTCCGTCGTCCGCGCCCGCCTCGATCGCGACACCAAGGACCGCGCGGCGGAAGCGCTTCGGGAAATGGGCCTCTCCGTATCGGAGGCGATTCGCCTGCTGCTCCGCCGGGTAGCGGAGGAAAAGCGGCTGCCGTTCGCCGTCCAGGTCCCGAACGCCGCTACGGTCAGAGCGATGAACGAATTGAACGAAGGGCGCGGCCAGCGCTTCGAAAATGTGGAGGAACTCTTTCAGGATCTCGAGAACGAGCACCCTGTGGACAAAGTGACGTGAGCGTTGGCGGGTGCTGACACCGGTCCGATCCACCCAGTTTCGACGCGAACTGAAGAGGCTCGGCCGGCAGGGCAAGAACCTCGCCAAACTGCGCGGCTTGCTCGAGCAGTTGGTCCGCGAGGAGCCGCTTGCCGCGCGGCACCGGGACCACGCCCTCCGGGGTCCATGGAACGGCTATCGGGAGGCGCACATCGAGGGAGACTGGCTGGTGATCTACCGCGTTCAAGGACAGGATCTGCAGTTGGCCCGTACCGGATCGCACTCCGAGCTGTTTGAGTAGCCGGGTGAACGGAGGCCTCGCCCCCGGACCGGCACACCCTCAGAAAAGCGCCTGGCGGACGCGCCGGCGAGCGGAGCGGATCGGGCTCAGGAGAAGAACCGCCACGGTGACGATCTCGAGCCTTCCGGCGATCATCAGCGCCGCGAGGATGAGCTTCGCCGCGTCGGGGAGGTGTGCGTAGCTGGCCGCCGGCCCCACGGCCCCGAGCCCGGGCCCCACGTTCGTCACCGCGGCGGCGGCGGCGCTGAAGGCGGTCAGCAGGTCCACGCCCATCGCCGCGATGGCCAGCGCGCCGGCGACCGCGCAGAAGACGAACAGGAGCACGACCTCCCCGATGGTCGAACTCAGCGAGAGGGCGACCGGGCGGCGTCCGATGTGGACCCGCAGTTCCGTGTGGGGCTGGGTCGCCACCCGCAGCGCGAGCGGCACCTTCCGGAACAGGATCACCCAGCGCAGGATCTTGATCGAGCCCGCCGTCGAGCCGGCGCAGCCGCCCGCGAACATGAGGACGAGCACCAGCATCCTCGAGAAGTCCGACCACTGGTTGTAGTCCACGACGGCGTAGCCGGTCGTGGTGATCACCGCGATCGCCGTGAACGCGGACTGGCGCAGGCCGTCCACGGATCCCTGCCCCATCAGGTAGAGACTGGCGAACAACAGCCCGGTGCTGACCGCCACCACCCCGATGTAGAGGCGCAGCTCCGGGTCCGAGAAGTAGCTGGCGGCCGGCGCCGCGCTCACCCGCTTCCAGGAACCGCCGCGGAGACCCCGCCAGAGCCGTCTGGCGCCGGCGACGATGCGCTTCACTTCGTAGATGTGGATGGCGAAGCGCATGCCGCCGATCACCATGAAGACGATGATCACCCACTGCACGGCGGGATCGAACGCCCCGACGCTCGCGTTCCGGGTGGAGAAGCCGCCGGTCGCCAGCGTGGTGAACGCGTGACAGACCGCATCGAACGCGGGGACGTCGAGAAACAGGAGGACCCCGATGAGGATCGCGGTGAGGACCGACCCGACGATAACGGTGTCCCGCGCCGTCTCGCTGATCTTGGGTTCGGTCTTTTCGGCGGTCGGGCCGGGGGCCTCCGCCGACAGCACGTCCACCCCCCACTGGCGGCGGCCGAGCAGCCAGACGAAGATGATGATGATCCCCAGTCCGCCGAGCCACTGGGTCATCGCGCGCCAGAGCAGCAGGGAACGGGGAAGCCATTCCACCTCGGGAAAGATGGTGGCCCCGGTGGTCGAGAACCCGGAGGCGGACTCGAAGAGGCCGTTTACCGCGAAGCCGAGGCCGAATTCCGCGACGTACGGCAATGCCCCGAACACGGTGCAAAGGCACCAGGCCAGCACCACGAAGCGGTAGGCGCGGCCGCCGTCCGTGGACGAACCGGATCTTCCGATCAGCGGCGCGAAACGGCGGCTCAGGGCCCCGACCCCGAGCCCCAGCGCCGCCGGAACGGCAAAGGCCAGCCACGCCGGCTCCCCGTGGGCCAGCGCCACCGCCAGGGGAATCAGCAGCGCCAGTCCGAGCGTCTCCGCCAGCCGGCCGAGCAGCGCGATCGTTTCGGCGCGGGTCATTCCTGTCGGTCCGTTCCGGACGCAGCGGCTCAGTTGCGGCGGCCGAACAGCTCTTCGAGCTCCGAGAGGAGCGAATCGGGCTCGCCGGACCTTCCCTCCGCGTGCTGGCTCATGAAGAGGGCCACCCGGTCGCCCGCGACGAACTCGGTATCACCGTCCGGCACGAAGGGCGCCGCGCGCGCCCGGACCACCTCGCCGATGATGCAGGTGTGGGGAAGCCCCAGCTTGCCGAGCGGCGCCCGGGTGGCGGGGCTGCCCTGCGCGACCTCGATCTCGACGAGTTCCCCGCCGCCCTCCACGAAATCGAGCCGGACCATGGCGCGGGTGTGCAGGAGCTTCATGAGGGCCCCCGCGGACACCTCTCCGGGGGAAATCGGGTGGTCCACCCCGAGGTCCTGCATGGCGTCGTGGAGATCATCCCGGTTGTGGAGGGCCACGGTCCGCCGCGCGCCCGCCTTCTTCGCGAGGTGCGCGGCCATGAGGTTCACCTCATCGGCGTCGGTGGCGGCCACGAAGTAGTCCGCGCCGCCGACCCCGGCCTCTTGCAGGATGTCCTCGTCCGTCGCGTCTCCGACGATCGTGTGGGCCGCCAGCGGGACTCCGGACGCCGCGTGCCGGCGGATGGCGGTGAGATCCACGCCCTCGTCGAGCAGCAGCTCACCGAGGCGGTGGCCGACCTGCCCCAGCCCGGCGATCACTACCCGCCGGGCGGGCCGCTGGTCCACACCGATCGCCTTCAGGTAGTTCCGCGCTTCGACGGCGGGACCGACCGCGAAGATCTCGTCGCCCTCCTGGACCCGGGTGCGGCCGCGGGGAATCTCGAGAGGTCCGCCTCCATGGCGGAGGATCCCGGTCAGCATCCAGCCGCGGGGCGCGGTGTCGATCTCTTCCAGCGGCCGGTCGAAGACGGTCGGGTCCGTCGGGGTCGCCCGCAGGAGCACCAGAACCCCTTCTCCGAAGGAGCGGACCGATCGCGCTCCCGGGTAGCGGAGGATGCCGAGGATCTCTTCCGCGACCAGCTCCTCCGGGAAGATCGTCTCGATCGTCTGCTGGCGGCCTCCCTCGGCGAGCAGCGGATTCTCCCGGTGTCGCTGGTCGCTCAGGCGGACCACGGCCCGCTTCACGCCGATCGCCGGGTCGGTGGCGGTGAGGGCGGCGAGCATGTTCGTCGCGTCGTAGTTGGTCAGCGCGAACAGCACGTCGGCGCCGGAACAGTGCTGCGTCAGGATGGCCGGGACGCGGGCGTCACCTTCGGCGATCCCGATGTCGTACTTCCGCTGCAGATGGATCCGGGTTTCGGAGTCCCGCTCCACCAGGGTGATGTCGTGGTGTTCGGGAAGTCCGCTCAACTGGCGGATGAGGTGCTCCCCCATCCGGCCCGCACCCAAAACTACAAGACGCATGGGGGGAACCTCGTTGCCGGGGGGAATCCGGCGCGCGGGAAACTACCCTAACGGGATGCCCGAGGAAAGACCGCCGGACGGGAAGATCCCGCCCCGCGTGCTCCGGGAGCTGCTGGAGCGGCTCGGGGAGGGCGCCGGACTCGAAGTCGGGCCCGCTCCGGGCGAGGACGCCGCGGTGGCCCCGGCGGGGAGCGAGCCGCGCCTGGTGCTGGCGGCCGATCCGATCACCTTCCCGACCGCCGACCCCGGCTGGCACGCGGTCATCGTGAACGCCAACGACGTGGCCGCCACCGGCGGGGAGTGCCGCTTCTTCCTTGCCCACGTGCTTCTGCCACCGGGGACCACGGAGGGCCGGATCGCGGAGATCGCGGACGGCATCCGCCGGGGCTGCGAGGAGGTGGGTGCGGTTCCCGCCGGCGGACACACGGAGATCACGTCGGCGGTCGCGCGCGAGGTGGTCGCGGGAACCATGGTGGGCGCCGCCACCGCCGAGCGCGTCAAGCCGACGGGGGGCGCCCGGGAGGGGGACATGGTGGTCGTCACCAAGGGCGTCGCGATCGAGGCCACCGCCATCGTGGCCGCCGAGCGGAAAGACGAAGTCCGCCGGATGTTCGGGGAGGATTTCCAGCGCCGGGCCGCCGCCTTCCTGACGGACCCCGGGATCAGCGTGGTGGCGGAGGCGCGGATCGCGGCCGGCATGCTCGAAGTGCATGCGATGCACGACGTCACCGAAGGCGGCATCGCGACCGCCGTCCGCGAGATGGCCGACGCCGCGGACCTCGGCGCCGTCCTCGCGGAAGCCGAGATCCCCCGGTTCTACGAGTCCAAGCGCCTGATGACCCACTTCGGCCTCGACATCCTGGGAGCGATCGGTTCGGGCGCGCTTCTCATCGCCTGCGCGGAGCCGGAGACCGGGGAATTGCTGGATCGCCTCCAGGGGGCGGGAACGCCCGGCCATGTCATCGGGCGTTTCCTCCGCCGCTCCTCCGGAATGCATCTTGCGCGAGGCTCGATGCGCCGGGATTTGCCCGTGTTCGACGCGGACGAGCTCACCCGGCTCGCCTGATTGAAGATAGGAGCGAGACGGCCCGGCGCGCCTAGAATGCACCCGATGCCGCGTCCCCGCGCCCGCCGCGCCAACGCGTTCGGGCTGCTGCTTGGCGCCGGGCTGTTGACCCTGGGCTGCAACACCGGAGCGACCCCGGGGGCCCTCCCCGTTCCCGATTTCCAGGCGCCGCTCGGTACCTCCTTCCCGCTGCGGGCGGGCGATCTCGGTTACGTCCAGGGCCTGAACGACTACCTGTACATCAGCGTCCAGTCGCTGGGCTCCGACAACCGGTGTCCGCCGGAGTCCTCGTGCGATGAACCGGGGTTCCTGGAGGTCTTTCTCGAACTCGAAACCTCGGAGTCCCAGGGGGCCGTCCGGATACAGGTTCCGCCCAGCGGGGACGCCGTCGCAACGTTCCAGGGATTCGAGATCCGGATTCTGGGGGCGGCGCCGCCCGGCCGGACGGCCCGAATCCCCACGACCGAGTACATCCTGCTGATCACCGTCTCGGTCCGGTAGGGAGCACCGGCCCCCACGCCGGCTCGGCGGCCTCGACAAGCACAGCGCCACGTACTTCCCGCCAGCTTCGGCGGCGGCCTCAATCTAGAATTCACGTCCGATCCAGCCGAGAAACGGAGGCACCCATGCGCCACTTCGGAAACATCCTCAAGACCGCGGGCACCGGCATCGTCGGCGCCGCGTTCCTGCTCGGGGCCTCCGCCTGCGGCGGGGGCGAGATGGAGGAACCCGCCGAACCGCAGGCGATGGTCTCCGAACACGACGACTTCCCGAATCCCTTCACCGCGCAGGCGATGTGGGGCGATCTGCCGGGAGAGCGGACCTGGGGCGCGGTGAGCGCGATCTATCCCGCCGCGGACGGCAACATCTGGGCGGCGGAGCGGTGCGGCGCGAACTTCTGCGGCGACCGGCCGGAGGTGGACACGGTCGTGCTCTTCAGCCCCGAGGGCGAAGCGCTGAAAAGCTTCGGCGCCGGCCTCATCGCCTGGCCGCACGGGATGTTCGTGGACCACGAGGGGAACGTCTGGGTGACGGACGCGAAGGGCTTCGTGCCCGACGAGCGGGTCCCCGAGGGCCTCGGCCACTTCGTGATCAAGTTCAGCCCCGACGGCGAGGTGCTGATGCGGCTCGGCGAGCCGGGCGTCGCGGGGACCGCCGACGGACAGTTCAACATGCCCTCGGACGTGCTGGTCACGCCGGACGGAACCATCTTCGTGGCCGACGGCCACAACTCCGGCGGGAACAACCGGATCGTCAAGTTCTCGGCGGACGGCGAGTTCCTCATGAGCTTCGGGGAGACCGGCACCGGCCCGGGGCAGTTCCGCGACCCGCACGCGCTGGCGATGGATTCGATGGGCCGCCTCTTCGTGGGGGACCGCGGCAACAACCGGATCCAGCTCTTCTACCAGGAGGGCAACTTCATCGAGGAGTGGTTGCAGTTCGGCCGGCCGAGCGGCATCTTCATCACCGCCGACGACACGATCTACGTCGCCGACTCCGAGTCCACCTCGGAGGCCAACCCGGGATTCGGCCGCGGCATCCGCGTCGGGAGCGCAGTGGACGGCACGGTCCAGTACTACCTGCCTGATGACGTGTCGGACCTCGAGCCCGGCGCGGAGCCGGTGACGAGCGGGCCGGAGGGCATCGCGGTGGACTCCCAGGGCGGCGTCTACGGCGGCGAGGTCCGCCAGCAGATGGTCCGCAAGTTCACGCGGAGCGAATAACTGGAGCGGGGAGCGCCCCTGACCGGCGTCGCCGCCGTCTCCTTCGACGTGGACGGCACCCTCTACTCCGACCGCTTTCTCCGGACCCGCGTCGCCTGGGAGGCCGTCCGGCGCGGCTCGCCGCGGGACCTCCGCACGCTCGGCAACCGGCGCAACCCCTCGTCGGACGCCGCTGCCCGGTTCGCGGCGGAAGCCCGCATCCTGATCCCGGTCATCCGGCGTCTCGGGCCCCGCCCCGGGGTCGCCGAACTCCTGGACCGCCTCCGTCCCCGCACCCTCATCGCCGTCTCGGACTTCGACCCTGAAGCCAGGCTCGAGGCTCTCGGTCTCCGCGGGGTCTTTGAACGGATCTACGCGGCCGAGCGCCACGGCGCCCTGAAGCCCGATCCACGGGTGTTCCACGCGGCGCTGGCGGACCTCGGAATCCCCGCGGCGGCGCTGCTCCACGTCGGCAACCGCGCGGATACCGATGGGGCGGCCGCCCTGGAAGCCGGCTGCCGCGCCCTCATCCTCGGCCGGGACTTCGCCTCCTTCGGCGAACTCGGCGAGCTGCTGGCTACCTGAACGCGCGCCGGCGTTCCCATCGCGGCGGAGAAGCCGTCACAATGGAGCGCCGATGGAGGTAGCCCCATGAAGATTGCATCCCTGCTCCTCGCCGCTGGACTCGCCCTCCTGTCCGCCTGCGGCGCCGGGAGTCCCGCGGACGTGACGGAATCGGCCCCGGAGAGGCCGCCCGTCAAGGGCGGCGACGATCGGACCGGCGAATACGAGGCCGTCCCCGGCTGGTGGAAACCCGCGCCGGACCACGTCGAGCCCTGGGGCTGGGGACAGGTCTCCGCGGTGGCGGTGGACACTCCGGACCGCATCATCGTCGGCATCTGGGGCGACCGGGACGCCGAGAACCGCGAGCGCGAGGGAAGCACCAACTACCTGGTCGCCGTGGACCGCGACGGCAACATCACCGAGAACTGGTCGCAGTGGGACTCGACGTTCAACAAGCCGCATCAGCTCTACATCAGCCCCTACGACCCCGACCGGCATGTCTGGCTCGTGGAACGCGGCGGCGGCAAGGACGTCAACATGCAGGTCCTCAAGTTCTCGAACGACGGGAGCGAGCTGATGATGCGGCTGGTCGATCCCGATCATCCCACCACCCGGGCGGAGGCGCGCGCCAACCCGAACCCGGGCCCCTTCGAGTACGGCGACCCGTCCGTGATGGCGTTCCTGCCGAACGGCGACTTCCTCGTCGGCGACGGCTACTGGCACTCGCGCATCATCAAGTACGACGCCGAGGGCGAGTACCTGATGGAGTGGGGCGAACTCGGGAGCGGCCCGGGCCAGTTCGACCTCATTCACGGGCTGGCGGTGGACCGGGACCGCCGCATCTACGTGGGCGACCGCAGCAACAACCGCATCCAGATCTTCACCGAGGACGGCGAGTACATCGACGAGTGGCCCGACATCTCCGACCCGGTGGGCGTGTTCGTCGACGAGAACGACGCCGTCTGGGTGATCTCGGCGGTGCTGAACCGCATCCTCAAATTCACCATGGACGGCGAACTCCAGTACCACCTGGGCGCCTACGGCGGCACGCGGGGCGGCTTCCCGGGAGGTCTTTCGCGGCCGCACCAGATGGACGTGGACCAGGAGGGGAACCTCTACATCGCGAGCTGGGACGGGGGCTGGATGAACAAGTTCATCCCCAGGCCGAACGCGGACCCGGCCAGGCTGGTGGGAAGCGGCCTCGTCCTGGAGGACTAGCGACATGACGCGCCGAACACCGATCGCCGCGCTGGCCCTCGGGCTCGCGTCCCTTTGGCCCGCACCGCACCTCGGCGCCCAGATCCCGGTGGACGCGGCCGGTGAGGAAATCGTCGCCACCTTCTCGATCGTCGGCCGCGATCCCGCGACCGGCGAACTGGGGGTGGCGGTCCAGTCGCGGGCGTTCCGCGCCGGCGCCGTGGTCTCCTACGCGAAGGCGGGCGTGGGGGCCGTCGCCACGCAGGCGGCGGCCAACCAGACCTACGGGCCGCGCGGGCTCGAACTCCTGGAGCTGGGGCTTTCGCCGGACGAGGTGGTCGAGCACCTGACCGGCTCGGATCCCGGGCGGGACCGCCGCCAGCTCGCGGTCATCGACGACGAGGGCCGCGTCCGGGCGTACACGGGATCCGCGACCAGCGCCTGGGCCGGACACATCGAGGGGGAGAACTTCTCCGTGCAGGGCAACATCCTGGCCGGGGAAGCGGTGGTCCGGGCGATGGCGGAGGCGTTCGAGTCGTCGGACGGGCCGCTCGCGCTTCGCCTGATGGACGCCCTCGACGCCGGCGAGGCGGCGGGCGGCGACGCGCGCGGCAAGCAGGCCGGCGGGGTCCTGGTGGTCAAGCCGATCGGCGACTCCGGACGGACCAGCGACCGCTGGGTGGACGTGCGGGTGGACGACCATGCCGAGCCGTTCAGGGAGCTGCGCCGCCTGGTCCACATGTCGATCTCGCGCATCCACGCGCGCGAGGCCCGGACGCTGGCCGCGGCGGGCCGCTTCGACGAAGCCGTCGCGGCGCAGCGGGAAGCGATCGCGATCGTCCCCGGCGAGGATCAGCTCATCTACGGGCTGGCGCGCCTGCACGCCCGCGCGGGCGACGCCGCGAGCGCCGCGTCGGCGCTCGCAGAAGCCATCGCGATCGATGCCCGCTGGAGGGAGCTGGCGGCGTCGCAGGCCGACTTCGACAACATCCGTGAGAACGCGGAGTTCCAGAAACTCCTTGACCCTGGAGGACCCCTGTCATGACCCATCGCCACATCCCGCTCGTGCTCGCGCTGGCGCTGCCCCTCGGCTGCGCCACCGAGACGGCGCCCCCGCAGGAGGCTCCGGAGGAGGCGGCCGGCCTCGAGCGGCACTACGTGAACCCCCGCACCGCGGCCGATGCCGACGTGCCGCCCTTCAGCGGCGGCGTCATGGTGGGCGACACCTTCTACGTTGCGGGAACGATCGGGCTGCTTCCCGACCAGACGGTGCCCGACACCGCCGAGGAGGAGGCTCGCCTCGTCATGACCAGCGTGCAGAACACCCTGGAGGCCGCCGGGCTGACCATGGACGACCTGACGTTCGTCCAGGTCTATTCCTCGGACGTGGCGGACTACGACGCCTTCAACGAGGTCTACCGGACGTTCTTCACCCAGGAGTATCCGGCGCGGGCCTATCTGGGCTCCGGCACCCTGCTCTTCGGGGCGCGCTTCGAGGTGCTCGGGTTCGCGGCGAAGCGCTGAGGGCGGTTTGGCGTCTGAGGCCGGCGTTGCCGCCAGTAGAGCGGGTTGCAGGTCTGCGGTTTCGCCTCCCTGCGGTCGGCGATGCCGGCCAGAGGCCGGCGCTCCGACCGGCGCTCCCTCCCTACCCCTCCTCCCAGAGGCGGGGG
>JAJEFG010000004.1 GCA_022820545.1 Acidobacteriota bacterium | reverse complement strand
CTGGAGGATGAACTCGGCCCGGACCCAGGCGGCGTCCGTGGCGGATGTGATCGCTCGGCTACGGGTCCACCTGCTGGTAGAACCTCTTCGCGCCGTTCTCGATGGTCATGATGACCGCACTCTTTGTCGGATGGCGATTCTCGTCGTAGTGTGAAATGAGTGTTGCTCCGGCGTATTGCTCGGTGGCCTGCAGTTCGCGCCGGATGGCGTCGGCGTCGAGACCGCCCACGCGGGCCGCCGCCTGCAGGAACAACCGGACGGCGTCGTAGCTCACTCCGTCGCCGCCGGTGGGGGCGATCCCGAACCGGGCTCGGTATGCCTCGACGAAGGCGCGTGAGGTCGGTTCGTCCGTGTCCGGCGAGAAGTGGGTGCTGAAGAAGCTGCCTTCCACGGCGGCCTGTTCGTTCTCCAGAAGCGCCGCGTTGTCCCACGCATCGGCTCCGAGGAACACGGTCGGCTCCCCGGCGGCATCGAGGAGCGGCAGGGCGCGTGCCTGCGCGGTCAACAGCACGACTTCCGCCGCCGGACCCGGCATGAAGAGCACCGCTGGGGCAGCGTCCGCGACGGCCGTCAATTGCGCGGTGAAGTCCGTCGCGCCTTCCTCGTAGGACTGGTCGACGACGACCGTCCCGCCCAGGCGGCGGAAATGGTTGACGAAGAACTCCCCGATCCCCTCGCTGTACACCTCGCCTCGCTGGGTGAGGATCGCGGCTGTCGTCACTCCGAGCGTCGCGAAGGCGAAATCGGCCATGACGCGCCCCTGGAATTGGTCGGTGAACGCGGCCATGAAGACCAGATCGCCCGCCGCAGTCACGCGTGGGTTCGTGGCTGCCGTCGTGATCATCGGCACGCCGTGACGCTGGGCGACGGCTCCTACCTCGATCGCGTGCACCGAGCGGTTGGGGCCGATGAGCGCGGCCACCTCGTTGTCGAGGATCATCGTTTCCGCAACCGCCACTGCCGATGCCGCGTCTTCCAGGTTCTCCTCGACGATCAGTTCGACGGGGCGGCCCAACAGCCCGCCGCCTGTGTTGACCTCGTCCACGGCGATCGTCGCACCGTTCGTATAGGTCCGGACCCCCGAGACCAGGAAGCCGATGCTCACCGGGGTGACTGGAGTGGCCGGGGTGATGGAGGTGGCCGGGATGACGGGGGTGGCCGGGGAGGTCGGGGTTCCGTCGCCGCACGCGGCCAGAACGATGGCTGTGGCGCAGGCAGCGTGAAGCAGTTCCGAGCACGTCACTCGCGCTCGCCGGAAGTTACCCACCCAGGACATTCTTCCTCCTTGTGCCCACCCCTCGATCAAGTCGAGGCTCCGTAGCGCGGAACCTTCGCGCTCTCCCAACGGGGACCCGAGTTCCCGCTGTCCCGGCACTATTCCGACGGAGGCTACCAACAGGCGTGCTGTGCTCCCCAACAAGGCCGTTCCGGCCGTCCGATGGTCTTACCAGTGAGTACGTATATCGTTGGAATCGTGCGTGTACCGCCCGGGACGGCCAACGATGAAGAAGAGACTGACAATCACGGTGGACGGTGAGCTGGTTTCTCACGCCAAGCGCTACGCGCGTTCTCGCGGCGTATCCCTGTCGTCTCTCATCGAGGTGTCGTTGCGCGAGATCGTGGCGGAGGACACCCCCTCATTCGCGCCGCGGTGGCGGGGCCGGTTCGAGCCGGCAGGGCGCGTTGACGAGCGCTACCGGGCCTCCGCTCGGAAGTGGCTCTGAAGCCACTCGCCAGGGATCCCTTTCGTCCGCCTGCGGCGGACGATGCCGGCCGGAGGCCGGCGCTCCGACCGCTACGCGCCTCTGTCTCCCGGACGGGGTGCGATCTCGCGGCCGTGCCGGGCCGCGGCGCCGGTCTGAAGACCGGCGGTCCCGGCCGGCGTGCCGCTCATCAGCTTTCCGAAGATGCCCTCGACCGAGTCGGCCACGGTGTAGAGGTCGTGGGCGTCCGGCTGGGCGAAGCCCGTCGTCACGATGTGGTCAAAAAGTGTCAGTAGGGGGTTCCAGTAGCCCCCGTGGTTCGCCAGCACGATGGGCTTGTCGTGGAAGCCGAGCTGCCGCCAGGTGATCATCTCGATCGTCTCGTCGAGGGTGCCGAGGCCTCCCGGGAGCACCACGAAGCCGTCGGCGCGGTCGAACATCTCCCGCTTGCGCTCGTGCATGCTGTCCACGACGACAAGTTCTGTCACGTTCGAGAACGGCGGCTCCGATTCCAGGAGTGAGCGCGGGATGATGCCGGTGACCCGTCCGCCGGATTCGAGCGCCGCCTGCGCGACGGTTCCCATCAGGCCGATGCCGCCGCCGCCGTAGATGAGTTCGATGCCTCGGGCGGCGCAGGCGGAACCGAAGGTCCGCGCGAAGGCTTCGAGGTTGGGGTCGGTCCCGCTCCAGGACCCGCAATAGACGCAGAGTGACCTGATCGTGGTCAACTGAGGCTCAACGTTTCCAGCATTCACTTCATTGTTCTTGTTCATGGCAAGTGGAAGGATACCGCGCTTGTGTTCCAGCGGCGGCCCGCCGGTCGCGGCGCGGAGCGCCGCGGCGCCGGTCTGGAGACCGGCGTTCCAAGCCGTACGCGCCATCCTGGGTGGGCGTACACTCGATCCGCGATTCTCATCGAGGAGAACCCCATGAAGCAGCACGAAGACCGCGGCGCGTTGGATCGGCGACGCTTCCTCAAGACCACGGCTGCCGCCGGACTGGCTGCCCTTCCCGGCGCCGGGGTGGCTGCGGGCCCGCGCCGCCAGCCGGAATCGCCCGGAGCTGGCCTCAACCCGGCCGATCCGCTCGGCATCCGGGCCAGCTTCCCGGTCACCGAGGAACTCGCCTACCTGAACAACGCGGCGGTGGGACCGCTGCCGGCGCCCGTCCGCGACGCCCTCCACGCCTACGCGGACAACAAGATGCTTCGGCGGGACGGCGCCGCGGGGGGCAAGGCGGTGGCGAGCGCGCGCTCGCGCTTCGCGAACCTGTTCGGCGCCGACGAGGACGAGATCGCGTTCCTCTACGCCACGAGCGGGGCCGAGAACATCGTCGTGAACGCGATGGACTGGAGGCCGGGCGACAACGTGGTGGTGGACGAGCTGCACTTTGTCACCACGTTCGTTCTCTACCGCGAACTCGAGCGGCGGGCCGGGGTCGAGCTGCGGATCGTCCCGTCACGGGACGGCGTGGTGACCGCCGATGACTTCGCCGCGCGGACCGACGACCGGACGCGGCTGCTGAGCGTAGCCTGGGTGTCCAACCGTAACGGCTTCCGCTACGACCTGCCCGGGCTGGCCGACCTCGCCCACGCTCACGGGGCCTATCTCTTCGCCGACGCCATCCAGGCGTGGGGCAACATCCCGACCGACCTCCACGACGAGAAGGTCGATTTCGCCTGCGGCAACGGCTACAAGTGGCTGCACGCGGACTTCGGCTGCGCGCCCTTCTACGTGCGCCGCGAGCACCTCGACTGGATGACCGCCGACCGGCACGGGCACCGCCAGGTCGCCGAGTCGCTGCCCGGGCATCGCTACCGTCTCAAGACCAGCGCGGAGAAGCTCGAGTACGGGAGCCCGGCCTACGGCCCGGTCGCCGCGATGGACGCCGCGCTCGGGTTCGTCGGGCAGGTTGGGTTCGACCGCATCGCCGCCCATACCCACGCGCTGGCGGGCGAGCTGCGCGAGGGTGCGGCGGCGCTCGGGATGCGGATGTTCACCCCGCCGAAGAACCCGTCCGCCATCGTCAGCTTCTACCACGGGCTCGACCACGAGCGGCTGAGCCGGGAGCTCGCCGACGAGGGCGTGGCGATCACCTTCCAGGAGGAAGGAGCCCTGCTGCGCGCGGGCGTGGGGATGTTCAACAGCCGCGACGACGTCGACCGGCTGCTGGGGGTGATCCGCCGGCTGGTCTAGTCCGGCTGCCTACAGGTCGGCCAACCGCGCCAGTCCGAAGAAGGGTTCCTTCTCCCGCTCGCCGAGCACCTGGCCGGCCAGCATCTCGCCGAGCGCCGCGCCGAGCTTGTAGCCGTGGCCGGAGCCGCCTCCCGCGATCCAGACGTTGTCCGCCTCGGGATGGGTGTCCACGATCAGGTTCCCGTCGGCGCTCTGCTCGTACTGGCAGACGCGCGCCTCGATCAGCGGCGCTCCCTGGAGCCCCGGGAACCGGTGCTCCATGTACTCGCGCGCCTCCCGGATGCCCTTCGCTGACGGCGTCCGGTCGCCGTCCGTGGGGTCGAACGGTGCGCCCCGCCGGTCGTCGGCGATCTTGAAGCCCCGGAAGGGGGTCGCGGGGATGCCGTAGAACGGGCCCTCGATCCAGGTCGGGAACCCCTCCTCGGTCAGGTCGGCGCGGCCCGCCGGGGGACCGAAGTAGAAGACCTCCTGCCGGGTGGGGCGGACGAGCGGCGGGTCGAACTCGGGGAAGAGCTTCGCGAGCCAGGGCCCGCAGGCGAACACGAAGAGGTCGGCCTCGAGGGCGTCGCCGTCGGAGAGGCGGATCTCGCCCATCCGGCTTCCCGCCAGATCCCCCGGCGCCGCTTCCGCCCGCCGGAAGCTGCCGCCCTCCTCGATGAACTCCCGGAGCACCCGTTCGCAGCCTCGCCGGGCGAGCAGGTAGCCGGCGTCCCTTTCGAACACGCCGTAGGAGAGGCCCTCCGGGTTGATCTGGGGGAAGCGGCGCGCCAATTCGGCGCCGTCGAATTCCTCGACCGGGATCCCGAGTTCCCGGAGGATCCGCACCCCCGCCTTCGTGTACTCGTTCTCCCCGCTCCTCATCCGCAGCATGCCGATGGGGAAGAGCAGGCGGTCGTTCCAGCGCGCCTCGTACTCCCTCCAGATCTCGTGCCCGCGGGCCACCATCTCGCTGTAGATGCGGCGGTCCCCGTAGGAGGCCCGGATCAGACGGCTCTCGCCACCCGAACTCGCGCGGGCGTTGCCGGCCCCCCAGGCGTCCACGAGAGTGACCTCGGCGCCCGCGCGGCGCAGCCAGAGCGCTGTCCAGCCGCCGAAGGCGCCGGCCCCGACCACGACGGCGCGGACGCCGCTTCCGGCCTGCGGGGGGCTCGCGGCAGGCGCGGTCTCCGAGGTTCCGGCGCCGCCGGTTCCGTCCCCGCACGCGCCGAGCGCGGCGGCGCCGGCGAGTCCGGCGGCGATCGCCTCGCGGCGGGATATCCGTCTCGTCATGGCTCCATTACCCGGCCAACCGGCCCAGCCCGAAGAAGGGCTCCTTTGCGCGCTCGCCGAGCGCCTGTTCCGCCAACATCTCCCCGAGCGCCGGCCCGAGCTTGTAGCCGTGCCCCGACCCCCCGCCGGCGATCCAGGCGTTCGCCGCCTCGGGGTGGGTGTCCACGATGAGATGGCCGTCGGCGCTCTGCTCGTACTGGCATACCCGCGCCTCAATCAGTGGGGCGCCGCGCATCGCCGGGAAGCGGCGTTCCATGTAGGTCCGGGCCGTCTCGATCGCCTCCGGGGAGGGGGTGCGGTCCCCGTCGGTGGGATCGAACGGGGCGCCGCGGGAGTCGTCCGCCACCTTGAAGCCCCGGAAGTTGCTGCCGGGCACCCCGTAGAAGAGGCTGGCGCCCGTCTCCACCCAGACCGGCAGCTCGGCGTCGGTCAGGTCGGGGCGTCCCGGCGGGGTCCCGAAATAGAGGATCTCCTGCCGGGTGGGGCTCACGAGCGGCGGGTCGAATCCCGGGAAGAGCTCCGCGAGCCAGGGACCCCCCGCGAAGACGAAGAGGTCGGCCTCGAGTGTCTCGCCGCTCGCGAGCCGGACGTCCGCCATGGCCCCGCCCGTCATGGCGCCGGCGGCCGCCTTCGCCTGGCGGTATTCGCCGCCCTCGGCGAGGAAGCCCTCGAGCACCCGCTGGCAGCCGCGGCGGGCGAGCAGGTAGCCCGCGCTCTTTTCGTGGAGGGTGTAGGCGATGCCCTCGGGATCGATCTGGGGAAAGCGGCGGCCGAGTTCCTCCCCGGTGAGTTCTTCGAAGGGGACGCCGAGGTCGGCGAGGATCGGGACGGCGTCCGTCGCGTAGGGATCGACCCCGTCGCTCATCCAGAGCGCTCCGGTCTCGAAGAAGAGCCGGTCGCCCCAGCGCTCGCCGGCTTCCTTCCAGCGCGCGAGCGCCCGCACCACCATCTCCGAGTAGATGCGGTCGGGCCCGTAGGTGGCGCGGATGACCCGGGTCTCGCCCCCCGAACTGGCGCGCGAGTTGCCCGGGCCCCACGCGTCCACCAGCGTGACCTGCGCCCCCCGGCGCAGGAGTTCGAGCGCTGTCCAGCCGCCGAAGGCGCCGGCCCCGACCACCACGGCGCGGACGCCCTGTCCGGCCTGTGGGGTGTCCCCGCTCCCACCGGGGGGCGCCTCGGGAGCGGGTCCGCCGTCTCCGCATCCGCTCAGCGCTCCGGCGGCGCCGGCCAGTCCGGCGGCGATCGCGGTGCGGCGGGAAATGCGGCGGCTCAAGACCCCCCGATCCTAAGTGATGGTCCCGTGGGCCTCCCGCAGGCGATGTGGACCGCGTCGCGCAGCACCGCCGCGGCGGTGGGGATCGCGTCGCCCTCGGTGGCGACGAGCCGCTGGGTCGAGAACAGGTCGGTCTCCCACTCCACGGCCATATCGAGCGTGCCGATGCTCCCGAAGAAGCTGCCGCGGGGGACCGCGACCGGCGAAACCCGCATCCGGACCGCATCGCCGTCCGGCACGGCTTCCCCGAGCAGGCGGACGACCTCGTCCGCGCCGGGCTCCGGGGCCGCCTCGATCCCCGTGCGCTCGACGTCCGCGAGGGACGCCTTCCGGCGCATGACCGTCCGCACCAGGATCAGCAGCTTGAGCGCGGTGTCGGTGCCGTTCAGGTCGTTCGTGGGGTCGGTCTCGGCGATCCCGCGGCGCTGGGCCTCGGTGACCGCGTCCTCGAGGCTCAATCCCTCCGCCATCCGGCCCAGCACCAGGTTGCTGGTGCTGTTGAAGACGCCCCGGAGCCGCCGGAACTCGGCACCCACGAGGTCGCGGGAGCCGGTGTTCACCACCGGGAGGCCTCCGCAGACGGTGGCGCTCCAGCCGAGGCCGGCGCCGTTCGCGGCGGCCAGCGCTTCGAGCTCGTCGAAGGCCAGCGCGAATGCCGACTTGTTGGCGAAGACGACCGATGTGCCCCGGTTGAGGGCCGCCCGGGCGGCTGCGAGCCCGATGCCGCCCGTTTCCACGTCCATCGAGGCCGCGTCGAGCAGGATTCCGCGCGGCCCGGCGACATCGAGCGCGCTTTCGAGGGAGATCGGTTCGGCGCCGGGAATCTCCCGGAGCCTCCGGCCCCCGGCCTTGGCCTCGAGCATGGCGCCGGTGGCGATGCGGCCGCCCGCGCCCGGTCCCCGTACGAAGCCACTCAGGTCGGCGCACGCCGCGACGGAGAACGTCACTCCGTAGCGATCCGCGAGACCTTCGGCCTTCCGCCCGAGGATCCCGAGCAGTTCCCGATGGACGTTCCCCATCCCCAGGAGGACGAGGGGAACCGGGGCTGCCTGTCCGGTGTGGCTGTCGCGACCTGCTCCCATGTCCGGTGGACCCTACTCCGCCCGGGCTGCGCGCAGACCCTTCCACATGCTGTAGCAGAGCGCGATCAGCAGCAGGGCGATGGGAAAGCCGGTCGTGAGGGCGGCGGTCTGCAGCGCCACGAGTCCGCCGCTGACCAGCAGCGTGATGGCGACGATCCCCACGAAAGAGCACCAGAAGATGCGCTGCACGACCGGGGCGTCGAGCTTGCCGCCCGCGGTGATGGCGTCGATCACCAGCGTTCCGGAATCGGACGACGTGACGAAGAAGACGATCAGCAGGA
Source organism: Acidobacteriota bacterium (assembly GCA_022820545.1). Taxonomy (GTDB): domain Bacteria; phylum Acidobacteriota; class Vicinamibacteria; order Marinacidobacterales; family Marinacidobacteraceae; genus Marinacidobacterium. The sequence continues at coordinate 30,909 of JAJEFG010000004.1, read as the reverse complement.
CGATGGCGACGAACGAGGTGATGTCCGCGAGCGGCAGCAGCTCCAGCATCCGGAACAGCGCCAGTTCCGGCCGTCCCGCCTGGACCGCATCCATCATTCCGGTCGCTCCGGCGCGGTGGAGCGACAGTCCCGTTCCGCCGAACGCGCTGAACCAGACCGTTTCGAGCAGCAGCGGGATGACCAGCATTCCACCCACGAGGCCGCGCACGGTCCGCCCGCGCGAGATCCGGGCGATGAACATGCCCACGCAGGGCGCCCACGAGAGCCACCACGCCCAGTAGAAGATGGTCCAGCCGTGCAGGAAGTGGAGGTCCTCCCGGCCCGCGGGGCTGCTGAGGGGGCCGATCGCGGCGACGTAGCGGCCGAGACTCCGGGCGGCGCCGGCGAGCACTTCGAGGGTCGGGCCGGTCGCCAGCACGAAGGCGAGCAGCGCCAGCGCGATCGTCATGTTGGCCTGGCTGAGGCGCTTCACGCCCCGGTCCATGCCGAGGATCACGGACGCCAGCGTGACCGCCGTGATGACCGCGATCAGCGCCACCGCGGTCGGGTTGGTCGCCGGGATCCCGAACAGGTGGTCCAGCCCGGCCGCCATCTGCTCGACCCCCAGCCCGAGCGAGGTCGCCAGTCCGAAGACCGTGGCGAACACCGCGAAGATGTCCACCAGGTGGCCGAGCCGGCCCCAGACCCGGTCGCCCGCCACCGGATGGAAGGCGGACCGGAAGCTCATCGGCAGCCGGAGGTTGTAGGCGGCGAAGGCGAGCGCGAGCGCCGCCACCGCGTAGATCGCCCAGCCGTGCAGGCCCCAGTGGTAGAGCGTGCCGGCAACCGCCAGGTCCTCCGCGGGAGCCATCCCGAGCGGCGGGTTCCGGAAATGGCTCATCGGCTCCGCCACGCCGAAGAACAGCAGGCCGATCCCGATGCCCGCCGCGAACAGCATCGCGAACCACGACCAGTTGGAGTACTCCGGCCGGGCGTCCGGGCCGCCCAGGCGGATGCGGCCGAGGCGTGACGGGAGCAACACCAGGCAGAAGAGGAGCAGGACGTTGGCCGCCGCCATGAACACCCAGTCGAAGGTCGAGGTCAGCCAGGCGTAGAGGGCGTCGAAGAGGCCCGCCGCGGTGTCCCGGAAGAGGAGCGCCCCCGCTACGAAAGCGATTGCGGTGAGGCTGGAGACGATGAATACCGGCCCATGGATATCGAGGCCGAAGGGCCGGATGTTGTTCCGGCCGAGCTGAATCGGGGGATGCGTCGCAATTTGTCCATCCGTGTCGACCGCGGGCGGCCTTCGCGCTTGCATCTTCAGACCGATCCTGTCAATATTTGTCACTGTGACCGCAACGGAGGAACCGTCCTCCGCATACCGGCGGCCGCAAGGAGAGTCTAGTGGCCAGTTCCATCGCCCGCACCGCAACCCTCTTCCGGAAGCTGCTGAGCGGCCGGAGGATCACCTACCGGCAACTGGAGGCGGAAGAGAACATCAACCGGCGCACCGCGCTCCGCTGGATCGCGGAGGCGCGGCGCGTGTTCGACGATGCGCTCCAGAGCGCGACGGGAGATACCGGGGAAAAGGAGTTCTGGCTCGAGACCCAGGGGTCCCACTGGATGGGCACGTTCAAGCACCAGCCTCCCAAACCGGAAGAGATGGCCTCCCTCGACAAGGCCATAAAGATCCTTCACCGGGAAGGCCTCGCGCACGAAGAGGCCCAGTTGACGGCCCTGCGCGGAAAGCTCCACGGCGTGGTGGAGAGGCGAAACCAGGCGACGAGGCTCGACAACGACGTGGAAGCGATCACCGACGCCTGGGGCATCGCTTCGCGGCCCGGCCCGCACATCCGGGCGGACGAAGACGTGACCGCGACCCTGCGGGACGCCCTCCTGCGACAGCGGAAGGTGGGGTTCCGCTACAAGGGCGGGACCACCAAGACGGTGGCGCCGGCCGGGCTCCTCTACGGCGGCGCCCCGCGCCTCGTCGGCAAGGAGAAGGGCAGAGAACTCGCGCAGTACCGCCTCGACCGGATGAGCGAGGTCAAGGTGCTGGATACGCCGAACCGGCTTCGGGAGGATGCCCTGCAGAACTACCTCAGCAGGCTCTTCGGCTCCTTCGGCGAAGAGCCGGTGAACGTGCAGTGGCGATTCCACCCGGAAGCGCCCGAGCCCGAGAAGTGGACGTTCCATCCCACGCAGAAGGTCGAGAAGGACGCCGACGGGGTCGTCACGGTGAGTTTCCGCGCCGGCGGCCTCGACGACATGGCGCGTCACGTCATCGGCTGGTGGGACTGGATCCAGGTGGACAGGCCGATCGCGCTCCGCCGCGCCGTCCTCAAGATGCGGCTCGCCGGCCTCGCGCAACTGCTCTACGAGTTCGCCGACCAGCACACCGCGACCCGCATCTGGAACCTGACCGAAAAACTCGGCGCCAACAAGGTGGACTACTGGGAATAGGGGGGAGCGCCGGCTTGGAACGCCGGTCTCCAGACCGGCACCGCGGTGCTCCGCACCGCGCCCGGCGCAACCCCATTCTGATGGCGCCTCCGGCTCGGAACGCCGGCTTCAGCCGGCACCCGCTGCGCCGAGCGCAGCGGAACGGCCTGTCGCTGATCCGCCCGGGGGCCTTCCCACCCGCTCAGCGCCTCCCCGGAACCATCGGGACGAACGCCACCCCGCCGTGGTCCTGGACCTCGATCTCCCCGCCTTCGTCCCGCGTCGCGACCACCAGGCGCTGACTCCACGGATCCGGCCCCACCGGCGCCACCAGACGCCCCCCGGGCGCAAGCTGGCCGAGGAGCGCCTGCGGAATCTCCGGGGGCGCCGCGGTGACCACGATCCGATCGAACGGTGCGGCCTCCGGCCAGCCCCGGTAGCCGTCTCCGACGCGGAGACTGATGTCCCCGTAGCCGAGCGCGCGGAGCGTCGTCTCCGCGCGGGCCGCGATGCCGGGCAGCAGTTCGATGGAGTACACCTCGGCCTCGAGTTCGGCGAGCACCGCCGCCTGGTAGCCGGACCCGGTCCCGATTTCCAGCACGCGCTGCCCGGGTGTGATCCGCGCCAGCGAACTCATGAGGGCAACGATGTAGGGCTGGGAGATCGTCTGTCCCTCGCCGATCGGGAGCGGGCGGTCGGAATACGCGCGGCGGCGCTCCGAGGCCGGAACGAATTCCTCCCGAGGGACCGTCTGCATGGCGCGCAGGACCGCCTCGTCGCGGATGCCCCGGCGCTCGATCTGGCTTCGCACCATGAGGATCCGTTCCGCCTGAAAGGCGTCTTCCTGTACCCGGTTGCCGTTGGCTTCGCCGCTGCCGCAGGTTGCCGAGAAGAGACCAAGGGCCGCGAGGGCAGCCGTTCGCGAACCGCTCCTCATGGAGATTCCTCCCGATGCGCCAAGTGTAAACAGACGGTGGATTGGGGTTCCAAGGGGTGTACGACTCCCGGCGGATCAGCGATTACGCGCTTTGCGGGCCTGCGGCCCGCGTGCCGGCTGAAGCCGGCGTTCCAAGCCGTGGGTGTCACCTTCGCTGTTGGGCATTGCGCCGAGGTGGGAGCCAACTTGTTCGGCTGGAGTTGCGACGCGCGCGGTGCGGAGCACCGCGGTGCCGATCTGGAGATCGGCGTTCCAAGCTGCTTGTGTCGTGAGGATGGGTGAGGTGGTGCGGTTTCGCGGCCTGCGGCCGCGATGCCGGCCGGAGGCCGGCGCTCCGACCCGGCTGGAGTGTGATGGAATGATCGGCCGTGGAACGGGTGCGAAAGGTCTTCTGGTGGGCCGTCCTGGTCGGACTGGCGGTCCCGGCGTCCGCCGGCGCTCAGTTCAGCCGCACCGAGTTCCAGTATCAGGGCGGCTCGGCCTGGGTGGACGGGGTTGTCAGCCCTCCGGGTTTCCAGCACGTCTTCACCCTCCAGCACGCGAGCGCCTGGAGCCACGGGTCCAACTTCTTCTTCGTGGACATGGTCTGTTGCGACGACCCGGTATCCAACCGGGACGCCTACCTGGAGTGGTACTCCCACCTGAGCCTCGGCGCCCTGAGCGGCAACGACATCTCCTTCGGGCCGGTCCGCAACGTCAACGTCATCGGAGGCGTCAACTGGGGATCGCAGTCGCGGTTCGCCAAGCTCACCCCCGGAATCCAGTTCCAGCTCGACCTGCCGGGATTCGCGTTCGCCAACCTGGACCTCGTCTACCTGGTGGACGTCGGCGCGGGCCTCGAGGGGGGTGGGGTGCCCAAGGCGGATCCCATGCTCGGAGTGGACTTCAACTGGGCCTACCCCTTCCAGATCGGGGAGGCTTCCCTTTCGATCGAAGGGCACGGCGAGTGGCAGAGCCCCGCGGACAACGAAGTCGGGCGCCAGCCGTACCAGGTCCTGGTGCAGCCCCAGATCCGCTACGACCTCGGCAAGGCCATGTCGGGGGTGGAGAACCGGGTTCTGATCGGGACCGAGCTGCAGGTGTGGCGCAACAAGTTCGGGGTCGAGGGGGCGCACGAGTTCCTCCCCCAGTTCCTGTTCGTCTTCGGCTTCTGAGGGCCGGACAGGTGCGGCCGCCCGCGGTCCCGCTCATGTTGGCCCTCGGGGCCTGCGGCGGGCCTGCGGGGCCGTCTGGAACGGTCCGGATTCCGCCGGGTGAGGAGATCCCCGGCTTCTCTCTCGATCGCGAGGAGGTCACCACCTCCCGGTTCGCCGCCTTCGTGGCGGAGACCGGCCACGAGACCGACGCCGAACGCTACGGCTGGTCGCTGGTCTTCCACGAGCCCGGGACCGAGCCCCCCGGCGCGCAGGTGGTGGCCGGCACGCCGTGGTGGGTCCGGGTGGATGGGGCGGACTGGCGCCGGCCGCGGGGTCCGGGAGCTCCGCCCGCCGAGGACGATCACCCGGTCACCCAGGTGAGCTGGAACGACGCGTCGGCCTTCTGCGCCGCCGCGGGCGGCCGCCTGCCCACCGGCGCCGCATGGGCGCACGCGGCGCGGGGCGGCCGCGAAGGCAGTCCCTTCCCCTGGGGCGACCGCTCGCCGTTCGCCGGCGAGCCGGTCGCGAACCTGTTCGACGGCCTCTTCCCTGGCCATCCGGGTCCCGGGGACAGCTTCGCCGGACTCGCCCCCGTCGGGCTGTTCCCTCCGAACCCCTACGGGCTTTCGGACATGGCCGGGAACGTCTGGGAATGGGTGGACGGCGGCGGCCCCGACGACCGGCGTCTCAAGGGAGGTTCGTTCCTCTGCGCCGAGAACTCCTGCCAGGGGTACCGCATCGCCTGGGAGAACCGGGCGACCGCCGACTCGGCCTGGGATCACACGGGCTTCCGCTGCGCCTTCTAGGGCGGCGTCCACGCCCTTCGGCGGTACACTGCGCCGCCGTGCCGACCGTCGCTGGAGCCCTTCCCGAGCAGCAGGGATTCGGGGTCACGCGCCGCCGTGACAACTGGTGGGTCGTTCCTGCGGCGACGTTCACGGTCCTTTCCGCATTCATCGTCTATTCGACGTGGGCCGCGTTCCAGAACGCCCACTACGAGTTCGGCAACTACCTCTCGCCGATGTACTCGCCGGTCCTCTTCGGCGACTCGCACCACGCCTGGTTCGGCGGGAAGCCGAGCATCTGGCCCGCCTTCCTTCCCTGGTCGCCTGCCCTCCTGATCCTGTGGGCCCCGGCGGGGTTCCGGCTCACCTGCTACTACTACCGCGGCTCCTACTACAAGGCGTTCTGGGCGAGTCCCATGAACTGCACCGTCGGGAAGCCCTGGAAGACCTACCGCGGCGAGAACAGCCTGCCGCTGATCCTCCAGAACGTCCACCGCTACTTCCTCTACCTCGCGGTGGCGTTCATCGGCATCCTCTCCTGGGACGCCTGGATGGCGATGTGGTTCGTCGATCCGGCGACCGGGACGGAACAGTTCGGCGTCGGGGTCGGCACCCTGGTCCTCACGACCAACGTGATCCTGCTCGGCGGCTACACCTTCGGCTGCCACTCCTTCCGCCATCTCGCCGGGGGGTTCCTCAACAGGATCTCGGGCAAACCGGCCCGCCAGTGCGCCTACGAGTGCTCGAGCTGGCTGAACGTGCGGCACATGAAGTTCGCCTGGTCCAGCCTCTTCTGGGTGGCCTTTTCCGACGTCTACGTCCGGCTCTGCTCCATGGGCATCTGGACCGACTACCGGATTCTCTAGATGCAGGTCGCGGAGCACGACGTCCTCGTCATCGGGGCCGGGGGCGCCGGACTCCGGGCCGCCATCGAGGCTTCGGCCGCGGGGGCGAGCGTCGGCCTGGTCACCAAGTCGCTCCTCGGGAAGGCCCACACCGTGATGGCGGAGGGCGGGATCGCCGCCGCCCTCGCCAACGTGGACGGCCGCGACGACTGGCGGACCCACTTCGCCGACACCATGCGCGGCGGGCAGTACGTCAACAACCCGACGATGGCCGAGCTCCACGCCAAGGAGTCTCCGGACCGGGTCCGGGAGCTCGAGGCCTGGGGGGCGGTGTTCGACCGCACGAACGACCAGAAGATCCTCCAGCGCAACTTCGGCGGCCACAAGTACCCGCGGCTCGCCCACGTCGGCGACCGGACCGGGCTCGAGATGATCCGCACCCTCCAGGACCACGGCATCCACCTGGGGATCGACGTCCATATGGAGTGGACGGTCACCCGGCTGATCGTGGACGGCGGCCGGGTCGTCGGGGCCTTCGGCTACGACCGGGAGAAGGGGCGCTTCCAGCTCTTCCGGGCGTCGGCGGTCGTGCTCGCGACCGGCGGGATCGGCCGGGCCTACCGGATCACCTCCAACAGTTGGGAGTACACCGGCGACGGGCACGCCCTCGCCTACGAGGCGGGCGCCGAGCTCATCGACATGGAGTACGTCCAGTTCCATCCGACCGGGATGGTCTGGCCGCCGAGCGTCCGCGGCATCCTGGTGACCGAGGGCGTGCGCGGGGAGGGCGGCGTCCTCCGCAACAGCGAAGGCCAGCGGTTCATGTTCGACGACATCCCCGACCTCTACCGGGGATCCACGGCGGCCGACCCGGAGGAGGGCTGGCGCTACACCCAGGGCGACAAGGAGGCCCGCCGGCCGCCCGAACTCCTCACCCGGGACCACGTCGCCCGCTGCATCGTGCGCGAGATCAAGGAGGGCCGGGGCAGCCCGCACGGGGGCGTGTTCCTCGACATCTCCTGGATCAGGGAGAAGCTGAAGGACAGCGAGGCGCACATCCGCCGGAAGCTCCCGAGCATGTACCACCAGTTCAAGGAGCTGGCGGGGATCGACATCACCAGCGAGGCGATGGAGGTCGGCCCCACCACCCACTACGTGATGGGCGGGGTGAGGGTGGACGGCGAGACCCAGATGTCCCGCGTCCCCGGCCTCTTCGCCGCCGGCGAGTGCGCCGGGGGCCTCCACGGGGCGAACCGCCTCGGCGGGAACTCGCTCTCCGACCTGCTGGTGTTCGGCAAGCGCGCCGGCGAGCACGCGGCGATGTTCGCGGGCGCGCATCCGCGCGACGGGGCGTCGGGGGCGGAGAACGAACAGGTGGAGGCGGCGACCCGGGACGCGCTCGCCCCGCTCGAGCGGCAGGACGGCGGCGGGAACGGCGTCGGTTCCTACGCCATCCAGAGCGAGCTGCAGGACCTCATGCAGGCGAAGGTCGGCATCGTGCGCAGCCAGGCGGAACTCGAGTCCGGACTCGAAGGCGTCCTGGCGCTCAAGGAACGCGCCGAAAGCGTGAGTGTGGCCGGCAACCGGGCCTACAACCCCGGCTGGCACACCGCGCTCGATTTGCCGAACCTGCTGCTCGTCTCGGAGGCGGTGGCGCGGGCCGCCGCGCTCCGCCAGGAGAGCCGCGGGGCCCACTTCCGCGAGGACTACACGGGCAAGGACGAGCACTGGGGCCGGACGACGCTGGTGGTCCGGAAGGGTGCGGACGGCGCGATGGAGATCGAGGAGGAAGCGGTGACGCCGCCCCGGGACGAACTCCAGCAGATCATCGAGGAGAACCGCTGATGGCCAGCAGAACCTTCCGCATCTGGCGGGGAGAGCAGGAGGGCGAGGGCGGGTTCGCCGAATACACGACCGACATCACGGAAGGCATGGTCGTCCTCGACGCCGTCCACCAGATCCAGGCGGAGTCGGCGGGCGATCTGGCCGTCCGCTGGAACTGCAAGGCCGGCAAGTGCGGCTCCTGCAGCGCCGAGGTGAACGGCAATCCCCGGCTCATGTGCATGACCCGGATGAGCGACCTGCCGGAGGACCGGCCGGTCACCATCGAACCAATGCGCACCTTCCCGCTGCTGAAGGACCTGGTCACCGACGTGAGCTGGAACTTCGAGGTCAAGAAACGGATCAGGAAGTTCAAGCCCCGCGAGCCGGACGCGGAAGACGGGACCTGGCGCATGGCTCAGGTCGACGTGGATCGCGTCCAGGAGTTCCGGAAGTGCATCGAGTGCTTCCTCTGCCAGGACGTCTGCCACGTCCTCCGCGACTCGCACAAGCACGACGAGTTCATCGGCCCGCGGTTCTTCGTCCACGCCGCCGCCCTCGAGATGCATCCGCTGGACACCGAGGACCGGCTGGAAGAGCTGAAAGAGGCCCAGGGCGTCGGCTACTGCAACATCACCAAGTGCTGCACCAAGGTCTGCCCGGAGCACATCACGATCACCGACAACGCGATCATCCCGCTCAAGGAGCGGGTGGTGGACCGCTTCTACGACCCGGTCCGGAACCTCTTCCGCATCATCGGCGGCCGCTGATCCGGACGCCGCGGGGTTGAATCCCCCGGCCGCCGTCCGGCAAGATGGGAGTTCCGCTCCGGTCCCCGGGGAGCCGGACGGGCGAGGAGACATCCCATGAACGTTTCGGGAATCATCAAGGGCGGCCTGGTGGCCGGCCTCCTCATCAACGTCAGCGAGTTCGTGCTGAACATGATGGTCATGCCCATGCCGGAAGGCGCGGGCGGCTCGATCGGGTTCTGGGTGGTCTACGCCTTCGTGATGGGGTTGCTGACCGCCTACCTGTACGCCCTGATCCGTCCCCGCTGCGGCGCCGGACCGAAGACCGGCGTCTGCGCCGGGCTGCTCGTGTGGGCGCTCCACACCCTGCTCCCCGCGGGCGGCATGTGGAACATGGGGATGGCCCCCGACGGCCTGCCGCTGATGCTGGCCTGGACCGGCGTGGAGCTTGCCCTCGCCGGCGTCCTCGCCGGCATGCTCTACAGCGAGTAGGGACTCAACCTCCGTCCCGGACCGCGCGACGGCTTGGAACGCCGGTCTCCAGACCGGCACCGCGGTGCTCCGCACCGCGCCCGTCGCACCTCCCACCCGCAGACGTGACGCGCCGGCATGAAACGGCGGGAATGGTTCGAGCTCGGAGCGCCGGCCTCCGGCCGGCATCGCGGCCGCAGGCCGCGAAACGCACGCCTCAGCCGATTCCCATGGCGTGATCCCCACCAGGAACGGCCGCGCGCCGCCCGAGAAGAGCCGAACGTGGGCCCACCTTCACGGCGAGGAGCGCCATCAGCGCGGGTTTCGCGCTCCCGCGCGATGCCGGCCGGAGGCCGGCGCTCCGAGGCGGCGCCATCACCGCTGTTGGCTGATCCGCGGAGCTGGCGGGTAGGCCGACCGCCTATCTCCCTCCCAGCACCTCCCGCGCCCGCCGGACCTGCTCCTCATCCCCGGCGCGGGTCGCGGCCTCCAGGAGTCCCCGGTAGGCGGTGAGGTTCCGGGGGTCGCGGTCCACCGCCTCCCGGTAGAGGCGCACCGCTTCGGGTGCATTCCCCGCCGCCGCTTCGAAGGCCGCGAAGTTGGCCCAGTGGAAGGCGGGCCCGGGACTCTCCCGGACGAGGGCGCCGAACGCCTCCCGGGCGGCCGCGGTACGGCCGAGTTCCGCGAGCGCCACCGCGCGGACCAGGAGCGCCCGCTCGGTCCCGGGACGCTCCGCGAGAATGGCGGCGGCCCGTTCGGCGGCCTCCTCCGCCCGTCCGCGGCGGACGCTCAGTTCGGCGAGCCAGGAGGCCGCTTCCGCATCCCGCGGGTCCGCCTGGAGCACGGCGAGCGCGAGCGCCTCGGCGGAATCCCAATCACCCCGTTCCACCTGGACCTCCGCCGCCAGCAGCAGCGCCTCGCGGTCGTCGGCGAGCGCGGCCGGTCCGTCCTCCAGCGCAGCGGCGGCGTCGTCCGGCTGGCCGGCGCGGAGCAGCAGCCGGCCGAGCGCGACGGTGAGCCCGGCTTCCGCCACGCCGCCGTCCGGGACCGCCGTCAGCGCTGCCCGGAGTGCGGCCCCTCCCTCCTCCGCCCGGCCGCTCGCCAGCGCCGCCCGGACCGCGGCGTCGGCGGCGTCCGGTTCCGCGGGGTCGCGCCGGAGCGCCTCCCGGGCCAGGTCCAGCGCCCAGTCCGGATTCTGGGCGGAGAGGAGGGCCCCGGCGCGGCCCGCGAGGATTCGGGCGTCGGGCGGCGCCGCCGCCCCGAAGGGTCCGAACGCGGACTCGGTGGCGAGTTCCTCCAGCGCCGTGCGGTTCCGGAACGCGGTCGCGGCGTGGACGGAGAGGGGCGCCCGGAACTCGAGGATCGGATGGTCGTCCTGGTGGCGCGGCGCGTCCCCCGCCCAGTCGTCGAGGGCGGGACTCGTCGCGGTGAGCCAGGCGCGGAGCGCGCCGAAGCCGGTGATCCCGTAGGGAGCGAGTTCGTCGGCCAGCCGGACGATGCGCTCCTCGATGACCGCCTGCGATGCGGCGGGGAACGCGCCCTGCGAGCCGATCAGCAGCGCGTCGCCGTCGTGGAGCACGAAGAGCGCGGTCTCGGGGAAGACGTCGGTGAACCCGCCCACCACCGTCCGCAGGTTCTCCTCGGCGAGGTTGTAGAGGTGGATCCACTGGCAGAAGAGGCCCCCCTCGTTGAGCCGGGAGCGCACCAGTTCGAAGAACTCGACGGTGAACAGCGGCGAGACGCCGCTCATCCAGGGATTCGAGGGCTCCGAGATCACCACGTCGTACGAGCCGCGGTCGAGCAGGAGGTGGTTCCGCGCATCGACTTCGAGGAGGGCGAAGCGTTCGTCCTCCCAGGGCGCCCCGTTGCTTGCCTCGAAGAGCCGGGAGGCCATCGCCACCTCGGGTGAAATCTCGGCCGCGGTGACGCGCGCCACGTCGTGCCGGAGCGCGCTGCCGGCGGTCACGCCGCTGCCGTGCCCCACGATGAACACGGACTCCGGCGCGGGATGGAGGAGGAGCGGCAGGTGGGCGAGCAGCCGCTGGGTCAGCATGTCGGGCCCGTCGGTCGCGTCCACCTTGCCGTCGATCGCGAGCGACAGCTCGCCCGCCACCTCCTTGACGGTGACCGTGGCGCTTTCGCCCTGATCGAGGAATCGGAGCCGTCCCTTGCGCAGGAAGTCCCGGTGGCGGGACGTCTCCATCTGCGGGGCGACCCGGTAGAGGCCCCCGGAGAGCGCCTCCCAGTCCCAGGATCCGGTGGCGGCGAACCCGAAGGCGCCAAGGCCGCTGGCGAGCGCCAGCGTAAGCAGCCGCGGACTCGCGAGGAACGCCGCGACGAGCTGGGCGAGGACCGCGACCCCGAGGGCGGCCTCGATCCCGAACCACGGGATCAAGAGGAACCCCGCGACGAGCGCGCCGGCGACGTTGCCGCCGGCATTCGTCGCGTAGATCGTCCCGGTGGCCCGTCCGGCCTCCTGCGCCGAGTCGTTCGCCGCGGCGGCGGCGCCCGCCACCGCCAGCGGAAAGGTGGCGCCGAACGCCAGGCCGGGAAGCAGCAGCACGGCGGCGGTGCCGAGGAACTGGACGTCGAGGAGGTGCGGCACGTCGCTCGCGTGCCGGGCGATGAGTTCCCCGACGGGAAGGACGAGCCCGCTCCCGAACCAGGCGACGGCGGCCGAGGAGGCCGCCCCCAGGAGTTGCACGACGGCCAGCCAGAAGCGCGGACCCCGCCGGTCCCCGAGGCGCGCCGCCGCCGCGCTGCCGAGAGCCACGCCGAGGATCACCGCGGCGATGACGCAGGCGAAGGTGTAGATGGTGGGGCCGAAGAGCAACGCGGCGAGCCGCGCCCAGCCGACCTCGGCGGCCATCGCCGCGAACCCGGAGAGCGCCGCGATGCCGCCGAAGGGGAAGAGCGCCCGGCTGCCGAACCACGGGGCCCGGACGGCGTCCCCCGGCCCCGGAGCCGGTTTCCGCCCGAACCGGGTGAAGACCACAATCCCGGCGGCGGCGTTCGCCGCGACCCCGCACAGCGTGGCCCCCCCCAGTCCCAGTTCGGGAATGAGGAGCCGGGCCGCCGCCACGCTGCCGGCCAGCGCGCCGGCGGTGTTGGCGGCATAGAGCCAGCCGGCGGCGCTTCCTTCACCGCGGTCCCGGAGCCGCCGCCCCAGCGCGGTGAGCGTCGGCAGGGTCGCCCCCATCAGGGTGGCGGCGGGAAGCAGGAACAGCGACGCGAGGATCGCGCTCGGGAGGAGGGACCCCGAGCCGGCATCGCCGAGGCGCACCAGCGGGAGGGTCCCGCCCAGGTAGAGCGGCAGTCCCGCCGCGAAGCCGGCGGCGCCGATCTCCAGCAGCAGGAACCGCCGGGCCAGCCGGGCCGCGCCCAGCCTGGTCCCCGAACGTCCGGCCAGCAGGGCGCCGAGCCCGAGCCCGCCGAGGAACATCGCGAGGACCAGGGTCACCGCGGCGTTGGTGGTCCCGAGCACCACCGCGAAACGCCGCACCCAGACGATCTGGTAGGTCAGGGAGGCGAAACCCGAGAGCAGGAGCGCCAACGGGAGCAGCGACAGCGCCGCCGCGCCGGACTCCAGGCCGGCGCGGCGCTGCGCGGGGGAGGCGCGGGTAGGGCCCGTGGGCTTAGCCCTCCCGTTCCGCGAGCAGGATCCGGAGGGCGAAGTCGCGGAGATCCGCTTCCGGAACGGATTGCAGGCCGCGGATGAGCCGTTCCGCGTGATCTACGTCGTCTCCCGCCTCGGACGCCTCAATGACTACGGTTGGATCGTAGTCGGCGAGATGTCTTTTTCGCTGCAGCTCCACGAAACCACTCGCGAAGGCCTGGATCGCCTCGGGGTACGGGGCGATGACCCGTGGATTGATGCACCGGCGCTTGACGCGCCCGTGCTGTAGCGACCGATAGACGGTTTGCCGCGTTGCGGGCCGCAGGGGAACTCCCCGGTTTGCGGCCAGGCGGTCGGCGCACATCCGGGCGAGGCAGTGGAACATGGCGTAGTACGCGGTGCTCACCGCCCGACGGGCCGCGGCGCTGTCCCGTCCGTCCCGAGCGGCTTCGAGCAGGTGGCGGGCCGCTGCGAGGAGTTCCGGAGCGCGGAGCCCGTCAGTCCCTGACATCGGCCGCGCGAAGAAACTCGGGATGCGGGAAACGGGTTTCCCCGATGGCCCACAGCCGATCCTGCATGTCCCTGATGAGTTCTACCGCCAGACCCATGCTGGAACGGAGTTCCTCGTCTTCCGGCCGGAAGAAGATCTCCACCACCAGCACGGGGTCACCATCGTGATCGAGTTCGGGCCGCAGGCGGATGGCGGGGAATTCGGTCCCCGGGAACCGGGAGCGCACCACCTCCGCCACGATGCTCTGCAACTCCTGGCGTCTTTCCTCGGTCACGAGCCCTCCGACGGAACGTGGCAGCTTAGCAGGGGATCGGGCCGCACTCGGCCCCCCGGCGTTCAGGGCGCGCCGCCCCCCGGCTGATGCAGATAACCGCTCCGCGCCCGGACGTTCGCGCCGTCCCGGTTCACCGTCACCTGCAGGCTCCGCCAGCCGGCGGGCTCCGCCGGATCGGGCGCGAAAGCGAGCACGTAGCGCGCCCGCAACTCCTCCAGAATCTCGCCGTAGGCGGCGAGCAGCCGCTCCTCGTCGCGGCTCTGGACCAGCCGGCCGCCGCTGAGTTCGGCGACGTGCCGCAGCAACTGGAGTTCCGACGGGGCCCGCATGCCGGCGCGGGGCCGGATGGTGCGGCGGGGGCCCTCGAGGAGGTGCACGAGTTCCTCGGGCGCGATGCCCCCGTTCATCCGCCGGATCCCGATACGCCGCCGGCGCGCCACGGAAGGGGGGACGTAGTCGTTGTTCCGGTAGCGGTACCGCCGGCGGGTGGTGCCCCGGGCGTCCGGAGGAATCACCGTGTAGAGCACCGCCTCGCTGCCCTGGAGCGCCGGCTCCACGAAACCTTCGGGCGTCCAGCTCATGGTGTCGTCGCCGTCGGTGAAGACGATGACGACCGACCGGCCGGGCTCCTCCTCCACGAGCGCCGTCGAAAGCAGGAGCGAGTCCCACAGCGCCGTGCCGCCGATGACGCCTTCCTCGGGGAACGGATTCGGCGGGAGCTCCGAGCAGCCGGCGAAGTCGTGGGCCAGCACCGGTTGCGAGGAGAAGATCATCACCGCGCAGCGGTCGTTTTCCGAGAGCTGGCCGGAGAACTGCCGGGCCGCCGCCGCGAGGCGCTGCCGCCGGTCCCGGGTCACGCTCTCGCTCATGTCCATGACGAAGAGGACCGAGACCGGCAGGTCCTCGAGCGGGATCAGCCGGATGTCCCGCCGGACGCCCCCGTCGAACAGCGCGAAGTCCGCGGCGGTCAGGCCCGCGAGGGGGCGGTTCCGCTCCGTGACCACCACGTCCACCAGGACCTCCTCCACGGTGACCCGGAAACGGACCTGACCCCAGCCGGGGGTGGCGAGCGTCGACAGCAGCAGACCGGCCGCGAGAAACAGGTTGCGGCGCGTCCGGTTCATGACCTATCCCTGCGGCAGCAGGACCAGGCCCCGAAGCTGGTCGAGTCGTCCCGTCTCGTCGGCGAGCGCCTGGACCAGGAAGTGCCACCAGGTGTCCTGGCCGCTGGTCCCCGCGAGGAAGCTGCGGACCGCGCCGGCGGCGCGCCGGCCGTCCCCGCGCGTCTGGCGGGCGGCGGCGAGCCCCGCGGCGGCGGACAGGGAGCCGACGTGGATCGCCTGGGCCTGTTCGAAGGCGGATTCCGCCGCCGCCACCTGGTCGAGCCAGAGCAGCGTCTCGCCGCGCAGCAGCAGCGAAACGAAGCGGTGCCGGGCGCTCAGGTCGTCTCCGGCGTCGTCGAGACGCCGGAGCGCTTCTTCCGGGTTGCCCTCCCGCAGCGTCAGATGGGCCAACCGGAGGCGGAGCTCCGCCGGGTCGCCCTCGCCCGCGTCCAACAGGTTCTGGTAGCTCTCCTGGGCCTGGTCCAGGAACCGTTCGTCGTGGATGCCCCAGCCGATGAACTCCGCGAGACGCGCCAGGTTGACGCGCACCGCCGTCGGGTCCGGGTACTCGTCCCGGAGGAACCTCGCGATCCGCACCGAGTCGTCGAGCCGGCCCTGGTCCACGTAGATCCCGAGGAGCCCCAGGTGCGCGTCGCGCGTCCAGACGTCGCGCCGCGCGCCGCCGACCCGGTTCAGGAAACCGCGGGCGATGTCCTCGTTCCTCCCGGGCTCCATTTCGGCCGCCCAGGCGAGGTCGAAGTGGATCATCGCGGCGGCGAGGAGGTCGAGTTCGGCCCCCGGGGCGCCGCCCGGGAAGCCGCGGGCGAACTCCTCGGCCTGGTCCCGCAGCCGGTCGAAGGGGAGCGCCATGCTGGCGCGCAGCGCGGTCGCGAAGTCGCCGCTCCGGTAGACCGCGAGCCGGGAGGCGTAGGCGTCGAGGTTGATCTGTTGGGGGCTCGCCGCGGCGGGGATCAGGCAAGTGAGGGCCGCGAAGGCCGCTAGCCTCCCGAGTTTCCGCATCCGGTCTCCGCCTCTTTGCAAGCAAGGACGGAGCCATTCTCCCACCCGCATTCGGCCCGGTACCGCCGCGCTCCGGACCGCCCGGAGACGTAGACTGACCTCCTCCGGACGGGGCGCCGGCGCCCGGCAACGGACCGGCTCGGCGACCCCACCGGCGGTGGCCAGATGGGAGGCGCGCGATGAGCGAAGAGACCAGGGTTGCCGCAGGCGGCTTCGCCCTGCGCTGGACCCTTCTCTCTGGGCTCGGCCTGGCGGGCGGGCTGGCCCTCGGCCTGGGCCTGGCCGCGCCGGTCGAGGCGGTCGTGGGCATGATGCTGGTGACGCCCGTCACCCTGGCGTTGGCCGGTTCGATGTTCGGCGGCGCCCAGTGGCTGGCCCTGGGCAGGAGCCCGCGGTTCGGCGCCTCATGGGTCGGGACCTCGGGCCTCGGCCTCGGTGTCGGCATGACCGTCGGCATCGTGCTGGTCGAGACGCTCGGCCAGGCGTTGACCGGCGAGCCGGCGCGCCTGGCGGCGCTCGGCATGCTCGGCCGGCTCGGCGGGTTGACGTTCGTCGGGGCGTTCGCCGGCCTGGGGCTGGGCGCGGCGCAGTGGCTGGCGCTCCGCGCCGCGGCGCCGGTGGCCCGGCGGTGGGTCGTCTGGTGCGTCGCCGGATTCGGCGCCGGACTGCCCGCCGGCAGCCTGGCCGCGGAGCTCGTGGGGGGACTCCAGAGCCCGGTCGGCTTCGCCGCCTTCCTGGGAGTCGCCGGATTGACGCTGGGAGTGTTCACGGCCCGGGGCGGGGCGGCGATTGCCGCCGGACTCGCGCCTCGACCCGCGGACTGAACCGGCGGCGCGGCGCCCGACGCGGTCGCGGTACCATCGCGGGCCGTCCCGGTTGCGGCTCCAACGCCCCCGACCCGGGACCCAGGAGGCCCCATGTCCCTCGAACATCGTTCCTTTCGCTCGGCCGGCGGAGTGCTGGCCGTCCTGGTTGCCGCCCTTGCCGCCGGCTGCGGCGGCGGCGCCGAAGAGCCCGCCCCGATGACCGAAGAAGAGCGGGTCGAAGCCGAGGCCCGCCGCATCCACGACGCGGTGATGACCCTCTGCACCCACATCGACATTCCCTTCACCTACGCGACCGAGGAGGTGGACCCCGGGAACGTCAACGAGGACTACCAGGTGGACTACCCCCGGATGCAGGAGGGCGGCCTCGACGCGGGGTTCTTCGTCGTCTACTTCGGCCAGCGGGAGCGGACGCCGGAGAACTACGAGGCGGCGAAGGAGGGGGCGATGACCAAGTTCGACGCCATCCACCGCGCCACCTCGATGCACTCGGACGTGATCGAACTCGCCCACAGCGCGGACGACGCGGAGCGCATCCACGCCGAGGGGAAGCTGGTCGCCCTGATCGGCACCGAGAACGGCTTCGTGATCGGCCAGGACCTGTCGCTCATGGAGAGGTACCACGAGCTCGGCGCCCGCTACTTCGGCCTGGTCCACAACGGACACAACGACATCGCCGATTCCTGCAACCCGCGGGAGGACCTCGGGGACGCGGAGGCGGAGCACGGCGGGCTCAGCGAGTTCGGCCGGGAAGTGATCGCCGAGGCGAACCGGCTCGGCATCCTGGTGGACGTCTCGCACGCCTCCAAGGACGCCATCCTGCAGGCGGCGGAGCTCTCGGCCGCGCCGATCATCGCCTCGCACTCGAGCACCACGGCGGTCGCCGACGTCTCCCGGAACATGGACGACGAACAGCTCCGCGCGCTGGCCGCGAACGGCGGCGTGATGCAGACGGTGGCGCTCCGCAGCTTCGTCAAGACCGACCCGCCCGAGAAGACCCAGGCCATCGCCGACGCCATGGCGGAGTTCGGCGTCTCCTCCTTCGGTGAAATCGGCACGCTGAGCGAGGAGGACCAGGAGGCCCTGCGAACCCGGCTGACGGACATCAGCGCCGAGTTCCCGGTCACCGTGGGTGACTTCGTGGACCACATCGACCACGCGGTCGAGGTGATGGGGATCGACCACGTCGGCATCTCGTCCGACTTCGACGGCGGCGGCGGCGTGGACGGCTGGGACGACGCCTCCGAGACCTTCAACGTGACGCTGGAACTGGTGAAGCGCGGTTACACCGAGGACCAGATCGCCCAGCTCTGGAGCGGGAACACCATGCGGATCCTCCGGGAGGCCGAGCGGGTGGCGGCGGAGATGCAGGCCGGCGGTTCGTGAGTTTCCGCTCCCAGGCGCCGTCGGAGTTCAACCAGGAGCTCCGCGCCTACGAGCAGGTGGCGAAGCTGCAGCGCTACCGGCTCGCGGAAGGCGCCGAGGAGGAGTTCGACGAGGACTTCGTCCTGAAGCCCTGCGATCTCTCGCTGCTGGACTCGGCGGACGCCGCGGATAGCGAACGGTTCATCGGGGACCTCGGCGAATCGCTCGAGGACACCGGGTTCGCGATCCTCACCGGCCACGGGGTGGACCCGGCGCTCTACGCCGAGGCCCACCGCCGCACGCGGGAGTTCTTCGAGCGCCACCCGCTCGAGGTGAAGCAGCGCTACCGCGCCCGCCGGCAGGGCTCCGTGAACCAGGGCTACTTCCCGATGCGGGAGACCACGGTGATCCACCCGGACCTCGTGGAGGGCTGGGTCTTCTGCCGCCGGGCGTTCGACCTTGCGGAGGACCCGGACTGGGACGAAGCCGGCTTCTGGCCCTCACCCGGCTGGGAGGCCTTCTTCCGGCAGTTGGTGCTCGCCCACGAGCAGCTGATCCACCCGATCATGCGGTCGATCCTTTCCTATCTGGGCGAGGACCCAGGGTCGTTCGACGAGCGCCTCACCGCCACCAACTTCGGCTTCCGGCTGAACTACTACCCGCCGATGACGGATGTCCCCGAGGGGACGACCGGAAGGATGCTGGGCCACGAGGACGTGGACCTCTTCACCATCCTCCCCGCCGCCGAGACCGAGGGGCTCCAGCTCCTCCACCGGAAGACCATGAAGTGGGTTCGGGTCGCCGCGCCGCCGGGCGCGATCGTGCTGAACACCGGCGACTACATGCAGCGGATCACGAACAACCGCCTGCCGTCCACCACGCACCGGGTGAGCGCTCCCCGCGACCCGGCGGCCCGGGCCCGTCCCCGGACCTCCTTCCCGATGGCGGTCTACGTCTGGGAGGACGAGGTCCTGGAGGTGCTGCCGAACCAGGGCGCGCCGCTCTACCCGCCGATCCGCGCCGAGGACTTCCATACCCGCATCACGAGCAAGTACTACGGCGACAGCTACCACGCGACCGGCGAGGAGGGCGCCGTCGAGCGGCGGGTGCGCTGAGCCGCAGGGAGCACCGCATGGGTTCGAGACCGGGCTCGAAGCGGCGCGCGATCCCGCTCGCGCTGGCGCTCGCGGTTCCGGTCGCCGTGACCGCTCAGGAGGCCCCGCTCGCGCAGGGCCCCCGGATTCACCGATCGATTCCCCCTCCGGGCGCGAAGACCCACCGGGTGGTCCCCGGAGAACGGTTCCGGGCCACCGGGTCGAAGCGCTGGTTCTACGGCGACAACTACCGCGATCTCTGGACCACACCCATCGAGGTCGCGGTCCTCGACCTCGACGCCGTCGGCGGCGGCCTGACGCCGCTCAGGACCGGGGGGTTCGGGCAGTCCGTCTCGCTCCACTTCACCGGGGAAGACGGCCGCCGCTACACGGTCCGGTCCCTCGACAAGGACCCCACCAAGCGGCTGGAGGACGACATCAAGAACTCGATCGTGGGCGAGGTGCTCCAGGACCTGATCAGCACGCTCATGCCCGCTGCGGCGCTGGTGGTCGATCCGCTCATGGAAGCCACCGGCATCCTCCATTCGAAGCACACGCTGGTGGTGATTCCGGACGATCCGAGGCTCGGGGAGTACCGCGAGGAGTTCGCCGGCCTGATCGGGACGCTCCAGGAGCATCCCTCCGAAGGCCCGGACGACTCGCCCGGGTTCGCCGGCTCCCGCAAGGTCAGCGGGACCGACACGGTGTGGGAGGATGTGGAAGAGGGCCGCTGCGACCGCATCGACGCCCGGGCCTATCTCAAGGCGCGGCTCATGGACCTGCTGATCAACGACAAGGACCGCCATCCCGGCCAATGGAGATGGGCGAGGTTCCCCGAGGGCGACTGCTTCGTCTGGCTCCCGATTCCCGAGGACCGCGACCAGGCGTTCATCCACTACGGCGGCGTCGCCATGATGCTGGTGCGCCGGACGCTCCCGCGGGCGATCCAGTTCGACGAGTCTTATCCGAACCTTCTCGGCCTGACGATGACCGGCTGGGATCTGGACCGCCAGTTCCTCGCCGGACTCGAACGGCGCGCGTGGCGCGAGGTCGTCGAGGAGTTCCGGGCGGAGCTCCCGGACCCGGTGATCGAGGACGCCGTGCGGCGGCTCCCGGAGCCGTACTACGAGCTCGTCGGCGCGAGCCTGGAAACGGCGCTCAAGGCCCGGCGCGACGCGCTGCCGCAGTTCGTGGACCGCTACTACGACCTGATCACCCCCCAGGTCGAGATCCAGGCGACCGACCAGGACGAATACGCCACCGCCGAGCACCTCCCGAACGGGGACCTCCGGGTGCGGATCGGCCGCGAGGGCGACGGGGACGAAGGCCCGGAGCCGCCCTGGTTCGAGCGGACCTTCCGCCACGAGGAAACCCGGGAAGTCCGGATCTACCTGCGGGGCGGGAGCGACCGGGCGGAGGTCTCCGGGACGGACGGAGAGATTGCCGTCCGCGTCGACGGGGGCGGCGGGGGTGACACGTTCATCAACACGTCCGGCGCCGGCGCCTCAAAGACCCACTTCTACGACTATCGCGGGAGGAACCGCTTCGTCGAGGGGAAGGGCGCCACCGTTGACGAGCGGCCCTACCAGCGCCCCGCCACCTCGCTCGTCTGGTCGCGGTACGCCTTCGACTGGGGCATGGAGTCGGGCACCCGCCCGCTCGTCTGGGCCGACCCGGATCTGGGGGTGTTCGCGCGGGTGATCCACAGCCGGAAGTACTTCGGTTTCCGCAAGGACCCGTTCGCCACCCGGCACTACTTCGACGTGGGGCTGGCCAGCCGGGGCTTCAAGCCCTTCGTCTCGTACGTCGGCACCTTTCGCCACGTCCGGCCCGAGATCGACGCGCGGCTGGCGTTCGAGTACTCGGGGTTCGAGGTGACCCGCTTCAAGGGGTTCGGCAACGACTTCCGGCTCAAGGAGCCGTCCTCGTACTACAAGGTGGAGCAGCGGCACTTCGTCTTCACGCCGGCCCTGGAGTTTCGAAGGGGAACGGAGGACGTGGATGCGACCGGGGACGGCACGATGCCGCTGCGCTCCGAACTCACCGTCAGCCTCGGCCCGGTCCTCGAGTGGTCGAACACGCCCACGGAGGCGAACCGGGACTTCTTCATCGGTTCGCTGGATGAACCCCTGTACGGCACGGGTTCCTTCGGGCAGATCGGCGTGCGCGGCGAAGTCGAGTACGACAACCGCGACAATCCGGCCTATGCCACGCAGGGGGTTCTCGCCAGGGTGTCCGCTGCGGGTTATCCGGGCGTCTGGGATGTGGAATCGCCCTTCGGAAACGTGGACGTCGAAGCGCGCACCTACCTGACGGCGTCCATGCCCCTCAGCCCGACGCTCGCCCTCAGGGCCGGCGGCAAGAAGGTGTGGGGGACCTATCCCTTTCACGAGAGCGCCTTTCTCGGGGGACCCGGCCGGGCCGGCCTGGGCCAGGTGGACGGCCCGTTGCGCGGCTTCCACAAGAACCGTTTCGCCGGGGACGCCTCGCTCTATGCGAACCTCGAACTGCGGCTCGCGCTGGGGCGAATCCAGATCCTGGTTCCCGGAGAGTTCGGCCTGTTCGGGGCCGCCGACGTCGGCCGGGTCTATTTCGCCGATGATCCGGCCGACGCCGACGACTGGCACAACGGCACCGGCGGCGGGTTCTGGATGTCGTTCCTGGAGCGGCGGACGACCGTGAGCGTCGCTGTCATGAAGGGCCGCGACATGACCGGGGTGTATTTCCGCGCCGGCTACATGTTCTGACGGCGAAGGAGGAGGCGCATGCTCAACAACATTCTCGTCCGGCTCGCGATCTACTACCTGTCCTGGCTCGGGTTTCTGGCCGGCGCGTTCCATTTCTTCCCCCGGATGCGCTTCTACGTCTCCCAGGAGCGGGACCGCTTCTTCATCGGAACGCTGTCCGACGCCGGAGCGGACGTATCGGCCCTGCTGGGAGACATCCAGGAGGGCCTCGGAGGCCTGGTGGATCAGGAGGGGGTCAACCTGTTGATCGATCCGTCGCACACGGTCCCGGTGGTCGTGGCGCTGACGCTCGCTTTCGGAGTGACGCTCCCGCTCACCTGGGTGTATCGCTGGACCCGCCAGCGCAAGAAATACAGCCAGTCCTTCGCCCACACCCTGCTCGTGATCCCCATCGCCATCGCCCTCGTGGTGTTCCTGGTCAAGGGCAGTCTCGCCCTCGCCTTCGGACTCGCGGGGATCGTGGCGGCCGTCCGTTTCCGGGCCTCGCTCAACGAGCCGATGGACGCCGTCTACATGCTGATGGCCATCGGGATCGGCCTCGCGGCCGGCACCCAGCTGACCACCGTGGCCTACCTCGCCTCGCTGATCTTCGTGGTGATCACGCTGGCCGTGTGGAAGAGCAACTTCGGCGCGAAGCCGGCGGTGCTGTCGGGGTGGAGGCTCGTGCCTCCGGACGAACTCGAGGCGGCGCCGGAAGCGGGCGGCAAGGCCAAGGCCAAGTGACGCGCGGAGAGCCCTCCGGTTGAGAGTCCTGCCGGCCGCCACGCTGTGTCTGCTGCCCCTGACCGGGGCGTCAGCGGGAACGCAGACAGCCGTTTCCCTCGGGGACTACGAACTGGGGGCTGGCGAGGCGACGGCCCGCGAGCTCCCGCGGCGCCTCCGGGAGATCTCCGGCCTCGCGACGACCGCGGACCACCGGCTGCTCGCGCACAACGACGAGGCCGGCATCGTCTTCGAGCTCGACGTCCGGGACGGTTCGGTCGTGAAGGAGTTCCAGCTGGCGGACCTGGCGGACCCGGTCGCCGATGACTTCGAGGGCATCGCGGTGGCCGACGGCTGGGTCTACCTGGTCACGAGCGCCGGCAGGCTCTTCGAGTGCCGCGAGGGCGCCGCGGGCGAGTCGGTGCTTTTTCAGGTCTATGCCACCGGCGCCGGGCGGGACTGCGAGATCGAGGGCCTCGCGTACGACGAGGGCCGCCGGGAACTCGTGCTGATGTGCAAGAACGCCCGCAGCGACGGCCTCCGGGGCGAACTGGGGATGTTTCGCTGGTCCGTCGACGAGAAAGCGTTGCGCGGCGCCCCGACGGTGGTCCCGGTCGGCGATTTCGCCCGGCGCATCGGGGCCAACCGGTTCCAGCCCTCCGGAATCGAGCGGCACCCGGTCTCGGGGAACTGGTTCGTGGTGGCGGCTCGGCAGGCCGCCATCGCGGAGGTGACTCCGGGCGGGCAGGTCCTGGATGTCCGGCGGTTCGAAGCTCCGTGGCATCGTCAGGTCGAGGGCATCGCGTTCGCTCCGGACGGCGCGTTGATCGTGGCCGATGAAGGGGGAAGGGCGAGGGGAACGCTGACCGCGTATCCCGCGCCGGAGCGGTAGCCCGAGCCCATGCGGAAGCGCCGGACCCTCCTCTCACTCGGCGCCGTGGCGCTCCTGCCGGCCGCCGTGGTCTCGGGCACGAACCCCCAGGACCCGGGGGACGCGGCGCGGTTCATCCTGGTTGGCGATACGGGTACCGGCGACGAACGGGCGCGGAGCGTGGCGGCGCAGGTCCGGCGCACCGTGGAGGAGGCGTCCGTGTCCCATGTGTTCCTGCTCGGGGACAACGTGTACGAGCGCGGCGAGGCGCGCTTCATCGGGAGCAGGTTCCTCGATGTGTACCGCGGTGTCCTGTCGCTGGGAGTCCGGATTCATGCAGCGCTCGGCAACCACGACGTGGAACGATGCGGGGAGTCGGGACTAAGACCGGTTCCCCGGGACGAAACGGCCTACGCGCTGGCACGTGACTGCGAAGTGGACGCCCACCTGGCGACCCCGGAGTTCGGCTATCGGGACGGCTCCCGCTACTACTCGATCGAGATCCCGGGGAGCGGGTCATCGGAGGCGCCGCTGGCCGAGGTCTTCGTGCTCGACACGAACACGCTGGGAGAGGACGACACGAAGATCGAGGACGGAACGGATGAGCCGCAGCTCCGCTGGGTGGCCGAAGCCCTGCGCGTCTCGCGAGCGCGGTGGAAGGTGGTGGCCATGCACGGGACGATGTACGCGCCGACGCGGTGCCAGTGGCTCGGACTTTTCTGCCGGGATGACGACGAGGTGTTGCGGTCCGAGCTCGAGCCGATCTTCATGGAACACGGCGTGGATGCCGTGTTCCAGGGCCACCAGCACTTCTACGCGCTGCTCCGGCCGCAGCGTGGGGTCCGCTACTTCGTGACCGGCGCCGGGGGAAAGAAGCCGGATTCCGCCCGGAACGACGCCCGCGCGGTCCGCCGGGAGGACCGCGGCGCCTTCAACCACTTCGTCTACGTGCTGGCGACCGAGGACCGTTTCGCCTACTGCGCCATCGATGCCGCAGGGGAGGTCCGTGATCGCGGGAGCTTCGGGCGCGGCGATCCCGCGGACGGGACGTTCGACGGCGAGCCGTGTTCGCCGCGTTGACCGCGCGTGACCATTTCCAGCCGCCGGTTCCGCCGCGCGGGGCTCTTGCTGGCCGCATGCCTGCTCGTGCTGCTCGCCGCGCTGGCGGCCGTCGTCACCGTCGCGATCGACGAGGACCGGCTGCTGGCCTTCGCCACCTCCCGGCTCTCCGCGGCGCTCGACCGCCCGGTCGCGGCCGGCGGCCTCCGGATCTCGCTCCCGGCGGGCGAGTTCGCCGTCCGCGGTCTGCAGGTGGGACGGGAACCGCTGGATTCGGGCCCCGCGCCCCCGGTCCTTTCGATCGCTGAGGTCCGGGGGAACCTGGGCCTGTCGTCGCTGGTGCTGGCGCGCCTCCATTTCGAGAGTCTGGCCATCGAGGGGCTGAGCTTCTGGGGAACGGACGACGGGGGCCCGCCGCGCGTCGCTCCCGCTCCATCCGGACCGGAGTTCGAAGCGCTCGCGGCGCGCCTGTCGTTTTCGTCCGACCGCATTTCGGTCGCGGGGACGACCATCGGCTACCGGAATCTCGCAGCGCCGTGGGAGGTCCGGGTGGACGACGTGGCCATCGCCTTCCGCGTGGCGGACGCGGGCAGCGTGGACGGGGAGGTCCGGTCCGGATTGGGGGTCGTTCGTCTCGGGGAACAGCCACAACTCCCGCTGGCGCTGGACGCGGCGTTCCGCATCCGCGAGGACCGGTTCCACCTGGACCGGCTGGGCCTTCGATCCGATCTCCTGACGGTGGACCTCGAGGGGTCGCTCGACCTGGGCGGTGGCCTGGCGGGCGAGTTCCGGGTCGGCGCCGGCGGCGACGCCGGCGGGCTCGCGCGTTCCCTGTTCGGCGTCGAGGCGATCGATACCCGGGGGGATCCGTGGATGCGCTTCGACGGGACCGTGGGGTTCGGGGAGGACGGATTCGCGCTGGACGGGGAGCTCGCGCTCCCGGGCAGCCGCCTCTACGGCGTGCCGTTGCGCGACTGGAAGGCGCGCGTCCACTGGGACCCGGAGCGCCTCGAGGTTTCCGCCTCCGAGGGGTTCGTCTCCGGGGGAGCGGCGACCCTGCACGTGCTGCAGGCGCAGCCTTCCGGCGAAAACCGGGCGGAGGTGGCGCTGACCGTCCGGGACGCGTCGCTCTCCGGTGTCCTCGAGGGGGTCTTCGGGACGCCGACCGCGCTCCGCTCCCGCGTCGCCCTGGACGCCGATCTGCGAATTCCGTTCGCGGATCCGTTGCTCGCGACAGGGACCATCGAGGCGGCCGGGGCGAGGCCGGAGGCCGGACCCGGTGCGTTGCCGCTGGGTTTCGGGGCGGCGGTGGCCGTGGACGAGGAGGCCGTGGTGGTCCGGCGGCTCACGGCTGAAGGCGCGGCCTTCCAGGCGACGCTCGAGGGGCGCTACCCGCGCGCCGGCGGCGCCGATTTCACGGTGAGCGGCGTTGCGGGCGACGCCGCCGAGGTGGATTCCGTGCAGCAGGAGGTCTGGCGGGTGGTCTTCGGCGAGGACCCGGAGACGACCGGCTGGGACGTCTCCGGCGCTGCCCGGTTCGAGGGAACCGTGCGGGGTCCCTGGCCGGACCTGGTGATCGCCGGCGCCGTGGAGGGGCAGGGACTGCGGTTCTCCACGTTTCACACCGAGACGCTGGTGGCCGCGGCGGAGATCCACGCCGCGGAGATCCGGCTCGAAAGCCTGAGCGCCCGTGCCGGGGAGGGAACGATCTCCGCGTCGGGAGTCTTCGACCGCGACGACACCGAGTTTCCGGACCTGGAGTTCGACGCCGCGTGGGACCGCTGGGACATCCGGGAGATCGTGGACTTCCTCGAATGGGACCTCGAGGCGGAGGGCGCGGTCAGCGGCCGGAGCAACACGGTGCGGCGCGACGAGCGCTACTACGGCGGCGGCACGGTGACGGGCTCCGCCGGGACCTTGCTGGAACAGCCCTTCGACGAACTCTCCGTCGGCTGGAACCTGGACGGCGAGTCGGTCCGCCTGGCGCCGCTGGCCGCGGCCTTCCGCGGGGGGAGGGCTGAGGGCGAGCTGACCATCGATCTGGTGGACTGGACGATGGAAGGCGCCATCACCGGTCACGACTATCCGCTGGCGCCCGGACTGGAACTGGATTGGATTGCGCTGCGCTCCGACTTCCGGGCGGAGATCGGGGGCGACCTGGAGGTCCCGGAACTCCGCCTCGAAGGACGGATTCCCGCTGTTTCGGTGCTCGACGCGGGGCTCGGCCCGGGCAGCGTCGAGGCCTCGGTGGCGGGCGAGCGCTTCGAGGCGAGCGGCGCTCTCGATTCCGGGGCCGCGTCCTTCGGCATTTCCGGGACGCTCGAGGCGGACGCCTCCGGAACGGTCACCCTGCGGGAGCTGGACGTAGCATCGTTTCTGGTCGCCGAGCCCGAGGAGCAGGGGATCTCGATCGTGGTCAACGGGACGGGCGGCTTCCGCATCGAGGATCCGCTCGACGAGTGGATGACGGCGGAAGCGACCCTCGAGAGCCTGAGGATCGAGACGCCGGAGTTCGTTGCCGAATCCGGCGGCCCGGCCCGCATCGTGATGGAGGACGGCGTCGTCGGAGTGGAGGAGTTCCGTCTCCTCCATCCCGGCGGCGAGTTCGCGGCGGCCGGTTCCGTCGATCTCGGGGAGGAGCGGATTGACCTGACCCTGAGCGGGGAGAGTTCGCTGCGGGCGGCCGAGCCGTTCGTGGCGGACCTAGACGCGGACGGCGCCCTGGCCCTGGAGATCGCCGTCGTCGGGTCCACGGCCGAACCCGAGGTGTTCGGGGAGGGAACGATCCGGGACGGCTCTTTCCGCCTGGCCGGTTTTCCGCACGGGCTGAGCGAGGTCAACGGCTCAGTGAGCTTCGACCAGCGGTCGCTGCGCATCGTTGAGCTGAACGGCCGGCTGGCATCCGGCGACGTCGTCGCGTCGGGTGAGGTCCTCATCGACGGCGTCGAACTCGGCGCCAGCGATTTGCGGGTCCGGGTCGCGGACGCCCGTCTCCGCTACCCCGCCGACTTCAGCGCCACGGTGAACGCGGACCTGCGGCTGGTGGGCGACCAGGGGGGACGTCTGCTTTCCGGGGAGGTTCGCCTCGACGAAGCGCTTTGGAGCCGCGAGTACGAGCTGTCGGCGGACGTCCTCGCGGAATCAAGCATCATCGCCGTTCCCGGCGACGCGGAGGCCGGCGGTTTCCTGGGCGACGTGGCGATGGATGTCCGGGTGGAAACCGATTCCCCCTTCGCGGTGCGCAACTCGATCGTCAGCCTCGCTGCGAATGCCTCCCTCGGCCTCCAGGGCACCGCGGCGTCTCCGGCGGTGGTGGGGCGCGCGGACCTCGTGGAGGGCGAGCTGTTCGTCGGCGCCCACCGTTTCGAGATCGTCTCCGGGCGCGCCGAGTTCATCGATCCCAGGAGCATCGAGCCGGTGTTCGACGTGACGGCGGAAACGAACGTCAGGAACTACCGCGTGCGGCTTGCGGCATCGGGAACCCTCGAAGAGATCGAAGCGAGCGTGAGCTCCGAACCTCCGCTGCGGGAGACCGACATCCTCCAGCTTCTTTCGGGCGTTCCGGAGGCGAACCTGCTCGGCGCCCGCCGCACCGACGACCCGGCCGCCGCGGTCTCCGCCACCAACCTGCTGAGCCAGCAGTTCACCGGGATGATCGGCCGCCGGGCGGGCCGGGTCTTCGGCATCGACCGCGTGACCGTCGATCCCTACATGATCGGACGCTTCAGCAATCCGACGGCGCGGGTCACCCTGAGCAAGCAGTTGACCCCCGAACTGAACGTCCGCTATTCGTCGAGCCTTTCGGACGCCGACGAGGCCATCGTCATCGTCGAGTACGCCCGCCGCCGGGTCACCTGGATCCTGACGCGGGACGAAGACGGCACGCTCGGCGTGGACTTCCGTTTCCGCCGGACCTACTGACCGCGCCGGACGCGGAAGCCGGCCGCGGCCTCAGAAACGGCGTCGCCGGAAGCGGTTGTTCACCACGTTGTTGAAGATGGACCCGAACCGGAACTGGAACCCGACCTCCATCCGGTAGTCGAAGTCGGTCGGGCGCTGCTGGAGCTGCAGGAGGGCCTCCTCGTCGGTGGCTTCTTCGGCGGCGAGGTAGATCTGGTCGTTCACCTGGGAGACGTTGCCGCGGAACTCGAGTTCGAGGCCCCGGAAGACCCGGAAGGAGAGGTTCCCCCCCAGGGACACCAGCCGCTGCTTGAAGTCGTGGAGGAAGTGGGAACCCCGCAGGTTGATCGAGGCGTTCCCCCAGGGCTGGCGCTGGCCGAAGCGGACGTTCATCGCCTGTTCCCAGCGCGTCTCCTCGGTCTCCCCGTAGATCGTGGACTCCGCGTAGTCGCGGTAAGCGGGGCCGATCGTGTAGTAGAAGGTGAGGCTGCGGCGGGTCGCCTCGTCGTAGGGGAAGACGCTGTACTCGAGCGCCGGCGACAACTCGACCCGGAGGTCCTGGTTGTAGGTCAGGTTGCGGCTGGTGTTCGTGTCCATCCCGACCGACCAGTGTTCGAGCAGCGCGTACACGACCTGGGTGTCGAAGCTCCAGTTGGTGCGGGTGTCCTCGAAGGTGCCCTCGGAGAGCTCGATCGAGAGACGGTCGTTCTCGACGTCTCCCGAGAACCGGACGCGCCAGTCGGGCGTGACCCGCGAAGCGGAGAACCCGCCCTCCAGGCTGGTGCGCCGCTCGGAGGTCTCGCCTTCGATTCCCACTTCGCCGTCGACGCGGAACACCCAGAGGTTCCACGGATCTTCCACCTCGTCCCGGGCCACCACCCCCCTGGCCACCGCCGCCTCCTCCCGGTCGATCGGGCTGATGGCGATGAGACCCCGGTACCCGGCCTCGTCCGCAAACATGGCGAGCCCGAGTTCCATGGTGTGGACGATCCCGTCCAGCGTCTCCCGGTCAGTGTCGGTCGGCAGCGACCGGTAGCCGTGCTCGTCGTCATAGCTCGTCTGGTCGCCGGTACCGATGAAATGGAGGAGGTATTCCCGCCCTCCGGCGCCGGTCGTCTGGCTGGTCATGATCAGGTGGACGTTCGCGTCCTCCTTGTCGTTGACCCAGTTCACCCAGGTGATCTCGGTGCGGTAGTAGCGCGAATCGCAGCGGGGCCCGGAGCAGTCGAAGAACACGTTGGGCCGTCCGTTCCCGTTCTGGGCGGCGGCGGGAAGCGACAGGCTGATCGCTGCCGCCATGATTGCGACGAGGCTGAGCGCCCTGCCTGGCCTGCTCGAGCGCCGCCTCGGGCGGCGCCGCCGGTCGGGGTCAGGCACCCCCGAACTCGTGGCAGTCCGCGTGCCCATGTTCGTCGGTCCGGGCAATCGTGCAGGCGTCTGAATGGCGCTGTGAAGGGTTTGGGATTCGGAGTGGGGAGCTTAGGCGATCCGCGGCAGAGTGCGGGCAAGAGCCCGAATTCCGGCACCTCGAAGGCAAAGCGGCAGCAGTGGCTTGGCCTGTCGGATCAACGGACGCGGCGGATCTCGATCCCGGGCAGGCGAAGCTCCAGCCACGCGCGGTCGGCGGTGAGCGCCGGGATTCCCTGGCGCGCGGCGGTTGCGAGGCAGGCGCGGTCCCCAAGGCCGAGTCCGAACGGTGCTGTCGCGGAACGAAGGGCGCCGCTCCGCAGCGCGGTTTCGGAGTCGAACGGCAGGATTCCGACCGACAGGGAACGAACGGCAGCCGCCACGTCCTCGGTCGCCCATCCCTGTTGATGCAGCCGGGCCGCTACCTCCGCCAGGTTCACGGCGGAGATCGCGGCATCGTCCCGCAAGGCGTCCCGGACGGCGTCCGCTCCCGACTCCCGCTGGATCAGGGCGAGGAGCGCCGAGGCGTCCAAAAGCAAACGCGCCATGTCACTCCTTCTCCGCTTCGGCGCGCCGCTCGGCGATGAACGCGTCCACTTCGCCTCCCTTCCCTCCACCGTACTTGCGGGCCAACGCCTGCACCTCTGCCACGGCCGCATCCACGGCCGCCTCCGCGGTCATCAGCCGGACAGCGGAACCCTCGAGGGTGAGGAGCACTTCCTGGCGCTTCCCGAATCCGAGAGCAGCCCGGAACCGTGCCGGCACGACGAGCCGCCCGGCAGCGTCGACGACTGCCCGAACCGAGTCTTCCTGGGTGGTCGGACTATATGCTCCAGTATCGGCTATATATGCCATAACACATCATTCTACCACTACAGCATGGACCTGCCAATAACTCACTTCCGTTCCAGCGGGCATCACAGTGGCAGGGCGCAGCATCATCGGCGCTGGTTTCGCGCTCCCGCGCGATGCCGACCAGAGGACCGCTGCGGACCCCTCGTAAGTCATTGTTATTGCGGACGATTATACACGTCCGCCGAAAACGGAGGTCACGTCTGGGGACACTTCCTCAACGGCCCGGAAGTCCCGAATCCGAGAGGGCAACGGCGGGAACATCGCGCCCTCCCGAGCGCACCGGGCGGCGAGACCTGGGACCACGAGCCGCACCCGAGGGGGCAGCGAACGGAACGTATCGCACCTTGGGACCGCTGCCCGCCTCGCCGTCATCGGGACGACCGCCGCCGCGACAGG
>JAJEFG010000106.1 GCA_022820545.1 Acidobacteriota bacterium | reverse complement strand
CTCGGGGAGGAACATGTAGCGCTGGCTGAGTCGGCTGGCCGGGTACATGTCGCATTAGCCCGGCCTCGGGGAGGAACATGCAGCACTGGCGGAGCCGGCTGGCCGGGTACATGTCGCGTTAACCCGGCCTCGGGGAGGAACATGTAGCACTGGCGGAGCCGGCTGGCCGGGTACATGTCGCATTAGCCCGGCCTCGGGGAGGAACATGTAGCACTGGCGGAACCGGCTGGCCGGGTACATGTCACCGTTGTTGGTCCCGG
Source organism: Acidobacteriota bacterium (assembly GCA_022820545.1). GTDB lineage: Bacteria > Acidobacteriota > Vicinamibacteria > Marinacidobacterales > Marinacidobacteraceae > Marinacidobacterium. The sequence goes on along the minus strand of JAJEFG010000106.1, from coordinate 22,381 downwards.
TTCCGGCCGGTTCGCCGTGAGGCCGACCGGCGTTACGACGCACGCGGCACCGAGCGCCGCGCGTGCCGGCTGAAGCCGGCGTTCCCAGCCGGGCGTGCCACCGGGCAGGCCAGGGATGGCGCGCGCGTTGGCATGACGCCGCGCTCTCAGCGCAGGTTTCGCGCTCCCGCGCGATGCCGGCCGGAGGCCGGCGCTCCGAGCCACCTCCCGCATACTTCGGCGCGGATGGCTGAGGCGAGGCGGCACCCGGGCCTGTTCGAGCCGGGGACGCTGCTGTTCGGGGCGGGGCTGGCGCTCCTCGGCGCCATCATCGGGATGGAGCTGCTGACCCGCGTCGGCATTACCCCGAACAGCTCGATCATCGCCGCCGTCATCGCCATCGCGGTGGGACGCGTCCCGCTCGCCCTCACCCGCCGCTTCCGGAGCACCGCCCGCCAGAACCTGCTTCAGACGGTCATCTCGGCGGCAACGTTCGGCGGCGCGAACGCCGTGCTCCTTCCGGCGGGGATGGTGTGGCTCTTCGGACGGCCCGACCTCGTCCCCGCGATGATCCTGGGCGCCGTGCTCGGGGCGCTGCTCGACATCGCGCTGCTCTACCGGCTCTTCGGGAGCCGGGTGTTCCCGGCGGAGGGGCTCTGGCCCTCCGGGATCGCCACCGCCGAGTGTCTGCGGGCCGGCGACGAAGGCGGCCGCCGGGCGACGCTGCTGGTGACCGGAGGGATCGCGGGCGCCCTCGGGCGGCTGGCCGGCATCCCCACCGACATCGTGGGCGTCTGCTGGATCGGCAACCAGGTGGCCCTCCTGATGTTCGGGCTGGGGCTCCTCGCCCGCGGCTACGCGCCCGAGGTGCTCGGGCTGGACCTCGCCGCCATCCACGCCCCGCACGGGATCATGCTCGGCGCGGGGGCGGTGGCGCTCTGGCAGATGGGCCGGGCGATCCGCGGCCAACCGGAACCGCCGACCGCTCCGCCCGCCGCCGGACCCCGGCCCGGGCTCTCGACGTTCGCGAAGGGGTACTCCGGCTTCGCGACGGCGGCGGCGCTCGTCGCGGTTCTCGGCGGGCTGCTGACGGGGATGGGGATTCCCGGCGTTGTCGCCTTCGCCCTGTTCGCGGCCGCCGCCGCGCTCATCTCGGAACTCCTCTGCGGGGTGGCGGCGATGCACTCCGGCTGGTTCCCGGCCTTCGCGACGTCGCTCATCTTCCTGCTCCTCGGAATGCTGCTCGGGTTCCCGCCGCTCGCGCTGGTCCTCCTGACCGGCTTCGCGTCGGCCACCGGCCCGGCGTTCGCGGACATGGGCTACGACCTGAAGGCGGGCTGGATCCTCCGGGGTCACGGCGCGGACCCGGACTACGAGCTTCAGGGGCGGCTCGCGCAACGGGGCGCCGAGGTCTTCGGCCTGCTCGTGGCGGCGGGACTCGTGCTGCTCACCTACGCCTCCTACTTCGAAGCGGACCTGTTCCCGCCGTACGACCGGGTCGCGGTGGCGACCATCGCGGCGGGCCACAACCCCGACCTGGCGCGCCAACTCGCGGTCTGGGCGCTGCCCGGCGCCGTCCTGCAGTTCCTCGGCGGGGCCAACCGGCAGATGGGGGTCCTCTTCGCCACCGGCCTCCTGGTCGTGAACCCGATCGCCGGCTGGACCGCGCTCGCCGCGCTCCTCGTCCGGCGCCTGGTGAGCTGGCGCACGGGCGACCGGTACGACTCCCCGCGCTACATCCTCGCCGGCGGGTTGATCGCGGGAAGCGCCCTCACGAGCTTCTTCTCGGGCGTGGCCTCGGGAATGTTCAGCCGCCGGGTACCATGAGACGGATGTCCCGAGCCGGCCCGCGCGTCGGCGTCCTTCCGGCCGCGCTCCTGATCCTCTCCGGTTGCGGGGGATCCCCCGAAGTCGCGGGCGAGGGTTCCATGGTGGTCGCCGCCGACGTGGGCTTCGCGCCCCACGCGATGATGGCCGCGAACGGCGAGGTGGAGGGTTTCAACGTGGACCTCGCCCGGGAGATCGCGGCGCGGCTGGGCCGGCCCGGCTTCGAGATCGTGGACTCCGAGTGGTCCTCGATCTTCTCGGGCCTCTATGCCGAGAAGTTCGAGTTCGTGATCGCCCCCACGACGATCACCGAGGGCCGGGCGGAACGGGTCCTCCTCACCGAGGGCTATCTGGATACCGACCCGGTCTTCATCCGCCGCAGCGACGCGCCCGAGCTCACCGATCTCCAGCAGCTCCAGGGGCAGCAGGTGGCAGTGAACAACGGCTCCGCCTACGACCTCTGGGCCACCGCGAACCACGAGCGGCTCGGGTTCGAGGTGCTCCGCTACGGGAAGAACGCCGACGCGGTGCAGGCGGTGCTCTCCGGCCGGGCGTTCGCCAACCTGGTCGGCGAGTCGGTCGCGATGTGGGCGGTCCGCCAGAACGCCGGAGTGCGCGCCGACTTCCGCATCCGGGCGGAGACGGCCTTCGCCGTTGCCTTCCGGAACGACGACGTCGAAACGCGCAACCGGGTCGAGACGATCCTGGAGTGCATGAAGCTGGACGGCACCATCGCGCGCATCCATGAGCAGTGGCTGGGGGTGGAGCCGGCGCCGGGCTCGGCGGCCGTGACCGCCTATCCGGGATTCGGGCCGCCCGGGTTGACCGGATTCCAGGAGACGCCGGGACGCGAGCCCTGCGGGTGAGTGACGTCCTGGAGCTTCGCGGGGTCGGCAAGACCTTCGCGGGGATCCCGGCCCTCCGGGACATCCACCTCGCGGTGGGGGCGTCCGAACTCGTGGCGCTCATCGGCCCCTCCGGCTCCGGGAAGAGCACGCTGCTGCGCTGCTGCAACCGCCTCACCGAACCCGACGCCGGAGACGTCGTTTTCGAAGGGGAACCCGTTCCGGCGGGTGGCGCCGAGCTCGCTTCCGTCCGACGGCGGATGGGCATGGTCTTCCAGGCCTTCAACCTCTACCCGCACCTGAACGCGCTCGAAAACGCCGCGCTCGCGCCGCGCCGCGCGGCGGGCCTGAGCCAGGGCGAAGCCGAGACCGCGGCCCGGGAGGCGCTCGAACGCGTGGGACTGGGAGACCGGACCAGCGCGATGCCGGACGAACTCTCCGGCGGCCAGCAGCAGCGGGTGGCCATCGCGCGGGCGCTGGCGCTTCGGCCGCGCATCCTGCTGCTCGACGAGCCGACGAGCGCCCTCGACCCCGAACTCGTCGGAAGCGTGCTCCGGGTCATCCGGTCCCTGAAGGAGGACGGCGTCGCGATGCTGATCGCGACACACGAGATCGCCTTCGCCCGCGAGGCCGCCGACCGGATCGCCTTTCTGGCCGACGGGGAGATCCTCGAGTGCGGCCCGCCGGCGGAGGTCCTCGACCGGCCCCGGACCGAGCGGCTGCAGAGCTTCCTGAGCCGGCTCTGAATGCGGATCTTCTTCGACCCGGAGGTCCTCGCCGCCGCCTGGCCGGGCATCCGCTCCGGAATCGGCGTGACCCTCGGACTCGCGCTGACCTCGATCGCCGCCGGAGTCGCGCTGGGCCTGCTGCTGGCCACCGTCCGGGCGCTCATCCGGGGCGCGCCGCTCCGCCCGGTCGGTGGACTGATCGCCGCCTACGCCGATGTCTTCCGCGCCATGCCGCCGCTCGTGCTGCTGGTGGTCCTCTATTTCGCCGCCCCCTTCGCCGGTATCGAGCTGAGCGGCTTCATGGCGGCCTTCGTGGCGCTGGGGCTGGTGCTCGGCGCTTCCGCCGAGGAGATCTTCTGGGCCGGCATCACCTCGGTGAACCGGGGCCAGTGGGAAGCGGCGCTCTCCACCGGGCTCAGCCGCGGCGAGGCCTTCCGCCGGGTGGTGCTGCCGCAGGCGGTCCGGCTGACGATTCCTCCACTCACCAACCGGGCCATCGCCACCGGCAAGAACACCGCGCTGGCCTCGGTGGTAGCGGTCCCCGAGGTGCTCAACCAGGCGGCGAGCATCCAGGCCCAGACTGCGAGCCCGGCGCCGCTGCTGCTCGCGGCCGGGGTGTACGTGGCGCTCTTCCTGCCCCTCGTCCGCATCGGGCGCTGGCTCGAGACGCGCTTCCACATCCGCTGACGCATCGTGTCCGAGTTCTTCCAGACCTTCCTGAACCCCGGGGTGATGGCGGAGAGTTCCGGACTGCTGCTCCGCGGGCTCTGGGTGACGCTCCAGGCCTGCCTGATCGTGGTCCCGGGCGGACTCTTCTTCGGCGCCGGTCTCGCGCTCGCGCAGACCCTGGCGCCGGCCTGGGGGGCGCGCTCGCTCTCCTGGGGAGTGGACCTGATCCGGGCCTTCCCGCCGCTGGTGCTGCTCGTCCTCATCGTCCACGGCCTGCCGTTCCTGGGGATCGAGCCGCCGCCGCTCCTCGGGGTCGGGATCGCGCTCACCATCAACACCTCGACCTACTACGGCGAAATCCTGCGGGCGGGCATCCTCAGCATCGAGCCGACCCAGTGGGAGGCGGCGCGCTCCACCGGGCTCGGCACCATGGCGACCCTCCGGCACGTGATCCTGCCCCAGGGCGTACGGAACGTGCTGCCCGACCTCGCCGGCAACACGCTGGAGGCCGTGAAGCTGACCTCGCTCGCAAGCGTGGTGGCGCTACCGGACCTGCTGCGGATGGCGCGCGTCGCCCAGGGCGTCCACTTCAATCCCTCGCCGCTGATCCTGGCCGCGCTCCTCTACCTCGCGCTCCTCTGGCCGCTGGTGCGCCTGATCCGGCGGCTCGGCGGCCGCGCGGTGCTGCCGGCCTAGTCCGGCAGGACCGGCGCGGTGCGTTCGGTGATCAGCCCGTAGTGCTCGGTCCGCCGGTGGCGGGCGAAATCGAACACGTGGCGCTTCAGGTCGGTCCCCACGTCGAGATCGCAGTCGGCGACGATCAGTTCGTCTCCCTCCCCCGCAGACTCGGCCACGATCTCCCCGTTCGGCGAGACGATCGCCGAGCCGGCGATCAGGCGGCTGCCGTCCTCGACCCCGCACTTCGCCGCGGCGACCACCCAGGTGGCGTTCTGGTAGGCGCCCGCCTGGAGCGAGAGCCGGTGGTGGAACATCCGCAGGTGCGCCGGCTCCCGGTGGTGGATGTTGACCTCCGGGGTGTTGTAGCCGAGCACGATCATTTCGACCCCCTGCAGCCCGAGCACCCGGTAGGTCTCCGGCCAGCGGCGGTCGTTGCAGATGCACATCCCGAAGACCCCGCCGAAGGCCTTCCAGACCGGAAAGCCGAGGTCGCCCACCTCGAAGTAGCGCTTCTCGAGATGCTGGAACGGCGCCTCCGGCAGGTGGTCGGCGTGTCCGGGGAGGTGGACCTTCCGGTACTTCCCGATGATCTCGCCGCCGTCCACCAGGACCGCGGTGTTGAAGTGGCGGTCGCGGTCCCCTTCCCGGACCAGTTCCGCGTATCCGAGGTGGAACCCGACGCCGAGCCGCCGGGAGGCGTCGAAGAGGGGCTCGGTCTCCGGCCCGGGCATCGCGGTTTCGAAGTACGTGTCCGCGGAGGACGCATCCTCGAGGAAGTAGCGGGGGAAGAAGGTGGTGAGGGTGAGCTCGGGGAAGACCACCAGCCGGCAGCCGGCGCCCGCCGCCCGCTCCATGAGATCGAGCAGCCGTCCGACGACTTCGCTTCGCGTCTCGTCCGGCTGGATGCCGCCGACCTGGGCGGCGGCGACCCGCAGGTTGCGCATCGGGGAATTCTAGGAGGCGGGACCGGGGTCAACGCATAATCGCCGGATGCTCCGCCGGTTTGCCGCGACGCTCCTCCTGGGTCCATTCCTCTTCGGCTGCGGCGCGGAAGACGCGCCGCCGTCCCAGCCCAACATCCTGGTCCTGATCGCCGACGACCTCGGCTACACCGACATCGGCGCCTTCGGCGGCGAGATCCGGACCCCGAACCTGGACACCTTGGCGGCGGCGGGCCTGCGGTTCACGAGCTTCTACACCGCCGCCACCTGCTCGCCGACCCGGGCGATGCTGCTTTCCGGCGTGGACCACCACCGGGCCGGGCTCGGCGGCATGGCAAGCCTGATGGGAGACGACCTCGAGGGCCGCATCGGCTACGAGGGGTACCTCAACGAGCACGTCTTCCACCTCCCCGCCGTCCTGCGGGATGCCGGCTACCACACCTCGATCGCCGGCAAGTGGCACCTCGGGCAGGCTGCGGAGCACAGCCCCCCGCACCGGGGGTTCGACCGCTCCTTCGTGCTGCTCCCTGGGGCGGCCAGCCACTTCGAGGACGCCGCGCCCGTGGACACCCTGGACGAGATCCGCTATCGGCGGGACGGCGAGGTCGTGCCGCTACCGGAGGGTTTCTACTCGACCCGGGCTTACACGGACGAACTCATCGCGTACATCCGGGAAGCGAACGCGGCCGAAAAGCCGTTCTTCGCCCTCGGCACCTACACCGCGCCGCACTGGCCGCTCCAGGTCCCGGACGAGTTCCTCGACCTCTACGCGGGGGCCTACGACGACGGCTGGGAAGCACTGGCCGAACGCCGCATCGCGGGCGCGAAGCGCGTGGGGGTGATCCCCGAAGACGCCGAGGTCCCTCCGCTACCGAACTTCGCCCGGCGCTGGACCGACCTGAGCGATGACGAGCGCCGCGTCGAAGCCCGCAAGATGGAACTCTACGCCGCGATGGTGGAACGTCTCGACCACCATGTGGGCCGGCTCGTCGAGGAACTGCGTGAGCTGGGCGTGTTCGACAACACCCTGATCCTCTTCTTCTCGGACAACGGGGCGGCGGGCGAGGACGTCAGCCGGCTCGCCGACAACGAGACCTTCCTTCCCCAGCGGTTCGACCTCTCCTACGAGAACATGGGGCGCCTCGACTCGTTCGTCTACTACGGCCCGGAATGGGCGGACGCTGCGAGCGGCCCCTACCGCTACTTCAAGCAGTTCGTGCACGAGGGCGGCATCCGGGTCCCGGGTTTCGCGGTCCTTCCGCCGGCATTCGCGGCCCACCTCCCGGGAGCCGTCTCCGGCGCGTTCGTCCACGTCACGGATCTGTTCCCGACCTTCCTCGAACTCGCCGGGACGGAGATGCCCGTGGCGGATGACAGGATCGCGCCCGCCGGGAAGTCCATCGCCGGGCTCCTGCGCGGGGACGCGGACACGTTGCACGACGAACCCACCGCCGGCTGGGAGATCTTCGGACGCCGCGCGATGCGCCGGGGCCCCTGGAAGATCGCCTGGCTGGCGCCGCCCCTCGGGAAGGGCGACTGGGCCCTCTACAACCTCGACGAGGATCCGGGCGAGCTGACCGACCTCGCTGCGGAGCGGCCCGACGTGCTCGCGGAGCTGCTCGCGGCGTGGGACGCCTACGTGGAGGAGAACGGGGTCATCGTGGTGGAAGAGGACCGCGCGTTCGGCCCGCCGGTGCCGCTCCGCTGAGCGACGCGCCAGCCGACTACTTCAGGAAGTCCACCGCCCCGAACCTGCGGGCCAGGGCGACCGACCAGGAGGGGCGGTAGAGCGGCTCCGCGGAGTCCGGCCGGTCCCGGACGAGGAACCGGCCGCTGCCCGGCTGGGCGCGCGGCTGGCCGTCCCGGACCACCACCTCGCCGCGCCGGAGCACCGTCTCCGGGAACCCCTTGATCTGGCGGCCTTCGTAGGGCGAATAGCCAACCTGGTCGTGGAGGTCGGCCCAGCGGATGTCCACCACCTGGTCCGGGTTCCAGATCCCGAGATCGGCGTCGCTTCCGGGAGCGATCGTCCCCTTCTTCGGATAGAGGCCGAAGAGCCGCGCCGGCGTCTCGCAGCAGACCGCGACGAAGCGCTGGAGGCTGATCCGGGCCTTGCCGACGCCTTCGGAGAACAGCAGCGGCATCCGCAGCTCGACGCCCGGCACGCCGTTGCAGATCTTCGGGAAGGGCGGCTCGGGCCCCCACGCCAGCTTCCCCTTGTCGTCGAAGCTGTAGGGCGCGTGATCGGAGCTCACCACGTCGAAGGTGCCGTCCACGATCCCCTCCCAGAGCGCCTCCTGGCACTCCTCGTCGCGGGGCGCGGGGCTGCAGCAGAACTTCGCGCCTTCCATCCCCGGCTTGTCGAGGTCCTCGGCGGTCAGCAGCAGGTACTGGGGGCAGGTCTCGGCGAAGACCTTGAGCCCGCGCCGGCGCGCGGCGCCGATCTCGTCCGCGGCTTCCTTTGACGAGACGTGGACGATGTAGAGCGGCGCGTCCACGAGTTCGGCGAGGTCGATGGCGCGGCCGGTCGCCTCGCTCTCGGCCAGCTTGGGGTGGCCGGCGGCGTGGAACTTGGGGGCCTTGTGCCCTTCCCCGACGAGGCGTCCCGAGAGCCACCCGATCATGTCGTGGTTCTCGGCGTGGACCATGGTGAGCGCGCCCATGCGCCGCGCCGCGGCCAGCACGTCGAGGAACTGGCGGTCATCGAGACGCACCAGGTCGTAGGTCATGTAGATCTTGAAGGAGACGACGCCCTGGGCGACGAGCTCCGGGATCTCCTCTTCGAGCGCCTGCGGCGTCGGATCGGCGACGATCAGGTGGAACCCGTAGTCGGACACCGCCTTCGGCCCCGCCGCCGCGTGGTAGGCGGCCACCACCTCGCGCGGTGACGCTCCCTTCCCCTGGACGGCGAAGGAGAGGACGGTCGTCGTCCCCCCACAGACCGCCGAAACGGTGCCCGAGTGGTAGTCGTCGGCGCACATCAGCCCCATCGAGGACTTCTGCTCGATGTGGGTGTGCGCGTCCACGCCCCCCGGAATGACCAGCCGGCCCTCGGCGGAGAGCTCTTCCTCGCCGCGCCCCAGTCCCGGCTCGACGGCCCGGACCACCCCGCCGCTGATTCCGATATCGGCGGCCCGGATCCCGTCGGCGGTCACCACCGTCCCGCCCCGCACCACAGTGTCGAAATCAGCCATCGGAAGCGCGCGATTCTAAGGGACGGGGATGGGTCTCGGAGCGCCGGCCTCCGGCCGGCATCGCGGCCCGAGAGGGCCGCGAAACCGCACCACCTCGCTCTCCCTTGGCGGCGGAAACGGCCGCGAACGCCGAACAGACGACTCCCCCGGTTGGGACCGCCGGTCTTCAGACCGGCACCGCTGCGCGGAGCGCAGCGAAAACACGTCTCGCCTACGGGCTGATTCGACAGCCAATCCGGCATTCCCTCCGATTCCTGCACACCTCACGGGCCGCACGACGCCACCGAGAAGGAGAATCTCCGAACCATGAGCCCACGTGAACTTGTCGAGGCCTTCTATACCGAAGTCTGGAACCGGGCCGACGAGGAACGCGCGCGGGAGATCCTCGCCGAGTCCTTTCGCTTCCGGGGATCGTTGGGCGCGGAACGCGTCGGACCCGACGGCTTCATCGCCTACATGCGCGAAGTGCACCGGGCGCTCGACGACTACCGCTGCATCATCGACGAACTCGTGACGGACAGAGATCGGGCGGCGGCGCGGATGCGCTTCACGGGAAAGCACCGCGCCGAGTTCCTGGGCGTCGCCGCGACCGGCCGGCAGATCACCTGGGCGGGCGCTGCGTTCTTCCGGTGCGAGGGCGGACGGATCGCCAATCTCTGGGTACTCGGCGACATCGTCGAACTACGCCGTCAAATTGCGGAATGATCGAGGCGCCTTCCGACGCAAGTCAGTCTCGAGGGCCACCACCGGCGGTTCCCGAAAGGTCGACAGGGGGGCCGCGAAGGAGTCGGCAGAATCACCAAGGCGACGCAGCTCCGGTAACCTGATCGCGTGTTCGCCCGAAATCGGTTCGCCGCGCGATGCGGCAATCGATCGCCATATGGCGCTCTGGTCGTGGCGTGCTGTTTGGCCGTACCGCTTCTCAGCGGCCAACGGTGCGTCGTGGATATGTCTCCAGGGCACGGGGCCTATGGGGAATCCGGGACCCCCGCGGAGTCGGACAACAGTCTGGTGCGTGCCGCCTGGCAACCGGGGAGTCACGGGATTCCGGAGTTGCGAGCTGCCGGCCCCGCACAGATCAACGGTTGCGACGGCGCGGGTGTCTCGCCTCTCGCGACGGCCGCAATGGCGGGCAACCCGGAGGCCGTACAGGTATTGCTTGACGGGGACGCCGACCCGAACCTCGTCTGCGGAGAACTGCGTCCGTTACAGGCTGTCTTCTTCCCGTTGTTGTTCGTCAGCGCCGAGAAAGCGCAGGCTGGCGGAGCGGACATTGAGATCGTCCCCCCACCTCAAGCGCCGGGGGTTGAATATGGCTCGGACCCGGACCGGGAACACCGGGCGGGGATCGTCGAACGCCTTCTCGCCGGTGGCGCCGATCCGAATCTCTCGGCCGACGAATTCGGCTACCCGCTGCGGCTCGCGCTCCTGAGCGGCGAAGCCGGCTTGGTCGAGGCGCTGATGAACCACGGCGCCGATCCCGCGCTCCCGAAGCATCTGTCGGCGAGCGCCCGCCTCAGCGGAAACGGACACCTCCTGCCGTTGCTACGGCGCCGGGTCACCCGGTGAAAGCGATGCCCGGCCGGGCTCCCGACCGGTGACGACACGGTCACGCTGCCGGGCCTTTCGCAACTCGCGCAGGGTCATCTCTTCCGCGATGAGTTCTGCCGCTCGTGCCTCGACCTTCCGCCGCTGTGGGGGATCAAGCTTCGCAGTCTTTTCTTGAATATCGATTGTCATGATGGCTCCTCTCTGGGTGGTCGAGGATGCTGTCGAACTCCGACGTGAGGTCACGACATGAGTTGCCGCAATCGGGTCGTGGTGTTCCAGTTGCGGATCGTCATGTCCTGGTACACCGGCATCGAAACGAGCCGGCTGAGGTAGCTCCGGGAGGCCTGACTGATCAGGCGCGAGAAATAGAGAACCCCGTCGCCCGCCCAAGCCTCGTCCACGCCGGGCCTGACCCGGACCTCGTCCATGGCGTCCTGCGCCGTCAGAGTGTCCCGCAGGAAGATGACGTCGTAGCGATGCCGATCGGGTTGCGAGCCGAATCCGGCCGGCGCTCCGGCAACGACCGCCTCCATCTCCTTGCGGGAACGCAGCATGACCCTCGCCTGGTAGTCGAACGCCGAGGCCAGCATCCGCTCGATCCGGATCGTCAGGTCGCCGGGCGTCGAGCCCACGGCGCGGAAGATCACGTTCCCGCTCTGGATGTAGGTGACGACGTCGCGGAAGCCTTCCGCTTCGAAACAGCTCCGGAGGGCCGCCATCCGGATCACGTTCTTGCCGCCGACATTGATGCCGCGCAGGAGAGCGAGGTAGGTCTCAATCGAAGAGCTGCAGGCCATCACCAGTCGCCTTTAGCTCCCTGAACAATCCGTATCTGACCCAATTCAGGCTCCGAGACTTCCGCCCAGAACTCCCCAGTCACAGAACCCTCCGATTCGTCAAACTCAGTCGTCAGACTCGACGCTGTCATCGCGATCAGAACCACTCTCTTCGTCGCTACCGTTGAGCAACTCCGCAGGGCTCGGCGGTTCCGGCGCCGAAGAAACCGACAACTTTATGTGGAGGTCATTGCTCTTTGGTTCGCGAATGTTTGCTGCAACGAGACGGTACGTTACGGTGAAGGATCGTACGTCATCGTCAGAAGCGAACTGGAAGTAGACAATCGGTAGTTCACAGGGCACATGATGCTTCACACGCTTCACCGTGTACCGCACACTTTGGGGCTCGTCTTCCAGAATGTTCGGACCATCAATCGGATCGTCCCGTAGACGCAGATTACTGGGGTCGAAATTGCCATAGAGCGACTCGAAGTCAAGCCTTGAAATACGGTCCAATGGCCCGCGTGGCTCGGGCACCGTCGGTGCCGTAGGTAACTCCGGGAGTTCCTCAAGCCACTTACCGTTAGCGTCCACCGAAATCAGCAGATCCACGTCGTCGGCAGGCGCCGTCCCTAGGTTCTCAAGCACGAACAGATAATCTAGACAGCGCGTCAATGCATTCAACCTTGCCGGCCATAGCCGAAGGAAAGTCTCATACTCTCCATAAACTCGGTCGATCGTGGCGTTGCGTTCCGTAGCATCCTTCCGTGACCAGAACCCCGGGAGCCCCGCAATCGCTTCCAGCGAGATTCTGCCTCCTCCGGGGACTACAACCGAGTCGGGGGGCGCCCTCACGTGCGGATGGCTCGAACGCCAAATCTCGAGCAGACGCCCTAGTTTTGTTGCACTGAACTCAGCGAACCTACGCACTTCGCGCTCGACAAGATTCTCTCCGGCGACGGTCAGCCTAAGTTTCGGCGTAACGGCTCGTAGCGCCGCGAGCTCGCGGCGCGCGCTGTCGAGTTTGCGCTCCGTCTCATCGGGTTCTTCATCTAGTTCAAGGCGTTCGTCAGGCACAACCACGGTGACCTGCCTCGTCGGTGCCTTCACGCTCAGGCCCGTGTCTGCCGTCAGAAGCACTATGGCGGCGGTGTCGCCTTGTGCTTCACTGAAAGCCAGGATTGATGCCAATAGCCGGTCGTCGCTGATACGCGGCTGCAAGCGGTGGTGCACGAACAGTGCATCCAGCGGTTCTTCGTCGAGCGCAACAACTTGCACGCCCGAACGCATCGTCACTGGCGTTGTGGACAGTCCCAGATCCTTCAGAGCCTTGAGCACCTTCTTCGCCCGGTCGCGCTCGCGACGTGGCCCGGCCCATTTCCGGTTGTCCAACTCTTCCACCACCACAGGCGCAAAGACCAACGTCACTTCTTCAGCGCCCAGCTCTTCCGGCCAGTTCACGTCGCGGAAGAACTGGTAGTGCAGCAGCACGTTAGTGTCGATGAACGCCAATAGTCGCATCGTGGCGTGAGGTTGTCGCCTACTCTCCAACCACCCGTCCGAACATGAAGCCGCCGACCTCGCCGTGGTCCCAGGTGCCGCCGTAGCGGTCGCCGTCGAAGACGATGGTCGCGCCGAACTCGTTTCCGAGCCCCGGGATCTCGACGTCCACCATCCGGATCATGGGCACGTCCCCGGCCCAGAGGATCGGGACCACCACCGGCAGAGTGACATCCGTGTTCCCGTACGTGATCCGCGCGTCGAACCGCCAGCGGTCCCCGTCCAGCTTGGTGACCCCCGCGATCTCGTAGCGGTCGCGGTAGACGCCCTCCCGGGGCTCCGGCCAGGCGACGGTGAACTGCCCGTCGAGCACCACCTCCCGCATGCCCTCGGAAAAGGCGCGTTCGCGCTCTTCGAGGCTCCCCTCCGGCGCCACCCGCCCGACGCCGATCCCCGAAGCGAGCCAGCCGGCCCCCCACGCGAGAGCGAGTAATGCCACGAGTGCCGCGATCTTCAGGATGGTGCGCATGACGAGCCTCCCAGGCCGCAGTGACGTTAGCAGCAGCCCGGCGGACGCCCGCTATCCTGTTTCCCCATGAACTCCCCGGCTCCGGAACCCCTGGACCGGAAGCCGACCCCGGAGGAGCAGCAGGCCGCCGCCGCGCACCTCCAGCGGGCGCAAGAGGAAGCGGCGCACTCGCGCCGCATTCCCGAGGGGGTCGCCGGAGCCGAGGTCGAGAGCGCCGGGATTGTCGGCTTCGGGACCATGGGACGCGGGATCGCGATGTCCTTCGCTTCGGCCGGGATTCCGGTGGCGGTCTTCGAGGACTCGGACGAAGCGTGGATCCGGGGAGAGGCGGCGGTCGGAGGGAGCCTCTCCCGGGCCGTCGGCCGCGGCAAGATCGACGCCGCGGAAGCGGAAGCGCGGATGCGGAGGATCCGCCGCATCGAAGGGTTCGAGGACTTCGGCGGGGCGGACTTCTTCGTGGAGGCGGTCTTCGAGGACCTGAGCGTGAAGACCGAGGTCTTCGCCCGCCTGGACAAGGTCGCGCGCCCGGGTGCCGTCCTCGCGACGAACACCTCTTCACTCGATGTGAACGCCATCGCCGCCGCCACCGACCGCCCGGAAGCCGTTGTCGGAACGCACTTTTTCAGCCCGGCCCACGTCATGCGCCTGCTGGAGGTCGTGGTGGGCGACGCGACGTCAGGCGAAACGCTCGCGACCGCCATGTCCCTCGGCCTCCGGCTCGGCAAGGCTCCGGTGCCCGTCGGGGTCTGCGACGGCTTCGTGGGCAACCGCATGCTGTTCGCCTACCGCCGGCAGGCGGACCAACTGCTCCTCGAGGGCGCGCTCCCCGAGCAGATCGACGGGACGCTCCAGCGTTTCGGGTTCCGGATGGGTCCCTTCGCGGTGGCCGACCTGGCGGGCCTGGACATCGGCCAGGCCGTGCGGCAGCGGCTCGCGGCCGAGGCGACGGCGCGTGGGGAACCGCCGCCGAAACCGGTCGTCGCCGACCGGCTCTGCGAGCGGGGACGGCTCGGCCAGAAGACGGGCGCCGGGTTCTACCGGTACGAACCGGGGAACCGGACTCCCCTGCCCGATCCGGAGGTGGCGGAGATCGCCCGCCGGGAATCGGCGGCCCAGGGGATCGGGCGGCGCGAGGTGGAGGACCGGGAAATACTCGAGCGCTGTCTCTCCGCGCTCGTCAACGAGGGAGCCGAAATCCTCGGGGAGGGGATCGCCGAACGGGAGGGCGACGTGGACGTGGTCTGGGCGCTCGGCTACGGGTTCCCGCGCGAGCGCGGCGGCCCGCTGTACTGGGCGCGCCAGATCGGTCTTTCCGAGGTGGTCAGTTCACTCGACCGCCTGACCAGCGCTACCGGTGATCCGAGTTTGGAGCCGTCCCGGGGTCTGCTGGAACTCGCCGTCCGCTGACGGCGCGTCGTGTACCGGCCTTAGTCAGGCTTGCGAAAAACCAAGATTTTCTCGTCCCGCATCGTGGAATAAAGCCCGAAAACGATTTTTGGGATTTCGCGTTCGCGCTCCAGTCCAGCGCGGACTGCCCAGTCTCCCATCTCGCGCGTGCTCGTATGCTCGCGTCCGTCCACGGTGGCATCCCCGATCACGAACGCAGCCTTTGCCCCCGGCCTGAGCACTCGCGCTACCTCACGGAACATTTGCTGCATGTCCTCACCGTAGAGGGCGAGTTTCGCCTTGGCCCCACGACCGCGCACACCGGTCATCTCTCCCCGAAGCGCCGACGTGTCTACTTCCAGTGCCTCTAGGGCATGCTCATCGTTCTTCACATAGTCGAGGGCAATCGAATAGGGGGGAGATGTGACAATCCCATCTATCGTGGCTTCCGCAATCCCTGCCGCACGCAGATTCCGGGCGTCACCGAGTGTGGCCGAGACGTCCCCCCGATGGATCCGAAAACGATCAAGAGCAACCGCCTGTGCTTCAACCGACTCCAGCATTCCCTGTAGGTTCTTGCGAAGCCACGAACGCCCGTCCCGCTTACGCCGTGAGACATCGCTCAGGGTGATTAGGCGCGCGATCTCCAGAAAGTCCGCGACGACCACATTCGGATGCTCGGTGAAAGATCTGTCGTATGGATCGAGAGTTTCTCGTGCCAATAGATCTTGCACTCGCTCTCGAATCTCTGCCAAGGCCTCAATCGACCGTGTCTTGACGCGCGTCAGTAATACACACAGTGGAGAGATGTCAACGGCGATGCAGTTGATCCCGAGCAACGAAGCTTCTAGTGCCCCCGTACCGCTTCCGACGTAGGGCTCACAGACTGTATGGCCCGGTTGGACTCCGACGATGTTGAACAGAGCACGAACCATCTGGGGATGGAACTTGCCACGGTACGGATAGAACCAGTGAGTCAGGTACTGATTCTCTGACCTCGTGCGGTTGAAGACACCGCCCTGATACTTCGGTCGAATCAGCTCCCCATATACTGCCAGTTCTCCATCGAGAGTAGCCGTGTAAGCCGCCCGGCGAAGCATGTCAGTTGAGTTGCCATTGACATGAGTCCTGACCTGCCACGGGTTGTCTTCATCACGTTCCCATCGCTCACATCCGAGGGCCTTCGCCTCCAAGCGGGCGAGGCTCTCTTCGTACAAGAATTGAAGATTGCGCGGTAGGCATAGGGTGTTCATGGGAGCACCGTACCAACTTCCACCGCAAAGTACAACCGCTATCCCTCATCTGCCAGACGGAGCCACGAATCTTCGGTAACCTCGCGATCGGCGTCGTCCCCCGCCTCTCGCAAGTAATGCGAGAGCTGTTTCACCATGTTGCGCTCATAGGGCACCAGAAGACACCCGAAGCGACTGGCTAGGTACGGTGTGATCGTGAACGTCGTACATAGTGAACATTCGACAAGGAACTGCTGTCTCTCCTCGAGCCAGACAGGGCAAATCAGTTTCCGCCCGCACAACGGACATGAATCGAGTATCGGCTCCGTCATCTCCTCGCCTCGTAAATGACCTCGATGTGTCCCGCGGCAGCCTGTTTTCGTAGCGCGCGAGCGTTCGTGTTCGACTTCCTCGGCGAGAAGAAAGCGTCCTGGGCCTGCCACACGACCCAGATGCTCTTCACCCGGGACGGAGACTCGTAGTTGACCACGATGTAGTTTTCTCCGTCCACGAGCTTGGATTGGTTGATGGTGAGCCCGCTGTTCTTGCAGATCTTCACCTCCCACGGATCGCCAGACCGCTCGAGGTCGGCGTGCCCGGAGCCTTTCTCGAAGGTCTGGCAGTGCTGACGGATTGATTCCTCAATTTTCTCGGACAGATCACGCGCGACCACACCGGCCGACGGAGCCCTGAAACCGTATTCCTGGAAGCGAGGAATGATCTCGGAGTACAGCTTGTCCAGTTTGCGAAACACGGACAGCACCGCAACCCTGATCCCCTCCTTCTCGTCACTCGACAAGGTTGGGCGGGTATCGCAATGCTCCAAAGCCAAAGCCAACGTTTTCTCCTTTATGGGAACACGGCCGGGTGTTGGAGCCAGTCCCACTCTACTCGGCGCCGTACTGACCCACCCGCTAGGAATGCGGGCGCACCGTACCCAGATGGTTGACTCTTGTCAACGCGGGGAGCGAAGAGAACGATCGGCCCATAAAGTAGCTCCGTATTCCGCGGCTGGCCGCTACCTGCGCCATCAACTCCGAAGACATCACCGAACCAAGCGGAATCGCCGAGCGGGAGGACGACGTGGACGTGGTCTGGGCGCTCGGCTACGGCTTCCCGGGAGAGCGCGGCGGCCCGATGTACTGGGCGCGCCAGATCGGTTACCGGAGGTCGTCAGCAGCCTCGACCGCCTGACCGGCGCCAACGGTGATCCGCGTGTGGAGCTGTCCCGGGGTCTCCTGGAACTCGCCGTCCGCTGACGGCGCGACCGGCAGCGATCAGAGGTCGCGGACGAGGGTCGCCATCTCCCGGAGGCTGATCGCCTCGACGCCACGCTGGATCGGGAATCGCTGGTCGCCTCCATACACCACGAAGGCTCGCTCCGCGTTCAGATCCCGGCGGGCGATGGCGAAGCCGCGGGACAACCGCGGGCTGGACGATCGCTTGATCTCGATGACCCAGGGACGCAGGTTTCCGGGCAGATCGAGCACCAGATCAGCCTCAGCGCCATTCGCGGTCCGATAGAACGAGGGCAACACCTCCCACGGTGCGTTACCCAGGATGGTCTCGATCACGAAGCCCTCCCAACTCGGGCCGACCACGGGATGGCTGAGCAGCGCGTCCAGATCGGTTACCCGGAGCAGGCTGTGTACGAGGCCGCTGTCCCGCACGTAGACCCGTGGGGATTTCACCAGGCGTTTATTCACGTTCGCGTGGCGGGGCGGGAGGCGGCGGACGAGGAGGAGCCCGGCCAGCAGGTCCACGTAGCTGACGACCGTGGGTGCGCTGATTCCCAGCCCGCTGGCGAGTCGCGCGGCATTCAACAAACCACCCTGAGCGTGGGCGAGCATCGTCCACAGTCTCTCGAGGGTGAGCGGCGGGATGCGCGGGTAGAACTCCGGGGCGTCACGCTCGAGATAGGTACGGACCAGGTTCCGGCGGTAGATCATGCTGTTCTCGTCGCTCTTCGCCAGGAAGCTCAGCGGGAGGCCGCCCCCGACCCACAGGCGGGTCGCGGCCTCGAAGGTGGGTTCCACCTCGAGGAGGTTGAGAGGGCCGAGATCCACGTACTCGATCCGGCCGGCAAGGCTCTCCGACTGCCTCAGGAACGGGATCGAAGCCGACCCGAGGACCAGGAAACGACCCACCCCCTTGCCAAGGCGACGTCCCTCATCGACCAGAACGCGGAGCTCGGCAAAGATCTCCGGCATCTTGTGGATCTCGTCGAGGACAACCAGCCGGTCCTGGTTGGCGCGGACAAAGAAGGGCAGGTCCGCGAGTTGATCCCGGTCGACCGAGCTCTCGAGATCCAGCACCACCGCGTCGGATTGCTCGGCGATGGCGCGGGCCAGCGTGGTCTTGCCGGTCTGGCGCGGACCAAGAAGGGCCACGACCGCCTCCCGGCGGAGGGCGGCGAGGACCTCCGCGGAGGCTCTACGGGGGATCATTCATGCAAATCATAATACATATTTTAGAAATACATGATTCGATCAATTTCCAAACGAGCAGAACGGAAATCGTTCCAAACATGCAAATCGAAAAACGACAGACACCGAACATCCGCCGCGGCTTCGCCGATCCGGCGCATCTCGACGCCCACCGAATCGAATCTCCGGCCCACAGCGGCCGGGCGGAAGACTTGAAGGCATTTGATCAAATCCCCTTACTAGGATTATATTTGTAAGGGTATTCGAGCAGTTGACAGGAGATTCCTCATGGTGCAATCCACGGTCACGTCCAAGTGGCAGACGACGCTGCCTCAGCCGGTCCGGAAGGCGTTGGGGCTGCGTCCGGGCGACCGGGTCCGCTACTTCGTCCTCGACGATGAGGTGCGGATCGTGGCCGTCCGCCCGCTCCGGCGGCTGTTCGGCGCGCTCCGCTACAACGGGCCGCCGGTGACGCTTCAGGACATGGAGCGGGCAATTGCCGATCAGGCGAGCGAACTGTGATTGCAGTCGATACCAACGTCCTGGTTCGTTACCTGGTCGCGGACCATCCGACGCAGGCCAAGGTCGCCCGTGAGCGGCTGGCGGCACTGAGCACCGACCGGCCGGGGTTCATCTGTCGGGAGGTGATGATCGAGCTGGTCTGGGTGTTGCGACGAGCCTACGGCTTCTCACGCGAGCAGATTTGCCGGGAAGTCGAGGAACTGCTCGCCACGGAGGAACTGGAGATCGAAGCCGCTCACAATACGGCCCGCGCCACCCATCGGTACCGAAGAGGAGACGCCGACTTTGCGGATCTCATGATTCTCGGCGCCGCTCAGCGTACCGGCGCGTCCACGGTCTGGACGTTGGATCGTTCCATGGCCCGGCTCGACGGCGTTTCCCTGCTGGACGCCGCGGAGTCGTAGGCGCGGCGAGGCAGAGCTACGAGGCCGGCGAGGAAGACCGTCCGGAGGGCGCCTCAATCGGATCTTCTCCGCCTTCAGGGCCGTAGAACATCACCCACGTCTTGAAGGACTTGTCGAAGTCGAGGAAGCGGTGCGGGACGCCGGCGGGGACGAACAGGAAGTCTCCCGCCTGGAAGGGCACCGTCTCATCGCCCATCTGGAACCGGCCCTTGCCCTCGAGGATCACGTAGCACTCGTCCCGGTCGTGGGGCTGTTGCGGGTCCGTGCCCTCCGGGGCGTAGACCCCTACTTCGAGGGTGCCGCGGGTGAGGGCGATGAAGTAGCGGTCGGCGGGGAGGTGGGCGGCGCATTCGGCGGGGGAGAACCTGTGGCAGTCATGTCTCTGCATCGAGTGAGATTACCGAGGCTTCGGGTGGGCGCAGCGACCGGGCCGATGGCCCGAGCGCCGCGATCTTGGGCACCGTCAAATCCCAGCGGTCGAGGGATTGAGCTGTCTTCCGGCCGCTCCGACGAACAGGTTCCCCGGACTGGTTCCCCTGACGGCGTCCGGGAAGAGCCGACCCAGTGCGGCCGACGGCACGTTACCCAGTTCCTTCGGTTCGAGCTTGTGCAGCCCGCCGCCGTAGACGCGTCCTTCGCCGAGCAATGCATCGGGATGGATGTCGTTCAATGCCTGCCAGGCCTTGTCCTGAAGGCTCGGGTCACGTTCCATCGCCTTCGCGACCGCGGCGGTCGGGTAGAGCATCAAATACACATTCGCGGCCGTTGCCCGTGACCGGTTCACGATGAAGCGAAACAGCCGCCCGTCCGTCTTCCTGGTCCTTCCCAGGTACGTGCACACGAACGGTGCTGCGGGGCGCGATTCCTGTGCATACCAAGGCGTCCGGTGACGGCAGATGTACCGGTCAGGAACCCCCCGCTCCCTCCCCTCCTCCAGATACCTCCAGAGTGCTGGATGCCGCTGGCTGACCTCTTCGTACGGAAGCCGACAATCGAGAAGAAACAACCGGCGTGGAAGCCGTGGGTTTCCGCTGGAGTCGCACTGGACTTCGTCGTCCGCCAGATCACGCGGGCCTGGCAGTATCGGCCGAAAGGCCTGCCATGGCAGCCCACGGCTCGCGATCTCCTCCTCCGGCAGAATGAAGAAGCGGTTGTCACCCGTCGCCAGTCCCCGCTTGACTGTGAAGAACCTGCCTAGAGCCGGTGCATCTTCGCCCGCGTCGACACCCTTCGCTGGGAATCTCGTCCACTTGCGCGCGGTGCGAAGCTCACCCGCCACCACAACTCGCTCCACGTCTGGCCCCAACAGACTCCCGCCGTACGTCATCCGGACGCGGTAGTCGTTTGGCGGCGTCTCGTTTCGAAACCACACCACCGACGACGACACCAGCGCGTCGCCGAATTGCACCTTGGCCGGATCGAATCGGTGTATATGGAGCAGGGTCACCCGTTCAAGCAGATACCGTTTCACCCCTGCGCCGTAGTTCACGTCCATGAACTCGCTCGGGATGAGCCAGCCGGCCAAAGCGCCCGGCGCCATCCACCGGTGGCTCAGTCCGAGGAAATAGCAGTACAGACCAGCCAGCCCACTGAGGTTCATCCCGCTCGACGCCAGCACCCGATCCCTCAGACGCCGCTTCTCGCCACTCCGCAGGTGGTGGTGCCGGACGTACGGCGGATTGCAGATCACCAAATCAAATGCTGCGCTTCGCGCCGGCGGCCGGGCCCGTGTGAAGTCCTCAAGTTGCAGGTCGAGCCCACTACGCTCCCAGAGTTCCGTCGCGGGCAAGCCGTAGTGCGGGTCACTCTCATACCCGGCTGCCGCAGCAATGCGGCTCTCCGGAAAGACAGTCCGCAAGGCCGAGTAGAACGCCCCCGTACCGATCGCGGGATCAAGGAAGCGAATCTTGTCGCCTCCGCGGCAGTTCGCAGCTGCGTAGCCCAAGATGTCGCGCGCCAGCAACGGGGGCGTCGCGAACTGCCCCATGGCGTTCCGCTCCGCCTGAGACTTCGCGCCGTCGAGGGTCTCCTGAAGTCCGAGGCGCCGAGATTCCAGCGCAGCCACGTTCGCTTCCGAGGCCATCCTACAAGCCGAACTCCGCGAAGTCGTCCATTCGGTGTTCCCAGACCCAGTCAATGCCCTCTGCCGCCTCGTAGCCAAGATAGCCGGAGTCAAAGTATCCGCAGAGAAAGAGCACGAACCGCACATCCTTCCCGTACGTGTCCCGCAACTGCCCCACCTTCGCTGCCTCCTCCTTGCGTCGCTTGTTGACGTTGGTGTAGTCGCCCGCCGACTTCGCCTCCACCAGCAACGGCATCTCGACCCGCGTCGCGCCCATTGGCTTCACGACCACATCGACCGGGATGTTCACTGTCTGACCTGAACCTTCCTGTTCGGCAGGCACGTTCAACCGCAGTGCGTAGGTGCCGCCTCGCATCTCGTCATGCCGCACGCCAGCCTTCGCCTTCACATAGCCCCGTCTCCGCAGCCAATCCGTGATCTTCTTCAACTGACGTTTTTCCTGCGCGTTGCGGATGATGGGGTTTGCGTTCGCGCCACACAATCGGTCTGCGACGACCGTGGCCGCGCGGTGGCGTTCTTCCTCCGTTGGTCCCTCGTCCCGGCCGAGCCAGGCGAAGATGTCATGGTCCGCCAGCCGCTTGATCGTCCGCACGATCTTCCCCAGATCCCGGCTCAGTTCCCGTGGAGGCATTCTCGGGGGGAGCGACCCCGCCTCCATCTTTCGGACCAGATTCCGCGACACACCCGCCAATCCGATCACCCGGTCCACTGCGAGCGGTGGACAGGTCGACATCCGCAGCGTGGGCAGCACAGACGGGTTGCTCCTCAGCAAGGCGGTGCTGATTCTCGTGAAATCCGCCGTCGCGGACAGCGTCCTCTGAACGTCCTCGGTCGTCCGCAACCGTGTCTTCCGGTAGGCGTCCGGAGCGAACCGAAGGAACCATCGGTTGTACATGTCCACGGACCGCGTGATGTCGGCCTTCCAGCGGTCGGGCTGGTCACGATTGACGCCCACGCTCATCTACTCCTGTCCGCACTCCCCTGTCCCAAGTCGAGTCCTCCGACGGCAGGTTGTTCCCAATCCGGGCGCCTCTCGGCATTCTACCGTCGGCACCTCGCCGTCGGGCAGGATGGCGTGGCGACGTGCGCGGCGCCGCGCGCCGCGCGTGCC
>JAJEFG010000084.1 GCA_022820545.1 Acidobacteriota bacterium | reverse complement strand
AAACGGTCTGAGTTCGGAGCGCCGGCCTCTGGCCGGCATCGCGGCCGCAGGCCGCGAAACGCACGCGGCAGCTGGTTCCAGTGGCGCGATCCGAACCGGGCACGGCTGCGCGCCGTCTGAAACGAGCCGGGGCCCCACCTTCAGGAGGAGGAGCGCCATCAGCGCGGGTTTCGCGCTCCCGCGCGATGCCGGCCGGAGGCCGGCGCTCCGAGGCGGCGCCACCACGACTGCTGGCCATACCGGCACGGCTGCACTTTCACAGCAACTGGCTGGCGTTCCAAGCCGTACGGGCCATGTCGCTGTTGGGGTCCACGCCGAAGCGGGAGCGGCGTTTTCGGCGTGCAGCGCCGGGCGGTGCGTGGATGGGCCAGCCACGCCAAGTGAGGTTTTGGCGCATCCCTGTCTCGCTCGGTGGCCCCGTCCACGCACCGCTCGTCGTGGTATCCTGCCTGACTCGGCGCCCGGCCCGCTCTCCCGAGGGGGATGCGGGTTTTTTCACATCAGTGTTTTCTCGGGAGCCGAATCCTGACCATGCTTCCCACCCTGCTCCAGGCGGACCCGGCCGGCGGCGCATTCGGCATGCAGATCGTGCTGTTCGCCATCATTTTCGGCATCTTCTACTTCATCGTTTTCCGTCCCATGCGCAAGCGCCAGCGGGAAACGGAAGCGATGCTGCAGAGCCTCGAGCGCGGGGCCCGGGTCGTGACGACCGGCGGCATCCACGGGACCATCGCCGGCATCCAGGGTGACATCGTGCAGCTCAAGGTCACCGAGTCGGTCAAGCTGCAGATCTCGAAGAGCGCGGTCGCCAGCGTGATCGACAGGAAGCACTGAGCGGCGGCGCAGTTCCGGAGTCCCACCGCAGCCTACCGATGGCCAGACGCCTTCGCCTCAAGGCAGTCCTGCTCCTTCTCCTGGTGGCGGGGCTCGTCTACGTGGTCAACCCGCCGCGGGACACGATCGTGCTGGGGCTGGATCTGCAGGGCGGCATTCACCTCGTCATGCGGGTGCACACCGAGGACGCGGTGCGGGTGCTGACCGACGAGACCGCCGAGCAGTTCGCCGAACACCTCGACACCCAGGAAATCGACTTCGCGGACATCGAAACCGAGGGGCTGGGACAACTCACCATCCTGAACCTCGACGATTCCCGCCTCCGTGAAGTGCGGGACATCGTCGCCTTCAGCTGGCCGGGCTGGGACCTGCGGAGCGTCGGCGGCGGCGACTGGTCGTTCAACCTCCGGCCCAGCGAGGAGATCGTGGTCCGCGAACAGACGGTCACCCAGGCGATGGAGACCATCCGCCGCCGGGTGGACGAGCTGGGGGTCGCGGAGCCGGTCATCACGACCCACGGGAACACCGGCGACCAGATCCTCGTGCAGTTGCCCGGCTACGAAGACGTGGCGCGGGCCAAGGAAATCATCCAGGCCACGGCGCAGCTCGAGCTCCGGCTCGTGCAGGCCGGGCCCGCTCTCGACGAGGCGGCCCTGCCCCCGCTGAACAGCTCGCTGGAGAACATCCCGACGGAACTGCCCACGGGCGCCATCGGCTACTACCAGGTCAACCGGGTCGCCGCCATCACCGGCCGCGATCTCCGGAACGCCCGGCAGGCGATCGACTTCCAGACGAACACCCCCAACGTGGAGTTCAGCCTGCACGCCGAGGGCGCTTCCCGGTTCCGCGACTTCACCGGCGCCAACGTGGGCCGGCAGATGGCCATCGTTCTCGATGACCTCGTGGTCTCCGCCCCGGTCATCCAGAGCCCGATCTACGACCAGGGCCAGATCACCGGGAACTTCACCGTGGACGAAGCCGTGGATCTGGCGCTCGTGCTGCGCGCCGGAGCGCTCCCCGCATCCCTCGAGTACCAGGAGGAACGCACCGTCGGACCTTCCCTCGGCGCGGACTCGATCCGCAGCGGGGTCACGGCCTCGTTGGCGGGCCTGGCGGGTGTCCTCCTGTTCATCATCTTCTACTACCGGCTGTCAGGGATCAACGCCGTCGTCGCACTTCTTCTGAACCTCCTCATCCTGCTGGGCGCGATGGCCTATTTCGCGGCCACGCTGACCCTCCCCGGCATTGCCGGTGTCATCCTGACCATCGGCATGGGAGTGGACGCAAACGTGCTCATCTTCGAGCGCATCAAGGAAGAAATGCGGACCGGAAAGCCCCCCCGGACGGCCATCTCGGTCGGATTCTCGCGGGTCTTCTGGACAATCGTGGACGCCAACATGACCAGCCTGGTCGCCGCGGCGATCCTGTTCCAGTTCGGCACCGGCCCGGTCCAGGGATTCGCCGTGACCCTGAGCATCGGACTGGTCAGCAATGTCTTCACGGCCATGTTCGTGTCGCGTTACATCTTCGATCTGGTGCTCTCGGGAAGGCGCCAGGTGGCCGCCCTGAGCATTTGACCGAAGGAACCCGATGGACATCCTCCGCGACACCCGGATCGACTGGATCAAGTACCGCTGGTGGTTCGCGGGCATCTCCCTCGCCCTCCTCGTCGCCGGCGTATTCGACGTGATCTCGAAGGACGGTCTGCGCTACGGGATCGATTTCTCGGAGGGCACCATGGTGGTGGCCAAGTTCGCCGAGACGCCGGAGATCGACGACGTGCGTGCGATCGTCACCGATCTGGGGTACGGGAGCGCGGTCATCCAGAGTTACGACCGGCCCGAAATGAACCAGGTCATGATCCGGGTCGAGAAGGCGGCGGAAGACGAAACGGCGGGGACCGCGGGCCAGCAGCCGCCGGAAGCCGGAATCGACGAGACGGCCAACCGGATCCTCGCCGCCCTGAGGGACGGGGCCGCCGGCGAGCTGGTTTCCTCAAGCACGGAAATCGTGGGGCCGGTGGTGGGCGAGGAACTCCGGCGGCGCGCGCGGAACGCGACCCTGATGGCTCTCTTCGCGATGCTCATCTACATCGGTTTTCGATTCGAGCCGGTGTACGGGGTCGGCGCCACCGTAGCGGTCATCCACGACGTGCTGGTGACGCTCGCCCTCGTGTCCCTCTTCAACTACGAGATCAGCCTGAACGTGATCGCCGCGTTCATGACCCTCGTGGGCTACTCGGTGAACGACACGATCGTCATCTTCGACCGCGTGCGGGAAAACCGCCACATCCATCGGCGTCTGGATCTCGGGGCGATCGTCAACCTGTCGATCAACCAGACCCTCCGGCGCACGGTCCTCACCTCGGGGCTCACCCTCCTCGCGGTCGGGGCGCTGCTGACCTGGGGCGGCGAGGTGCTCCGGGCCTTCTCCTTCGTGCTGGTGGCCGGGGTCTTCGTGGGCACCTACTCCTCGATCGCGATCGCTTCGCCGATCGTGCTGTGGTGGCGTTCGGTACGCGGTGGGACGGCCGCCACCGCGGAGCAGCAGCGGCCGCAGGCGCCCCCGGTCAGGGTCTGACCCCTTCCGGCCCCGGCACCGGGAATCGCGGGCTCCGCACCGGCGGGCCGCTAGACTCGGCGAGCGAGGTTCGTACCAAGTGCCGTCTGGACGCCCTGGAGAAAGGACGCGGGTCGGCCTCGGGATGCCGCACACGCCCTCGCCGGGCTTCAGCATTTCCCTGCCGCTCGGAATAACGCTGCACGGCGCTCTGCTGATGGCGCTGCTGTACCCCTCCTTCGAGGTGGGCACCGACCAGCTTCCGGCCTTCGAGGCATACCGGGTCCATCTCTTCGCGCCGCCCGCCGCGGCGCTCCGCCTGGGGGATCCCACCGCGGAGCCCGAACCCGAGCATTCCACCGGAGCGGTCCGCGATACGGCCGCCAGGCTCGCCCCCCTCTTTCAGCGCACGGATCTCGTCGAGGTGCTCGAAGCGATCGAGATCCCGTCGTCGTTCGGGTCCGAGCACGGGATTCCGGACGGATTCTGGGAGGGACTGGAGTTCGGGGAACCGGCCGGCGTGGTCGGGGGTGTTCCCGGAGGAGTTCAGGGCGGGCAGATCGGCGGCCTTCGGGAAGCGGCCGATCCGGTGCTCCCGCCGCCGGACGAACCGCCAGCGGCGCTTTCCATGCCGCGTCCCCGCTTCCCGAAGCAGGCGCTCCGGGACGGTGTCCGCGGCCGGGTCATCCTGCGGGCCCTCATCACGGAGCGCGGGACGGTGGAGGTCCTCCGGATTCTCCGCTCCGTCCCGGGGCTGGATGCGGAAGCCGTTCGGGTCGTGGAGTCGGAGTGGCGGTTCCGCCCGGCCCAGCGGAACGGCCGGCCGGTGGCCTCGCTCAGCAACCTGGTCGTTCGCTTCTCGCTCCGCTAACCACCGCCGCGGGCGGGGAAAACCCGCGATCCTTCCCGTCGCGCGGCTGGTCCCACCGGCCCCGCTCCTGGGGAATACCAACTGGAAGAAACCGGGCCGCCGCCGGCCGTCGCGGGATCGCGGCGCCAGCCCCTCGCGGCGGTCCGCTCGGGCACTGATTCTCTGTTGACATGGCGGGGGCCCGAGTGCTAGTTTCCCCAACTTCATCAGGCAGCCTGGCAAGTCGTCTGCCGTCCCGCAAGGGCTTCGGACCCGGCGGCTGTCCGGGCTGTTGTCAGCTTCCCGTTTCGCCTTCTCCCCGCTGTTGAGGGAGGAGCGGATCGGGAAAGGAGCCCAACGTGACCAGAGAGCCAACCTTTGAACTGGCGGGCCGCGACCAGAATCTCGGCCGTTCCCTCGGCAGTTTCGCCTTCTCGTTTCTGCTCCAGGGCGGCGCCGTGGTGGCGTTCATCGTCATTCCCATTCTCGCCGTCAACCTCCCCACTCCCGAAGGCATCATGACCTTCATGGCCGCGGCCCCGCCGCCGCCACCGCCGCCGCCGCCGCCGCCGCCACCGAAGGCCAGGCGCCGGGCGGCTCCGAAGCCGGTTCTCAACACGACTCCGCAGTTCGTGGCGCCGGTGGACATTCCGGACGACCTCGGTGACGCCGGGGTGGACTTCGGAGTTCCCGGCGGTGTCGAGGGTGGAGTCCCCGGCGGGATCATCGGCGGTATCGTCGGCGGCCTGCCCTCGGGCCCCCCGCCCCCGCCGCCCAAGGCCGCTCCGGTCCGCGTAGGCGGAGAGATCCGGGAACCGACCCGCACGGTCTACGTGCAGCCCATCTATCCGGAAATCGCCAAGCAGGCCCGGGTTTCGGGAGTGGTGATCCTCGAGGCCATCATCGACCCGTCCGGCAACGTGACGAACATCTCGGTGCTTCGCTCGATTCCCCTGCTCGACCAGGCGGCGATGGACGCCGTGCGGCAGTGGAGGTACCAGCCCACTCTGCTCAACGGCGTGCCGGTTCCCATCGTCATGACCGTGACGGTAACCTTCAACCTTGGCTGACGCCGATCCGGAACGACTACTCCGGAACCCCGGTTTTCCAGTCCAGACCACCCAGTTTCATCAAGGCTGATTTCGCCCTGCCCACGATGCGGATTGACCGGATCCCAGCGATCCGACTCGTACCGATCCTCAGTCCGGTCCCGGGCAGGAGAAGCCGAACGCTTTTTTCCTAAGATCCCAGGAGGACGAACGGAATGTCTTTTGACTTGCTTGAGATCTGGTCCCACATGGGGCCGGCTGCAAAGCTCATCAACGGCGTGATGGCCATCATGTCGGTTTATTCGCTCTCGGTCATGATCGAGCGCTGGCTGACCTACCAGAAGGCGAAGGGCCAGTCGCGCGGCTACTCCGTGCGCATCGCCAAGGAGCTCAAGGCGGGCAACATCGACAGTGCCATCAAGGTGAGCAAGGACAAGGATGTCAAGAACAGCCACCTCGCCAAAGTGCTGCTGGCCGGACTTCAGGAAATCCAGTTCCAGACCGAGGAAGGTAGCGGGGACAAGGACATCACGATGGAGGCGGCCCACCGGGCCATCCAGCGGGCCACCGCCATCAGCATGATGGACCTGCGCCGCAACCTTTCAGGCCTTGCCACTGTAGGCGCCACCGCTCCCTTCGTGGGCCTTCTGGGAACCGTGCTCGGCATCATCACCGCGTTCCGCGGCATGGCGCTGACGGGTTCCGGCGGAATCGGCGCGGTGTCGGCCGGAATCGCGGAGGCGCTCATTGCGACCGCCTTCGGACTCTTCGTCGCCATCCCGGCCGTGTGGGCGTTCAACTACCTCACGAACCGGGCCGATGGGTTCGGCGTCGAGATGGACAACGGCGCCTCCGAGCTCATCGACTTCATGGCCCGCCGCTAACGCGGCTTCATCGGAGTCACCCTTCAATGCCCCGCTGGCGCCACCTCCAGGCCGTTTCCGGCTTCGGGGGAATTGCGCCGGCGGGCCCCATTCCGGCCCCGCCCAGGGCGGCGGACAGGGAAACCAAGGAGTAAAGCGTCATGGGAATGGCAGGACTTGGTAGCAAGGACGTCAACGCGAACATCAACGTGACCCCCCTCGCGGACGTCATGCTGGTGTTGCTCATCATCTTCATGGTTGTGACGCCGCTTCTGCAGAAGGGAGTGGACGTCAAGCTTCCGGTAGCCGACTACGGCATCGATCACGCAGACAGCGACGATGTCGTCAACGTGGCGATCCGGGAGGATGGGGCGATCTATCTCGACCTCATCTCCGTGCCCAGGCAGGAACTGCCGAACCTCCTCGTGGAGAAGTTCGCGGGCAAGACGGACAAGATCCTCTACCTGAAGGCCGACGAGCGGCTTCCGTACCACGAGGTGCTCGGCCTCATGTCGCTCTGCCGCGATGGCGGAGCCGACGAGATCGGCCTCATCACCGAACGGGCAGGCGAGTAGCAACCTCTAGAGGGCCCGCGCCCAGGAGAAACCATCATGGGAATGGCAGGATTCGCCTCCGGCGGAGTCACTTCCGACATCAACATCACACCGCTCATCGATGTGCTTCTGGTGCTCCTGATCATCTTCATGGTCGTCACCCCGCTCACCCAGCAGGGGCACGACGTGGAAATGCCGGACAACCAGGACCAGGTCATTGACGCGGAACCGGATCCGAACCAGTTGGTGCTGAGCATCGACTCGGCCGGACAGGTGACCATCAACAAGCAGGTCGTCGAGCCGGAGGAGCTCCCTCTGCGTGTCCGCGACATCTTCGAGACCCGCGCCGACAAGACGATCTTTCTCAAGGCCGACCCCTTCCTGTCGTACGGACAGGTGGTCTCCGTGCTGGACATCGTCAAGGGGAACGGTGTCGAGCGCGTCGGGATCGTCGCCCAGTAGCTGCTCCCGCAGCCCCAGAGGAGATCACAAGCAGTGGCCCTAAACACAAAATCGACTGTCCTCATTGCGGTGGGCGTCGCTGTGGTGCTCTTGATCGGATTGGTCATCTCGCCCGCTCCCCCTCTTCGCGGGGGACTCCCCAACTACATCGACATGCTGCAGGCCATGCGGGCCTTCGGCAAGGCGAACGAAGCCTACGGGAGACGGGAATACGAGGATGCGATCCGCTACTACCAGGAAGCCACCGAGAACGCGCCCGCGGACAACCCCCTCATCCAGACGACGCTGCACTTCTTCAGCGCCAGCAGCAACCACCTGCTCTACAGTCCGACGACCTTCGACGATCCGCAGAACGAGGAATACCTCGACAACGCGCTCGACGGTTACGAGGACACCATCGCCGCCGTCGAGGAGGCGCTCGCGGACCCGGGCCTCGACCAGGCGTCAAGGGACAGCATTCAGCTCTATGAACGCTACGCCTCTGAACAGCTTGCGGGCATCCACCGCGATCACCTCGACGATCTCGAAGGAGCGGAGTACTACTTCAACCGTCTGATCGAAATGAATCCGGACACTCCGGAGCTGTACTACGGCCTGGCCGACGTGTACGAGCGGTTCCACGATCCCGAGATCAACCCGCTTTTCGAGAAGGCCATCGAGGCGTACAAGGTTCCCGTGGAAATGAATCCCGACGATCCGATCGCCTACCGTCAGGTGGCCAACCTGTTCAACAAGTACGGCCGTTTCGACGAGACGATGGAATGGCTCGAACAGGCTCGCGACGTGAACCCGGACAACCCGGAGGGGTACTACCTCATCGCGACCTATTACTGGGACAAGGTCTATCGGGATCCTGACCTGACCGAGCGGCAGCGCCGCGAGTTCATCGACCTCGGACTGGCGGAGCTCGACGAGGCTCTGGTCCGGAACGACGAATACGTGGACGCCCTCGTCTACAAGAACCTTCTCCTGCGGGAACTGGCGAAGGTGGATCCGCGCAACGCGGACGCCTTGACCGCCGAAGCCGACGAGTACCGAAATCGGGCGATCGCCATTCGGGACCGGATGGAGCAGGAAGCGGCCGCCGCTGCTGCTGCCGCCGCGGAGGCTACCCAGGAACGCTAGACAAGCGCATTCCCCTAGGAGACCAGGAAAAGATCTCAGGCCCCGTCGGCCGCGCGCTTCGGCCGCGGCCGGCGGGGTTTTTTGCTGCCGACCGCCACTCGAGCGCCGCCCGGATTGCGCCACGGACTGCTAGGGTAAAGCGGGAACCGGGATAGAGCGGGAGAGGGGCGAGCGATGATTCGGTTCGAGACGATTCGGGACCGGGTCCGGGCGTACCAGCCCGACGCCGATTTCGACCTGCTCCGCGCGGCCTACGTGGTGGCCGCCAAGGCGCATCAGGGCCAGGTCCGCCTCTCGGGCGAGCCCTATCTGAACCACCCGCTCGAGGTGGCCGGGATCCTCGCGGACCTCAAGCTCGACATCGTCTCCGTCGCCTGCGGCCTTCTCCACGACGTGGTCGAGGACACCGAGGTCACGAACGCGGACCTGGAGCGCCGGTTCGGCCGGGATGTGAGCCGGGTGATCGACGGCCTCACCAAGCTGAGCCGCGTGGAGTTCAGTTCCGCGGAGGCCAACCAGGCGGAAAACGTCCGCAAGATGATCATCGCGATGACCGACGACACCAGGGTCATCCTGATCAAGCTCGCCGATCGCCTCCACAACATGCGGACCCTCGACTTTCTCCGGGAGGAGAAGCGGCAGCGAATCGCTACCGAGACGCTGGACGTCTATGCACCGATCGCGGGGCGGCTTGGAATCGGCCGGATCGAGGCCGAGCTTCAGGATCTGGCGCTGCGTCACCTCGAACCGCAGACGTACAAGGTCCTCGAGGCCCGGGTCAAGGCCAAGAAACGATGGGCTGAAGACTTCATTCGCGATCTCAGCCGGACGCTGAAGCGCGAGTTGCAGGCCGAAGAGATCCCCGGTGAGTTGTCCGGCCGCACCAAGAGCATCTACTCCATCTATCGCAAGATGCATCGGCAGCAGATCGAGCTGGATCAGATGTACGACTTCATCGCCCTGCGGCTGGTGACCGATACGGTGCCCCACTGCTATACGGCGCTGGGAGTGATTCACAACGTGTGGAAGCCCATCCCGGGACGCATCAAGGACTTCATCGCCATGCCGCGCGCCAACGGCTATCAGTCGCTGCATACGAGCCTGATGACGGACTCCGGGACGCATTTCGAAGTCCAGATTCGTACGACCGACATGCACCGGGTGGCGGAAGAGGGCATCGCCGCCCACTGGAGCTACAAGTCTTCCGGGAGCTACGGCGAACAGGACATCAAGCGCTTCGCCTGGCTACGGCAGGTTCTCGAATGGCAGAAGGAAGTCAAGGACCCCCACGAGTTCCTGAGCAGCCTGAAGATCGACCTCTATCCCGACGAAGTCCACTGCTTCACTCCGCGCGGGGAGGTCAAGTCGCTTCCCCGCGGAGCGACGCCCATCGATTTCGCCTACGCCATCCACACGGAGGTCGGGCACGGCTGCATCGGCGCACGCGTCAACGGGGCCATGGCCCCCCTTCGCTACGAGCTGCGGAACGGGGACATCTGCGAAATCCTGACTCGCAAGAACCATTTGCCGAGCGAGGACTGGCTCAAGATTGCCCGCACGAACCGGGCGAAGAGCAAGATCCGGGCGAGGCTGAACGCCGAGGCCAAGCGCGAGAGCATCGAAATCGGCCGGAAACTGCTGGAGAAGGAAGCGCGGTCTCACGGCTTGAGCCTGCGGCGGGTCCGCTCCGCTCCGGGACTCGCCGATGCCATGAAACGTCACGGGGCTCCGAGTCTGGACGACCTGTTTGCGGCGATCGGCTACGGCAAGGTTCCCGCTGCCCGTGCCCTGGCCGACGCCGTCCCCGCGGACCAGCTCAAGCGCGCACCCGAGAAGGAAACTCCCTCGGAGTCAGGGTTCGCGGGCGCCGTCCGCCGCATCATCGGGCGTGATCCGGGGCAGATCCTCGTGAGCGGCCAGAACGACATCCTCGTGCACCGGGCCCGGTGCTGCTCTCCGCTACCGGGCGAAGCGATCGCCGGGTACATCACCAAGGGAAAGGGCGTCGCGGTTCACGCGGCCAAGTGCCCGCACCTCGCGGACCTCGCGCGGGACCCGGAACGTCAGGTGGACGTGTCCTGGAAGTCCACCAGCGGAACCCGGTACGACGCCGGCTTCCTGGTGCGCGTGGAAAACCGCAAGGGCATGCTCGCGGACATCACCAAGATCATTGCAGAGGCGGACACCGACATCCGGGCCTTCGAGGGCGCCGCCGACGATGCGGAACGCGGCGACATCTACGTGACCGTCGCCGTGGAAAACGCCAAGGAGGTCGGCGCCATCTCCCGCCTGCTGCAAACGGTCCCCGGTGTGATCGAGGTCCAGCGCGGATCGCCGAGCCGGTAGGGGAACACCGGCCCGGAGCGCCGGGCCCCGACCCAGCAGAAGACCCTTTCCGCAAGCCCGGTGCTGCGCACCGGAGACGACGTACCTCAGCCGACCGGGGTCGGGGCGTCTTCCCGCTGCCTGGCGAGCCGGCGCAGCAGGTGATGGCTGTAGATCCCGGTTTCGTGGCCGTCGTTCCAGTGGATCTGCACGCCGTAGTTGCCGACGGGGATGAGCTTCCGGGGCGCGAAATTGGTCGGCAGCAGCAGGGTCAACGACCGGCGCTTGCCACTCCATTCGTCCACGCAGGTGGCGCACGGGCAATGGTTCCGCAGGTACTCGAACCCGAAACGGTCTTCCGAGCCATCGTGCCAGCGCACGACCACCGCGTCGCTTTCCGCGTGTACCGATTCGGCCACTCCACCCTGCGCGGCCTGGTTGGATCGCGCCACCTCGAGCGCGACCCGCCGGGCGATCTCCCGGTAGGCGACGGCGGCGGGACTCTCGGGATCGCGCACGACGGTAGGCGTTCCCTCGTCTCCAGCGACGACCACCCGCGGATCAAGCGGCACGCCACCCAGGAAGGGCAGGCCCAGATCTCCCGCGACTTCCTCGCCGCCGCCGGTCGAGAAGATGTTGGTGCGCTCCCCGCAGTGCGGACAGGCGAACGAACTCATGTTCTCGATCACGCCGAGCACGGGAACCCGCACCGGCTGGAACATCCGGAGTCCCTTTTCGGCGATCGTCCGGGCCACCGCCTGGGGCGTCGTAACGATGACGGCGCCCGCAAGCGCGGCGGTCTGGGCAATCGTGAGCTGGACGTCCCCGGTCCCCGGTGGGAGATCCACCAGCAGGTAGTCCAGTTCACCCCAGACGACTCCCGAAAAGAACTGCTGGACGAGCCGGGAGGCCATCGGTCCGCGCCAGATGACCGGAGTCTCCTTGGAAGAGAGCATCCCCATGGAGATGAACCGCACTCCGTGAGCCTCGAGCGGGAGCAGCCGGCGGCGCTCGTCGGTCGCCGGGCGGTCGTCCATCCCGAACATGGTGGTCTGTGACGGCCCGTAGACATCGGCATCCAGAAGGCCGACGCGAGCGCCGTCCGCGGCCAGGGCAACGGCGAGGTTCGCCGAAACCGTGCTCTTTCCCACCCCGCCCTTGCCGGACGCAACGGCGACCACGTTCTGAACCCCCTCGGGTTTCGTGGGATCCGGCACGGGAGCGCGCGGACCCGGAGCGCCGGACGGGGGGGCTGCGTCCTGCCCGACCCGGGAAGTCGGAGAAGCGCTCACTTCGGTGCGCACCGCGACCTCGGCCCGTTCGATTCCCGGGAGCCGGAGCAGCGCGTCCCGCACCTGCTCCCGGATCTCGTGCGCAACTTCACTCCCGACGTTCGGGAGCGTCACCGTGACGCTGACGATCGGCCGGCAGATACGGATGTCCGCCACCTGGCCAAGCGCCACGATGCTCTCGCCGCCGAACTCGCGATTCCGGATCGGGGCGAGGAATTCCAGAACCTGTTTCTGATCGAGTTGAGACATTGGGGGGTGTGGGGAACGTCCGTGGAGGGCCTGTGCCTTCTCGGGGCGGTCCGAAGGGTTTAGGATAGCCGTCGGGATGGGCAAACCGGTGTTTCCTCATGGAGATTCGTCCGGTGGTCCTGGGGCGTGCTCCCTCTTACAATGGGTTGGCCCGGCTGCAGTCACCCGTGTCCCGCCTGGGGGGTCGAACCGGCCGGCAGCGGAAGGAGGCCATCCGTGAACCAGAACCGCGCCGCCACGCGCTACGGGCTGGCGCCGGTGGCCGCCCTCGCTCTGCTGTTCTCCACGGCGGTTTCGCCGCCGGTGCACGGCGCGCCTCAGGAGCAGGAGCCACGGGAGGAAGCCGAAGCGCAGCAGGAAGAATCGGAAGAGACACCAGCGCCGGCGGACATCATCCCGCGCTTCACCGACCAGGTCGTGGTATCAGCCTCACGGGTCGAGCAGGAAATCGTCAACGCGCCGGCGGCGATCGCGGTGATCCCCACCGAAGTCATCGAGACCCAGGCGGCCAGCAACTTCGGCGACCTCCTGCGTCAAGCCCCGGGGGTCAACGTCACGCAACTCTCCAGCACGCACTACAGCGTCACCAGCCGCGGCTCGTCCAGCGCGTTGGCCACGTCGCAGCTCGTCCTCGTGGATGGACGATCGGTCTATCAGGACTTCTTCGGCTTCACCAGTTGGGACTTTCTCTCGGTGGGACTCGATGACCTGCAGCGGATCGAAGTCGTCAACGGGCCCGCTTCGGCCGTCTGGGGGGCAAACGCCATGAGCGGCGTCGTGAACCTGATCACCAAGGCGCCACGGGAAGCCTTGGGCACGACGCTGAACCTCCGGTTCGGTTCCTTCGATCGGAACGTCACCGGCAACCCGATGGACGCGGGAAACCAGCTCATGGGATCCCTGACCCACGCGCAGGCGCTGAACGACCGCTTCGCCTACCGCGCCACCGTGAGCTTCACCCACCTGGACCCGCTCCCGCGGCCCTTCGGCGAGATCCCGAACGGCACCGGCACCCTCTATCCCCCGCTGGAAGGCGTGACATCCCGCATGCCCAAGCTGGACTTCCGGGCCGACTGGGACTCGCCCGACGGCCAGAGCGGGTTCCGGTTCTCGGGCGGCTACGGGGCGAGCCAGGGGATCCTCCACTCCGGGATCGGCCCATTCACCGTGCAGCCGGGGGCGAACATGTCGTACGGCCGGGTCCAGTACATGCGGGGCTCGATGGAAATCGGCGCCTTCTTCAACCGGACCTCCGCCGACTTCAACTCGCTTCTGTCACGCGTCCCCACCGGCGAGTTGCTCGACGGGACGATCAACACCCACACCTACGACATCAGCCTGAAGGACACCCGGTTCCTGGGCGAGCGTCACCTCTTCAGCTATGGCGCGAGCGCCCGCTTCGTCACGCTCGACTTCACCCTCGCTCCGCTCGGCGACGGCCGCAGCGAACAGGGGTTCTACGTGAACGACGAGATCTTCCTCAGCGACCGCTGGCGCTGGATTGTGGGAACCCGCGCGGACCGGATCAGCATCTTCGACAAGATCGTGCTGTCTCCCCGGTCGACCCTCATCTTCAAGCCGACTCCCACCCAGTCCTTCCGGGTGTCCTACAACCGCGCGTTCCGCGCGCCGTCCCTCAGCAACACGTTCCTGGACACGACGATCGCCGAGCCGGCCGTCTTCGATCTGCGTCCCGTGTTCCGGGGCTTCTTCGGCGCGCTGAGCATCCCGGATTCGGCGTTGCCGGCCCCGGTCCACTACGCCATCCCCATCGGGGTCGTCGGGAACCCCGACCTGGTCCAGGAAACGCTGACCGCCTACGAAGTCGGCTGGTCCGGGGCGCTCAACGACTGGATGGGAGCGAGCGCCGCCGTCTATCTCAACGACATGCGGGACAGCATCGACTTCACCGACACCGCGTTCTGGTCCGGAGACAACCCTCCCCCCGGATGGAACGAGGCGTTCGCCGAGGTCGGAGACTTCATCGGACGGCTGGGAGCGGTGCTTCCGCCCGGCACGCTGCCGCCGGAGATCGGGGCCATCGCCGTGAATCCCGGGTATCTGATCGACGCCCTGGGCGGGCTCGCCGGCGTCCAGTTCCCGGCCGCGTTCA
Source organism: Acidobacteriota bacterium (assembly GCA_022820545.1). Lineage (GTDB taxonomy): Bacteria > Acidobacteriota > Vicinamibacteria > Marinacidobacterales > Marinacidobacteraceae > Marinacidobacterium. The sequence continues at coordinate 51,771 of JAJEFG010000084.1, read as the reverse complement.
GCTACGTCAACCGGGTGTCGGTCCGCAACACGGGGTTTGAACTCGGACTCACCGGACGCCGTGGCGACTTCGGAGGCTTCCTCAACTACTCGTGGCAGGCCGAACCCGTCGTGGAGGGTTTCGGCGAGGAGGACGCCGACGAGATCAGCATCCCGGCGGCGCACCGGGTCAATGCCGGCCTCGACGCCGGGTTCGGCGCGGTGGATCTCGGACTGTCGCTGAACTACACCGATCGGGCCTACTGGACCGACGTCCTGACGGCGGAGTACTACGGCTGGACCGAAGCCTTCACCATGGTGAACGCCACCCTGGCGGTGAACCTGATGGACGGCCAGATCCAGCCGTCGGTCCGGGTGATCAACCTCCTCAACCAGGAAATCCAGAATCACGTCTTCGGGGACGTGCTGCGGAGACAGATCATCGGGGGTTTGCGTTACCGTTTCTGACTTGGGCAAGGAGGCCTACTCGATGAACGTCAGCGGCATCCCCTGCAACCACCTGCTGTCCCTGGCGGCTTCCCTCGTCTTCCTGGTATCCCAGTCCGGCACTGCGGGCGCGACTGTTCAGCAGGAACAGGATCCGGCCCAGGAAACGGAAGAGCAGGAAGAGCGCGAGGACGAGACGGCCGATCCGGCCGACATCATTCCGCGCTTCACCGACCAGGTCGTGGTGTCGGCCTCCCGGGTGGAGCAGGAGATCGTCAACGCCCCGGCCGCGATCGCGGTGATTCCCACCGAGGTGATCGAGACCACGCCGGCCAGCAACTTCGGCGACCTGCTGCGCCAGGCGCCGGGCGTCAACGTCACCCAGCTCTCGAACACGAACTACAGCGTCACGAGCCGCGGTTCCTCGGGGGCGCTCGCCACCGCGCAACTCGTCCTGGTGGATGGCCGTTCCGTCTATCAGGACTTCTTCGGCTTCACCAGCTGGGACTTCATCTCGGTGGGACTCGACGACCTGGAACGGGTCGAGGTGGTCAACGGGCCGGCTTCGGCCGTCTGGGGCGCGAACGCCATGAGCGGCGTGGTGAACCTGATCACCAAGGCGCCGCGCGACAACCAGGGAACCACGCTGGACCTCCGGTTCGGCGCCTTCGACCGCAACGTCACCGGCAACCCGATGGACACGGGAAGCCAGTTCATGGGCTCGCTGACCCACGCGCAGGCCGTGAACGACCGCTTCGCCTACCGCGCGACCGTCAGCTTCACCCGCCAGGACGCCCTTCCCCGCCCGTTCGGGGAAATCCCGAACGGCACCGGCACGCTGTATCCCCCCGTCCTGGGAGTGGACGCCCGGATGCCCAAGGTGGACTTCCGCGCCGACTGGGACGCCCCGGACGGCGACAGCGGCTTCCGGTTCTCCGGCGGCTACGGGGGGAGCCAGGGAATCCTCCACTCCGGGATCGGTCCGTTCCACGTCAAGCCGGGAAGCGCCATGTCGTACGGCCGCATCCAGTACCTCCGCGGCTCGATGGAAATCGGCGCCTTCGCGAACCGCACCGCGGTCCCGTTCAGCTCGATCCTGTCCCAGACCCCCACCGGGCAGTTCCTCGAGGGCAACATGAACTCGACGGTCTACGACATCAGCCTGAAGGACACGCGGTTCCTGGGTGGACGGCATCTGTTCAGCTACGGCGCCAGCGCCCGCTACCTCACCCTGGACTTCACCCTCGCCCCCGAGGGTGACGGCCGCAGCGAGATCGGGGCCTACGTCAACGACGAGATCTTCCTGAGCGACCGCTGGCGCTGGATCGTCGGAACGCGCGCGGATCGGATGAGCGTGCTGGAAAAGATCGTGCTGTCTCCCCGCACGACCCTCATTTTCAAGCCCACTCCCACTCAGGCCTTCCGGGTGTCCTACAACCGGGCCTTCCGCGCCCCCTCGCTCACCAACTCCTTCCTGGACACGCTGATCGGCCAGCCCGCGGTCTTCGATCTCCGTCCCGTCTTCCGGGGCTTCTTCGGCGCGCTGAGCGTTCCTGATTCCGCGCTGCCGGCCCCGGTGACCTACACGATCCCCATCGCCGTGGTGGGCAATCAATCGCTGGTGCACGAATCCCTGACCGCGTACGAAGTGGGCTGGTCGGGAGCGCTCAACGACTGGCTGGGGGCGAGCGCGGCCTTCTACGTCAACGACATGCGGGACAGCATCGACTTCACCGACGACACCTTCTGGTCCGGCGCGGACCCGCCTGCCGGATGGAACGAAGCGTTCGCCGAGGTGGCGGATTTCATCGGACGGCTGGGTGCCGTCCTCCCTCCCGGCACGCTTCCCCCGTCAATCGCCGCCATCGCCGCCAACCCCGGATACCTGATCGACGCCCTCGGCACACTCGCGGGCGCCCAGCTTCCTTCCTCGCTCACCTACATCAACCGGACGTCGGCGCGGAACTCGGGGATCGAACTCGGGCTCACCGGACGCCGCGGCAACGTTGGCGGGTTCCTCAACTATTCGTGGCAGGCCGAACCCGTCGTGGAAGGGTTCGGCGAGGAGGACGCCGACGAGATCAGCATCCCGGCGGCGCACCGCATCAACGCCGGCATCGACGCGGACATTGGCGCCTTCGACCTCGGTCTTTCGCTGAACTACACCGATCGCGCCTACTGGACCGACGTGCTGACGGCCGAGTACCACGGCTGGACCGAGGCCTTCACCCTGGTGAACGCGACCCTCGCGATGAACCTGCTGGAGGGCCGGGTCCAGCCCTCGGTCCGCGTGATCAACCTCCTGAACCAGGAAATCCAGAACCACGTCTTCGGCGACGTGCTGCGGCGGCAGATCATCGGAGGTTTGCGCTACCGGTTCTGATCCGCGCGTAGCGACACCCGGGAGCGGGCGCCGGTGTCCGCCGTCCGGTCGTTACCGCGAGTTCTGGTCGGTGGACGAGCGGTCGGACTTCAGGAACCGGTCGAACCAGGCCACGTACCGCTCGTAGCGGTCCTTCTGGAAGGAAGGAAGCCGGATCCCGTGGCTCTGGCCCGGATAGATGATCAACTGGGTGGGCACCCCGAGCCGCCGGAGGCTCTGGTAGAGGTTCTCGGACTGGCTCAGGGGGACGTTCCAGTCCTTCTCGCCGCAGAGCACCAGGGTCGGGGTCGTCACGTGGTGCACCCGCGAGATGGGAGAGAGCCGGTTGTAGAGCTCGGGGTTCTCCCAGGGAAGGCCCAACTCCAATTCCCATTCGAGCTGGTAGTGGTCGTTCCCGTACGCCGCGCGGTACTCGGTTTCGCTGGAGCCGCTCACCGCGGCGTGGAACCGGGTCGTCTTCGTGATCACGTAGTTCGTGAGGATCCCGCCGTAGCTCCATCCGCCAACCCCGAGGCGCTCGGGATCGGCCCAGCCGCGGTCGATGACGTGGTCCACCGCGGCGTTCACGTCCTCGTAGTCCAGGTTCCCCCAGTCGGCCCAGATGGCGTGGGAAAACGCCTCTCCCCGGCCTGACGAGCCGCGGGGGTTCGCCGCGACGACCAGGTAGCCGTTCGCCGCGTAGAGCTGCCAGGTGGACTGGAAGGACGTGGAGAACTGGGACACCGGCCCGCCGTGGATCCACAGGATGGTCGGATAGCGCCGTCCCTCCTCGAAACCGGGCGGCTTGGTGACGAAACCCTGGATCTCGGTTCCGTCGGAACTCGGGAAGGTGATCCGCTCCACCGCACCGAGGCCCACCGCGGCGAGCAGCGCGTCGTTCTCGCTGGTCAGTCTCCGCGGCTCGCCGCCGCGGCTCCAGGCGATCACCTCGGGCGGCCGGTCCACGGTGGCCGCCACCCCCACGACCCGGTCTCCCACCACCTCGATGTCCCGCACGACCCGCTCGCCAGCGATCACCCGGTCGGGAGCCGCGTCCGCGGAAAGCGCAAAGGAGGCGAGATGCTGGTTTCCCGAGTCCTCGAGCAGGGCGAACACGGCGCCGCCGGCGCCGAAGCGGGGGTTCCCGAGGTTCCGGTCGAGCCCGGACGCGACGTGGACGATCTCATCGGTCGTCCGGTTGAGCGCGTAAAGGTGCTCGGTGGCGTACCAGATCAGCTCCGGTTTGCGGTTTCCGGTGTGGAGCAGCCAGTCGCCGTCCGGGCTGAAGACCGGTGAGCGATCCGGCCCCAGGTTGCTCGTGAGCCGCACCGGCTCGGTGGTCTCGCCGGCAGTGCGCGGAATGAGGAAGAGGTCCGAGTTGTCGGTGGCGTCGGAATCCCCGCCATCCGGCGGCCGAACGCTCACGAAGACGATCTCCGAACCGTCGGGCGAGAACACCGGGGAACCGTCGTCGTAGGGGCCGAAGGTCTTCTGCTCGTGCGAGCCGTCGGACGCATCCACGAGATAGATGTGCCGGCGGCGGTTGTCGAGATATCCCTGGCCGTCCCGCTTGAACTGACGCCGGTCGATCACGAGGGGGACGGGCTCGGGATCCTCTCCTGCCTCGCCTTCGTTGGGATCCGGATCCATCGAGACCACCGCGAGCGCGCTCCCGTCCGGCGCCCACGCGAAGGAAGACACCCCCGCCGGCAGACGCGACAGGACCTTCGCCTCGCCGCCCGCCAGGGGAAGCAACCAGATCTGGGTCTTGTCCCCTTCCCCGGAAGCGAGGAACGCGAGCTGCGAACCGTCCGGACTGAAGCGCGGATGGGACGCCGAGCGTCCTGCCCTCGTCAACGGGGCCGGGTCGCCGCCCGCGAACGGAACCCCATGGATCCGGCTCGCAGACTTGTTCTCCTCGAGATCGATCCGGGACACCACGTAGACGACGAACTCGCCGTCCGGAGAAAGCTGCGGGTCGTAGACGGACGCGATCCCGAGCGCGTCCTGAATGGTGAAGCTGCGCTGGGCAAGAGCCGGCGTCGCAAGGATCGCGGCGAGACCCAGAGCGGCGCCCACGGTCCAATAGCGCACGGGACCGCGAAGGGAAACGAACCGGAGGGATGGGGTCATGCGGGACCTCCTGCGGGTTTGGCTGAGCCCGCCTGACTACCGATACGAAGCGACGACCTCGTCGAGAACCGCCGGCGGCGGACGAAGCTGGTCTTCCGAGAGCAGCGCGAGCGGTTCGTCGCAGAGTTCGAGGCTGTCGAGGAAGGTGCGCTTGCTGGTGTCGAGATAGAGGAGACCGGTCAGGAACAGGTTCTTCTCGTTGGCTTCGAGTACGAGTTCCTGGGCCGCGCGCCGATCGGTCGGGTCGTAGCCCCGTTCCAGCTTCCGGAGACGAACCCACGATCCGTCGTGGAGCTGGACCTCCTGATCGGTCCCTTCCTCGTACTCGACCTCGATCTGGTCCATCGCGGGCACGAAATCGAGGATGTGGATCGGCTCCTCGTTGTCCTTGCCCCAGGTATAGCTCTTCGTCGAACCCGCATGGTTGTTGAAGGTGACGCAGGGGCTGAGGATGTCGATGACCGCCGTGCCGTTGTGGGAAAGCGCTCCGCGCAGCAGGGCGACCAGTTGCTTCGGGTCTCCGGCGAAGGACCGCGCCACGTAGGTGGCTCCAAGTTCGATCGCCATCCCGCAGAGGTCGATGTTCGGCAGCCGGTTCACCTCGCCGGACCGGAGCGCGGCGTTCTCGTCGGCGGTGGCGGAGAACTGGCCCTTGGTCAGGCCGTAGACGCCGTTGTTCTCCACGATGTAGATGAGCGGCAGGTTGCGCCGCACGAGATGCACGAACTGGCCGATCCCGATGGAGGCGGTGTCGCCGTCGCCGGAGACGCCGACCGCCACCAGCCGGCGATTGGCGAGCACCGCCCCGGTGGCGACCGACGGCATGCGGCCGTGGACCGCGTTGAAGCCGTGGCTGTGGTTCAGGAAGTACGCCGGCGTCTTGGAGGAGCAGCCGATACCGGAGAGCTTGGCCACCTGGTGGGGACGCACGTCGGACTCGAAGAACGCGCGGATCAATTGGCTGGAGATCGCGTCGTGGCCGCAGCCCTTGCAGAGAGTCGAGGGCTTGCCCTTGTAGTCGGAGGGGGTCAGGCCCAACCGGTTGACCTTGCGAGGTCGTGAGGAAGCGTCGGGAGCAGGCATTTGGTGAGTCTCCGTCAGGCGGCGCCGATCTCCATCTCGGTAACGTAGTCCACGATGGTCTGGGCGTCCATCGGGTGCCCGCTGTAGTGCCTCAGACTCCGGAGCACCCCCGGGGGAATCCGGTCCCCGTACTCGGCCCGCAGCAGCTGGAGCAGTTGTCCGTCCCGGTTCTGGTCGAGGACCACCACCCGCTGCCGCGCGGTGATGAAGTCGAGGACGGAGGGGCAGAGGGGCAGCGCCCGCGGGCGCAGATAGTCCATTTCGATCGCCGCTTCCTCACGGAGCCGGGTCCGGGCTTCCTCGATCGCGGGGTCGGAGGAGCCGAAACCGATGATCCCCAGCGGGCTCACCGGTTCCGCCTGATCCACGACGGGCGGCGGAACCATCTCCCGCGCCGTCTCGAACTTGCGGTCGAGCCGGGTCATGATCCGGACGTACGCCTCTTCGCTCTCGGTGTACTCGGCGCTCTCGTCATGGCCGCTGCCCCGCGTGAAGTACGCCGCCCCGGGATGCTCCGTCCCCGGGAGCGTCCGATACGGGATCGCATCGCCGTCGACGTCGGCGTAGCGCTGGAAGGTTCCCCCCAGCCGCTCCAGGTCTTCGCGGGTGAGCACCTTGCCCCGGTCCATGGGCCGATCGGGGTACTCGAAGGGTTCGGTAGCCCAGATGTTCATGCCGAGGTCGAGATCGGACAACACGAACACCGGCGTCTGGAGACGCTCCGCCAGATCGAAAGCCTTCCAGCCGAACTCGAAACACTCGCACGTCGAGGCCGGAAGCAGGCACACGTGCTTGGTGTCTCCGTGGGACAGCGTGTAGGTGGAGAGGATGTCCCCCTGCGCGGTGCGCGTCGGCAGGCCGGTCGAGGGACCGACCCGCTGGATGTTCCAGATCACCAGCGGGATCTCGGCGTAGTAGCCGAGCCCCACGAACTCGGACATGAGCGAGATGCCCGGTCCGGAAGTGGCGGTCATCGCCCGGGCGCCGGCCCACCCGGCGGCCAGCGCCATACCGACCGCGGCGAGTTCGTCCTCGGCCTGGACGACCGCATAGGTCGCCTTGCCGTCGGGGCCCTTCCGGTACCGCTTGAGGAAGCCGGTGAGCTGCTCGACGACGCTCGAGGACGGGGTGATGGGGTACCACGTCGCGACGCTCGCTCCCCCGAACATGGCGCCGAGCGCCGCGGCGGCGTTCCCGTCGATGAGGACCTTGCCGCGGTTCTTGTCCATGCGTTCGAGGGTGAAGGGGTCCCGCTTGACCAGGTTCTCGCGCGCGTGGCGAATCCCGATCTCCACCGCCCGGCGGTTCAGCTCGACGGCGGCCTTCTTGCTCCGGAACTGGCTCTCGATGGCCCCGAAGATCTCCTCGACCTCGATCGAGAGGAGTTCTCCCAGGAGCCCGACATAGATCATGTTGGCGAGCAACTTGCGGAGCCGCACCTCCCGGGTCACCTCGGCAGCCAGCTCCTGGAACGGAGCCGGATAGAACACCAGGTCGTCCCGGCGGCGTTCCAGCCGCAGGCCTTCCTCATAGACCACAGCGCTGCCGGGGCTCAGGGATTCGACGTCCCGGATGGCGGTCTGCGGGTTGAGCGCCACCAGGTAGTCCACGTTCCGCTTTCGCGCCACCCAGCCATCCCGGTTCGCGCGAATGGTGAACCAGGTCGGCAGTCCCGCGATGTTCGAAGGAAAGAGGTTCTTGCCGCCGACCGGGATCCCCATGCGGAAGAGCGCCCTGAGGAGGACCAGGTTCGAGGACTGGCTTCCGGAGCCGTTGACGGTGGCGACCTGGATCGCCAGGTCGTTGACGATGCGCTCGGACTCGATCTCGCTGGGAGCGACCTCCTCAGCGAGCGCCGTTTTGTCGGACATCAGGCCATTCTTCAGCGGGCGATTCTGTGGGGCGAGAGCCGCCTCATGGTTCGGGCAGAGGGACGGCCAGACTTGGTTTCGGGAAATCCCGGGACGGCGCCCGGAATCCGGGCAGCCAAAGGGAGTTGCGCGCCGACGCGGTGCCGCGTGCGGACGTACTCCCGACAGTTGCCAGTGTACTTCAATCTTCCGAATTACCGGTGTCCGCGGCGACCGCGAATGCGGCGGAGCACTAGACTTCCCTGTCCCACGGCAGTCAAGACAGCGGGCTCCGGCCCCGGCGCCGGCCGCTCCGCCGTGCGGACCAGAGCCAATGCGACCCACCTGGCAGGGCAACCTGAAGCTGGCCCTCGTACTCGTTCCGGTACGGGCCTATCCGGCGGCCCGCGAGAAGAAGGTGGCGATGAACCAGCTGCACAAGGAGTGCAAGGCCCGGGTCCGGCTGCAGCGGCGCTGCACGGCGTGTGAACAGGATCTCGAACGGGACGAGATCGTCCGCGGTTACGAACTCGCGAAGGAACAGTACGTCCTGATCCAGGAAGAGGATCTCGCCACCCTTCAGCTCCCCTCGCTCCGCACGCTGGACATCGTCCAGTTCGTCGAGGAGTCGGAGATCAACCCCCTCTACTACCACGGCTCCTACTACCTCGCCCCGGCCGGCGAGGTCGCCGCCGGGCCGTTCCACACCATCCTCAGGGCGATGCAGGCGTCGAAACGGGTGGCCGTCGCCCAGGTTGTCCTCGCCGGCAAGGAAAAGGTGGTGGCGATCCGTCCTTCCGACGATGTGTTCCTGATGTCGTTTCTCCACTATCCGGACGAGGTGCGGAAGGTGTCCGACATCGACGACCTGCCGGCGGCGCGCGAACCGAACGCCGCCGAGACCGCAATGGCGCGGCAACTGCTCGACTCCTATGCCCGCCCCTTCGACCTGAGCGATTTCGAAGACAGCTATCGGAAACGCTTCCTGGAGATCGTGGAGGCCAAGAGCCGCGGAGAGGAACTGGTCACCGCCCCGAGCGTCGAACCGCGCCGGGTCATCAACCTCATGGATGCCCTCAAATCGAGCCTCGCCCGGATCGAGGCCGAGGAACTCGGCGATCCGGACCCGGCATCCGGTGAGGAGCGGCGGGCAAGCTGACCGACTCGCCTCCGGATTCGGCAGCGGCCCCGGGAGGAGGATCGCTCCTTCCTCCGGACTGGCTGGCGCACGGGGTAAGGCCCATGCTCGCCGGCACGGGCCGTCCGTTCGACTCGCCGGATCATCTCTTCGACGCCAAGTGGGACGGCCTTCGCTCGATCGCGTTCTTCGGGCCGACGGTCCGGCTCCAGGCGCGCAGTCTCCGCGACCAGACCCGGCACTTCCCGGAACTCGCCGCGGCGCTGTCCGCACTCCCGGGGGCCGGGGTCCTCGACGGAGAGATCGTCGTCATGGACGGCGACCGCTCGAGCTTTCCGCTGGTCATGGAGCGCAACCGGATGCGCTCGGAAACCGCAATCCGGCGCGGCGCGGCGGAAATCCCCGCGTGGTTCGTCGCCTTCGATCTGCTCCATCGGGACGGGATCCGGCTGACCGCGGCGCCGCTGGCCGAACGGCGGCGCGCGCTGAGCGCGCTCCTGCCCGACGCGGGGGGACGGGTCTTCGCCAACCCCCTGGTCGTCGGCGAGGGCATGCGCTTTTTTGCCGCGATGCGCGAGCGAAACATGGAGGGGATGGTCGCGAAGCGGCTCCAGGGCCCCTATCGGATCGGCGAGCGCAGCGACGACTGGCTGAAGATCAAGGTGCGTCCCCGGCTGAGCTGCGTGGTCTTCGGAACCCTGCACCGGCACCCGGACGGACCGGTGCGTTCCCTGGTCGTGGGGGCCTACGGGCCGGATGGACCGGTCTGGCTGGGGAACGTGGGGAGCGGGCTCGCGGGCGAGACCCGGGCTCAACTGACCGAGCAGCTCCGGAGGCTCGAGTGCCCCGCCCCGCCCGGCTTCGGGGCGACCGGCGACGGACACATCCGGTACGTGAAGCCGCTCCTGGTAGCCACCGTCGAGTACCTGGAACTGACGCCGTCCGGACACCTGCGCCATCCCGCGTTCGTGGGATTCGAAGACCGGGACCCACGACGGTGCGGGATTCCAGCGGTCAGAGGACGTCCAGCAGATCGCGGATGAGGCGGGCCGTAAGCCCCCAGATGTCGTAGTCCCGGTACCGGTAGCGGAAGACGACCCGGGAGATGACCGCCGAACTGCCCCGGAGCCGCCGGCCCCGCTGAACCTCGGTGGTCTCGCGGTCGGGGAGCAGCAAGGTCCTCAGCGGCACCTCGAAGATCTCGTCCACCTCGGGACCGGCTCGCAGGGCCGCCGCCGGCGGGATGAGCCCCACGAAGGGGACCAGCCGGAACCCCTGCACCGTGAGGCGGTCGTCGAGCTGGCCCAGAACGCGCACCCCGGCCGGGTCGAGCCCGATCTCCTCGCGACCCTCCCGCAGGGCGGCGGCGAGTTCGGATGGATCTTCGGGATCGATCATGCCGCCCGGAAACGCGATGTCTCCCGGTTGGCGGCGGAGATCCGAAGCGCGGCGGGTCAGGACGATCCGGTAACCGCCGTTCCGCCGGACCAGCGGGACGAGCACCGCGGCCCCGCGCAGCGTCCCGTCGAGGCGTCTCGGAGCACGCTGGGCGAGACGGGAAGCGATCCGATCGGGGAGGGTTTCGGCTTCGGGTTGGCAGGACAAGCTCGGTATCGCGCCCAATATACTCGCGGCATGCCCGGGCGGCACTTGCTGAGAACAGTGGTCGTCGCCGGGGTCCTGCTCGCCGGAAAGACGGCGCTCGCCCAGCCGGTGATCCAGGTCGGGTCGGGGGGAGAGTCGGGGGGCGCGCGGGAAGGATGGGTTCTCGGCGCCGGCTACAACCTCGACTTCCCGGTGCTTCCCTTCGAAATCGGAGCCCTGGTGCAGGGCGGCACCGGCATCGAGACCGAGGGCGGGGATACGGAGTACCCCCTCCGGGCGTTTCTCACCGGCAGAATGGGGATGCTCCCCATGCCCGGTTTCAGCGTGTACGTCGGCGGAGGGGCGGGAATGGCGACCCGTCTGGGCGGTGAGGCCGAGTCGGAGACCGTACCCGCGGGGATCGCCTTCGGCGGTTTCGAGGTCGGCAGGCTGCACCTGGAGGTCCAGTTGCAGAGGGAGTTCCACGAAGAGCCGGTGAACCGGTGGGTCACGGCCGTCGGGGTTTCGTTCTGAGCGAATCCGTCACGTTCTCCGCGCCGACGCGGATCGATCTGGCGGGCGGCACTCTCGACATCTGGCCGGTCGGGCTGCTCGTTCCCCGCGCCGCGACGGTGAACGCCGCCATCAGCCTCCGGGCGAAGGCGACCGTCGCTTCCGGACCCCGGTTCCGGGTGGTGAATCGCCAGCGCGGCCTCGACCTCTCGGCCACCTCTCCCGAAGCGTTCTTTCGCGATCCGTTCGCGGCCCTCGCCGGCCGGCTCCTCGATTTCTTCCAGCCTCCGGACCCGGTGGAGGTCCATTTCGAGACGACGGCCCCGCCGGGCTCGGGGCTCGGGGGTTCGTCCTCGCTCGGCATGGCGATCGCCGGGGCCCTGAACGAGGTGACGGGCGCCGGCTGGACGATCCGGCAACTCGTGCGGATCGTGATGGACACCGAAGTGCGGATCCTGAGGACCGCGACGGGATCCCAGGACCAGTTCGCGGCGGCCCTCGGCGGCACGCGGGTGCACCACTGGGTGAGCCCGGAACCGAGGTCGGAGCCCCTGCCCTGGCTGGAGGACGGCGCCGATCCGCTCGATGACCGCCTCGTCCTCGTGTACACGGGGGAGGCCCATTCGTCCGCGGACCCCAACGGAAGCGTGCTCGAGCGCATCTTCGCCGGGGAGCCGTCCGCCGTCCGGGGCATCGAGGTGATCGCGGAGGCGGCCTACGGGATGCGGGAGGCGCTGCTCGAACGGGACTGGGACCGGGTCTCCGAAATGCTTGACGTCGAGTGGGGAGCCCGGCGGGCGCTCTCCGAAATGGTCACCACCGCGACCGTCGAGCGCCTGAGCGGCGCGATGCGGCAGGCCGGGGCCCGGGCGGTCAAGGCGTGCGGCGCCGGAGGCGGGGGAACCGTCATCGCCATCGCTCCTCCCGACAAACGGCGCGCGGTGGTGGCGGCCGCACGCGGCGCCGGCGGCCAGGTGCTGGAGGCGGCCAGCGATCCCGTGGGGCTCCGGCGGGAGCCGGCGTGACGGAGACGACGGAACACGCCGTGTGCAGCCTGGCCAGGCTGAAGGCGGAGTCCGCGATCGCCGTGGATGTCGGTGACCAGCGGATCGCCGTCTTCTGGTACGAGAACCGGGTCTACGCCCTGAACGAGACCTGTCCCCACCGCGGCGGCCCGCTGCACCAGGGCCGCGTCCGGCACGGCATCGTGATCTGCCCGTGGCACCTGTGGCAGTTCGATCTCGTTACCGGCTGCTCGCCGGTGAACCCGAACTCCCGGGTCCCCGTCTATCCGGCGCGGGTCGAGAACGGCATGGTGCTCGTCAGCGTGGGTTAGCTGCGGCCGGCAGCCGAGCGCAGTTCCTCGTAGCGCTCCGGCGGCAGCTCCGAGCCGAAGCGCCGTCCGTGCTTCGGCTCGTGGAAGTCCGATCCGCCGCTCACCATGAGGCCCAGCGAGTCCGCCACCCGCAGGTAGTGCTCCCGCTCGTCTTCATCCTGCTCGACGTGGTACGCCTCGAGCGCGTGGACCCCGGTCTCCCGGAGCATGGAAGGAAGCGCGGACTGATCCCGGAGGTACTTGGGATGGGCGACGGAACTGATTCCTCCCGCGGCGTGCAACATCTTCGCGGCTTCGTCGACGCCGATCTTCCAGCCGTACCGGACATGTCCGGCTTTCCCGTCGCCGAGATACCTGTCGAAGGCCTCCGCCCGGTCCCGGACGGCCCCCTTGTGGACCAGCGCATCCGCCACGTGCGGCCGCCCGAGGGAGCGTCCGGTGGACATCGCCGCGACCTCCTCGAAGCGGAGCGCCACCCCGGCTTCCGAGAGCTTCCTGCACGTCTCCGCGATCCGTTGCCGGCGGCGCTCGGAAACCTCGTCGAAGAGCGCGGTGAGCGCCCGGTCCTCGGGATCCACGAACAGGCCCAGCAGATGGACCGATTCACGTCCCCAGCCGCAACTCACCTCGACTCCGGCAACCAGCTCGATCCCGCATTCGGCAGCGGCGCGGCGGGCTTCCGGAATGCCGGTCAGGGTGTCGTGGTCCGTCAACGCCAGTACGGTCACGCCGTCCCGCGCCGCGGCCTCGACGGCCGCCCGCGGTGACAGCACACCATCCGATTCGGTGGAGTGGGAGTGGAGATCGATGTTCGGCGGACGGCTGGGTGCACCGGTCATTGAAGTGCGGGAGTCTAATCGGCGGCAAGAACCCGCGGGCCGCTAGAATCTTCATGCTTCGTCCGCCCCGTCCGGGGCGGGAATCAGCAAAGGAGCGAACCCCATGCTCAGCTTGACCGATGTCGCCGCCACCAAGGTCGCCGAGTTCCTCGTGCAGCACAAACGTCCGAACGCCCTGCTCCGGGTTCGCGTGGTGGGCGGCGGGTGCTCCGGCTTCCAGTATCAACTGGCGCTTGACGATGAGTCCCGCGCCGGAGACCAGGTCATCGAAAAGAACGGTGTCCGAATGCTCATCGACGAGCGCAGTCTGCCCTACCTGGAGGGGACCGAGATCGACTACGTCGAGGACCTCATGGGAGCGGGGTTCCGCTTCAACAACCCGAACGCCGTCTCGAGTTGCGGCTGCGGGGAGTCCTTCCAGGTCTAGCAAGGGGCTTGACGAGAAAGGTCTGACGACGGTCCGGCAGACAAGCTGAAGGCCCGCAACCAACACGGCTCGGGACCCCTGGACGTTCGGGGCGAGACCCTGCCGCCTCGTTTCCCGAGCGTACGATCGTGATCGGCGCCACCGTCGCCGTTCTGACCGCCCGCCTGGCGGCGGGAAGCCTGCTGGCCGCCGGAATCATCCACGGTGTCCATCGGGTGCCGGAGGGGTATCTCCGCCTCGTGGCACGGGGCGCGGCAGCGGCGATGGCGCTCGGACTGCTCGCGGGACGGAGCCGTCCCGAAGCCCCTTTCTGGGCGCTGCTGCTGGCCGGAGCCATCGTCCTCGCCTTCGCCGTCCCGCGCTTCGGCGGCCGGCGCGGGGCGCTCGCCGCCGGCATGGCGGGGATCGGCCTCCTCGGCGCCCTGCTGCCGCCTCTCACGGCCCCGGAGCTGCCGGGATTGGCCCTCGCCTCGAGCCTCTCGGGCGCCGCCCTCCTGGGCGGCGTCGCGGCCACGATGCTGCTGGGCCACTGGTACCTCGTGGACACCGCGCTCTCCATCCGGCCGCTCTCGGTGGGATCGAGCCTCGTCACCGGCGCCACCGCGCTTCGCATCGGGGTCGCCGTGTTTGCGCTCCTCTACGGGGGAATCGCCGAGCTTCGCCTCGGGGGCCTCTCCGACGTCATCTACTCGACTCCGGCCCTCTTCTTCGGATTCCGGGTCCTGACCGGCCTGCTCTTCCCGGCCTTCCTGGCCCTCATGATCCGGAATACCGTGCGCATCCGCTCGACGCAGTCGGCAACGGGATTACTCTACGTAGCGCTCATCCTGGTTCTGTTCGGCGAACTCACCGCGGCCTTCCTCGAGGTGGTGACCGGCGGGCGATTGGTCTGACGCGGAGAATGTGATGAAACCCGAGAACGCTCCTCCGGCCACCGTCCGCGCTCCTGGTTTCGGCCGCCGGCAGCTCCTGGCCGGCATTCCCGGTCTGGCCCTCCTACCCCTGGTACCCGTGGGCCGTCTCGCCGCGGGGGAGCCGGGGACCCCCGCGGGCGCCGAAGACCTTCCCGACTGGGTCCGGAAGGCCCGCGAAGCGGTGCCGGCGGCCACGGCGAGCCCCTACTTCCAGACCGGCGGGATCGGGCCCTCGCCGACGCCGGTGATCGAGCAGCTGGCGGACCGGTTGACCTTTCAGAACCGCAGCCCGGCCGCCACCCAGGTCGCCGGGGTGATGGGCCGGATCGAGCCGGACCTCCGCGCCCAGCTCGCCCGGGTGTTCGGCGCCGGCGAAGACGAGGTGGCGCTCACGCATTCCACCTCGGAGGGGATCTCCATCGTCGCCTGGAGTCTTGACTGGCGTTCCGGCGACGAGGTCATCATCTCGAACACCGAACATCCGGCGAACGTCATCCCCTGGTACGTGCTGCGGGACCGGTTCGGAATCGCGATCCGGGAGATCGACCTGAGTCCGGGCACCGACCTCGTCGCGGAGGTGGAGCGCCAACTCTCGGCGAGGACGCGGATGGTCAGCCTGAGCCACGTTTCCAGGAACAACGGCCGGACGCTCCGCACCGAGGACTCCGCGCGGCTCGCCGAGCTTCTCCGGGCCCGGGGCGTCCGCTACCACCTCGACGGCGCCCAGGGTCCGGGCTGCGTGCCGACCGATTTCGCCGCCCTGGGATGCGACTGCTATTCGACCTGCGGGCACAAGTGGCTGCTCGGGCCCAAGGGCACGGGAGCGCTCTTCGTCCGCCGCGCGCTGCTCGACGACGTGCAGTTGAGCTGGGCGGGAGCGCACAGCCACGAGACCATGGACTACGAGGGCAACTACACGCTCCTCCCGAGCGCGGCGCGCTACGAGTTCGGCACCCGGGCGCTCGCCGACTTCTTCGGCTTCGGGCAGGCCGTGCAGTGGATGGAGGACATCGGCTTCGGGCGGATCCTCAACCGGACCCGTGCGCTGGTGGACCATGGAATCGAGGCGGTCCGGGAGACCCCGGGACTTCAGGTCGCTTCGCCGGAGGACCCGGCGGACCGCTCGGGCATCCTGGTGGTCCGGCTGCCGGAGGGGTGTGACCCGGGAACGCTCTACCGGGACCTCGCCGGGGAGGACGGCATCCTGGCGTCACCGGTCCGCGGCGAGCGCGACTTCCGCCTCTCGATCCACTTCTTCAACACCCGGGAAGAAATCTCCTCCGCGCTCGAGGCCATCGTCTCTCGCTGCGCCTGATACGGCAGCCGGGTTTGGCCAAACGGGCGCCCGAGGTCGGGTTCTACTGCGACGCCTGCGACCGCTATTCGACCTGGAACCCTCCCTTCCAGCCGGATGACGACCGGTGCCGGCACTGCGGCCACCGGAATCCGCCCGCCGCCGCCGAGGGTCTCTCGGCCGGCGCCGCCTTCGCCTCCTGTCCGCAGTGCGGAAACCCCGAGTTCTACCGGAAGAAGGACGTCCCGCAACAGATCGGGTGCGCGGTGGTGCTGAGCGCGATCGCCCTGTCCACCATCGCCTACGCGCTCTGGGACTTCCCCGGCGCGTTCATCGTCTTCGCGTCGGTGGCGCTCCTCGACTTCCTGATCTACCGCCGCCTGGGAAGCGTCACGGTCTGCTACCGCTGCCACGCCGAGTTCCGCCGTTTTCCGCCAAACCCGGTTCACGGGGACTTCGACATGCACCGCGCCGAAGAGTACGAGGCGGAGTAAGGCCTCACGGCGCGATGGCGGGTCCCGGGATTCCCGACACGGGCGAGGGCCTGACGGCCGAGTGGCTGCACGAGGCCCTGGTGGCCGGCGGCCGGGCCGGCTGTCCACCGGTCCGTGAGCTGAAGTGCGAGGCCATCGGAGAGGGGGTCGGGCTGATGGCGGAGATCCTCCGCTGCGAACTGACCTTCGCCGCCGCTGACGGACCCTCCGAGAGCGTGGTCGTGAAGCTCGCGAGCGACAAGCCGAGGAATCGAAAACTCGGCCGGCGGTGGCGTCTCTACCGCCGCGAATCCAGCTTCTATCGCCACCTGGCGCCCGCATCCCCGCTCCGGGCTCCGGCGCTCCTCTACGGCGACTTCGACGCCCGCACGCACGGTTTCGTGCTCGTTCTCGAGGATCTCGGCAACCTGACGGCGGGGGACCAGGTGCGGGGCGCCACTCCCGAGCAGGCGCGGCGGGCGGTGCGGGAGGTAGCCGGACTCCACGGGAGATACTGGGACCGCGTCGAGCAGCTACCCGCAGTTTTCCGTGAGATGCTGGCGCCCTGGGTCTGGTCGGCTCTGCAGGTCTCCTACCTGCTGGGCCTGCCGCGCAGCCTGTCCCTCCTTTGCGGCTCGTGGCCCGAGGAGGTCCGGGACCTGGCGGAGGAGTACGGCCTGCGGCTGGTGGACCATCTCGGCCAACTCGTGGAGGAACCGCTGACCTTCGTGCACGGCGACTACCGTCTCGACAACATGTTCTTCGATGGGGACGGCCTCACGGTGGTGGACTGGCAGAACAGCGCGGTCGCGAACGGCCTCTACGACGTGGCCTACTTCCTCGCGGGAAGCGTCGCGCCGGAAGTCCGCCGCGCCGTCGAGAAGGACGCGCTCCTCGAGTACCACGACATCGTTTGCAGCCTCGGCGCCCGGGAGTTCCCGTTCGAGCGCTGCTGGCGGCTCTACCGGGAAACCCTCCTCGGTTGCCTGGTGCTGCCCGTCGTGGTCGCCGGTTGGCTGGGAGAGAACCGGGGACGGCAGTTGGAACTGCGGGACGTCATCGCAACCCGGACGGCGGCGGCGCTCCGGGACCTGGACGCCGGGGCCGTTCTGCCCGAGGTCCCGCCGTTCGCGAGCCGGGCCGGCCTCCGGCACGCCCTCTGCCGGGCCGGGTACCGCGCCTACCGGGCCTTCGCCTGAGCGGATCCGATGCCCCCGGACAGGGAGGGCCGGTTCACCACCGGCTCGACGATGCGCCACGTGGTCGTCATGACCACGACCGCCTCCGTCGGGTTCCTCTTCCTGTTCCTGGTGGACTTCCTCACGCTCTTCTACATCTCGCTGCTCCGCGACGTGCGGCTGGTTGCCGGGGTCGGACTCGCCTCGTTCGTCCAGCACATCGTGAGCGCGGTGGCCATCGGTCTGGCCGTGGCCGCCACCGCCCTCGTCAGCCGGGCGCTCGGGGCGCGCGACCGCGCGCTGGCGCGCAGCCGAACCACCTCCTGCCTGACGGTCTCGTTCCTGACCCTCACGGCGCTCGCCGCGCTGGTCTTCCTCTTCCGCGAGGAGGCGGTCGAACTGCTGATGGAGCCCGGGCCGGCGACCGAGGTCGCGAGCCGCTACCTGGCCTGGATCCTGCCGTCGCTTCCGGTCCTGGGACTCGGCATCAGCACGGCCGCCATCCTCCGCGCCGAAGGCGACGCCCGGCGGGCCCTCATCGTGACCATGGTCGCCGGCGGCGTCGCGTTCGTGCTCGATCCGCTGGTGATCCTGGGTCTGGGGCTCGGCGTGGACGGCGCGGCCGGCGTGCTCGTCTTCTCGCGGATCGTGACCGCGCTCGTGGGACTTCACTTCGTGGTGCGGACCCACGAACTGGCCGCCCCGCTCCGGCTGGCGGAGACGTTCCACGACTTCCGCGCCATCTTCGCGGTGGCCGGACCGGCAGTGCTGGCCCAACTGTCCACGCCGTCCGGTTTCCTGCTCCTGGCCGCCTGGGTCGGGCGTTTCGGCGACAGCGCCGTCGCCGGGTGGTCGGTGGTGACCCGAATGGTGGTCCTCGGTTTCTCGGGCATCATCGCGCTCGCCGTGGCGGTGGGCGGCATCTTCGGCCAGAACTACGGCGCCCGGAAGCTGCACCGGCTGGAGGCGACCTATCGCGACAGCCTCGTGTTCGCCGTCCTCTACGCGCTGGCGGCGTGGGGAGTCCTCTGGCTCGCGGCCGACCTCATCGTCTGGGCGTTCGGGATGGCCGGCGACGGCGCCAGCATCGTCCGGGCCTTCTGCCGGCTGGGGGCGGGGGGATTCGTCCTCGCGGGCGCCGCCTACGTGGCGACCGCGGCGTTCAACAACCTGGGCCGCCCCATCTGGGCCACGGTGCTCAACTGGTCGCGGGCGGGCCTGGCCGTCCCCGCGATGCTGTTTCTGCTCGTGGGGACCCTGGGCGGGCGGGCGATCCTGTACTCGCTGGAGGGGCCGGGCGTCGTCTACGCCTACGCCGCCGGAAGCAGCCTCGCCGGGGTGATCGGCGGGTTCCTTGGGTGGCGCTTCGTCAAGGAACTGACGCGGAGCCCCGCGGAGCCGGATTCCTGATCCCGGACGGGACTACACCGGAACCGGCTCGCCAGCGGCTGCCCGTTCTCCCACCGCCACTTCGATCGTCCCGCCGGGTTCGGCCGCCACCCTGACCGAGGCTCCGGACGGGAGCGCGCCCCCCACGATCATCCGCGCGACCGGCGTCTCGACCCGGTGCTGGATCACGCGGCGGACCGGACGGGCGCCGTAGAGCGGGTCGTAGCCCTCGGCGGCCAATACCTTGAGGGCCTCGTCGGTCACCTCGAGCGACAGGTCCTGATCGCGGAGCCGCTCGCGCAGCCGCTCGAGCTGCAGGTTGACGATCTCCGCCACCTGGTCGCGCGTCAGGCTCCGGAACACCACGGTCTCGTCCACCCGGTTCAGGAACTCGGGCGGGAACTCGCGGCGGAGTTCGGAAACGACCTCCCGCTTCATCGCCTCGTAGCCGCGGCCCGCCTCGGTCAGCGCGAGAACGCGGTCGCTGCCGACGTTCGAGGTCATGATCAGGACCGTGTTGCGGAAGTTCACCAGCCGGCCGTGGGAATCCGTGAGCCGGCCGTCGTCGAGCACCTGGAGCAGCACGGTGCGGACCTCGGGATGCGCCTTCTCGATCTCGTCCAGCAGGATGACCGCGAACGGACGGCGCCGCACCGCCTCCGTCAACTGTCCCCCTTCCTCGAAGCCGACGTAGCCGGGAGGCGCGCCCGTGAGCCGGGACACCGAGTGCTTCTCGGTGTACTCCGTCATGTCGAGGCGCACCATCGCGTGCTCGTCGTCGAAGAGTTCGGCGGCGAGCGCGCGCGCGAGTTCGGTCTTGCCGACCCCCGTGGGGCCGGCGAAGAGGAAAGCGCCGAGCGGGCGGTCCGGATCCTGGACGCCGGCGCGGGCGCGGACCACCGCATCGGCGACCGCCCGCACGCCTTCGTCCTGGCCGACGACCCGGCGGTGGAGCAGGTCTCCGAGCCGGAGCAGCTTCTCACGCTCGCCCTCGAGAAGCCGGTCCACCGGAATCCCGGTCCAGCGGGAGACCACCGACGCCACGTCCGAGGCGTCCACTTCCTCCCGCAGCAACCGTCCTTCCTGTCCCCCGAGCCGCGCCTCGGCGGCGGCGAGCTCGCGCTTCAGTTCGAGGGTGGTGCCGAAGCGGAGTTCGGCGGCCCTGCCCAGATCCTGCTCGCGCTCGGCGCGCTCCATCGCCAGGTTCGCTTCCTCGAGACGCTCGCGGAGTCTCCTCACTTCAAGGAGCTGCGCTTTCTCGCCCTGCCACTGGGTGCGGAGCGCCCGGGCTTCCTCCTCGAGGTCGGCGATCCGCCGTTCGAGGTCCGCGCGCCACTTCGAGGAGGCGTCGTCCTTTTCCTTCCTGAGCGCCTCCCGCTCGATCTGGAGCGACAGCAGCTTCCGCTCCACCTCGTCCAGACCGGTGGGCAGGCTGTCCATCTCGGTGCGCAGGCGGGCGGCCGATTCGTCCACCAGATCGATGGCCTTGTCCGGCAGGAAGCGGCCGGAGATGTAGCGGCTGGACATCGAAGCGGCGGCCAGCAGCGCGGCGTCCTGGATGCGCACCCCGTGGTGGACCTCGTAGCGCTCCTTGAGGCCGCGGAGGATGGTCACGGTGTCCGGGACGGACGGTTCGTCGACGACCACCGTCTGGAATCGGCGCTCGAGCGCCGCGTCCTTCTCGACGTGCTGCCGGTACTCGTCGAGGGTGGTCGCCCCGATGCAATGCAGGTCTCCCCGGGCGAGCGCCGGCTTCAGGAGGTTGGAAGCGTCCATCGCCCCGTCCGTCCTGCCGGCCCCGACGACCGTGTGCAGTTCGTCGATGAACAGGATGACCCGGCCGTCCGCCTCCTGGACCGCACCGAGGACCGCCTTGAGGCGCTCCTCGAACTCGCCCCGGAACTTCGCGCCGGCGACGAGGGCCCCCATGTCGAGCGCGACCACCTGCCGTTCGCGAAGACCCTCGGGCACGTCGCCCTTGACGATCCGGAGCGCCAACCCTTCGGCGATGGCGGTCTTGCCGACCCCGGGTTCCCCGAGCAGCACCGGATTGTTCTTGGTGCGGCGGGAGAGGATCTGCATCACCCGCCGGATCTCGTCGTCGCGGCCGATCACCGGGTCGAGCTTGTCGGCGCGGGCGAGCGCGGTGAGGTCCCGTCCGTATTTCTGGAGCGGTTCGTAGGCGCTCTCAGGGTTGGGACCCGTGGCGCGCGCGGGACCGCGCACCGCCCGGACCGCGGCCTCCAGCTTCTTGCGGTCCACGCCGGCCGCGCCGAGCGCGGCCCCGGCGGCCGACTTCTGCGAGACGAGAGCCAGGAGCAGGTGTTCCACGCTCAGGAACTCGTCCCCGAGCTTCTTCGCTTCGCCCGATGCGGCGTGGATCAGCTTGGCGAGATCCCTGGACGCCGGAGGGGCGTCCGTCTCCGGGTACCGCTGGACCGGCAAGGCGCCGAGAGCCGCATCGAGCTTCCGGCCCAGAACCGAGGGCTCGACATCCAGCCGGCGCAGCAGCCGCAGCGCGAGCCCGTCCGGAGCGTCGTCGAGCAACGCGGCGAGCAGGTGCTCGGGGGTGGTTTCGGGGTTCTTGCGTTCCTCCGCAAGGCTCGCAGCCCGCGACAGGGCGGCGCCGGCGCGTTCGGTGAGAGGCAAAGACATGATCTATCTACTCCATGCTCATTAAGTCTGATATGAAGTATAGCAGATATCGTCTCCGAACACACCTCCCACCGGCGCTGCTGGGGCCGCCGGACCCGCCGCTGGCCTTCAGCGACCGGAATCGGCAGACCGCGCGTCCCGGGACGGGCGCGGGACGAAGCCGTCGCAGGTCAGTACTGGCAGCCGCGGATAGCGGGCAAACCGCGCATCCTCGAACGAACGCTCGCAGAGAACGAAGCGGCTACGGCGGGAGGCGACGAGCCCGGCGTAGCGGCAGGCGTTGCAGAGACCGCTCCCGACCCGCGCGTCGGGCGGCGCTTCAGTCGGTGTCACCCACCCACGGCGTCCAGCCCGAATCCCGATGTCCGAAATCGAACTCGTCCGGATGGAGAAGCTCGGCGAGGATTTCCGCGGACTCTACGACGCGCGGACCGGGGCGGTTGAAGTACTGGTTGCCGTCGGTGAGGAAGACGCGCCCCCGGCGGACCGCCGTGAGATCGTTCCATCCCGGCTGGGCGGCGAGAGCGGGCATCTCGGCCCGGGTGCGGGGGATGTCGAATCCGCAGGGCATGACCGCGATGACATCCGGGTCCATGGAGAGCAGCTCCTCGAACTCGAAGTACCCGGAGTGGCGGCCCGGCTCCCCCGCCAGCACCTTGCCGCCCGCGATCTCCACCAGCTCGGGAACCCAGTTGCCCGCGTGCATGGGCGGGTCGATCCACTCGACGCAGGCGATCCGGGGGCGGCTCCGGATTCCGGCGGCTCTTGCCCGGAGCGCGTCCAGCCGCGCCCTCAATTCCGCCGTCAGCTCCCGGCCCCGGTCGGGAATTCCGAGCGCTGCCGCCACCGCCTCGATGTCGTCCAACACGTCGCCAAGCGCCATCGGCGCCAGGGGAACGATCCGGGGCTGGGATCGCACCACCTCCGAGACCGCTTCCTCCACATCGCGGAGGCTCACCGCGCAGACCTCGCACTGGGTCTGGGTGACGATCACGGTGGGCGCCAGTTCGTCGAGGAGCCGTCCATCCACCCGGTACACGGACAGGGCCTCTCCCACGATCTCGCGGACCTGAAGGTCGATGTCCCGGCTCGACGCCGCCGCGTCCACCTTGGACGAGGAACAGACCGGAAGACTCAGGATGGACGGCGGAAAGTCACATTCGTGCGAGCGTCCGACGAGGCGGTGCTCCATGCCGAGCGCACTGACGATCTCGGTGGCGCTCGCGATCAGCGAGACGACGCGCGGCTCGGCCACCCGCGGCCGTCAGTTGGTCGAAGGTTGCCAGCTCGGAACCAGCGACCGGTCCCGGAGCGCCACCGGGCTGAACAGCAGCGGCAGGAACACCGCCATGCTGACGAGGCTGTTACGGAAGAAGGGGATGGCCTGCACGTAACAGTCGACGAGTCCGGCGAGGTTCAGCGGATAGCGGACGCCGCCGCCGGACGCCCAGACAGCGAAGTTGGTGACGATGAAGAAGCCCACCGCCGCGAGGAGGCCGGAGCCCGCCAGCCGTCCCCAGGACCGCTTCCCGCGCATCAGGAAACCGCAGGTGGCGACCAGGGCCACCGCCAGATACACCACCGGCTGGCCCGCGTAGAGGGCCCAGTCGGCGCGGCCGGTCACGGCCCAGATGCCGATGTCTCCCAGCAGATAGGTGGCCAGCGGAACGAGGTACACGAGCCGGCGCGAGGCGTAGAGGGCCCCGCCGAAGAGCGAGAGCGCCAGGATCGGCGAGAAGTTCCACGGATAGGCCATGGATCCGGGATCGACGTGATGGGCGCCGAACACGTACGGGGCGAGCCGGACGCCGACGCTGAGCGCGACGATCGCGAGCAGGACGGGGAGGCGGATGGACGTCATGGGTCTCCTAGCGGAATCACTCGCCCGAGAGATTACCAGCGGCGCCCGCCTCCCGGGTCGACGGCAAGAGGTCGCAGAACCAGAAGCCGTCGCGCTCGACCACCTCGCCGACCGAAACGGCGAGCGGACGGCAAAAGATGGGTCCGTCGAAGACGAAAGTGTGGAACTCGCCGTTCTCTCCGCAGGGGTCCACGCCCTCCGGCAGGTCGGCCAGGAAGGCGTCGTCGAACGTCCGCCCGGCGAACGAGGCGTCGAGGGCGGCGGGGTCCAGGCAGACGATCCGGGCGCGGAATCCCTCGTCGACGAACGTCCGGGCAAGCGCCCCGGTCGGCCGCCCCCAGAGCGGAAACACGCACTCGAGGCCGAGGGCCCCCAGTTGCCGCAGGCGATAGTCGCGCACGTCCTCGAGAAAGAGGTCTCCGAAAGCGACTCGCCGGATGCCGCGCTCGCCGAGCCGGCTGAACGCCTTGCCCATGGCGCGCTCGTAGATCTCGTTCGAGGCTCGCGGCGGGATGGTGACGTCGGTGAGGGGAAGGCCGATCGAGGCCGCCTGCTCGCGCAGCAGCGAGCGGCGGACCCCGTGCATGCTGATCCGGTCGTACCCCTCGGTCACCGTGGTGACCAGCGCGGCAACCTCGAACCGGTCCTCGGCGCGAAGCGCGTGGAGCGAGAGCGAACTGTCCTTGCCGCCGCTGAAGGCGAGGGCGACCGGTTCGCGCGGCCGGCTCATCCCCTGCCGGGCGCGGCGGTCAGATCACGCCCCGAGCCCGGCCGCATTCGATGAACGCCGCCACCGCGCGATCCACCTGCTCGTCGTCGTGAGCCGCCGAGAGCTGCACCCGGATGCGGGCCAGGCCCCGCGGGACGACCGGAAAGCTGAAGCCGATCACGTAGATGCCGCGTTCGAGGAGGTCGTCGGCCATCCCGGAGGCGAGACGGGCGTCGCCGAGCATCACGGGAACGATGGGGTGCTCGCCGTCCGGGATCTCGAATCCCGCCCCCGTCATCGCCTCGCGGAACCGCCGGGTGTTCCGCCGCAGCCGCTCCCGCGGTTCCTCGGTCGTCGAGAGCAGCGACACGACCTCGAGGGCCGCCGAGACGATCGCCGGCGCCAGGGTGTTCGAGAACAGATAGGGACGGCTGCGCTGGCGCAGCAGCGCCACGATCTCGCCGCGCCCCGACGTGAACCCGCCGGCGGCGCCGCCGAGCGCCTTGCCGAGCGTCGAGGTGATGATGTCCACCCGCTCCGAGACTCCGAAGCGCTCGGGAGTCCCGCGGCCGGTGTCTCCGATGAAGCCGGTGGCGTGCGAGTCGTCCACCATGACCAGCGCCCGGTGGCGGTCGGCCAGCTCGCAGATGTCCTCGAGCGGCGCCAGCGTCCCGTCCATGCTGAAGACGCCGTCGGTCGCGATCAGCTTGCGGCGCGCCCCGGCGCATTCCTCGAGCTTCGCCGCCAGGTCGTCCATGTCCCGGTTCCGGTAGCGGAACCGCTGGGCGCGGCAGAGGCGGACGCCGTCGATGATGCTGGCGTGGTTCAGCTCGTCGCTGACGATCGCGTCCTCGGCCCCGAGGATGGTCTCGAAGAGGCCGCCGTTCGCGTCGAAACACGAGCTGTAGAGGATGGTGTCCTCGGTGCCCAGGAACTCGGCGATCCGCCGCTCCAGCTCGCGGTGGATGTCCTGGGTGCCGCAGATGAAGCGGACCGAACTGAGCCCGAAACCGCGCCTTTCCAGACCCCGCGCGGCGGCCGCGAGCACCCGGGGGTCGTTTCCCAGACCGAGGTAGTTGTTGGCGCAGAAGTTCAGGACTTCCTCTCCCCCGACCCGGATCAGGGCGCCCTGCGGCGAGAGGATCAGCCGCTCCCGCTTCTCGAGCCCGGCCTCCTGGATGGCAGCCAGTTCACCGCGGATGGATGACAGCGTCTCGGCGTTCATTGGGGGTTCTCCTGGGGAGCGAGACTGTATCGGTTGGCGAGGCTACGGCTGCGGATGGGAAGCGGCGGTCGATTCAGGTATCTTCCGTGGGTTAAGGCGATGAGCGCGGGCGCGGTTCTCTTCTTGTGGTTCGCCCTGACCGGGCAACCCCCGGAGGACGGTGCGTCCCCTACCGCGCCCTCCCCCGAGCCTGAGGCCGCTCTTGCAAACTCTGCGGAACTCACCGGCGTGGTGCAGCGCTACTGCGTCGTCTGCCACAACGAGCGTCTCCGGACCGGAAACCTCACGCTGCGGGAGTTCGCCGTGGACACGGCGCACGAACAGGCGGAGACCGCCGAAAAGATGATCCGGAAGCTGCGGGCCGGAATGATGCCGCCGCCGGGCCAGCGCCGCCCGCCGCCCGAAACGCTGCTCGCCCTGGCCGAGACGCTCGAGACCGTGGTCGACGGCGAGGCCGCCCGCTCCCGGAACCCCGGCGCACGGCGCTTCCAGCGGCTGAACCGGGCCGAGTACGAGCGCGTCATCCGCGATCTCCTCGATCTCGAAATCGAGGCCGGCCGCTGGCTGCCGGCGGACACCTACCTCGGCGCCTTCGACAACATGTCGGACGCGCAGGGTCTGTCGACGACCCTTCTCGAGGCCTACCTGCGGGCCGCCACGGAAGTCAGCCGGATCGCCGTCGGCAACCCGGACGCGCTCTCCCGGACCGCGAAGTACACGAATCCCATCGACGTCTCGCAGCACGCCTGGGATCACCTCGAGGGCACGCCGTACGGGACGCGCGGCGGGATGGTCATCACCCACGACTTCCCGGTGGACGGGGAGTACGTGATCTCGATCGAGACGCTCTTCGGCCGGGGGACCGGCTTCCAGGACGTGGACATCTCCATCGACGGGGAGGGCGTCGCCCTCCTCGGCCTCGAGCACGGCGGCCGCTCGACGGTGCCGATCCGCACCGAACCGATCTTCGTGAGGGCCGGGCAGCGCCAGGTCGCGGCGGCCTTCGTCCGTACGATCGAGGGGCCGTACGAGGATCCCCTGAAGACGCCGGGCTGGTCCTTCGTCGGAGGCGAGGACTCCCAGGCGTGGGCGAACTACGGGATCACCGCGCTGCCCCACCTGAGCGAGCTGATGATCACCGGCCCGGGCCGCAGTGCCGGGCTCTCGGAGACGGCGAGCCGCCGCAAGATCTTCGACTGCTATCCGGAGGACGGAGCGACGGCAGCGGACGTTTCCGAGGAGTCCCGGGCGTGTGCGAAGTCGATCGTGACCCGGCTCGCGCGCGAGGCGTACCGGCGTCCCGTCACGGATGAGGATCTCGCCGGACCGATGGCCTTCTATGAACGCGCCGCCGCGGAGGACGGGTTCGAGATCGGCATTCGGACCGCGCTCCAGTCGATCCTCGCCAGCCCGTCCTTCATCTTCCGACTCGAGCGGGCGCCGCCGGAGGTTCCGCCCGGGGAGAGCTACCGGATCGCGGACGTGGACCTCGCGTCGCGGCTGTCGTTCTTCCTCTGGGCGGCCAGCCCGGACGACGAACTGGTGGCGCTCGCCGCGGAGGGACGGCTCTCGGACCCGGCGGTCCTGGAGTCGCAGGTGCGCCGGATGCTGGCGGACCCGCGGGCCGAGGCGCTCTCGACGCGCTTCGCCTCGCAGTGGCTGCGGCTCCAGGACGCGGAGGACAACCAGCCCGAGCCGTATCTCTACCCGGACTTCACCGGCCAGCTCCGCGAGGACCTGGTCCGTGAGACGCAGCTCTTCTTCGACGACCTCGTGCGCGGGGACGGCAGCCTGCTCGATCTCTTCACGGCGGACTACACCTTCCTGAACGAGCGCCTCGCGGCGCACTACGGGATTCCGGGAGTCTCGGGGCCCGAGTTCCGGCGGGTGAGCTATCCGGACGACAGCCGGCGCGGCGTGCTGGGGCACGGAAGCGTGCTGCTCCTCACCTCGATGTCCGCGCGCACGTCGCCGGTCCTGCGCGGGAAGTGGGTCATGGAGGTGCTGATGGGCACGCCGCCTCCGCCCCCGCCGCCCGACATCCCCGCCTTCGAGGACACCGCGGCGGCCCGCCGCGGGCGGCGGCTCACCACGCGCGAGCGGCTCGAGATGCACGTGGCGAATCCCACCTGCCGCGCGTGCCACCGGTTCATGGACCCGATCGGACTCGCGCTCGACAACTACGACGTGACCGGGCGGGTGCGGATGCGTGAGAACGGCGTCGCGCTCGACACCCGGGGAACGTTCTACGACGGCACCGAAGTAAGCACGCCTGCCGAACTCGTCCGCGTTCTCATGAAGCGGCCGATCCCCCTGGTCCGGAATTTCACGGAACACCTGCTCGCTTACGCGACCGGGCGCCGGGCCGAGTACTTCGACGGGCCCGCGATCCGCGCCATCGCGCGCGGAGCGGAGGCGGGCGGCTACCGCATGTCCTCGTTCGTCCTCGGCGTCGTGAACAGCGACGCGTTCCGCATGGCGCGTCCCGCGCCCGCGGCGGACGATCTGGCAGAATCAGCAGCTCCGATGGGAAGCGGAGAGGGCTCATGAACTTCATCACCCGGAAACACCTCCCGCGCCGCACCTTCCTGCGGGGTGCGGGCGCCAGCGTGGCGCTGCCCCTGCTCGACGCGATGACTCCCGCCGGGCTGTGGGCCGCCCCGAACAAGGCCGCGGAATTCACGCGGCTGGTCGCCATCGAGGAGTCCATGGGGGTCGCCGGCTCGAGCGACTGGGGCGACGGCCGCCGCCTGTTCGCGCCGGCGGCGACCGGACGCGGCTTCGAACTGGTCGCGGACAGCCAGCTCAAACCGCTGGAGTCGTTCCGCGAGTACCTGACGATCGTCAGCAACACCGACTGCCGGTCGGCGGAAGCGCACCGGGCGGAGGAGATCGGCGGCGACCACGACCGGACGACGGCGGTGTTCCTGACCCAGGCCCACCCGAAGCAGACCCAGGGGTCCGACATCTTCATCGGCACTTCGCTCGACCAGTTGCACGCGCAGCGCTTCGGGCGCGAGACGGTGCTCCCCTCGCTCGAACTCTGCATCGAGGGCATCGATCGCGGCGGCGGCTGCGCCTACAACTACCACTGCGCCTACACGACCTCGCTCGCGTGGGCCACGCCCAGCCAGCCGCTTCCGGCGATCCGCGAGCCGCGCGTCGTGTTCGAGCGGCTGTTCGGCGCCGGGGACACGGCCGCGGACCGGGCGGCGCGGCGCCGCACGGACCGCAGCATGATCGACTGGATCACGACCGAGGTCGCCCGTCTCAAGGGAACCCTGGGCGCCGCGGACCGGGTCGCGCTGGACGAATACGTCGAGCACATCCGCGAGATCGAACGGAGGATCGAGCTCGTCGAGGCGCGCAATACGAGCGGGGAGGAACGCGAGATGCCGGAGGCCCCCTCCGGAGTCCCGGATTCCTTCGTGGAACACATGCAGTTGATGTTCGACCTGCAACTGCTCGCGCTGCAGACGGATCTGACGCGCGTCATCACCTTCAAGACGGGCTTCGACCAGTCGAACCGGACCTTCCCCGAGAGCGGGACGACGAAGTCCGTCCACGGAGCCTCGCACCACGGCAACGTCCCCGAGGACATCATGGACTTCAACCGGATCAACACCTACCGGCTGGGCCAGCTCGCCTACTTCCTCGAGAAGATGCGCGACACGATGGACGGGGACGCCTCCCTCCTCGACAAGACGGCGATCGTCTGGGGCTCGGCGATGGCGGACGGGAACCTTCACAACCACCGGCGCGCGCCGCTGCTCCTGCTGGGCCGGGCGAACGGAACCCTGGAGGGCGGTCTCCATCTGCGGGCGCCGGAGGGGACGCCGATGGCGAACGCGTTCGTGAGCCTGATGCGGAAGATCGGCCACCCGGAGATGGACACCTTCGGCGACAGCGACGGCGTGTTCCCGCTCGACCTTCCGGACGAGGCGGCCACCGCCGGGAGCGTCTCCGCATGAGGGGCGCCGTGGTGTCGCTGCTGGTAGCGGCAATCCTCCCCGTGGCGGCGAGCGCGGACGAGCGGCTGCTCGCGGCCGCCCGCGACGGGCAGCTCGAGGTGGTACGGACCCTCCTCGAGGACGGGGCGGACGTGAACGCCGCGCGCGGCGACGGGTTGACCGCGCTGCACCTCGCCGCCGAGGGCGGGCACCAGGCGGTGGCCGAGGCGCTCGTCGCGGCGGGCGCCGCGGTCGACGCCGGCACGCGCATCGGCGGCTATACCCCGCTCCACGTCGCCGCACGGGCCGGCCATGGCGCGGTCGTGCTCAGCCTGCTCAAGGCCGGGGCGGACCCGAACGCCCGGACGACGAACAGCGGCGTGACCGCGCTGCACCTCGCCGCCGGCGCCACCGGTGGCGGGCCGGCCGTGGCCGCGCTGCTCGACCACGGCGCGGACCCGGACGCCCGGGAGGGGTCGGCGGGGCAGACGCCCCTGTTCTTCGCGGCGGCCGCGAATCGCGCCGACGCCATAACCGCCTTGCTTGCCGCCGGCGCCGACCCCGGGATTGCGACCGCGGCGGTTGACGTCCTGCCCACGCTGGCCCTGGACCGGGAGGCCAACCGCCGCTTCCGCGACCTGATCGGCGCGCCGCCGCAAAGGATGGGAATGTACGGGCCGGAGGTGGACCCCGACGCCGAATCGAAGGGCGAGCCCAGCCCGGCCCAGGTCCAGGCGGCCATCCGTGCGCAGCGCGACTTCCTCCGCTCCGGCTACGACGTCGGCGAGGTAAGCCCGCACTCGCTCGGCCGCGTGGGGCCCGACTACCCGGGCGGTCCCGACCTCGTGCGGCCGCCCTACCGCGAAGTGCTCGTCGGACGGACGGGCGCGCTGACCGCGCTGCTGCACGCCGCCCGCGAGGGCCATATCGAGGCGGCGACGGCCCTCCTCGACGGCGGTGCGGACCTGGATCAGGTGAGCGCGGACGGCACGAGCCCACTCCTGATGGCGACGCTCAACGGCCAGTTCGACCTCGCGCTCGTCCTCATCGAGCGCGGGGCGAATCCGGACCTCGGCACCTCGACGGACGGCGTCACGCCGCTCTTCGCCGTCCTCCAGACCCAGTGGGCGCCGAAGTCCAACTATCCGCAGCCGCGTGCGCAGGACCTGCAGGAAGCCGAATACCTGGACGTGCTCCGCGCGCTGCTCGAAGCCGGGGCCGCCCCCAACCCCCGCCTCAACACGCACCTCTGGTACTGGGAATACGGTCTCACCAAGATGGGGATCGACCTCACCGGAGCGACCCCGTTCTGGCGGGCCGCCTTCGCCCAGGATCTCGAGGCGATGCGGCTGCTCGTCGCGCACGGAGCGGACCCCCACATCCCCACCCGCTGGCCCGAGGTCGGGATGCGGGAGCGCCGGCAGCAGGACGGCCGCCAGCAGGAGGACTCCGCGCTGCCCTGGATCCCCGAGGGGGCGCCGAACGCCTGGCCGATCCATGCCGCGGCGGGGGGCGGATACCTGGGACTGGGCGCGTTCAGCGTTCGGAACGAGCCTGACCAGTTCATTCCCGCCGTGAAGTACCTGATCGAGGAGCTGGGCGCGGACGTAAACCAGCGGGACTCCTGGCTCTACACCCCGATGCACTACGCGGCGTCACGGGGCGACAACGAGATGATCGAGTACCTCGTGTCGCGGGGCGGGGACGTCACCGCGATCACCCGCCTCGGACAGTCCACCGCCGACATGGCCCGGGGAGGCCGGGCCGGGTTCTTCACCCGCGTCCCGTACCCGGAGACGGTGGAGTTGCTGCAGAGCCTCGGCTCGACGCTCGAGTGCCTCCACACGCACTTCCTGGACACCGGCGACTTCTGCCCCGGCGCGGGCTTGGACGACCCCTGGGCGCCCACCGCGACGGACACCGAGGAAAAGCCCTCCGATTCCGGAAAGTCCGGACCCCGCTAGAGTCGGTTCGTGTAGCCGGCTGGGTGGCGCGCCGGCCGGGACCGCCGGCTTCAGCCGGCACGCGCGACGCCCCCACCGGGCATGAAAAAGGGGGAACGGCTCGAGCTCGGAGCGCCGGCCTCCGGCCGGCATCGCGGCCGCAGGCCGCGAAACGCACGCCGGAGCCGATTCCCATGGCGAAACCCCAACCAGGGACCGCTGCGCGCCGCCCGAAGCGAGCCGAACGTGCGCCCCACCTTCAGGGGGAGGAGCGCCATCAGCGCGGGTTTCGCGCTCCCGCGCGATGCCGGCCGGAGGCCGGCGCTCCGACGCGACGCCGTCACTGCGGTCGGCTGGACGGCTACATGTAGCACTAGCCGGTTCTCCGGGAGGATCATGTAGCACTGGCGGAGCCGGCTGGCCCGGTACATGTCGCCGTAGCCGGTCCTCGGGGTGGAACATGTAGCACTGGCGGAGCCGGCTGGCCCGGTACATGTCGCAGTAGCCGGTCCTCGGGGCGGAACATGGTGCACTGTTGGAGTCGGCCGGGCGGGTACATGTCGCAGTAGCCGATCCTGCGGGAGAAACATGCAGCGGTAGCGGAGCCGGCTGGTCGAGCACATGTAGCAGTAGCGGGATCGGCCGGACAGCGACATGTAGCAGTACGCTGTCGCCATGGCCAAAACCGGGAGCCGGCGGACGGACCTCCGGAACGCGATCCGGGAGGAGGGTTTCCGCCTCGGCTTCTCCGCGGTGGGTTTCGCCCCGCCCCGGCTCCCGGACGCGGGCGAGCGGTTCGAGGAATGGCTCGCCGGCGGCAACCACGGAACCATGCACTGGATGGCCCGCGATCCCGGCCGGCGGAGCGACGCGGCCAACATCCGAACGGGCAACGGAGGTTCGGCACGAAACACCGAGCGGACCGTGATCGCCTGCGGCCTCAACTACTACGCGGGCAGTCCGGCCGCCGCCGCGCCGGGTGGCGGGGTGATCTCGCAGTACGCGCGGGGCGAGGACTACCACCGGGTGCTGGACTCCAGACTCCGCACCCTCGCGGCGTTCGCCGAGGCCGGCGCCGTCGAAGCCGGACTGCTTCCCGCACGCCCTCCTGGCGCCCGCCGACGGATCCCGACCCTGGTGGACCACGGTCCCCTGCTCGAAAAGGCGTTCGCCGAACGGGCCGGCCTCGGCTGGGTCGGCAAGCACTCGAACGTGATCGCGACCCGGGGCAGCTCGTGGTTCTTTCTCGGCGAGATCCTGTTCCCGGTGGACCTGCCGCCCGACGACCCCCATCCGAACCGTTGCGGGACCTGCACCCGCTGCATGACCGCCTGCCCCACCGACGCCATCGTCGAGCCCTACGTGGTGGACAGCCGGCGGTGCATCTCCTACCTCACCATCGAACTCCGGGGACCCATCCCGGTCGAGTTCCGGAAGGCCATCGGCAACCGCATCTTCGGCTGCGACGACTGCCAGGACGTCTGCCCCTGGAACCGCTTCGCCGGGAAGGCGGAAGAACCCCGGCTCGCGGCCCGGCCTGACGGGCTCCACACCGAGACGCTCGTGAACCTGTTGCGGCTGACGCCCCAAGAGTTCCGCGAGCGGACCGGGCGGAGCGCGATCCGCCGCGCGGGCTACGCGGGTTTCCTCCGGAACGTGGCCGTCGCTTTGGGCAATGTCGGCGGCCCCGGGGCCTTCGAGGCGCTCGAAGCGGCGCTCGGCCATCCCGAACCCCTCGTGCGCGGCCACGCGGCGTGGGGACTGGCCCAGGTGGATCCCGGGGACGCCGGACCGGTGCTGGCGGCCCGCCTCACCCGGGAAACGAATCCGGGGGTGAGGTCCGAACTGAACGGCGCCCTCGCGGAAATACCCAGGGGAACAGGTCCGGACGATCGATCCGCCCGGCGAGCGGTCGTTACCGGATCGCGGCCTGCATCTCCTCGACGCTGACGAACTTCACCCGGGGCCGGCCCTCGGCCTTGCCGCGCGCGACCTCGAGGGCGTCGAGGGCCTTCCAGTCGGCGAAGGAGAAGTAGGTGGGAACGCGTTCGGCCACGAAGCGCTCCGCGGCTTCGGCGGCCGGGGACTCGGGCTCCCAGTGTTTGCCGGCGGCCACGTCTTCGAGGAGCACCTGAACGGTCTCGAGCGCGTCGGGCTTGTTGGTGCCGATCACGCCGGTGGGGCCGCGCTTGATCCAGCCGGCGCAGTACTGGCCCTCCTGGTGCTCGCCGTCCGGGGAGTCGAGGACCCGTCCGGCTTCGTGCGGGATCACGCCCCAGTCATCGCGGAACGGAACGTCGGGGAGCGCTACGCCGCGATAGCCGACGGACCGGAACACGAGGCCGGCATCGAGGTCTTCGAACCTGTCCGTGGCCCGCGGGCGGATCGTGCCCCGTTCGTTCTTGTAGAGCTCGTTGTGGACGAGTTTCACGCGGGTCACCCCGCCGTCTTCCCCGGCGATCAACTCCACCGGGGAAACGAGGAAGCGCACGACGAGGGTCCGCGGCTTGCCCGACCGCTGCTCCGCCGCGTACTGCTGGAGGATCTCGACCTTCCGGGCGGCGGACTTGTCCGCGCCCGAGTCCACCCATTCCTGGCTCACCGGGTCGAGCGCGGCTTCCTCCTCGAAGACCCGAATGTCGCCACCCTCCAGCTCCCCGAGTTCCCTGATCTCGGGATTGGTGAAGGCAGCCTGCGCCGGGCCCCGCCGGCCGAGCATGTGGACCTCCCGGATCCGGCTCTCGGCGAGCTGCTCGAGGGCGTAGTCGGCGATGTCGGTGGTCTTCAACTCGTCGATCGACCGGGTCAGCACCCGGCAGACATCCACCGCCACGTTGCCGACGCCGACGACCGCCACCGACTCCTGGGAGAGGTCGAACTCCCGATCGCGGTAGTCCGGGTGGCCGTTGTACCAGGCCACGAACTCGGTCGCCGCGTGGCTCCTGGGCAGGGACTCGCCCGGGATCCGCATGGCCCGGTCCACCTGGGCGCCCACGCAGTAGATGACCGCGTGGTAGTGGCGCCGGCAGTCGGCCAGCCGGATGTCGCTGCCGAACTCCACGCCGCCGTAGAAGCGGAAACGGGGGTTCTGGGCGGTGCGCTCGTAGATCCGGGTCACGTTCTTGATCTTCTGGTGGTCCGGCGCCACGCCGCCGCGCACCAGGCCGTACGGGGTCGGCAGCCGGTCGTAGAGGTCCACCTCGACGGTGAGCCCCGGGGCCTTGAAGAGGTGATCCGTTGCGTAGAAGCCGGTCGGGCCGGATCCGAAGACCGCGACCCGCAGCGGGTGGTCGGGGGTGCCGGGAGTCGTCATTTGGGCGCGGAGTATAGGTGCGGGAAGGACGTTCGGAGTGGTGGTCCGGCGGACAAACTTGGGTGCCGCGAGCGGGACGGGATCTACGACGTACGCGGCGCGGAGCGCCGTGGTGCCGGTCTGGAGACCGGCGTTCCAGGCCGGCGCCGCCGGGCTTACCTGCCGATGACGCGGTAGACGGTCGGGATGATGAGCAGGGTGAGCGCGGTGGAGAGGATCAGCCCGCCGATGACCGCGATCGCCATGGGGGTCCGCAGCTCGCTGCCCTCTCCGAGGCCCACCGCCATGGGGAGCAGGCCCAGGACCGTGGTCGAGGTGGTCATCAGGATCGGGCGGAGGCGGACCTTGCCCGCCTGCCGCAGCGCATCCAGCTTTGCCATGCCTCCGCGCCGGAGGCGGTTCGTGGTGTCGAGCAGCAGGATGGCGTTGTTCACCACGATGCCCGCCAGCATGATCACCCCGATCAGCACCACCACGCTCACCGTCACCGAGAAGAGCTTGAGGGCGAAGATGACCCCGACCAGGGAGAACGGGACCGAGAAGAGGATCACGAAGGGATGGAGCAGCGACTCGAACTGCGAGGCCATCACGAGGTAGACCATGAACACCGCGAGCAGGATCGCGAACTGCATGCTCGCGAAGGAGGTCTCCATCTCCTCCTGCTGACCCCCGAGCCGCCAACTGAAACTGGCGGGCATCGAGATGCCGGCCATCAGCGCCTCGATGTCGGTGGCCACGCTCCCGAGGTCCCGGCCGACGATGTTCGCGGTGATGGTGGCGACCCGCTCGCCGTCGGCGCGGCGGATTTCGGCGGGGCCGGTCACCTCGTCGACGTCGGCCACGCTGGAGAGCGGAATCGTGGCGGCGCCGCCGTCGGAGATGTTCAGGTTGCGCAGGTCCGCGACGCTGTCCCGGAAGGACTCGTCGGTGCGGAGCCGGATGTCGATGGACCGGTCCTCCCGCTGGATGTCGGTCGCCACGTCGCCGAGCACCTTGGACCGGATGAGCGTCCCGAGCTGGTTCACGTTGTAGCCGAGCGCCGCCACCCGGTCGCGGTGGAACCGGACCTGGAGCTCCGGATTCCCGCCCTCGGTGGATGACTTCACGTCCACGAGCCCGGGAATCTCCCGCAGGCCGGCCACCGCCTCGTCGGCGGTCCGCTCGAGCATGGTGAGGTTGAAGCCCCGGATCTCCAGTTCCACCGGAGTCCGGAAACTGAAGTAGGACGGGCGGCCGAAGATGTAGAGGAGATCCTCGTCTCCCTCGAGTTGCGGACGCAGTTCCGCCATCGCGGCATCTTCGCGGGCGCGGTCCACCGGCGGGTCCAGCACCACGGTGAGCTGGCCGATGTTCTCGCGCAGCTCGCCCGCCGCCCCGCCCTGCTGGCTGCTGGTCCCCACCGTCGCGTACACGGTCCGGACTCCGGGAATCTGAGCGGCCGCTTCCTCGAGACGCCCGATGCGGCGGGAGTTGAGATCCAGGTGGGTGCCTGCCGGCAGCTCGGTGTCCACGTAGAACTCGCCCTGGATGAGTTCGGGGACGAGTTCCGTGCCGAGTGTGGGGAAGGTGTAGAGCGCCCCGGCGAACAGCCCGGCGGCCAGGGTTCCCACGCGGAAGGGGTGTTTCAACGCCGCGTTCAGGGTCGGCGGATACGCGCGCACGATGCCGTCGTAGACGAGGCGGAAGAGCCGGCTCGGCAGCCAGAGGATCCCCTGGATGACGAGATCGACGCCCCGGATGACCCCGAAGACCGCCCACAGGACTCCCCGGCCGACGGCGGTCACCACCTTGCCGAAGAGCTGGCCGGCCTTCGTCCGGAACGACGCCTGCTCGGACGCCGCCACCGGGCGGAACTCCCGCGAGGCGAGCATCGGGATCAGGGTGAGCGCGACCAGCAGCGAAACCGCGAGCGAGAAGGTGACGGTGAGGGCCTGATCGCCGAACAACTGTCCCGCGATGCCCTCGACGAAGACGATCGGCACGAACACGCAGACCGTCGTCATGGTGCTCGCGACCACCGCCTGGCCGACCTCGCCGGTGCCGGCCTGCGAGGCCTCCACGAGGCCCATCCCCTCCTGCCGTTTTCGCTTGATCGCCTCGAGCACCACGATGTAGTTGTCGACGAGGAGGCCGATCCCGAGGGTGATGCCGCCGAGCGACATGATGTTGAGCGAGACGCCCGACACGTACATCAGGAAGAAGGTCCCGATAACCGAAATGGGGATGGAGATCCCGATGATCAGCGTGGAACGGAGTTCCCCGAGGAAGAGGACGAGGACGAAGATCGCGAGGATGCCCCCCATCACCGCCGTCTGCAGCACCTCCGACACCGACTGGCGGATGTAGCGCGCCTGGTCGGTCACCAGGGTGAGCGCGAGGTCCTCGCCCACCTGGTCGAGCCGCTCCTCGAGTCCCTCGACCCGCGTCAGCACCTCGTCGGCCACCGTGACCGTGTTCGTGCCGCCTTCCTTGTAAACGGCGATCTCGATGGACTCCCGTCCGTCGATGCGGGTGATGACTTCCCGCTCCTTCGAGCCGCGGCGGATGGTGGCCACGTCTTCCAGCCGGATCACGGTGCGCTCGGCGTCCACCACGATGTTCCGCATGTCCTCGGGACGCTCGAACTCGTTGATGGTGCGCACCAGGTACTCGGTGCCGCCGTCGAGCAGGCGTCCGGCGGTGAGGTTCACGTTCTCCTGGCCGAGCCGGTTCACCACCCCGGGAACGGAGAGGCCCAGGTTGGCCACCTTCCGCTCGTCGATCTCGACGTGGATCTCCTCCTCCAGGCCGCCGCTCACGAGCACCGCCGCCACGCCCTCGACGCGCTCGAGGTTGCGCTGGATTTCCTGTTCCGCGATCAGCCGCAGCCGGACGAGGTCCTCGTTGCCGGTGAGGCCGAAGCGGAGGATCGGGTCCAGCGAGGGATCGAACCGCAGCAGGGTGGGACGCGGCGCGTCGAGCGGCAGGCGCACCACGTCGAGACGTTCGCGCACGTCGAGCGCCGCCATATCCATGTCGGTTCCCCACCCGAACTCGAGCGTGACTTCGCTGAGATCGGGACGGGAGGAGGAGACGACCCGTACCACGTTGTTGACCACCCCGACCGCGTTCTCGATGGGACGGGTGATCAGGTTCTCGATCTCGCTCGGGGCGGCGCCCTCGTAGTCGGTGCGGACGTTCAGCGACGGATAGGTGATGTCCGGCAGGAGGTCCACGGACAGGCGGTCGAAGCCGACCACCCCGAACACCACGATCGCGATGAACAGCACCACGACGGTGACCGGGCGCCGGATGGAGAAGTCGACGATGCGCATCGGTCGGGGCTATCCGTGACGGCGTGTGGCCTGGCGGCTTACTCCGGCCGGCGGCGGCGGGCGATGATCTCCTCGATCTGCTCTTCCGTCATGCCCCGCTCGCGCAGGCGCTCGCGGAGCGCGTCGAGTTGCTCGGGAGTGGGGGTTTCGCCGCGCGGCTCCCCCTCATCCGGAGTCGCTCCCCAACCGCGCCGGACCCGCTCCTCGATCTGGTCGTCGGTCAACCCCATCGAGCGGAGGCGGCCCCTGATCGCTTCCCGGGTCTCGGCCGGAAGGTCCTCGAAGGCGCCGGGCTCGTCGTCCGGCGGCCGGTTGGCGGGCTCTGCCGTCCGCGCGGATCCGGCGCGCGGAGGCCGGGAGGCCGCGTCCGGGGCGGGCTCCGCCGCCGGTTCGAGCACGGCCGGCGTCGCGGCGACCGGCGCTTCCCGCGCCGGCGGAGCGGGCGCCGCCGAATCCGCTGCGGGAGCCGCTCGGCGCGCGCCCGCTCCCGGAGGTCCCCCGGTTGCCGGACGGCCTCCCGGAGAGCCGCTTTCCGCACCCGGCCGGCCCCGTCCTCCCGGCGGACCCCCCGCGGCCATCGCCGCGAGCCGTTCCTCGATCGCCTCGTCGGTCATGCCGCGGGCGCGCATCCGCTCGCGCATCGCGGCCCGGCGTTCTTCGGTCATCTCGACGCCGCCGCCGGGAGCGCCACCCGCGGTCCGGGCCGGCCTCTCCTCAGCGCCCGGTCCGGCGAGGATCTGGACCGGGGTCGCGTCGGTCAAGCCGTCCTGGCCGACCACGATGACCCGGTCACCGCGAGCGAGGCCGCTCGTGACCTCGACCCGGTCGTCCTCCTCGTAGCCGAGCGTGATGTTCCGCCGGTAGGCGACCCCGTCCTCGACGACGAAGACCGAGTCGGCGAGGCTCTCCAGCGAGAGCGCCCGTTTCGGCATGATGAGCGCTTCCTGGCGCACATCGGTGACCAGCCGCACGCCGGCGAACATCCCGGGGCTGAGCCGTCCCTGCCGGTTCACCTCGAGCGTGACCCGGATCGTTCCCGTCGCGGCGTCCACCACGGGGCTGATCCGCAGCACGCGACCCTGGAACTGTTCCCCGGGAAACGCCTCCACCTGCAGGATCGCCGGCTGGCCGACGGAGAGGCGAGCGAGATCCCGTTCCGGCACTCCGATCACGCAGAGCAGCGGATCGAAGTCGGAGATCCGGAAGAGCTGCTGTCCCGCGGTCACCGTTTCCCCGAACTTCACCGCGCGCTGGATGATCAGGCCGTCGAAGGGAGCGGTGATGCGGGTATAGCCGAGCTGGATCTCGTTCCCCGTGAGCTGCGCCTTCGCCGATTCCAGCGACGAAAGGGCCGTGTCGTATACCTCCTGGCTCACGACGGAGTTCTCGAACGAGGCCTTGGCCCGGTTGTAGACGGTTTCGGCGTCCTGGAGCGCCACCCGGGCGATCTCGACCTGCGCGCGGGCCTCCAGCTCGTCGATCTGCGCGAGCAGGTCGCCGGCCTTCACCTGGACTCCCTCCTCGGTGTTGAGGGCCACCAGCGGTCCACCGGTGCGGGCCACGATGTCCACCTCGCGCTCGGCTTCGAGCGTTCCGTTGGTCTCGATGAACGCCGAGATGGGACCCGGGAGGATCTCCACGACCTCGACCGGAACGGCCGTTACGGGGGCGCTTCCGCCGCCGAATCCGCCCGGAGGGCCGCCGCCCGGCCGGCCGCCGGGACCGCCCCCGGCGCCCGGGCCGGCCGCCTCTTCTCCGGACCCGCACGCCACCGCGGCGGCGAGCCCGGCCAGCAGCAGGGCCTGGAGCAGGTGTCGCCCAGGGACCTTCCGGCCCCCGCGAGAAGTTGTCTTGATCTGGGGCACGGATTCCCTCATTGCGTTACTGGATTCAGGGCCGGCGCACCGGCGGGGGCTGCGGCTTCGCTGACCGCCGGCTTTTGTGGGGCCGTGGTGTAGGGCCAGACAAGACGCTTCAGATCGTCGGTCACCGCGTAGATCGTCGGGACCAGGAGGAGCGTCAGCAGGGTCGAGGTCGGCAGGCCGCCGGCCAGCACGAGGCCGATGGGCGCCCACTGTCCGGCGCGGCCGTCCACCGAACCGAAGAGTTCCGGCAGGAAGTAGGGCGCCGCGAGCGGCATGAGTCCGCAGAAGGTGGTCAGCGCCGTCATGATGACCGGGCGAAGCCGGTGCTCGCTTCCCAGAACGAGCGCCTCGTCCCGGGACATCCCCTGTTTGCGCAGGGAGTTGACGTGCGCGATCAGGACGATGGCGTTGTTCACCACGATCCCCGCGAGCAGTACCAGCCCCAGCATGGCGGTGTTCCCGAGCGTCTGCCCGGTGAGCTTGAGCGTCACCGCCACCCCGATGAACGAGAACGGGATCGAGAACATGATCACCGCCGGATGGAGGAAGCTCTCGAAGAGCGCCACCATGATCAGGTAGATCAGCAGCAGCGCGAACGCGAAGGCGAACCCCGCCGCGGAGAAGTCCGTCTGGCCCATGCGGGACCAGCGGTCGAAGCTCCATTCGTAGCCGGGCGGCAGGGCGATGTCCGCGAGCTGTTCCTGAACCTGGCCCATGAGCCGGAACGAAGCTCCCGGGACCGTGGTGTTCGCGCTGATGGTGAGCTTGGGACGGCGATCCTCCCGCTCGATGCTGCGGGGCCCGCTCACCGTCTCGAAGTCCGCCATCGCGCCCACCGGGATCCGGGCATCGCCCACGAAGACCGGCATGCGCCGGACGTGGTCGAGGCGTTCGCGCTGCTCCTCGGGGTACTGGACCACGATGTCCACCTCGCGCTGGTCGCTCTCGATCGTGCCCACCGGCCGGGTGGTCAGCGCGCTGCGGACGGTCTGGGCCACCGCGAAGGTCCCGGCCCCGGAGGCGAGCGCCCGCTCCGCCTGCGGCGTGACGTGGAGTTCCTCGGTGCCGCTCTCGAGCGAGGTGTCCACGTCCCGGATCCAGGGAAGGGCGGCGAGTCGTTCCACCACCCGGCCCGAAACCAGTTCGAGGACGTCCATGTCGTCGCCCTTCAGATCCAGCCGGATTCCACCGCCCCGTCCGGGTCCGCGTCCGCGGCTCTCGGCGATCCGGAAGTTCACTCCGGCGATCGTCGGCAGCATCCCCCGGATTTCGTCGGTGATCTCCTGAACGCTCCGCTCGGACTCCGACTCGTCCACGAGGTAGAGCTCGAAGCGCCGGCCGCCCCCGCCGTAGCCGCCGCGGCGGGAACGGCCCCCGCCCCGGCGGAACTCGTAGATCACATCGGCGATTTCGAGTTCCTCGCGCCGCTCCTCGATGAGCGCCGCCACCGACTCCATCACCTCCCGGGTGTCGTCGATCGAATAGGCCCGGGGCACGTCCACGTTGATGGTCACCTCGCGCTCCACCGTGCTGTCGAAGCTGGAGCGCTCGATGTTCTGGTAGAGGAACCAGGCCACGCCCAGCAGGCCGATGGCCACCATCAGCGAGACGAACCGATGGTGGAGGGTGCGCCGGATGACCTTCCCGTGGAGCCTGCCGAGAAGGCGCATCGTGCGCGAATAGACACGCCGCTCGTTGCGAAGCACGACCCCGGCCATCATCGGCACCACGGTCAGCGCGACGAGCAGGGAGGCGACGATCACCACGCTCAGGGTGAACCCGAAGTCGGTGAAGATCCGGAAGAAGCCGCCCATCGTCGCGCCGAGGAAGACGAGCGGCACGAACACGCACATGGTGGTCGCCGCGCCGGCGATGATCGGCATGGTCACCGCGGACGCGCCGTGGATCGCGGCGGTGCGGGAGTCTTCCTTGTACTCGGTGAAGTGGCGCGAGATCGAGTCGATGACCACGATCGCCGGATCGGCGAGCATGCCGACGGCCACCATCAGCCCGAAGAGGCTGATCACGTTGAGGGTGGTGTCCACCAGGCCGGCTTGCCGGCCCAGGTACATGATCACGAACGTCGTGATGATCGAGAGCGGGATCGCCACCGCGACCAGCAGGGTGGTCCGCACCTTCTGCAGGAAGAGCAGCAGGATGAGCATCGCGAGCCCCCCGCCGAAGAGCCCCGCCAGAGCGAGCTGCGACAGGCCCCCGCGGACATCCAGCGACGAATCCTGGATGTAGCGCATCTCGATGTCGGCATAACGGGGAAAGGCGGCGATGTCCTGCATCTCCGCCTTGACCCCGTCGGCGACCTCGAGCACGTTTGCGTTGGACGCCTTGTAGATCCGGAAGGTGACCGCTTCCTCGCCGTTCAGGTAGTCGAAGGAGGTCTGCGTGGGGAACTCGTAGGTGACGTCGGCGACGTCGCTCAACCGCAGTCCGGTGTCGCCGATGGGTGTTTCCCGGATGTCCTCCGGCCGCTGGAACTCGCCGACGGTGCGGACGATCAGCTTCCGCGAGCCGTCGGTGATGGTGCCGCCGGAAACGTTGACGTTGTTCTGGGACAGAACCGTGGAGATGTCCCGGACGTCCACGTTCAGCGCCGCCATTCGCGCCTGGTCCATGCTGACCCGCAGTTCCCGCCGGCGAACCCCCCGGACGTCCACGCTGGCCACCCCCTCGAGGCGCTCGAGCCGCGGCTGCACGATGTCCTCGGCGAAGTCGAAGAGGCGCTCCCGCTCCCAGGGCGCCCCCAGGTGGAACTGGAGGATGGGGATGTCGGTGCTCTGGAACCGCCGGATGTTGATCCGGTCGATGTCGTCCGGAAGGAGGTGGCGGATGCGGTCCACCCGGTCCCGGGCCTCAACCACCATGAGGTCCATGTCCACGCCCTCGTCGAACTCCACGCTGACGTTGCCGCTGTCGGCGTTCGCGGTGGCGGTGAGGACCGTGATCCCGGGGATCGTCCCCAGGCTCTCTTCCAGCGGGCGGACGATGAGGCGTTCGGTTTCCTCGGGGGACGAGGACTCGTACGACACGCTCACCCAGAGGCTGTTGGCGCCGAAGGAGGGGAGGAATTCGAGGGGGAGGCGGGTCAGCGAGACGTAGCCGAGCACGACCAGCCCGATCGCGATCATGCTGATCGTCACCCGCCGGTCCACCGCGAAGCGGGCCAGGAAGCTGCCCCGCTCCGGGACCGCCTCCTGGCTGTGTGAGTGACGGTGTCCTTCCAGTCCGCTCATCGTCGCATCCCTCCCCGGGGCACTCCTTCGGGGGAACCCTCCTCGGGGTCGTTCTCTACGGAATCTCGGTCCCGATCGTTCCGTCCCCGCTCGCGCATCAGGGCGTCGAAGGTCTCACGCTGGGACTCGTTGAGGATCTCGCTGATCTGCTCGCGGAACTTCAGCCGCAGTTCGCGGTAACGCGCGTAGGTGTCGTCCCAGAAGGCGCTCGCCTCGGCGCGGTTGGCCTCGATGAACGCGTCCATCTGCGCCTGCTGCGCGTCGTCGAGTTCGAGCCGGTCGACGAGCTGCGCGCGGAACCTCCGCGCTCGCGTCTCGCCGTCCCGCGCGTCGCGTCCACGGGAACGGCCGCGGTCCGTGCGCTCGCCGCCGCGCCGCACCGGCCGCCGGCCGTCGTCGTCGCCACGGCTCACGCGGTGCTCCCCGCCCCGGTGCATCAGGCGCGGTACGGCGCTCGCCAACACCCCGGCGCCGAATCCGGCGAGGATCAGCAGGAGCGGCATCAGCCGCTTACAGCGGCGGTTGGCCGCGTCCGGCGCAGTCACGTTTTCCTCGGGCATCAGCGTTCCCCCGCGGGCAGGAATCCCCCGCCCAGCGCAATCACCAGTACCGGCTCAGCCGCCGAATCGCTTGCCGCCAGAGTCTGGAACTCGGCCTCGAAGCCGGTCTCCGGGTCCGAAGCGGCCAGGATCTCTCCCTCGAAGGCGAGCAGGTCCAGCTCCTCCGCCACGGGAACGGCGGTTGCCAGCGGTTCCGCCTCCGGCTGCCCGGCCTGCCAGACGCTGAGACCGGCGGCCATCAGCAACGCGGCGGCTGCCGCCGACATCCGGTATCCCAGTTGGCGCCAGGTCCAGAGCCGCACGGGTGACAGGTCCTCGCGGCGCTCCCGGTGGCGGACCAGGAATCCGGGATCGGGCTCGCACTCGACCCGGACGATCGCCGCCACCTGCTGCAGGCGCAACTGCTCCTCCCGGAACCGCGGATCGGCAGCGAGGCGTTCCTCGACCTCGCGCACCCGCTCCGGCGGGAGTTCGCCGTCCCGATACGCGGAAAGAAGTTCCTGGTCCTTCATGCCTTCCTCACTTCTGTGGACGCAGG
This sequence comes from Acidobacteriota bacterium, assembly GCA_022820545.1. Lineage (GTDB taxonomy): Bacteria > Acidobacteriota > Vicinamibacteria > Marinacidobacterales > Marinacidobacteraceae > Marinacidobacterium. The sequence goes on along the minus strand of JAJEFG010000084.1, from coordinate 7,652 downwards.
GCCTCGGCCAGCCGCTGCCGCGCCCGGTGGATCCGGGACTGCACCGTCCCGAGTGGAACCCCGCACGACTCGGAGATCTCGCGGTAGGTCATCCCGGCCACCTCCTTCAGCACGAGCGCTTCCCGCTCGTCGCCGGGCAGCCGCCGGAGCGCCGATTCCACTTCGGTGCGGCGGCGGAGGTCTTCCTCCGGCTCGGCGCTTCCGGCCCCCTCCGCGGGGTCTCCGGGCGGGCTCGCCACTTCGAGGAGCCGCCGCTGCCGGCCCGCCCGGCGGAGCGCGTCATGGGCGGCGCGCACCGCGATCCGGCAGAGCCATGCCCCCACGGGTCCCTCGCCGCGGTAGCCGGATGCCCGGCGGAAAGCGCGCAGGTAGGCCTCCTGGGCAGCGTCTTCGGCATCGGAACGGTCCCGGAGGATCGCGAGGGCGACGGCGCGAACCCGGATCTCGGTGCGGCGCACGAGTTCATCGAAGGCGCGAAGGTCTCCCTGATCACGGAACCTCCGAAGCAGCCGGCGCTCTTCCGCATCCTCCCGGGCGCGCTCGTCTCGGGCTGGGTGAACCGGCGCATGGTCTTGCTCTTCGGAAGCAAGACGCGCCGGACCTGCCGGTTTGTTCGCGTCGGGCACGAGTGGCCGGCAGTGTAGTGCGGCGGGTCGCCGGTTCTGCGCCCACCCATAATCCGCCGCATGGACCGACCAAAGACCTACCGGATCGAGACCCGCAGCGTGCACGCCGGCGTCCCGGACAATCCCATGGGGGCGGTGGCGCCGCCGATCCACCTGTCGACGACGTTCGAGCGGGATGCCGAAGGCGCACTCGCCTCCGATTTCATCTACAGCCGCAGCGGGAATCCGGACCGGACGGCGCTCGAACGGGCGATCGCCGACCTCGAGGGCGGCGCGGAGTGCGTGTGCTTCGCTTCGGGGCTCGCCGCCATCCACTCGCTGCTCCTCACCCTCGCTCCCGGCGATCTCGTCCTTGCGCCGAAGGACGCGTATCACGGCACCGTGAAGCTCGCGAAGGAGTCGCTCGCGCGCTGGGGACTCCGGATCCGGTTCACGGACTTCCTGGATGCGGCGGATGTTGCGGCGGGGCTGGCGGAAGAGCCCGCGCTCGCCATCCTGGAAACCCCGTCCAACCCGACGCTGCGGGTCACCGACATCGCGGCGGTGGCCGCCCGGTGTCACGCCGCGGGGGCGGTCGTGGCGGTGGACAACACCTGGATGACCCCGGTCCTGCAGCGCCCGCTGGAGCTCGGCGCGGACATCGCGATCCACGCCACCACGAAGTACTTCGGCGGGCACAGCGACGTGACCGGGGGAGCCGTCGTCGTGCGGGACGGCCTGGAACTGACCGGGCGTCTCCGGTTCGTGCAGACCGAGACCGGGCCGGTGCCGTCGCCCTTCGACGCCTGGCTGCTGCGCCGCGGCATGAAGACCCTGCCCATCCGCATCCGGGCCCAGTCGGACACCGCCGGCAGGCTCGCGGAGTTCCTGAACGGTCATCCCCGGATCGCGGAGACCTTCTATCCGGGACTCCCCGACGATCCCGGACACGCGGTCCAGACACGCCAGGCCGACGGCTACGGCGCGATGCTCTCGTTCCGGGTGGACGGGGGCGAGGACCACGCCCGGAGGACGGTTTCGCGCGTCGGGCTCTTCCTGCGGGCCACGAGCCTCGGCGGCGTGGAAAGCCTGGTCGAGCACCGGGCGCTCGTCGAGGGTCCGGACTCCAAAACCCCCCGGGACCTCATCCGGGTCTCGGTCGGCCTCGAGCACCCCGACGACCTGATCGCGGACCTCGACCAGGCGCTGGGTTAGCTCCCGACCCGGGACCGCCGGTCTTCCGACCGGCACGCGCGACGCTGCAAACGCCAGGCGGCGCGTACGGCTTGGAACGCCGGCTTCAGCCGGCACCCGCTACCCGGAGCGCAGCGGAACCGCGCACCACGGCTCCCCCCGGATGACGCGCCCGGTACACGGGTGAACCCGGCGGTCCTCCGGTTCCGTCCTACGAGGGCGTAGGTGGGCGTCGCATGCCGGGCTCGGGCTTCCCGCCCGGCGCCGAATGGCGCCGCATGGCGGGAGGCGCGTCCCACCCGGCAGTGGTGACTCCCGTTCGGTTCCATAGCCGGAAGCGTGGACCGCTCGGGTTCACTTCGCATTGTAAACGCCCTCGCGCACCGGCCGGCACACTAGAGTTGGCCCGTCCAGATGGACAACCACCAGAGCGAGCGCCGTCCGGATTCGGGCAACCGCGTCCGCGGTGTCGCCCGCCGCCGCTGGCTGCCCGGCGCGGGAGCCGTTCTCCTGCTCGCCGCTGCCGGGTGCGGCGGACCATCCACCGTTCCGGTCCCGGGCCTTCCCCCGATTCCCGGCGTTCCGCCCGGTAACCCGCCGCCGGCCCCGGAACTCCCGCGCGCCCTGAACGCGGCGGAGGTCGAGGTCATCGGCGCGGGCAACCGGTTCGCCTTCGACCTGCTTCGAGAGGCCAGCCGCCCCGGGGAGAACCTCTTCCTTTCCCCGTTCTCCGCTTCCGTGGCGCTCGGGATGACCATGAACGGGGCGGGAGGCGAGACCTGGAACCAGATGCGCGAAGCACTGGGCTTCGGCGGACTCACCGAGGAGGAGATCAACGCCGGTTATCGGTCGCTGATCCGGGTCCTCACCGAACTCGATCCCGCCGTCGAGACCGCGATCGGCAACTCCGTGTGGACGCGGCAGGGGTTTCCGCTGCGAGCGGAATTCGTGGACGTGCTGCGCGAGTTCTTCGGCGCCGAAGCGACGGAACTCGATTTCGCCGGCCCGTCAGCGTCCGGACGCATCAACGAGTGGGTCCGGTCCGCGACGGGCGGCCACATCGAGGAGATCGTTCCCGACCCGATTCCCCCTGGGGTCCTCATGTTTGTGATCAACGCGATCTACTTCAACGCCCCCTGGACCTTCGAGTTCGATCCGGACGACACCCGAACGGAGCCCTTCTACCCCGAAGACCGATCCCCCGGGACGGTCCCGCTCATGACGATTCAGAGGGACTTCCCGTATCTGGAGACCAGCCGGTTCCAGGCCGTGGACCTGCCGTACGGCGGCGGCGCGTTTTCGATGACCGTGCTCGTTCCGGGAGATGGCATGAGAGCTGACGACGTGCTCATGTCGCTCGATGCGGCCGCGTGGAGAGACGTCGCCGAGGGCTTCGAGGAGACCGAGGTGGAACTTTTCCTGCCGCGCTTCCGGATGGAGTACGAGCGCGAGTTGAAGGACGACCTTGCCGCGCTCGGGATGGTGGACGCATTCAGCCCCGGGAAGGCGGACCTCACGAGAGTCTCACCCGTTGACTTGTCGATCTCCAGCGTCCTGCAGAAGGCGCTGGTCGAGGTGACGGAAGAGGGCACCGAAGCGGCGGCCGCAACGGTGGTCATCGGTGTGACCTCGGCGCCCCCTCCCCCCGTCACCGTACGGGCCGACCGTCCCTTCCTCTTCTTCATCCGGGAGCGCCTCACGGGCGCGATCCTCTTCGTCGGCAAACTCGCGCACCCGCCGCCAGGATAGTCCTCGACGGTACCGGGCTACCACTCAGGAGCGGTACACGAGTTCAGGGAGCACCACGCTCCACCGCTCCTGCTTCAGGTAAGGCTGGAAACTCTCCGCGGAATCCGATCGATAGCGCGTGGTGATCGCGTGGACGGCGCCGTCCACGAAAGTGGCGCCTTCGGGTGGCTCAAACTTCCGAGCCAGGCGCCCGATCGTCACGCCATCGCGGTCGACGATCAATGAGCGGTCGCCGTCCTGCTTCAGGCCGACCGCATCGCCCGCCGCTATCCGGTCGAGCGACCCCGCTGCCCGGTTTCCGTCGGCCAGTCGCCCCGCGAAGTCGAGGTCGATCTCCGAAGGTTTCAGCGTGCGGTAGATCCTGGCGCAATCGGCAACGTCGAGGCCCGCTCCGTCCGGGACGCGACGCGCCACCGCCGGTCCGTCGAGGATATCGATGCAAGGATGACGGTCACCCATGGAGAGAAGCGCCAGGCTTCGGCGGGCCCGCGTCATGGCGACGTAGTAGAGGCGCCGCTCGGCGTCCCTGTCCTCGCCGTTCGCTGGCCGGTCCCAGCCGCCGTCGAGAATTACCACGTCGTCGAATTCGAGCCCCTTCGCCCGGTGCGCCGACAGGAGCAGCAGGCCGGTCTGGCGTTTTCGGGCGTCGCGGCCCCACTCGACGAGCCACTCGATCACGTCCCCGCGGTCCGTCTCGCGGTCGCCAAGTTCACGGTACAAATCCTCGAGACCCTCTCTGAGCAGCGACCACCAATGGCCGCGCGGTTGCCGCTTCATCCAGTCGGCGATGTCGACGACCCGGATAGCGGAATCGGAACGCCGCCTGAGCCAGTCGGCCAGACTTTGCGTTTCGCGCAGCCGCCAAACGTTCGGCGGATGGTCGGACGCCGCCTGGACCGGAATTCCCCGCGCCGAGCAGTAACTCCGAACGGGCTCGAGTTGGCGCCAGTTCCGGGCGATGACCGCTGCCTTGGCCCACGTCCATCCAGTTGTCCGGGTCTTGAGGCGGTCCAGCTCGCGCACGGCCAGAACCGCCTGGACGGCCTCGTCGTCGGGCGCGCACAGGACCTGCACGCGCCCCCGCGCGAGCGGGTCGAGCCACTGAAGCTCGCCGCCCGGAGGGTCCTTCCGCCGGCTCGGGTTCACCACGATGTCGTGGCCGGCCTTCATGCGCTCGGCGGCGGGCGCGATCACCATGTTGGCCGCATCGACGATGTTGGCGGTCGAGCGGTAGTTCTCGATCAGGTGGACCGCGCGCGCGGCATAGTCCGCCTCGAAGCGCCGGATGAACGCGACGGACGCCCCCTTGAAGGCGTATATGTTCTGGTCGTCGTCGCCGACCGCAAACAGGCTGAGGCGGCTGTCCGCGTCCTCGGTGGACCGCCCGGCGATCGCGGCGATCAGCTCGTACTCGTCCGGTCCGATGTCCTGGTACTCGTCGACCAGGATCCAGCGGTATCCCTCGATCACCGAGTCGCGCCGCGCCTCGGCCTCGTCGGGGGAGAGTCCGTCGCCCCGGAGCAGAACGACTGCCTGCTTGAGGATCCTGTCGAACTCCTCCTTCGCAATGTCCCCGGACTGCCCGGCAAAGCTCGCCCCGACCAGGCGCATGGCCAGCCCGTGACAGGTAGCGACCGTCACGCCGCGCGCATCCTCACCGAGCAGATCGGACAGGCGGCGCCGAATCTCCGTTGCGGCGTGGCGGTTGTAGACCAGCGCCAGGATGCCCTGCGGGTCTTGCCGCCGGACACGGATGAGATAGGCGATGCGGTGCACGAGGACACGCGTCTTGCCGGAGCCGGGACCGGCGAGCACGAGGACACTCGTCCGCTCCCGGTCGTCGGCCACGATCCGGGTCTGGTCGGGGTTGCCCAGGGATTCGACGATCGCACGCCAGGATGCGGGCGTCGTCTGGCGGCGCAGCGCGGCTCTGTTGCGGGGCAGCCACTTCTCGACAAACGCCTCCCGTCTGAGCGTGAAGTAGTCGCCCATCAGACGCATCGCGTCGCGCATCGAGGCCAGGCCGCACTTCGCGTAGGTCGCCATGATGTGGGTCTGGAGCGTCTGCTCGTCATAGTGGATGTGGAGCGGCTGGAAGTCGGCCTCGGTGAACTTCCGGCTGCCCCGCCGGAGACGGACCGTGATCGCCGGGCGGAAGATGGTGAGCCCCCGGCCAAGCGTTACCGCCCCCTGCTCGTGCAGCCAGAGGAGGGCGTGGTCGAGCAGGCTCGAGGGGTCGGTGATCTCCTGTGACAGCTCGAGGTCGCTCGTCAGCGCCGAGATCAAAGCGCCGAGAGTGGTCGCGACCTGCACGTCCTTGCCGCGGGCGTTCGCCGGTGCGGACCCGGTGAGCGTGGCGAGCAGCACGGCAGCGGCCCGGCGGCGCAGCCGGGAGGTGAGCGTGAGCTTTTCCCAGCTCCGTTGCAGGCGGAGCCGGAGGTGCTGGCGATCGATCTTGCGGACCTGGAAGCTGGCAACGCCCTCCGCATCCTCCCGGCCGTCCCGGGCGATCCCGCGAATCAGCTTCTCGACGATGTCGGGCCGGACCGTCGGGTGACCCGCATCCCGAAGCTGCTGCGAGGCGACCCTGAGGTTGAGGGTCGACATGTCGCCCGGCGAGAGATCGGGTGCGACTTCCCGGAGCTGGTCGAGCAGGTCGCCTTCCAGAGCCGAAACTTCGGCGAGGCGCCTCTCGGAGGAGTCCTCCCCGCCGAGATGGATGAAGACCGTGATCGCGGTGTCGTTCGAGGCAATCCCGAGCGCTTCGAGGAAGTGGAGCGCCTTCCGGAGCCGCGCCGGCGTGAACCCGGACTCGCCGCAGAGGTCGTCCGTGGAGATGCCACGGTCGGGCGGAGAGTCGAGCAGGCTCCTGACCAGCCGGAGGAGCTTGGCCCGATAGGCCGGGGCGGTGCTGGCGGCCTCGATCCGCTTACGCGCTTCGTCGATGGTCCGGATTCGCAACGACGACGGAAAGATCCGCACGAAGTTCTCGTCGCGCTTGAGCAGCGCCGCCTCTTCGAGCCACGAGACAGCGATCTTCACCCGGGTGTCCTCGGTGTTTCGGTCCCGTCCGAAATCGCCGTCAACATCTGCCTTGACGATCTCGCCCGGAGTGGCGATCACCTCACCTTCCCGCCGGGATCGCCGGCCGAGCCGCCGCAGGGACTTCAGGATCGCGGCGATCTCCTGTTTGTCGAGCCGCGAACGCGCCGCGAGCCTGAACTGCTTCTCGATGTCGTCGTCGCTGTGGAGCAGGATGCAGCGGGCGGGCTGGCCGTCACGCCCGGCGCGTCCAGCCTCCTGAACGTAGTTCTCCAGCGAGCTGGGGATGTCGGCGTGGACGACAAGACGGATGTCGGACTTGTCGATCCCCATGCCGAAGGCGTTCGTGGCCGCGATGACGCGGAGACCGCCGTTCGTGAACCGCTCCTGCGTCTGCAGCTTGGCTTCCGGCCTCAGTCCGGCATGGTAGTGGCCGGCCGGGTAGCCCTTCTCCTGCAGGAAGTCCGCCACCCTCTCGGTCGCTCGTCTCGTCGCGCAATAGACGATCGCGCCCGAGGCGCCTTCCACGGGAAGCGCGTCATCGAGAACCGAGACGATGTCGCCGAGTTTGCCGGTCTTGTCGGACTCGATGACTTCGAAGGAGAGATTGTCGCGGTGCGCGCCGCCGTCGATCCGCTCGAGGCCGACGCCCAGTTCCCCCTCGAAATGCTCGCAGATATCGTCGATGACCCCGGGTTTGGCCGTCGCAGTCAGGCAGATCAGCGGGGCCACTTCGCCGTCGCCCGAATACTCCCGGATGAAGCGAGCGATGTAGCGGTAGTCGGGCCGGAAATCGTGGCCCCACTTGGAGACGCAATGTGCTTCGTCGACGACCCAGTAGCCCACTTCCCGCTGCTCCAGGGCCGACCGCACCGAGGGGTTTCTGAGCTGCTCCGGCGAGATCAGCAGCATCGAGGCATCGCCGAGGCGAACCCGGTCGAGCACGTCGTGCCGCTCGGGCACGGACAGGAGCCCGTTGACGGCGACGCAGGAGGAGATGCCCTGCCGCTTCAAGCTCGCGACCTGGTCGGCCATGAGCGCGACGAGCGGCGAGATGACGAC
>JAJEFG010000016.1 GCA_022820545.1 Acidobacteriota bacterium | reverse complement strand
CCGGCCATCCGTCGGGGCACTAGTCCAAGCAAGGTGCTCTCGGGCACATGGAACGCCAAGGTGCTCCCGGCGGATTGGCCACTGCGCGAAGCAGTTTGTGTTCGCCCAAATGGGCAGTGAGAAACCTATAGGAACGCCGGTCTCCAGACCGGCACGCGCGGCGCTCCGCGCCGCGCACGTCGTAACGCCACCCGCTCGTATGGCACCTCCGGCTCGGAAACCCGACCCCTTGGGCCCGGACGTTCAGCGGTACAGCAGGAACGCGTCCCGCACCGGCTCGAAACCCTCCCCCTCCGCGTCCCCCGCGTCGGCAATCTCCGCAGTGGTGCGCCTGGCCTCGATGCCCTCCCGGATGTCCGGACTCCCCCCGAGGATGTCGATGGGTAGCCGAACCAGCTCGTACTCGTAGGGCGGGGGACGCCAGGCGAAGTCCGACGGCCAGAGCCTCCGGACCTGGTTCAGGATGGCGATTCCGGTGCGCCAGGGCAGGTACGTGTCCCGATCCGTGACGTGCTGCATCACGCCCCCGCATTCCTCGCCCGCGAACTTGTGGAAGGTGGGCCGGAACCGCACGGGGCGGAAACGGACGCCGGGAAGGTCTTCCTCCGCCAACGCCTCCGCCAGCCGGAGCCCGTCCACCCACGGGGCGCCGCAGATCTCGAAGGGCCGCGTCGTCCCCCGGCCTTCGGAGAGGTTGGTCCCCTCGATCAGGCAGCCCCCCGGATACACGGTGGCCGTATCCAGGGTGGCCATGTTCGGGGACGGCGGGACAAAGGCGAGGCCAACCTCGTCGAGCCACTGCTCGCGGCTCCAGCCCTGACAGCCGACGATCACGAGATCGGCGCCGATCCCATGCCGGCGGTTCACGAGGCTTGCGATCTCGCCGGCGGTCATGCCGTGCCGGTTCGGGAGCGGATAGAGCCCGACGAAGGAGCGGTGGTCGTCCCGGATCAGGTTCCCCTCCACCGCGCCGCCGATCGGGTTCGGCCGGTCGAGGACGACGATGCGCTTGCCGTGCTCCGCCGCCGCCTCCATGGCGTGCGCCATCGTCCAGACGTAGGTGTAGTAGCGCGAGCCGACGTCCTGAACGTCGAAGACGAGGGCGTCGAGCCCCTCCAGCATCGCCGCCGTGGGACGCCGGGTGGGCCCGTAGAGGCTGTGGACGGGAATGGGGCCATCGCCGTCCGCGATCTCGATGAGGTCCTGCTCGACGGCGTCGAAGCCGTGTTCGGGAGCGAAGAGCGCCGCCAGCGTCACCCCCGGCAGGCCGGCCACCACATCCCGCGCGTGACGGAAGGACGCGTCCACCGACGAGGGGTTCGCGATCAGTCCGACCCGGAGCCCCTTGAGCAGCTCCCCCATTTCCGGGAGCCGGTCGAGCCCGGTCCGGACCGTAGGGGCGTTCATTGAGGGAAGACTACGCAAACCGGATCGGGCGGGTTCACCGGAATCGCTGCCCGAACCGCCTGCAACTCGCGCCGCGCCAGCACCCAGTGGGATACTTGGCCGGTTGCGGCCGGGGTATTTCCGGCTGCCGGGGAGGCCCGCCGTGTTCGCTCGTTCCACCGTTTCCGTTGTCCTTCTGGGACTTCTTTCCTTGGCTGTCGCCGTTCCGGCGGCCGCCGAGGACGACCGCTGGACGCCGGCGCTCTCCATGAAGTACTACCGGGTGGGCTCGGTCGCCATTTCCCCGGACGGGACGCTCGTCGCCTTCACGGTCACGGTGCCGCTCATGGAGGGAGAGAAGTCCGAGTATCGGACCCAGGTCCACGTGGTCCCGGCGGCCGGCGGCGACGCGGTCGCCTACACCACCGGCGAGAACTCCGCGACCTCGCCCGCCTTTTCCCCGGACGGGCGCTATCTCGCGTTCCTCCGGAAGGGGGAGGAAAACCAGCAGGTCTGGCTGCTGCCGCTCGCCGGCGGCGAGGCCTACCAGGCAACCCACGCCGAGAACGGGGCGCGTTCCTTCCGGTTCTCGCCGGACGGCTTCAGCATCGGCTACCTGATGACCGATCCCGAGACCGAGGAGGAGAAGGCGCAGAAGAAGGAAAAGCGCGATGTGGAGCTCGTGGACCGGAACTTCAAGTACGGCCACCTCTACGTGACCCTGGTGTCCGACAGCCACGACCCGGACGGTGAAGACCGGCGCCTGACCCGGGGCGACTTCCACGTCTCGGGCTGGGACTGGTCGAGCAGCGACCGCATCGTCTTCAGCCACCAGGACGATCCGCGCATCAACACGAACCGGCGCTCGGGGGACCTTTCGGTCGTCAATCTGGGGAACGGAGCGATCAACCTGCTGCACGCCGGGAACGGGATCGAGAGTTCGCCGCGGGTCTCTCCCGACGGCCAGACGGTGGCGTTCCGCTCCACGGGCGACCAGCCGGAGCCCATTGGGCTGGGCGACGTGTACGTGATGCCGGTCATGGGCGGCGAACGGGTGAAACTCGCCGAGACGAAGGACCGGAGTCCGGGCATCCTCGGCTGGTCCCGGGACGGCTCGCTCGTCTACGTGGCGGAGGCCGAACGCACCTCGCGGCGGCTCTTCGGACTGCCGGCGGACGGGGGAGAGCTCGTGGAACTGACTCCCGGCGAGGGGGTCTTCCGCTCCACCGCCGTCGCGACCGCCGCCGACGTGATGGCCTTCACCCACGAGACGCCGGAGACGCCCTGGGACGTCTTCGCCGCCGATCTCGGGAACGGAGGCGGCGCCGCGGCCGCCTTCGAGCCGCGCCGCCTCACCGATCTCCACCAGGACGTGGCGCGTCCCACGATGGGGGAGACCAGCGTGCTCACCTGGACCTCGCCGGACGGCACCCCCGTGGAAGGTCTCCTGACTCTTCCGGTGGACTACGAGGAAGGCCGGCGCTATCCGCTGATCCTGAACGTGCACGGCGGCCCCGCCGGCGTGTATTCCGAGACCTTCACCGGCGCCCCGTCCATCTACATGCTCCAGTACTTCGCCCAGGAGGGGTTCGCGATCCTGCGGCCCAACCCGCGCGGCTCCACGGGCTACGGGAAGGAATTCCGCTACGCCAACTTCATGGACTGGGGCTTCGGCGACATGGACGACCTGATGGCGGGGGTGGATCTCGTCATCGAACAGGGCGTGGCGCAGGCCGACCGGCTCTACATCATGGGGTGGAGCTACGGGGGCTACATGACCTCCTTCGCGGTCACCCGCACCGACCGTTTCGTCGCCGCCAGCATGGGCGCGGGGCTGCCGAACCTGATCAGCATGGTCACCACGACGGACATCCAGGACTACCTCGCGGGCCACATGGGCGGCGACTTCTGGGAGGACTACGAGGTGTACGAGGCCCACTCGGCGATCTACCGCATCGCGGAGGTGACCACCCCGACCCAGATCATCCACGGCGCGCAGGACCTCCGGGTGCCCTTCACCCAGGGGCAGGAGTTCTACCGGGCGCTCGACCGCCGCGGGATCCCCACCGAGTTCGTTGTCTACCCGCGCACCCCCCACGGCCCCCGCGAACCAAAGTTCCTGATGGACGTCTCGGAGCGCATCCTGACCTGGTTCCGGGCGCACACGCCGGAGGAAGCGACGGACGACGCGGCGAGCAGCCGCTGATCCGATTCCGGCCCGCGGTCGGCCCGCCGAGGGCCGGCCGTGAGGGTCGGTGAGGTCGGGAGGTGCGCGGCGCGGGGCGCCGCGCGTGCCGGCTGAAGCCGGCGTTCCAAGCCTGTGTGCCGTCCGCGTGGTTGGCGGGACGCGACTTCACCCGCCTGCGGCGGGCGGTGCCGGCCTGAAGGCCGGCGTTCCCCCTCCGACCGCTACACTTCGCCCTCCACGGCCCCTCCCGAGAGGGCCCTGAGTCACTCGCGGTTCCGCTCCGCCAGACCTTCGCCGGCCGAGCCCGTGCATCTCACCTCGTGAGGAAAACCCCTTGATTCGCAGACAGGACGCCCTCGACTACCACATGACCGGCCGGGCCGGAAAGATCGAGGTCCGGCCCACGAAACCGACCCAGACCCAGCGGGATCTGACGCTCGCCTACAGCCCGGGGGTTGCCGAGCCCTGCCGGGAAATCCACAAGGAGTCAGGGCGGGTCTTCGACTACACCGCCCGCGGAAACCTCGTGGCGGTGGTCTCGAACGGAACGGCGGTGCTCGGCCTCGGCAACATCGGCCCGCTGGCGGCGAAGCCGGTGATGGAGGGGAAGGGCGTCCTTTTCAAGCGCTTCGCCGATATCGACGTCTTCGACATCGAGCTGAACGTCACCGACCCCGAGGAGGTGGTGCGGGTGGTGAAGGCGCTCGAACCCACCTTCGGCGGCATCAACCTCGAGGACATCAAGGCCCCGGACTGCTTCTACATCGAGTCCCGGCTCCGCGAGGAGATGGACATCCCGGTCTTCCACGACGACCAGCACGGCACCGCGATCATCTCGGGCGCCGCCTTCCTGAACTGGCTTGAACTCACCGGGAAGGATCCGGCCGAGGTGCGGCTCGTCATCAACGGCGCCGGCGCCGCCGGCATCGCCTGCGCCGAACTCGCCGAGAGTCTCGGGGTGCTCCACGAGAACGTCGTCATGTGCGACTCGCGCGGGGTCATCCACGCCGGGCGCGAATCGGGCATGAACGAGTTCAAGGAGCGCTACGCGCTCGACACTTCCATGCGGACCCTCGACGACGCCATGCGCGGCGCGGACGTCTTCATGGGCCTGTCGGTGAAGGACGCCGTCTCGAAGGAGATGGTCATCTCCATGAACGATCAGCCGCTCGTGATGGCGATGGCGAATCCGGACCCGGAAATCACCTGGGAAGACGCCATGGACGCCCGCAGCGACGTCTTCATGGCCACCGGACGCTCGGACTACCCGAACCAGGTCAACAACGTCCTCGGCTTCCCCTTCATCTTCCGCGGCGCGCTCGACGTGCGCGCCCGCACGATCAACATGGAGATGAAGCTGGCCGCGGCCCGGGCGCTGGCGGCGCTCACCAAGGAGGACGTCCCCGACTCGGTGATGCGCGCCTACGGAAAGGAGCGGATGTCGTTCGGTCCGGAGTACCTCATTCCGTCGCCCTTCGACTCCCGTGTGCTGCTCTGGGAGGCGCCCGCGGTGGCGAAGGCCGCCATGGACAGCGGCGTCGCCCGGATCCAGATCGACCTCGAGCAGTACGGCGCCCGCCTCGAAGCCCGCCTCGGGCTCGAACGAGAGGTGATGCGCCAGGTGATCGGCCGCGCCAAGCGGGCCGCCCGTTCGGTCGTCTTCCCCGAGGGCGAGGAACCCAAGATCCTGCGCGCCGCGCAGCGGCTGCTCGACGACGGGATCGCGGAACCCATCCTGCTGGGCCGGCCGCAGGTCATCCGGAACGCCTGCGAGACCCTCGGCATCGAGGTGAACGGCGCCCGGATCGAGGACATCACCGACTCGGAGCGCTCTGTCGAATACGCCCGGCGCCTCGTCGAGATCCGGCAGCGCCGTGGCGTGGGTCCCGCCAAGGCCCGGGAATTGATGAAGAACCCGAGCGTCTACGGGGCGATGATGGTGAACCTCGGGCACGCGGACACGATGGTGGCGGGGCTCACCCAGCACTACCCGGAGACGATCCGGCCGGCGCTGCAGATCGTCCGGATGCGCGACGACGTCCGCCGCGTGGCCGGCGTCTACCTCATGGTGTTCCCGAACGAGATCAAGTTCTTCGCCGACGCGACGGTGAACATCGACCCGAGCGCCGAGGACCTCGCCGACATCGCCATCCAGACCGCCGAGGTGGCCCGGCGCTTCAACGTCGAGCCCCGGGTCGCGATGCTCTCGTTCTCCAACTTCGGAAGCGCTCCCCACGAGCGGTCCAACAAGGTGCGCGAGGCGGTGGAGATCCTGCGCGAGCGGGCCCCCGAGCTGGTGGCCGACGGCGAGATGCAGGCGGACACCGCGGTGGTGGACGACCTCCTCCGGGGCACCTATCCCTTCTCCCGTCTCGACCGGGCCGCCAACGTGCTGATCTTCCCGAGCCTCGAGGCCGGGAACGTCGCGTACAAGCTGCTCCAGCGGCTCGGCGGCGCGGAGGCGATCGGCCCCATCGTGACCGGCCTCCGCCGCCCGGTCCACGTGCTGCAGCGCGGCGCCGAGGTGGAGGAGATCGTCAACGTGGTCGCCATCGCGGTGGTCGAGTCGCAGGAGACCTCGGGACCGCCGGACCTGTTCCAGCAGGGCTGACGGCGGGCCGGAAGCCGGAGTGCCGCGGGACACGGCGGTAACCGGCAACCCGCCGCGTCCCGTCCCGGCGCGGGTCCACTCGCTGGACGCGCTGCGCGCGGTGATGATGCTGCTCGGGCTCGTCCTGCACACCGCCCTCAGTTACGTCCCCGAACTGTCGTCCGGCGAGTGGCCCTACCAGGACCGGCGGGCGAACGAGTGGTTCGGCTGGCTGGTCAGCCTCATCCATACCTTCCGGATGCCGGCCTTCTTCGCGGTGGCCGGATTCTTCGCGGCTTTCCTGGTCGAGAGGCGCGGAACGGGCGCGTTCCTGCGCCACCGCCTGAACCGGATCGGCGTTCCGCTGGTCGGCGGTTGGGTCCTCCTCTTCCCGCTGACCGCGGTCGCCTGGATCTTCGCGGCGTCCCGTTCCGGCGTTCCGCTGGCCCCGGCGCCCGGGTCGGGGGCCGGCGGGTTCGACCTGATGCACCTCTGGTTCCTCTACCAGTTGCTCATCCTCTCCGCCGCCGTCGCTCTCTTCCGGTCCGCATCCCTCCGGTTCCGGCCGGGCGGAGCGGCCCGGCTCGCGGGATTCGCGCGGCAGGCCCTCGCCCGCCGCTGGGCGTTCCTCGTGCTGGTGGGTGTCACCGCGCTGACGCTGGCCCCGATGGAGGCCTGGGAACTGGAGACCGACGGCACGCTGCTGCCGCCGCTGCGGCTGCTCCTGGCCTACGGGGTCTTCTTCGTCTTCGGCTGGCTGGAATACGGGCGTGGCGGGAGCTTCGGCCACCTCCGCGACCGCTGCCTTGCCCGCCTTGGAGGCGGCCTCTTCTTCCACGCCCTCTACCTGGCGGTGGTGGCGCCGTACTTCGGGATGGCGCCTGCGGAGGCGCCCTTCGCGCACGGTGCGGGAATGGTCCTGCTCGCCGTCTCGATGTGGCTCTTCGTCCTCGGGTTCCTCGGCTTCTTCCGCCGCCTGCTGGACGCCCCAAGCCCCGGCTGGCGTTATCTCTCCGACGCTTCCTACTGGATGTACCTGGTCCACCTGCCGCTCACCGTCGCACTGCCGCCGCTGCTGGCAGGCTGGAACGCTCCCGGCCTGATCAAGTTCGGGATCGCCCTCGGCGCGGCATTCGCCATCACCCTCGTCACCTATCACTACGGGGTGCGCGCCACCTGGGTGGGGAAGCGCCTGAACGGCCGCCGTTATCCCCGGGTCTTCCCCCGGCGGGCGTCCGCGTAGCGGCGGAGCCAGTGCTCCGCGACGCCCGCCGGGAGCGGCTAACGGAGTACGGTGAATGCAGTCTGGCGCCGGGAGCCGTAGCGAAACACGGCGAAGTCGCGGTCGAACGCAATGACTCTGGAAATGCCGAGGCGGACCATGAGCGCGAACGAGGTGCGGTCCACGACGGAAAAGTCCTGATCGGGGAACGCCGTCCCGATCTCCCAGGCGGCGTCGAGATCCGCCGCGGTCGTGGTCTCCACCGTTGCGACCCCACCTCTGAGTCCCTCCCAGAAACGCTCGGCCGCGCCCACCGAGACGAAATGGTGGAGGAGGCGCCAGGTCTCGATGAGCACGTGATCGCTGGTGACAAGTGTCTCCGGCGCTGCGAGAAGCTCCTTGGCGCGGCTGTTCCTGCGGTCGCGCGTGTGGGCCGCCGCGAACCAGGCGGACGTGTCGACGAAGACGCTCACCGCTCGCCGGAGGCGTCACCGGCCGTTGCGGCCACGGCTTCCGCGATCATGCGGTCCTTGTGCCTGGCGATGTCCGTAGGGATGCCGCCCCCAAGATCGAAAACGACGGAGCGATCCACGGTTCGGGCCGGCCGCGCGACATCGCGGTCCACCAGGCGCCGCATGTACTCGGCGAGCGAAACGCCGAGTTCCGCCGCCCGCGCCCGTGCCTGGGCGTGACGCTCGGAATCGAGCGAGATCTGAGTGCGAATCATCATTACAGCGCCACAATAATATCATCCGTCGAAGACTCTGATTCTGCGGCGTGAACAAAATCGGTAGCATCCCGGCGGAGTCCCCCATGGAGGCCCGCTGATGTTCACCGGTATCCGCTTCCGCGACCTCGTCGCGGTGGTGGGCGTCGCCGGCGTGCTGATGGCCGGAGCGGTGCTGCTCCACCAGGCGCGCCCGCGGGTGGCGGGGCGCTCGCCCGAACAGATCCGGGCGAGCGGCGAGTGCGCCAACTGCCACCGCAACGAGACCGGCGCGGTGGTGGCGCAGTTCGAGATGAGCGCCCACGCGGGCGCCGGCGTGACCTGCCTCGACTGCCACCAGGTGCGTCCCGGTCAGAGGGCCCTCGAGCATCACGGGTTCGAGATCACCACCGCCACCACCGCGCTCGCCTGCCAGGACTGCCACGCCGACGAGGTCCGCCAGTTCGAACGCAGCCGCCACGCGCTTCCCGCCTACGCGGCGGTCATGGGAACGGAGGGGTATCCGGCGACGTTCCCCGCCGAGCGGATCGCCCGCGCCGAGGCAATCCATCCCGGAGCGGTGCGGCGCCCGCCGAACGCGCTCGCGCGGCTCGAGGGTTCGCCGACCACGGTTTCCGGCTGTCTCGGCTGCCACGACATCGGGCGGCCGAACGCCGACGGCTCCATCGGGACCTGCACCGCCTGCCACAGCCGGCACTCCACCGCGATCTCGCTCGCCCGGGCGCCGGCGACCTGCGGGCAATGCCACATGGGACCGGACCACGCGCAGAAGGAGATCTACAGCGAGTCGAAGCACGGCATCCTCTTCGAGGCCCAGCGCCACCTGATGAACCTCGACGCCGAACCGAAGCTGCTCACCGCCTTCGACATGCCGGTGCCGACCTGCGCCACCTGCCATATGAGCGGCCTCGAGGGCGCCAAGGTGACCCACGACACCACCGAGCGGCTCTCCTGGTGGCTCTTCGCCCCGGTCTCCGAGAAACGGCCGCACTATGACCAGGCGCAGGCCGAGATGCAGGGGATTTGCCTCAAGTGCCACGCCGAGAACCAGGTGAAGCAGTTCTATGCCGACGCCGAGGCGCTGGTGGAGACCACGAACGCCCGCGTCGCGGAGCTGATGGAGCGCATGGCCGAGGTGCAGGAGGCGGGCCTCCTGACCGAGGCGCCGTTCGACGAGCCGCTCGATTTCCTGTTCTTCGATGCCTGGCACTACGCGGGACGCACCGTGAAGCACGGGGCGTTCATGGACGGCGCCGACTTCGTGCAGTGGCACGGGACCTACGACCTCATCAACCGGATCACCGAGATCGAGGAACGGATCGCAGCGCTGTCGCCGGAGTGACCCGGGTCCGCGCGCGGCTACCGAGAACGCCCCCGGCGGTCCCGTGAATCTGTCGCTTCCGAACCTGCGCCGCCGCCGGCGCCTCCTGCTCGAGTTCTTCCTCGCCGGGAACCTGCTGTTCCTCGCCGTGGACATCTTCTTCGCCCACTCGGTGAACTCCTTCCGCGAACCGGTCGAATGGGTGCCGCTGTGGTTCTCGCTGGCCGGCGGCGTGGTGCTGTTCGGGCTCCTCGCCTCCGGGCGCGGGCCCGACGCGCCGGCGGCGCGGTGGACCGGGGGAGTCATCGGCGCGCTGTCGGTCGGGGTGGGGATCTGGGGAACGATCCTGCACCTCGAGAGCGCCTTCTTCCGCCGGTTCGCCCTCGACGGACTGATCTACGCGGCGCCGTTCGTGGCGCCGCTCGCCTACGCCGGGATCGGGTTCCTGCTGCTCGCCAACCGCGCCGGCCTCTTCCGTCCCGCCGACGACGATTTCGGCTGGGGCCAGTGGGTGACGATGTTCGCGGCCGGCGGGTTCGCGGGCAATTTCCTGCTCTCGCTGCTCGACCACGAACAGAACGGCTTTTCCTACTGGACCGAGTGGATCCCGGTGGCGGCGGCGGCCCTGGCGGTGTCCAGCCTGGTACTCGTCGGGCTGCGGCACACGCCGGCGCCGGGCCTCGTCCGCCTCGCGCTGCTGACGCTGCTCCTCCAGGTGGGCGTCGGACTCCTCGGCTTCTGGCTCCATCTCGATGCCGGCATCAGCGCAATCGGCGGACGGCCCTTCGAGGCGTTCGTCCACGGAGCGCCGCCGTTCGCGCCGCTCCTGTTTGCGGACCTCGCCCTGCTGGCCGGGATCGGGTTGCTGGCGCTGCCGGCGTCCACCATTCGCGGCGAGGCCGGTCAGGCCTCGCCGCGGCGGTGATGCCGCTCCATCTCGACGAACTGGGCGATCAGGTCCGAGTGGCCCGCGATGCGGAAGGTGTAACGAGGCACCTGCGCGCCGTGGGTGCGTGACATGAACGGCTCGCCCCAGAAGCTGAGCAGCGCCTCGGTTTGGCCGTCCGGCTCGAAGTCGGCCAGGATGAAGGAAATCGTCTCCGGCAGTTCCCGCCAGCGCGGTTCGGCCACCTTGGCGGCGCCGCGGCACGCCCCGATCTTCGGCGCCATGAAGTGCTCCCAGCGCTCCCGCTCCCCGTGGCCGGAGATGAACTCGATGGTTTCGACGCGCGGGTTCTCGATGGCGGGACGCAACATGAGGTCGAACACCTCCTGCGACCGGAACATCGCGAAGCACATGTTGAACCAGACCATCCGGCCGTGGGCCGCCTCCGCGAACCTTCGGCTCTCGGACTGGAGCCCGCGCGGCCCGATCAGGATCGCCTCCGGCGCCGCCAGCGCACGGCGCAGTTCCCCGACCTCGGCCCGGGTTTCCCGGATCGTCGCCGCCACCCGTTCGTCCTGTCCCTCCCGCCGGAGGTCACGGAAGAGCAGCAGCGCCAGCAGGACCAGCGTGATCGTGAGCAGCACGTCCACCGCCACGATGTGGAGCAGGTGCAGCACGATCGCCGCGATCGCGGCGAGGATGCCCGCGACGATGTCCCAGTCGAGCCGCAGCAGCCGCTTCACGGCCTGACTCTACCCCCTCGGCGAGTCGCCGGCCGCGGAGCGCCGCCGCCGGCGTCGGGGATCAGCCGGCAGCCCCGCGCGGCATCCCCCGTGCCCGCCAGACGAAGTAGATCGCCGGGAACACCACCAGCACCACGGCCGCCGCGGTGACCACTCCGCCCACCATGGGGGCGGCGATCCGTTTCATGACGTCGGACCCGGCGCCGGTGCTCCACATGATGGGCAGCAGGCCGAGGGCGGTGGTGGCGGTCAGCATGGCGACGGGACGAACGCGCCGGAGCGCCCCGTCGAAGATTGCGTCGCTCAGTTCCGCCCGGTTCGTGAGCCGTCCCGCCGACTTTGCTTCCTCGCACGCCCGGTCGAGATAGAGGAGCATCACCACGCCGGTTTCCGCGCTCAGTCCGGCGAGGGCGATGATTCCGACCCCCACCGCGATGCTCAGGTTGTAGTCGAGCGCGTAGAGCAGCCAGAAGGTGCCGATCAGGGAGAGCGGCACCGCGGTCACCACGATGAGGGTGCGCGAGACCGATCGGGTGCTGATCTGGAGGATGAGCAGGATCAGCACCAGGGTGAGCGGGATCATGATCTCCATTCGTTCCCGGGCGCGGAGCAGGAACTCGTACTGGCCGCTCCAGCCCAGGCTGTAGCCGGTGGGGATCTCCACCTCCTCGGCGACCGCGGCCCGGGCGGTCTCCACGTAACTCCCCACGTCCACGTCCTCGATGTCCACGTAGATCCAGGCGTTCGGACGGGACTGCTCGCTCTTGATGACCGGCGGCCCCTTGACGAAGGACATGTCCGCGAGGAAGGCGAGCGGAATCTGCTGCCGGGTCGGCGTCTGGACCAGGATGTCCCCGAAATCGGCGGGGTTGTCGCGCAGGTCGCGGCTGTAGCGCAGGTTCACGGGATAGCGCTCGAGTCCCTCGACGGTGGTCGTGATGTTCATCCCGCCGATCGCCGACTGGATGACCTCCTGGACGTCGGTGACGGTCAGCCCGTAGCGGGCGATGGCGTCCCGCCGGATCGTGAAGTTCAGGTAGTTGCCGCCCATGGCGCGTTCGGAATACGCCGAGCGGGTCCCGGGAACCTGGCGCAGGACTGCCTCGACCTGGCCTCCAAGGTCTTCCAGGACGCTCAGGTCCGGACCCGCGAGCTTGACTCCCACCGGGGTCTTGATGCCGGTGGAGAGCATGTCGATCCGGGTCTTGATGGGCATCGTCCAGGCGTTGGTGAGTCCCGGAAAGCGGATGGCGTCGTCCATCTCGGCGATGAGCCGGTCCGGCGTCATCCCGGGCCTCCATTCACTCTCCGGTTTCAGCAGGATCGTCGTCTCGATCATGCTCAGCGGGGCCGGGTCGGTAGCAGTGTCGGCCCGCCCCACCTTCCCGAACACCGTCTCCACCTCGGGGAAGTCCCCTAGGATCCGGTCGGTCTGCTGCAGGACCTCGCGGGCCTTGGTGATCGATACCCCGGGCAGCGTGGTCGGCATGTAGAGCAGGTCGCCCTCCCAGAGCGGCGGCATGAACTCCGACCCGAGGCGCGAGATGGGCGCCGCGGTGGCGGCCGCCCCCGCGAGGGTGAGGGCGAGGACCGCCCAGCGCCACCGCAGCACCAGCCGCAGGACGGGGCGGTAGAGCGCCATGAGCAGCCAGGTGACCGGGTTCCGGCCTGCCGGCCGGACGCGACCGCGGATCCAGAAACCAGCGAGCACCGGAACGAGGGTTACCGAGAGCAGCGCCGCCGCCGCCATCGCGTAGGTCTTGGTGAACGCGAGCGGCCGGAAGAGACGGCCCTCCTGGGCCTCGAGTGCGAAGATGGGCGCGAACGAGATCGTGATCACCAGGAGCGCGAAGAACAGGGTGGGCCCGACCTCGGTGGAGGCGCGCGCGATGATGCGCCAGTGGGGCGCCTTGCCCCGGTCCCGCTCCAGGTGCCGGTGGGCGTTCTCCACGATCACGATCGCCGCGTCCACCATGGCGCCGATGGCGATCGCGATGCCGCCCAGCGACATGATGTTGGCGCCGACCCCCTGGAAGTACATGACGATGAACGCCATCAGCACCGCCAGTGGAAGGGTGATCACCGCGACCAGCGCGGAGCGCAGGTGCAGCAGGAAGACGACGCACACGAGCGCCACGATCGCCATCTCCTCGACCAGCTTCTCCCGGAGGGTGGCGACCGAGCTCTCGATCAGCACCGTCCGGTCGTAGACCGGCACCACCTCCACCCCGGCCGGCAGTCCCGCCTGGAGTTCCTCGAGCCGCGTCTTGACCCGCCCGACGACCTCGTGGACGTTGGCGCCCGAGCGAACGACGACGATGCCGCCGACCACCTCGCCTTCGCCGTTCAGTTCGGCGAGACCGCGGCGGATGTCCGGACCGAACTGGACCGTCGCCACGTCTTCGACGGTGACCGGGGTGCCGGAGGCGTCCACCCCGAGCGCGATGCGCCGGACGTCGTCGAGCCCCCGGATGTAGCCCTCCCCGCGCACCATGAACTCGGTCTCCGCGGTCTCGAAGACCCGTCCGCCCACGTCGCTGTTGCTGCGCCGGACGGCCTCCCGGATGCGCGACAGGGGGATGTCGTAGGCGCGCAGCCGGTTCGGGTCCACCGTGATCTGGTACTGGCGCACGAAGCCCCCCACGCTCGCCACCTCGGCGACGCCCGGGACCGCGGTGAGCTCGTACTTGAGGAACCAGTCCTGCAGCGAGCGGAGTTCCGCCAGATCCTGCTGGTCCGAACGGAGGGCGTACATGTAGGCCCAGCCGACGCCGCTCGCGTCGGGGCCGAGGGTCGGCGTGACCCCTTCCGGCAGCCGGCCGCTGACGTAGTTGAGGTATTCGAGGACCCGGCTCCGCGCCCAGTAGAGGTCCGTCCCGTCCTCGAAGATCACGTAAACGAACGAGAACCCGAAGAACGAGTAACCCCGCACCACGGTGGCCGAGGGGACGGCGAGCATCTGGGTGGTGATCGGGTAGGTGACCTGGTCCTCGACGACCTGCGGGGCCTGTCCCGGATAGTCGGTGAAGATGATCACCTGCACGTCGGAGAGATCGGGAAGCGCGTCCAGCGGGGTTGCCCGGAGCGCCTGGAAGCCGGCCAGCCCGATGAACGCGCCGAGCACGAGGACGGGCAGGCGGTTTCGCAGCGACCATTCGATCGTCTTGGTCAGCATCGGTCGGTCTCCGGTCGTCAGTGGTGGTGCTGGTGGGTCATCTCGGCGGCCGGCGCCTCGGTTTCCTCCTCGGCCGGCTCGTCGTCGAGCGCCCTGATCGCCTGGGTCAGATTGCTCTCGGAATCGATCAGGAACTGTGCGGAGACCACGATGCGATCCCCTTCGGCGACACCGTCACGCACCTCGAACACCCCGTCGCCGCTCGCTCCGAGGGTGACTTCGGCGACCCGGAAGAGTCCACGGGACAGCTCGAGCACGACCAGCTCGCGGGTTCCGCTGCGGATCACCGCCTCCTCGGGCACCGTCAGCGCGTTCCGGGCCACCGGAACGTCGAAGGTGACGTTCGCGTACATCCCGGCCCGCAGTGTCAGGTCCGGATTCGCGAGCTCGATGGAAACGGTCATCGTGCGCGTCTCCTGGTTGAAGTGCGGATACAGGAAGCGGACGAATCCGGTATAGGGCCGTCCCGGCACGTAGGGCAGCTCCACCTCGGCCCGCTGGCCGATCCGCATGGCCTCGACCTGGTGTTCGAAGATCTCGACGTCCACCCAGATGGTCGTCAGGTCCGCCACCTTGTAGAGGTTCATCCCCGGGCGGACGTACATGCCGTCGAGGGCTTCGTCCATCTTGTCCACCACCACGCCGGTCACCGGAGAGACCACCGAGAGCGTGCGCGGCGGCGTCTGTTCCGCCTCGAGTGCTTCGATCTGTTGGTCCGTCACGTCCCAGAAACGGAGCCGGGCCCGCGCCGATTCGACGAGGGAACGGGCCCGCGCGGCGACCTCGGGGTATCGGGAGGCTTCGAGCCGCTCCGCGTAGCGCACGGCCTGCAGGTACTCCCTCTGGGTGGTCACCAGTTGCGGGCTGTAGATGTCGAAGAGCACCTGTCCCTTCTCGACCGTTTCCCCGAGGTAGTTCACGGCGACGTTCTCGATCCAGCCGTCGAACTTGGTGTTGATCCAGGCGATCTGCTTGTCGTTGTGGGCCAGGGTCCCGACGGTGCGGATCGTCTGGGCGATATCCCGCCGCTCGACGGGGGTGGTGCGGACGCCGATCCGCTGCACGAAAGTGGGATCGAGGCGCACCGCGCCTTCCGGCGTTGCGCCGGCTTCGTCCGCGTAGACCGGGACCAGGTCCATCCCCATGGGCGACTTGCCGGGCTGGTCCGAGGTGAAGTTCGGGTCCATGGGGGCCCGCCAGTAGAGGATCTCCCGCTCGGTTTCCTCTGCGTAGACCGGAACGAGGTCCATTCCCATCGGGGACTTGCCGGGCCGGTCCGAGGTGAAGTTCGGGTCCATGGGAGCCCGCCAGTAGAGGATCTCCCGCTCTCCGCCGCGCTCCTCCGCGCCGGGTTCGCCGGCGCCCTCGCCGCCGTCGTCGAACCGGGGCGGCCACTCCCAGCCCCCGAGACCCAACACCACCAGGCCGAGAAGCGCCGCGCCCGCGAAGAAGGCGGCCGCGCCGATTGCGGTTGTCCGGTTCATGAGGCCCTCCTGGCGGGCAGGGGTACCCGCGTGCCGATGCCGCGTTCGAGATCGGCGAGTGCAATGAGGAAGTCCGAGACGTAGCGGGCGCGCATCCTCAGGACGTCGAGCTGGACGCGTTCGCTGTCGAGCAGGTCCAGGACCCCCACCAGACCCGTCTCGTAGGCGGTCTCCGTGGCGTGGAGCGTCTCCTCGGTCTGCGGAATGAGCACGGTCCCGAGCAGGGCGAGCTGTTCCTCGATCGTCTCGACCCGGATCATGGCCAGCTCCACCGCGTTCTCCATGGCGTCCTGGGCTTCCTCGAGGCGCCTTCGATTCGCGGTGAGCCGGTGCCCGGCTTCCTCGACGCCGGCGCGGTAGCTCTCCTTCCACACCGGCAGCGACACCCCCACCGATACGCTCAGCGAGTTCTTGCCGTTGTCCGGCGGAAGCGGACCGAGGACATCCGCCGGGTCGCGGCCGGCGACGTTCATCAGCGCGAGGCTCGCGGTGAAGCGGGGCCGGAAGTTCATCCCGGCCAGTTCGACCGCGTCCTCGCTCGCCTCGATGAGCGCCGTCGCCGCCCGCAGTTCCTGCCGGTGCCGCTCTCCCAGATCCAGCAGGTGCGCGCGGTCCAGGCTCACCGCCGGCGGCTCGATGGCGGGAACCGGTGGCACGGCGGTCTCCGGCGACCGGGCGCAGAGCGTGTTGAGGTTCACCGCGAGTGTCCGGCGCTGGCGCGTGAGCTGTCGCTCCCGGTCGGCGATCCGGGTGAGTTCGGCCTGAAGCCGGATGACCGCCTGCTGGAGGCCCTGGCCGGTGGAGTAGCGCGCCCGCGCCAGCGTTTCATAGTGCCCGAGGAGCGACCGCTCCTCCTCCAGCAACCGGAGCGCGGCGTCCAGGTAGGCGATGTCGTAGAAGGTCCGCTTGACCCGGGCGATGACTTCGCGTTCCTCGGCCTGGAGGCGGAGGAGCTGGGCGTCCGCTTCGGAGAGCGCAACCCGGCCGCGCAGATCGCGGGCGCCGAACCAGGGCAGGGACTGGGTCACCGTGATGCCGCCGGTCTGGGACCCGACCCGGGTCTCCACGCTCCGGAGCGCCTGACTCACGTTGACCGTCGGGTCCGGGAGGGCCGTGACCTGCGGAACACGCCGGCGGGCGGCCTGGTAGTGCGCCCGCGACGCGAGCAGGGCGGGGTGCCGCTCGATGGCGCTGTCCACACAGCTTCTGAGTTCGGGTTCCGCGGCGTAGTAGTCAGGTCCTGAGTCGGGACCTGACCCGGGCTGGACTCCTCCGGCCGCCGGGAGAGCCGCCAGGACCGCGGCCGCAAAGGCGGAGAGGGATCGAAGAGGAAACACGATAGTGAGAATCCGTCGCCAGGCTGCGGCGGGCCGGGCCAGGCCAATTGGCGCTGGCCGCCGGCGGATCACCGGGTTGGCGGGCCCGGGAACCGCCCCGTGCCGGGTTCCGGCACGGGCCGCCGGTCGTCAGGGGAGCTGGCCGGGGGCGGCGCCTCCGGGAC
This sequence comes from Acidobacteriota bacterium, assembly GCA_022820545.1. Lineage (GTDB taxonomy): Bacteria > Acidobacteriota > Vicinamibacteria > Marinacidobacterales > Marinacidobacteraceae > Marinacidobacterium. The sequence goes on along the minus strand of JAJEFG010000016.1, from coordinate 30,102 downwards.
GCGCCAGTGAGACGCGGGCCCGGTCCGGCGACGCTCGGCTCAGCGGGACCGAACGTACGGCGGACGAAGACTCAGATCAGCAGGGCGGCGTGCCGGACGAAAAGGGGCGGCCGCGGCTCCCGGGGAGGCAGCGGCCCGTCGGGCTGGCGATTCCACCTGGAGACCACCCGGACCGGCTCCCCGGAGACAGGCAGAACCGCGGCCGGACCCGGCTCGGGCGTGAGCAGCTTGGGAACGGTGACCGAGGAACAGCAGACGCTCACGCGCTCGGCGTCCGGCGCCGGCTCGGAACTGCCGTGACAGCTCGCCTCGGCAGGGATTCCTGGGGCCGCCATCAGCGGGCAGACGACCGCGAACGCCAGCACCACGGCCAGCACGGTGGCGGCCAGTGGCTTGCGGCGTGACGTCGTGACCAGCTTCATTGCTGACCGCCAGTATAGAGACCCCGGCTCCCCGGGCGCCAACGGCGCGAATCCCTATCGGCCTTTCCGCGCACCCTGCTGCAGAGGGAGATAGACCTGCGCGATCCACTTGGGGGGCACGCCCGTCAGCCAGGCGGCGAGCGTCAGGTAATCGAGGAGCGCCGTCAACACCGGTCCCAGCCGGCGCCAGTGCCCGGTGCCCGTGACGACCGCGGATCCCGCCGGTTCGAGGCGTCCCAGGCGCCGGAGACGGCGCGCGAGACCCGCGTCCTCCATGATCGGATCCTCGGGAAAGCCTCCGGCGGCGAAGAACGCCTCCCGGCGGACGAAGATCGCCTGGTCTCCGTACGGGAGCCCGAGGAGGCGCGCCCGCTGGTTCGACCCCCGGGCGCCCAGCCGGAAAAGGACGCCCGCACCATCGATCCGCTGCGGGAACCAGCCGCCGGCCACGCCGGCACGCGAGAGCACCTGCCGGACCTGCTCGCCGGCGTCCTCCGGCAGCCGGCAGTCGGCGTGGAGGAACACCAGGGTGTCTCCCCGGGCGGCGCGCGCCCCGGCGTTCATCTGGACGGCGCGTCCCCGCTCGGCGATCTCGACCCGCGCCCCCGCGCGGGCGGCCGCGTCCGCCGTGCCGTCGCGGCTGCCGCCATCCACCACGACCACCTCCGCGCCCGGGGGGGCCGAGTGGATGGCGGCGTCCACGACCGTCGCGGAGTCGAGCGTCGGGATTACGACCGAGATCTCGAGGGAAGGGGCGGGGTCGCGGCCGCTCTCCGCCGCTGTGTCGTTCTGCACGTTTGGTCTTTACCTATCGTCGGGCCCCCCGGTAGAATTCTGTGCGTTCCGCTGTCCGGCCCGCCGAGGCGGCGGTTCTTCGATTTTCCATGGGCGAATACCTCGGACCGCTGGTCGCGATCGCGGTCGGCGTGCTCTTCGTCGCAGTCACCCTACTGGTCTCGTCGCTCGTCCGTCCGTCGCTGCCGCTCGACTCGAAGGCGCAGCCGTATGAGTGCGGGGAGAACCCGGTCGGCTCGGCGTGGGGCGTGCAGTTCAACATCCGGTTCTACGTCTTCGCGCTGGTGTTTCTCATCTTCGACGTGGAAGCGGTCATGCTGCTGCCCTGGGCGCTCGCCTATCTCGACCTGGGCGCCGGCGCGCTGATCGCCGGACTCATCTTCATCGGGATGCTCGTTCTCGGGCTCGCCGATGTCTGGGTGAAGGGCGATCTCGAGTGGGTCCGGGAGGAAGAGCGGCGCGCCCTGAAGGCGCGTCCGGCAGCCGGGACTTCTACCGCCTCGGGAGCGGCCGCCTGAGGCGCGTCAGGTTGTTCGAGGGGCCGCTGAACGGAGAGTCCGCGTGGATTTGATCGGCGCCCTCGGCAAGGGTCTCGGCAAGGACAATGTGGCGCTCACGACGGTGAGCGCGATCGTGAACTGGGCCCGGCTGTCGGCGCTGTGGCCGATGACCTTCGGCCTCGCCTGCTGCGCCATCGAGATGATGGCGACCGGGGCGAGCCGCTTCGACTGGGACCGGCTCGGCCTCATTCCCCGGGCGACCCCCCGGCAATCCGACTGCATGATCGTCGCCGGGACCGTCACCCACAAGATGGCGATCCGCATCAAGACGCTCTACGACCAGATGCCGGAGCCCAAGTACGTGATCTCGATGGGCAGCTGCGCCAACAACGGCGGTCCTTACTGGCAGTACGGCTACCACGTCGTGAAAGGCGTGGACCAGATCATCCCGGTGGATGTCTACGTGCCCGGTTGCCCGCCCCGGCCGGAGGCGCTGCTCTACGGGATCATGGCGCTCCAGGACCGCATCCGGGAGAAGTCGCTCCTCGATGATCCGCGGGAGGGCCGGCCACGGCCGGATCCCGCGAGCCAGCCCGCGGGCCAGATGGTGGAGATGGCCGGGTGAGCGCCGCCTCCATCATCGAGCGCCTCGCCGCCCATCTCGGTCTGGAGGAGGGCTCTTTCGAGTCCGACGCGGAGGCGAAGGATCCCTGGATCCGGATTGCCGGAGACAGGCTGGTTGCCGCGGCGGAGTTCCTGAAGGCGGATCCCGAACTCGACTTCGACACCCTCCACTGCGTCTCGGGGGTGGACTGGCCCGGCGACGACCCGCCGGCCATCGAAGTGGTCTACCACCTGACGTCGCTGAGCCGGAAGCACTGGATGGTGCTCAAGACCCGGGTCCCGCGGGAGGGCGGCAGCCTCCCCACGCTGGAGACGGTCTGGAAGGCGGCCAACTGGCACGAACGCGAGACCTACGACCTCTTCGGCGTCCGATTCGAGGGGCACAGCGACCTCCGGCGCATCCTGCTGCCGGCCGACTGGCCCGGCCATCCGCTGCTCCGCGATTGGGAGTGGCCCGAGACCTGGCACAAGATTCCGGTGAAGCCGGGACGGCAGATGACCGAGCGGGCCGAGGGCGGCCAGATGACGGGCGTGGGCCCCTTCGACTGAGGTAGCGGGGATCCGGATGGCCGAGCAGCGTTCTCCCGTCGACGGCGCCCCGCTCGTCACCCTCTACGACGAAGAACTGCCGCCCGACAACTCCTACGCCTTCTCCCCCGAGGAGCTTGAAGAGGACGAGATGATCCTCAACATGGGGCCCCAGCACCCCTCCACCCACGGAGTGCTGCGGGTGGAGCTCAAGACCGACGGGGAGATCGTCAAGGACGCCCGGCCGCACATCGGCTACCTGCACCGGAACTTCGAAAAGCACGCCGAGAACATCGACTACCAGGGCGTCATCCCCTTCACCGACCGGATGGACTACGTCGGCTCGATGGGGAACAGCCTCGCCTACGCGCTCACCGTCGAAAAACTCCTCGGTATCGGCGTGGGCGAGCGGGTCGCGGGCATCCGGGTGATCACCGCCGAACTGCAGCGGATCGCGAGCCACCTGCTCGCGATGGGCACCTACGGGATGGACATCGGCGCCTTCACGCCGTTCCTGCTCTGCTTCCAGCAGCGCGAGCGGATTCTCGATCTGTTCGAGTGGCTCTGCGGCGCCCGCCTGCTCTACAACTACAACTGGGTCGGCGGCGTTTCCCACGACCTTCCCGAGGGCTGGACCGACAAGTGCCGGCGCTTCCTCGACGAGTTCGTGCCGGTGCTGGACGAGGTGGACAAGCTCCTCAGCCACAACAAGATCTTCATCCGCCGGACCGCCGACATCGGGATCATCACCCCGGAGATGGCGAAGGACTACGCGCTCTCCGGCCCGAACCTCCGCGGCTCCGGCATCGACTGGGACCTGCGGCGGGACGACCCCTACCTGGGCTACGAGAACTACGACTTCGACATCGTCGTGGCCACCAGCCCCCACGGTCCTGTCGGTTCCTGCTGGGACCGGTACTTCGTACGGGTCCGCGAGATGTACGAGAGCGTCAGGATCGTCCGCCAGGCGCTTGACCGCCTGCCCGCGGAAGGCGACGTCCACGAGAACGTGCCGCGGTTTGTCCGGCCGCTGGCCGGCGAGGCCTACTGCCGGAGCGAGGCGCCGCGGGGCGAGCTGGCCTTCTACATCGTCGCCGAGAACAAGAAACCGATCCCCTACCGGGTCAAGGGACGCTCTCCCTGCTTCGTGGCGATGGGGCTCTTCCACGAGATCACCCGCGGCGAGATGATCGCCGACATCATCGCCATCATCGGCAGCCTGGACATCGTCCTCGGAGAGATCGACCGGTGATCACCCGCTTCCGGCAGATCGAGATGCGGCTCATGGGGCCGCTCACGATGATCCCCATCGTGCTGTGCCTGGTGGTGCTCGGCACGATCGCCGCGCTCCCCGTGGTCGCGACGATCCTCTCCGAACTGGTCGCCGACTTCGTGCCGCCCGCGCTCCAGCACTTGACGATCGTGGTGCTCGGCACCGCCGGATTCGTGGGCATCCTGGCGCTCAATCCCATCTACTCGATCTGGCTCGAGCGCAAGGTCGCGGCCCACGTCCAGGACCGGCTCGGCCCGATGCGGGTCGGCTGGCACGGGCTGCTCCAGAGCTTCGCCGACGGCGTGAAGCTTCTCTTCAAGGAAGACCTGGTCCCGCGCGACGCCGACCGGGTGCTGTTCGGCGCGGCCCCCATGCTCGCGGTGGCGAGCGCGTTCGCGGCCTTCGCGATCGTCCCCTGGGGCGTCCGCGAGGACGGGACGGTGCTCGCGGTCGCGAACCTGAACATCGGCGTCCTCTACTTCATCGCGATCACTTCGCTCGGCGCCCTTGCGGTGCTGATGGCGGGCTGGGGCTCGAACAACAAGTACGCCCTCTACGGGGGCATGCGGGCCGCGGCCCAGATGGTCAGCTACGAGATTCCCACCGCGATCCTGGTGCTGGTGGTGGTCGCCCAGGTTGGCAGCCTGTCCATCCCCGACATCGTGAACGCCCAGGCGGGCGGGATTCTCGGGGTCGGCGACTGGCTGATCTTCCAGCTCTTCCCGCTGAACCTGATCGCCTTCGTCCTGTTCTTCATCTGCGGCCTCGCCGAGACGAACCGCACCCCGTTCGACATTCCCGAAGCCGAATCGGAGCTCGTGGCCGGGTTCCACACCGAGTACAGCGGGATGCGGTTCGCATTCTTTTTCCTGGCCGAATACGGAAACATGCTGCTGGTCTCGATGCTGGCGGCGCTGCTCTTCCTGGGCGGCTGGATCGGCCCCTTCGGTTCGAACCCGCTCCTCTTCTTCGTCAAGGGGTTCGGCCTGGTGGTGGTCCAGATGTGGCTCCGCTGGACGCTGCCGCGGCTGCGGGTGGACCAGTTGATGGGGATCTGCTGGAAGTACGTCATCCCGATCTCGTTCTTCCTGCTGGTGGTGACCACCGTCATCAAGGGACTCTTGTGAGGGGGACATGAAACGCTATTTCGTTGATCTCTGGGAATCGGTCAGCACCGTCCTCATCGGGATGGGAGTGACCTTCCGCCACCTCTTCACCCGCTCGGTGACCCAGCAGTACACCGCCGACGAACTTCCCGAGGAACGGTGGCTCTCGCCGCTCGACATCCCGAAGGAATCGTTGATGGAGCGCTCGCGGATGAAGCTCCACGTGAAGATCGAGGACTGCATCGGCTGCAAGCAGTGCGAGCGCGCCTGCCCGGTGGACTGCATCCACATCGAGAACGAGAAGCGGGCCCGGGACGCACCGCCGATCTTCGCGGCCGACGGGACCGCCATCAAGCAGACGGTGGTGCAGTTCGACATCGACATGTCGCTTTGCTGCTACTGCCAGCTCTGCGTCTTCCCGTGCCCGACCGACTGCATCCTGATGACGCCCAACTACGAGTTCGGCGGCAAGACGAAGGGCGACCTGCTCTACCGCTACGCCAAGGAGCCGCGCACGCCCCCCGAGCCGCCGCCGGCCGAGGCCGCCAGCGCCTGACGGAAGACGATGGAATCCATGGCGTCGGCGGCGATCTTCTACGGGGTCGCCGCGGTGGTGCTCGGGTCGGCGCTCTACGTGGTGGTCGGGAGGAACCTCGTCCACTCGGCGTTCGCGCTCGTGGCGGCGTTCTTCGGGGTGGCGGTCTTCTACGTCTACCTCGGCGCCGACTTCCTCGCCGGCGCCCAGGTGCTGATCTACGTGGGAGGCATCCTCACGCTGCTGCTCTTCGGCGTGATGCTGACCAACCGGATCTACAACCTGAACCTCCGTTCGGGGGCGATCCAGGTCGTTCCGGGAGCGCTGTCCGCGGGCCTGGTCTTCGCGCTGCTCGTGTGGATCATCCAGTCGGTGGACTGGGGAGCCATGGATGCCGGTGACCCCGGGCCGACCAGCGAGTCCATCGGGCGGCTGCTGATGGGCGACTACCTGCTGCCCTTCGAGATCGCCTCGGTCCTGCTGCTGATCGCGCTGATGGGCGCGGCCATGCTGGTCCGGCGGAGGGGAAGCGGCTCGTCATGATCCCCCTCGAGCACTACCTCTACATCTCGGCGGCGCTCTTCTCGCTGGGCGTCTTCGGAGTACTGACCCGCCGGAACGCGGTGAACGTGCTGATGTCCATCGAGCTGATCTTCAACTCGGCGAACATCAACCTCGTCGCCTTCTCCCGGTTCGTGGAGGGCGCGCTCGGCGGCCAGGTCTTCGCGCTCCTCGTCATCGTGATCGCCGCCTGCGAGGCGGCGGTGGCGCTCGCCATCGTGATGTCGCTCTACCGGGTCATGAAGAACGTGAACCTCGACGAAGCCGCGGAGCTCAAGGGTTAGCAAGGGCAGGTCATGTCAGACGCAGTCCAGAGCCTCTCCCGGTTCCTCCCCGAGCTGATCCTGATGGGGGCCCTCGCCGTCGTGATCGTCGCGGACCTGCTCACCCAGCGGCGGCCGCTCAAGAGCAGCACCGACCTCCTGAACGGGATCACGCTGGTTGGTCTGTTCGGGGCGCTCGTGACCTCGTGGCAGGCGCTCGGAGCGGTGGAGGCCCAGTCGCTCTTCGCCTCGATGCTGGCGGACGACGGCCTGCTCGGGGTGTTCCGGCCGATCTTCTGCCTCACCTCCATCGTGGTGCTGCTCCTGAGCATGCGGTCGAAGGAGCTCGAGGGGGTCCGGCTGGGCGAGATGCTCGCGCTGCTGCTCACCGTCACCGCGGCGCTCATGTGGATGGCCGGCTCGGTCAACCTGGTGATGATCTACCTCTCGCTCGAGACGGTCTCGGTGGCCTCCTACATCATGGTGGGCTACCTGAGTTCGGACCGGCTCTCGAACGAGGCGTCGCTCAAGTACATCCTCTTCGGGGCGGTCTCGACGGGCGCCATGCTCTTCGGGCTCTCGCTCCTCTACGGGATGACCGGCACCCTCGATCTCTACGGGGTGCGCGCCGCACTCGCCGAAGGCGCGTTCGGTCCCGGGCTGCTGTTCGTGCTGATCCTGATCGCCGCCGGGATCGGCTTCAAGATCGCCGCCGCGCCGTTCCACTTCTGGTGCCCCGACGTGTACACCGGGGCGCCCACCCCGGTCACCGCGTTCCTGTCCGTCGGCCCGAAGGCCGCCGGGTTCGCGATCCTGATCCGCTTCTTCTACCTGGGGCTGGCGGAACCGGCCGGCGGGGGAGCCATCGCTCCGGTGGGCGGCGCCGACTGGCAGATGCTGCTGATGATGCTGGCGGTCATCACCATGACCCTCGGGAACGTGGCGGCGCTCCTCCAGACGAACGTGAAGCGGCTGCTCGCCTACTCGTCGATCGCCCATGCCGGCACCATGCTGATGGCGGCGTGCGTGCTCTCGGTTGACGGCGTGCAGGCCATCGCCGCCTACCTGGCGATCTACCTGTTCATGAACCTGGGAGCGTTCGCGGTGGTGATCCTGGCCCACCGGGTCACGGGGAGCTTCGAGATCGACAGCTACGCCGGATTCTGGAAGCGTTCCCCGCTGCTCACCGTCGCCATGGGGATCTTCCTCTTCTCGCTGATGGGGATCCCGCCCTTCGCCGGTTTCCTGGCGAAGTGGTACGTCTTCGCGGCGGTCATCAACGCCGGGCTGGGCTGGCTCGCCGTCATCGGCGTGCTGAACGCCGCGGTGGCCGCCTTCTACTACGTCAAGATCCTGCGGGTGATGGTGATCGACCAGGAGACCGGCCCCACCCCGGCGCTCGCGTTCAGCCGGCTGGACCTCGGACTTCTCGTTCTGCTGGTAGTGCCCAACGTTCTTGGACTACTATTCTGGGGTTCGCTGGACCGGGTCACCGAGTACTCGCAGACGCTTCTCGACCTTGGCTGATCCCGGAGCCAGCCGCTTGACCACTCTTCTCAAGCCTGTCTGAGGAGGCAGCTTCCCACGATGTCTTACTGGATCGCCGAACCCTGCATTGGGACCAAAGATACTGCGTGCGTGGACGTTTGTCCGGTCGATTGCATCCACCCCACGAGTGACGAGGACGGGTTCGAGGAAGCCACCCAGCTCTACATCGATCCCGACACCTGCATCGACTGCGGCGCCTGCGAGCCGGCCTGTCCGGTCACGGCCATCTTCCCGGACGAAGAGTTGCCGGAGGAGTGGGCCGAGTACCGGGACATCAACACCAACTACTACGCCTGACCGGGGGAGCGCCGGCTTTGAGGCCGGCACCGCTCCGCGAAGCGGAGCGAAACCGCGGGTGGCCGGTTCCCCGTCCGCTTCCCGAATAGCGGTCCTCGTCAGTCTGGCTGCCGCGGGTTGCGCGACCACCTCGGGTCCCCGCGCGATGCCGCCGGACGCGGCGGCCGTCCACGCCGCCGGGCGCGCCCGGAGCAGCTTCGAGGATCAGCGGCCACTGGTTGAGGACCCGGACCTCACTGCGCGGATCGCCGAAATCGGCCGCGAGGCGCTCGCTGGGACTCCGCTGCTCGCCGGCCGCGAGGGAGACGCGGCGCCCCTGCGGGAAGGCTGGCGGTTCGCCGTTCTCGACGATCCGGAGCCGGAGGCCTTCCTCTTCGCTGACCGGACGGTCTTCGTTTCCCGGGGAGCGCTCACCGCCCTGCCGGGCGAACCGGCGCTCGCCGCTTTGTTCCGGTCCGCCGCGACCACGTTTGCGAGCGGGGCCTTCCGGCCGGAAACCGCGGGGGAACTGGTCGAGCAGCCTCTCTCCCTGGTGCTGCCGGAGGAACCCGCCGCCGGCAGTCCCCAGGATGATGGCCGGAGCCGGGACCGCTGGGTCGCGCTGCTCGACGGCCTGCTCTTCGGTCAGCCGGCCGAATACGGGGTCGCCGACGGGCGGGAACTCCTGCTGCCGCGGGCTGACTTCCGGCTCTCGCTGCCGGACCGGAGCGCGTTCGAACCGGCGGAGCGCGGCGTCTTTCGCGCGACCCGGAACGGAGAGTCGGTCGGACTGACCGTGCGGGAAACCCCGGCGGCGGGTTCCGGCCCCGCAGGCGGGAACGGCGTGCCGGCGCACCGGGCCGAACTCGCCGGCCTGGGGGCGCGCCTCCGGGATGCCGCGGCCCGTGAGGCCGCGGAGGTGACATTCCTCGAGGCGTTCCGGGTCCGCGGTTTCACAGGGGTCCGCGGCCGCCTGCATCCGGCGCGGGAAGGGGACTCGGGCGAGGCCTCCGGGCAGACTCCGGGTCTGGTGGCGGTCGTCCCGGCGCGGGAATCGCTCGTCGAAGTGAGCCTCGATTGCGGGCGCCGCCGGTTCGACGCCTGCGAGGCCTGGTTCCTGGAAATGCTTGGGAGTGCGGACCGGCTGTGGGACACCCCGGTGCCCGGTCCTCTGCGGATCGCGGCCGTGGCTCCCGGCGAGAGTGGATCGGTGCGGGAGGCGCTCGGCCGTCTCGCCGCCGAAGGCAGGATCGACGCCGGCCTCGCCGCGGTCGAGTTCCTCAACCGGGGCTGGCTCGAAGAGCCGCTCGGGCCGGGAGAGCGCGTCCTGATCCTGTCGCGCAACCCCGCGGGAACGGCGGCTGATTCCGGAGGCCGGCAGCGGTGACCGGCGGGCCGCGGCGGGGAATCCGCCAGCTCTGGCTGCCCTTTCCCATACGGATCCACTACTCGTGGGTGCTGACCGTCAGCGTCGTCTCGGCGCTCTTTGCCGTCCTCTACTTCCGGGGGCTTCCGGGCGTCTCGGCCGCCGGCGCCGCCGCCCTCGGAGTGGTGACCAGCGTGCTGCTCCTCGTGTCCGTCCTGGTCCACGAGCTGGCGCACGCGGCCGCCGCCGCCCGCTCGGGGCTCAAGGTCTCCGGCATCACGCTCAGGGTGTTCGGCGGGGCCACCGAACTGGAGGGACATCCGCGCGGCGCGGCGACCGAACTGCGGATCGCCCTTGCGGGTCCCATCATGACGCTGGTCCTGTTCGCGTTGTTCCTCGCGGCCGGTCAGTTGCTCACGGCGGCGCCGGCTCCGGTCCTCGCGGTGACGAACAACCTCGCCCTCATCAACGGCCTGTTGCTGGCGTTCAACCTGATTCCGGCGGTGCCGCTGGACGGGGGCCGGATTCTGCGGGCCGTGCTCTGGGCGGTCTGGGATCGGCCGCTCGCCGCCACCCGGGCCGTCGCCGCGACGGGCGGCGCGTTCGGACTCCTGATGGTCGCCTTCGGCATCCTGGCGCTCTTCGGCGGCAGCGGCGCGGCGGGCGGTGCGGTCCGCCTCGTGCTCGGCGCCTGGTTCGTCCTGATCGGACTCAACCTGCGGCGGACCGCACGCGAGGTGACCCGCCAGGTCTGGCTGGCGCAGGCGCTCGAAGGGGTCACCGCGGCCCATCTGCTGGACTACCGCATCCTCTCGGTCCCGAAGAGTGCTTCGGCGATGGAACTCCTGGCGCTCGAAACGCCGCATTCCGAGATCCCGGTTCTCGACGAAGCGGACCTCGTGGGCGCGGTCCGCCTGGAGGACCTGCGCCGGAGATCGTCCGACGAGCTGGAGCGGCTCACCGCCGGGGACCTCATGCGGACCGACATCCTGGCCGCGACGCTGGCCCCCGAGGATGCCGCAATCCGGGCGGTGAATCTCCTGACGGGGGGCCGGCGGTCGCTGGCCGTACTCGATGCCGGCCGGTTCGTCGGCGTCGTCACCATGGACACGCTGCGGAGCCGGCTTTCGCTGCGCAGCGATGTCTGAACCACAGCACGAAAGGAAAGAATGACTTCCCAGATCGCGAGGACGCCCCGCAGCCGGGTCCGGCGGCTGCCGCAACGGGGCTCGTACGACCGGACGGTGATCCACCAGATCCTCGACGAGGGGATCGTGGCCCACGTCGGGTTCGTGCACGAGGGTTCCCCTTTTGTCATCCCGATGGGCTACGCGCGCGACGGGGACCGCTTGCTGCTGCACGGATCGTCGGCGAGCCGGCTCATGCGTCTGCTGGCCGCGGGAACGGAGGCCGCCGTCACCGTGACCCTGCTGGACGCGCTCGTCCTGGCGCGGTCCTACTTCCACCACTCGATGAACTACCGCTCGGTGGTCGTGCTGGGACGCACCACGGCGGTGTCGGAGGAGAACGAGAAACGGCGCGCGCTCGACGTGCTGCTGAGCCGCCTGGTGCCGGGCCGCCACGGGGATGCCCGCCCCACGAACGATCTCGAACTCAAGGCGACCCTCGTGGCGTCGATTCCCATCCAGGAGGCCACCGCCAAGCTGCGGACCGGGCCTCCCGCCGATGACGACGAGGATCTCGCGCTCCCCTACTGGGCCGGCCTGGTCCCGGTGAACACGACGTTCGGGCCGCCGGCGCCGGCGCCGGACCTCCGGGACGGCATCGAGCCGCCCGCCTACGCCAGGAACTACGGGAGGGCGGGGGGCGGGTAGACTCCCGGCCTCCATGTCCCGGCGTCCGGTCACCGACTCCGTTCGTCTCGGACTCGGCTTTCTGGCCGCCGGGTTCGGGGCGGCCGTTTCCGGAGTGCTGCTGCTGCGCCATCACGGGCTCGACGCGGGCGCACTGGCGGCGGCGGCCTGCGATCCGGCGAACTCCGGCTGTGAGGAAGTAGCGGCAAGCGCCTGGTCCACGGTAGCGGGGGTTCCCCTGGCCGCGATCGGGCTCGCGTTCTTCGTATCGCTGGGGTTCCTCCTGGCGCTGGCGCTGCTCGGTGGGGCGCGGTTGTCGAGCCGGCCGGGCCGCCTGGCGCTCGGGCTCGTCGCCCTGGCGCTCGTGGTCGATCTGTTCCTGCTCGGCGTACAGGCGTTCGCCATCGGGAGTTTCTGTTCACTCTGCATCTGGACGTACGGTGCGAACGGCGCGGCGCTGCTCTTTCTGTTGCCGGCGCGGAGGGTGATTTCCATGAGGCACGGTCCTGACTTTGCCGTCGAACGGCTGGCGGTGCGGGCGTTCTGGCTCGCCGCCTGCCTGGTGGCGGCGGCGGTGCTGGTGATCAACAGCGGCCTCGGCGACCAGGCCGAGGACTCGGTGGACCTGTCGATCCTGGGCGTTCGTTCCGCGGCGCCCGACGGCCTGCCGGCCGCGTTGCCGCTCCGGGGCGCCGGACTGACGCCGCAGTGGAGGAACCCCACCTTCTGGCAGCAGCGCCTGCAGGAGGTGTCGCTCGAGGGACTGCCGCTGAAGGGCGACCCCGACGCGCCGGTGAAGATCGTCACGTTCTCGGACTTCCTGTGCCCGTCCTGCCGGCGGTTCGCGCTCGCTTTCGACCAGTACGTCGAGGGCCCGACCGGCCCCTACGTCGCGCTCTACTACCGGAACTATCCGCTCGACTCGACCTGCGCCGCCCACCTCCCCCGGGTGATGCATCCGGGCGCCTGCGAGGTGGCGCGCGGCGGGGTTTGCGCGAATCTCCTCGGCAACTTCTGGGACTATCACGACGCCGTCTACCTGGCGCCTCCGAGTGGGCCTGACGTGGACGACGTGGTCGAGATCGCGACGGGCGCCGGCCTCGACGAGGCGGCCTTCCGGGCCTGCCTGGCCGAGCCCCGGGCCGAAGCGGCGCTTCAGGCGGATATCGCCGAGGCGGTGGGGCTCGGCGTGACCGGCACTCCGACGATCTTCATCAACGGGCGGAGGGTGCCGACGCTCGACGAATTCGCCGACGCGGTCCTCTGGGAGCTCGAGAAGGCCGGGATCAGCGTTTCGGGCCCCGATTCCGATCGCGAATAGCGGAAGGACCAAGTCAAATGCCTGACCTCAACTACCTTGCCATTCTCGTCGCCGCCATCGTCCCCCTGTTCGTGGGCGCCCTCTGGTACGGGCCCCTCTTCGGGAAACGCTGGCTGGCGCTCATGGAGACCACCGAGGAGGAGATCGCCAAGGGTTTCAGTCCCCTGAAGACCTACGGGGGCTCCTTCCTGCTCGCCATCGCTTCGGCCTTCGGACTCGCGGTGCTGCTCGACGGGTTCAGCGGCCCGCTCCACGGCCTCCATGCCGCGCTGGTGGCCACCATTGCCTTCGTGATCCCGGTGACGCACCAGTCGGTGGCGTTCGAGAAGCGGAAGTCCGGGCTCGCGGTGATGAACGTCGCCTACAACTTCACGGCGTTGCTCGGCCAGGCGATCCTGCTGTCGCTCTGGAAGTAGGAGAGAAGCGCTCTCCCTCCGTCGTGCGGCGGGGTAGACTCACGTCATGGCGATGATGCTGTCGGGGGTCTACGACGCACTGCTCGAGGCTGGTGCGAGTGAGACCAAGGCGCGCGCTGCCGCCGAGCAGGTCGCGAGCCACAACAGCCGTCTCCTCCGGCTCGAAGTCATGAGCGCGCTGACGCTGACCCTGGTGGTGGCCATCTTCGTGATGGTCATCAATCTGTCGGTCAGTCCGGGTTGAACCGGGCCCGCATCGGCCGGCGCGTCGGCGCCTGGCGGTCGGGTCAGGCCGAAGGGCGGTTGCCCCAGTCGCCTACCGCCCGCCGGCGCCGCCGTCCCGGAGCGAAATCCGCTCGACGCCGCTGACGAACAGCACGTCGTTCGTGGACCGGTAGCGGGTCAGCGAGCGTTCCGCCTCCGCGCCGCGGAGCGTCGCCGCGGGGATCCCGGCGATCACCAGGTCGGCGCGCGAGGACCTCCGCGCGACTTCGTTCTCGAGTTCCTCGTCGCTCCGGTAGCCGACCGTCGTCCGGTTCTGCGCCGAGATGGGTAGCCGTTCCTGCGAGAGCAGCCGGGAGAGATCGTGGTTCCGGTGCTCGCTGGAGCCGAGATCACAGCACTCGAAGAGCCGGATCTCCGCGCGTTTCCAGTCCGGGTGTCCCACGATGATGTAGGCGAGCAGCATCATCAGCGGCGCGTTGTCGAAGTTGTCCTCGGTCAGCCAGAGGTGGATGGAGGAGCGGTAGCCGAAGCGGTGACTGGTGGATCGGAGGATGAGGGCGTTGAACCCGGTGTCCACCGCGATGCGGGCGCCCTCCATGCTCTCTGCGATTTCCTCCTTCCGGAGTTCGTCGAACTCCAGCAGCAGGCAGTTGTTCGGGAGTCCCGAGATTCCGGGCATCTGGAGCGACTGCGCGAGTGCGAGCCGGAAGGACGGGCTGACGAGGGAATCCACGTAGACGCCCGCCCCGCTCGCCTCCGTCTGCCCGATCAGCGTCCGCACCTCCGTGCGCGCCTGCTGGACAGTGGCCTCTGTGTACTCCCCCTCGACGTACTGGATGAAATGGCCGAAGCCGTGCCGGTGGCTGATCCAGCGCAGGAGGTCGAAATGGCCGAGCCGCTCCCCGTGCCGGGTGATTGCCACCACGGAGGGCCGCCAGCCGCCGGCGGACCGCTCGACCAGATTCTTCTGAAGGGTGATGCGGAGCCGGCGGGTGAGCTGGAAGATCGTGCCCTGGAAGATGGCCGCGAAGTCCCGTTCGCCGCGCCGCGAGCGGCTCAAGCCAACGTATATGGCCCACATGAGCGAGAACGCGATGAGCGCGTAGAGGGCGTTCATCCGAACCATCAGTACCGCGCACATGAGGGCGCCGACGAGGGACAGGTACCAGCGGGTGTGGAAGGTCGGCCGGTAGGATGGATTGCCCGCGAAGTACTCCAGGAAGGACACGGTGCAGAGCGCGCCGTAGGTCACCAGGAAGAACATCGTCAGGACCTGCGCGATGAAGTCCACATCGCCGATCACCACGAAGAACACCGCGATGGCGCCCGACAGCGCGGCCGCCCAGCGCGGTTCTCCGGCGGCGCCGACACCCTTCGCTACGAACCGGTTCAGCACCGGGAAGGGCAGGACCCGGTCCTGGCCGAGCGCCTGCAGGGTCCGGGGGGCGACGAGGATCGAGCCGAGCGCCGAGGAGAGCGCGGCGGCGGCCAACCCGATATAGACCGCGGGGCCCCAGAGCGCGATCCGGGCCAGCACGAACTGGTCGGCGTGGAGTTCCTCCGGATTCACGCTCACCGCGAGCTTGATGGCGACGAGAACGTAGATCGCCATTCCGGCCAGGGTCGCGGTAATCGTGCCGAGGGGGATGCTTCGGTGGGGATTCTTGAGGTCGCCCGACAGTCCGAGGCCGGCGATCATTCCGGTGAAGGCGGGGAAGATGATGGCGAAGACCACCGCGAAGCTGTGGGGGTTGTCGCGGGTGGCGGTCAGTTGGAAGGTCTCCGGACGGATGGCTTCCGGCGCCGAGCCGAGCAGGACCATGGCGATGGAGCCGCCGAGGATCAGGCAGACGATCCAGAGAATGCGGACTCCCACGTCCGCGCCCTTGGTGAGCACCACCGCCAGGAGCGCCGCGGCGGCCGGGACGCTCACGAACCTCGGGTCGACGGCGAAGGACCAGGCGGCCTCGATCCAGCCGTAGACCGGCCCGAACGCCTCGGCGAAGGCGACGAGATAGAAGGCCACCGAGATGGCCTGGGACAGGTAGAGCGCGATCCCGATCACGCCCCCGATCCGGGTGCCGAACGAACGGCTGATGATGTAGTAGGCGCCGCCGCCCGCAACCCGGCGGTTCGTCGCGATCTCCGACACGGCCAGAACGGTCGGGATCGTGACCAGGTGGGCGATGGCGATGATCCCGAGGGTCCCCAGCAGGCCCACCTGCGAGACGGCGTAGCCGAAGCGCAGGAAGAGGATCGCCCCGAGGATGGTGCTGATCGAGGCGAGGAAGACGGGCGCGGTGCCGAAGCCGTGCCCCGTGGACGCGGGTTTCGGGCTCTGACCGTTCATCATCGGATACGGCGCGATTCTCGTTCACGCCGGGCGGCGGCGCCCGGTCTGCCGGGCGCCGCGCAGACTCCGCTTGGCGTCGCGCCGGGCGGAACCTCCCCGCCTCAACCCGATCCGCCGCCCTTCTCGGCTGCGTAGTACTCGTTCGTCTTCTTCGCGACCACTCCGCCCAGGAACAAGAGTCCGATCAGGTTCGGGAAGGCCATGAACCCGTTGAGCAGGGTGCCGATGTTCCACACGGTCTCGACGGTCACGAGGCCACCGATCAGGAGCAGGGCCACGTAGATGATCCGGTAGGAGAAGATGCCCTTCCGCCCGAACATGTACTCCCAGCAGGTCTCGCCGTAGTAGTACCAGCCGATGATCGTCGAGAAACCGAACAGGAAGGAGGAGATCGCGATCACCAGCGGGGCGACGCCGATCGAAGTCGAGAAGGCCGCCGCGGTGAGATCACCGCTCGCCGCCTGATACTCCGCCGCCTGCCACATTCCCGAGGAAAGAACCGCGAACGCCGTCATGCTGCAGACCACGATGGTGTCGATGAACACCTCGAAGACGCCGACGAGTCCCTGGTCGGTCGGGTGTTTCACCTGCGCGATTCCGTGGGCGATCGGTGCGCTTCCGAGACCGGCCTCGTTTGACAGCACGCCGCGGCTGATTCCGGCCGCGATCGCCTGGCGGACCGTGACCCCGAGGAATCCCCCCGCGGCCGCATGCGGCTGGAGCGCGTACTCGAAGATCGTGGCGAAGACCCCCGGCAGGGCCGTGATGTTCATCACCAGGTAGGTGAGGGCCATCCCCAGGTAGATGACCAGCATCGTCGGGACGAGCTTTTCGGCGACCGACGCGATCCTATGGATGCCGCCGAGCAGCACGGCGCCCACCGCGACCGTGATCAAGAGCCCCGGAACCCATGGAGAGACCTCCAGCCCGAAGCCGGCGGCGGCTTCCACGAACGTCCGGACGATGGTGTTCGACTGGGCCATGTTGCCCGTGCCGAGGAGTGCGGTGGCGGCCCCGAACACGCAGAACATGATCGCGAGCACCTTCGCGATCCCGGGCGACTTGACGCCCGCCATGATGTAGTACATCGGGCCGCTGGCGAACGCGCCCGACTCCTTCTTGACCCGGTAGGTGACGCCCAGCACCGCCTCCGCGTACTTGGTGGCCATGCCGAAGACCGCCGTCACCCACATCCAGAAGATGGCGCCCGGTCCGCCGACCAGGATGGCGGTCGCGACGCCGCCGATGTTCCCGTTTCCGACGGTGGACGCGAGCGCCGTCGAGAGCGCCTGGAAGGGGGTGATTTCACCTTCGGCGCCGTGCTGGTCGTGGGACATCCCGCGAACGACCCGCTTGACCCCGCCGACGAACCCGCGGATCTGGACGAAACCGGTGCGGATGGTCAGATAGAGCCCGCAGGTCACCAGCAGGAGGGGCAGGGCGTACCACTGGTAGATCGCGCTGGAAGCCCAGGCAATGAATTCGCTCATGGTGTTTCCTTCAGGGAGCTTGCGCCGTCAGCCGACGAAACGGAAGACGATCAGCAGGAAGATGGCGGTGGGGGAGACGAAGCGGATCAGAAAGCCCCACAGCGCCGGGCTCGGGAAGCCGGCGCCGTCGCGGCGGAGTTCGTCGCCGGCGAAGCGGGCGCCCCACTTCCAGCCGATGAAGAGGCTGATCAGCATGCCGCCGACCGGCAGCGCTCCTTCGTTCCAGACGTTGACCATCAGGTCGAAGAAGGTGCCCCCGACCGCGGGAAGCTCGGAGAAGAACCCGCCGCCGAACGACAGCACCGAGGGGATCGAGAACGCGAAGGTGAACGCTCCGACGGCCAGCACCGCCTTGCGGCGCGGCCAGCGCCACTGGTCGATGGCGTGCGCCACCGGCACCTCGAGGAGCGAGATCGTGGAGGTGAAGGCGGCCACCGACAGGAGCAGGAAGAAAGCGGCCCCGAAGAGCAGGCCGCCGGGCAGCGTCGCGAAGAGCTGCGGCAGGACGGCGAAGATGAGTCCGGGTCCGCCCGCGGTCGGATCGAAGCCGGCGATCGAGAAACCGGCGGGGAAGATGATGAACCCCGCGAGCAGGGCGATCACGGTGTCGATGCCGACGATGGCCATCGAGGCCGAGCGCACCGCGTGGGAGCGGTGGAGATAGCTGCCGTAGGTGATGAGCGCGCCCATGCCGAGGCTCAGCGAGAAGAACGCCTGACCGACGGCCGCGCCGATGATCTCGGGATTCAGGGCCTGGGAGAGATCGGGGCGCAGGTAGTAGGCCAGCCCTTCGCCGGCGCCCGGCAGCGTCACCGACCGGATCGCGAGGATCACCAGCAGGATGAAGAGCAGGGGCATCATCAGCCGCGATGCCGCCTCGATGCCGCCGCGGATCCCGCGGTTCACGCACCAGGCGGTGGCGGCGATGAACAGGCCCGTGAACAGGACGTTCCGCCCCGAGTCCGCCGCCAGTTGGCCGAAGAGGGCCCCCGATCCTTCCGCGTCCGAAGCGAGCCCGTCCGTGACCGCGAGCCAGAGGTACTGCACGGTCCAGCCCGCGATGACCGCGTAGAAGGACAGGATGAAGGTGCCGGCGGCGACCGCCAGCAGCCCGATCACCCACCAGGGACCGGTGGGGGCGATCCGCCGGACGGCTCCCGCGGGGCCGAGTTGCGCGTAGCGTCCCACCAGGACCTCGCCGAGCAGGATGGGGGCGCAGATGAAGATGACCGCGATCAGGTAGATCAGGACGAAGGCGGCGCCGCCGCCCTGGCCTACCTGGGTCGGAAACCCCCAGATGTTCCCCAGCCCCACCGCGGAACCGGTAGCGGCCAGGATGAAGCCCGGGCGAGACCCCCAGCTTCCACGGTCGTTAGGCACTTTGCATTCCTTTCCTGTTCGGGTCAGTTGCTCAGCGGCACGATCTCACCGCTCCCGGACACCCGGAAGACAGTCCGTGCGTGGGCGTCGGCGACCAGGAGATCGCCGTCGGCAGTGACCGCAAGGCCCTGGGGGCTGACGAGCGGCTCGCCGCGGGCGTGCACCGAGACCCGTCCTTCCGGGCTGACCTTCCAGATGCAGCGGGCGTAGCCGTCGGTCACGAAGAATCCCCCGTCGGGGGCCCGGACGAAGTCGTGGGGGAACTCGAACGGCGGGGACTGCACGAGCGGCTCTCCGTCGCCGCCCTCCATCCGCAGCACGTTGCGGTCCGTGAGCACGTGGAGGGAGCCGTCGCTTTCGGCGAGGATGGCCCGCGGCGCCCGGATCGTGGCGACCTCCTCGATGGCGTCCGGCCGTATCCGGCGAAGCCGCTGCGTCACCCGGTCCACCGCCAGGATGTCACCGGAGGCGTCGACGGCGATCCCCCACGGGGTCACGAACCCGGCGTCGTCGGGAATGGCCTCGATCTCGCCCGAGGCCGTGATCCGGTAGAGCGCCATCGTCGCGGGATCGCTGGCGAGGACGGTTCCGTCCCCGGTGGGAACGATGTGCCGGATGCCGAAGAGCGGCGTCCTGGGCAGCCCCTCTCCCTTCGCCACCACTTCGAACCCGCTGCCGCTCCAGCGCAGCAGCGCCGCCGCCTCGATGTCGGCGACGTAGATCTCCCCGCCCGGCCCGACCGCGACGTCCACGGGGTAGCGGAGGTCTTCGGCGGGGGCCGCGGCCCCGAGAAGGAGGCCGAACGCCAACGGGGCTGCGAGATTCCGGACCCTGATCCAGACACCTCGAGGGAGTTGCAAGAGAAGATTCTGGCCGCGCGCCGGGGCGCGAGTGTAGCAGTCCAGCGACCCCTCGTCTGGTAAATTCCGCCATTCGGCGCTGCGGCGAGCCGGTCCGCGTCCCGGCGTCGGCGTGAGGTTGCACCGGGCGGGCCGGACGGCGTCCCGAAGCGGCCACGATCCAGCTTTCACCCCTTGGAGGCCCCCTGTGGACACCCTGCTCTACCTGACTCCCGCGTTCGGCGCGGTGGCGTTGCTCTTCGCGCTCAACCGGGCGCGGTTCGTCGGCCGGCAGGATGCCGGAACCGACCGGATGGTCGAGATCGCCGCCGCCATCCGCGAGGGGGCGATGGCCTTCCTGCGCCGGGAGTACTCGGTGCTCGCCGTGTTTGCGGTGGTGGTCGCCGTGCTGCTCTACGTGGCCAACCTCGGGGGTGGCACGGAGCTCGTGGGCCTCTCCTTCCTGATCGGAGCGCTCTGCTCGGCGGTCGCCGGCTGGTTCGGCATGCGGGTCGCCACCGCCGCCAACGTCCGCACGGCGAACGCCGCGCGGGCCTCGATCGCGCCGGCCCTGCGCGTCGCCTTCGCCGGCGGGTCCGTCATGGGAATGTCCGTGGTCGGGCTCGGCGTGCTCGGGCTGTCGGGACTCTTCCTCCTCTACACGCGGGTGTTGCTCGTGGGCGGCGACCTTCAGGGGCAGATACTGCAGGTCCTCTCCGGGTTCAGCCTCGGTGCGTCCTCGATCGCGCTCTTCGCCCGCGTGGGCGGCGGCATCTACACGAAGTCGGCCGACGTCGGCGCCGATCTGGTGGGCAAGGTCGAAGCCGGGATCCCCGAGGACGATCCGCGGAACCCGGCGGTCATCGCGGACAACGTGGGGGACAACGTCGGCGACGTCTGCGGGATGGGCGCCGACCTCTTCGAGTCCTACGTGGGCGCCATCATCGGCGGCATGGTGCTCGGGGTGGCGTACGCCCAGAGCCTCGAGGCCGACCCGCTGCGCTACGTGATGCTGCCGATGGTCCTCGCCGCCTTCGGCATCGCCGCCAGCATTCTGGGCACGTTCCTGGTCCGGACCCGCGAGGGCGCGAACCCCCAGACCGCGCTCAACATGGGAACCCTGGGCGCCGGGGTGCTGATGCTCGCCATCGCCTGGCCGGTGATCGGGATGCTGGCGCCGGAAGCGCAGGGAGTCCTCTACGGCTGCCTGGTGGCGGGCCTCGTGGTGGGCGCCGCGATCGGCCTGATCACCGAGTACTACACCTCGGACGCGCGCAAGCCCGCGCAGGCGGTCGCCGACGCCTCGAACACCGGCTCCGCCACCAACATCATCGCGGGGCTCGCCCTCGGCATGCGCTCGACCGCGCTGCCCCTGCTGCTGATCGCCGGCGCCATCGCCCTTGGCTACGAGTTGGCCGGGCTCTACGGGATCGCGCTCGCCGGGCTCGGGATGCTGGCCACCGTCGGGATCCAGTTGGCGGTGGACGCCTACGGGCCCATCGCCGACAACGCCGGCGGGATCGCCGAGATGAGCGAGCTGCCTCCCGAAGTGCGGCAGCGCACCGACAAGCTGGACGCGGTGGGGAACACCACCGCCGCCATCGGCAAGGGCTTCGCGATCGGTTCGGCGGCGCTCGCCGCGATGGCGCTCATGTCGGCCTTCCAGCAGCAGGCCGGGGTGGGCGCGCTCGGCCTCTCGCTCGGCAACCCGGTCGTGCTGTCCGGCCTGCTGATCGGCGGCATGGTGCCCTTCCTGTTCTCCTCCATCGCCATGCAGGCGGTGGGAGAAGCCGCTTTCGACATGATCAAGGAGGTCCGGCGGCAGTTCCGGGAGATCCCGGGCCTGCTCGAGGGCGAGCCCGGGGTCAAGGCCGACAACGCCCGCTGCGTGGACATCGCCACCGCGGCGGCGCTCCGGCGGATGGTCGCGCCCGGCCTGATGGCGGTCCTGATCCCGGTGATCGCCGGCTTCCTCGACAAGAACTTCCTGGCGGGCCTCCTCGCCGGGGCGCTGGTCTCCGGCGTGCTGCTGGCCATCTTCATGGCCAACGCCGGCGGCGCCTGGGACAACGCCAAGAAGTACATCGAGGGCGGCCAGCACGGCGGCAAGGGCAGCGAGGCGCACAAGGCCGCGGTGGTCGGCGACACCGTCGGCGATCCCTTTAAGGACACCGCCGGCCCCGCCATCAACATCCTGATCAAGCTGATGTCGGTCGTCGCCCTGGTCATCGCCCCCCTGATCCGCTAACGCAGGGGCCGGGACCGCCAGTCTTCAGACCGGCACCGCCGCGCGCAGCGCAGCGGAAGGGCAGCTACGCTACTGAGCCGTGTCGCGAGTACGGCTTGGAACGCCGGTCTCCAGACCGGCACGCGCGGCGCTCCGCGCCGCGCACGTCGCGACCCCGATCATCCTCACGGCCCAGCCAGCCGGGACCGCCGGTCTTCAGACACTCTCCCGCTCCACGGAGCGGAGTGAGATTCCAAGGACCGATCACGAACGATTCAGCCGCCCGTTAGCGATACTGCCGTCCCGCGCTACGCGGC
The DNA here is from genome assembly GCA_022820545.1 of Acidobacteriota bacterium. GTDB lineage: Bacteria > Acidobacteriota > Vicinamibacteria > Marinacidobacterales > Marinacidobacteraceae > Marinacidobacterium. Next base: position 7,923 of record JAJEFG010000016.1, on the reverse strand, counting down.
GCGCCGCGCTTCCCGGATCGTCTGGTAGGCCTTCTGGATCTCCTGGGTGCGCCGGGTGGCCTCGTCCTTCATCTCCTCGGGCAACCCCTGCGCCGCCAGCCGGTCGGGGTGGTGCTGTCGCATGAGCCGGCGGTAGGTGGAGCGGATCTCGTCGTCGCTCGCGGACCTTGCCGCGCCGAGCACCCCGTAGGCCTCCTTGAGCTTCTCCTCCGGGGAGGGTCCTCTCGGCCGCATTCCGGCGGACGCCACCCGCTCCATCTGGGCCATCTCCGCCCGTGAGAAGCCGAGGAACGCTCCGATGTGGTCGAGGATCCGGCGCTCCTCCGGGTGGACGCTGCCGTCCGCCCAGGCCGCCTTGAACTGGATCTCCATGAACGCCCGGAGCAGGTTCCGGCGCCGGCCCGCCACCTGGACGAGCTGGCCGAGGGCGTCGTCGAGGTTGAAGCGCGGCGACTTGCCCTCGTTGAAGATCCGCGCGGCGAGGGTGCGGTCGCGGGAGTCGAGCCCGAGCCCCGCCATCACCTCGCGGGCGAGCTGGGCCTCTTCTTCGGTGACCTGGCCGTCGGCCTTCGCGATGTGGCCCATCACCCCGAAGGTGGCCACGAAGAACGCCACCCGGCGCTGCTCGTGGGCGTTCCCGGGCGGCGGGGGAGGGGGCGCATCCGGCCCCTGGCCCGGGTAGGAGTGCATCCGGGCCGAACCCGACATGCTGGACCCGATGGCGGCGCCCAGCATCGCGCCGAGCGGACCGCCCAGGGTCCACCCGAGCGTCCCGCCGATCAGCGTGCCCCAAAAACCCAAAGCGCGCTGGCCTCAGTTCCCCGGTGCGCGGATTCCCGTCATGCCGGGAATCGTAGAGGCCATGGGTTGCTCACTGGTCCAGCAACCGGCGGATCCCCGCCGCGCCGACGCTGGCCCCGGTGAGTAGGGCCACGCTGAGGCCGCGCTCATCGGCCGGCATCATCCGGACGGCGGCGGTCGCGAGCGCGCCGGAAGGTTCGGTGACGATCTTCCGGCCCAGCAGCAGGTCCCGCGAGGTGGCGAGGGTGTCTTCATCCCGGACGAGCACCGTCCGGTCCACGAGACTCGCGAGCGCCGGGTAGAGCTCCTCCGTCAGGTACGGCACGGCGGCCCCGTCGCAGACCGTTTCGCATGGGGCCGACACCGCGCGTCCGGCCTTGAGGCTGTGATGGAGCGCGGCGCACCCGGCCGGCTCCACAGCGAAGATCCGGATGTCCGGACGCCGGTCCTTGAGCGGCCCCGCTACCCCGGTCAGCAGGCCGCCCCCGCCCACCGGGATGAAGACCGATTCGATGTCGGGCGCCGCCTCGAGCAGCTCGACTGCGAGGCTCGCGTGCCCCCGGTGCACCAGCGGACAGGTCCACGGGTGGACGAACAGGTAGGGCTCGTTCTCCCAGAGGTGTTCCTTCAGGAACCGGAACAGCTCGGGCACCGTGACGAGGCGCGGCGTCCCGCCGGCCGCCCGGAAGCCCTCGACCTTCGCCGGCGGCGCGGTTTCCGGCAGCAGCGAGAACGCCGGGACCCCGCGCCGCCGGGCCGCCCAGGCGAGGGCGAGGGCCGTGTTCCCGGCGCTGACGGTGGAGAGGCCGGGCGCCACCTGCTCCTCGCTCAGTTGGGAGACCGCGTCCCAGATGCCCCGCACCTTGAAAGAACCCGTCGGGAGCAGGGTGTCCGCCTTCAGCAGCAGGTTGTCCGCGAGTTCCGGCCCGGCGCGGAGGAGCGGACTCGGGGGGAACACCTGCCGGAGCCGCGCCGCCGCCGCCTCGGCGTCCCCCCAGCCCGGCGGCGCGATCGTCTTCACGCCGTTCGCGGACGCGTCATCCATCCCGTTTCCGGACGGAAGCGACTCGCCAGACCCCGTCATGAGCGCCGTTATTATGCGATCCGGCGGCTCGTCCCCGAGCGCGCCGTTTCCGGAGGAGACCCCATGAGGAATCCGCTCATTCCACCCGTCGTGACGCGTTCAGCGCGTTGTCTCGTTCCGTTCGCGGCGTTGCTGCTGGCCGCCAGCGTCGCCGCCGCCCAGAAGGGCGGCCGCACCGACGATTCGGGCTGGGACACCACCCTGGCCCGGGGCGACGCCTACGACCTCGTCTTCGAGACCTCCGAGGGCACCTTCATGTCGCTTGACGTCTCGCCGGACGGCGCCTCCATCGTCTTCGACCTGCTCGGCCACGTCTACCGGGTGCCGGCCACCGGCGGGCGGGCGGAATGCCTGACCCAGGACAGCGGGGTGGCCGTGAACTACCACCCGCGCTGGTCGCCCGACGGGACGACCATCGCCTTCGTCTCCGACCGGGGCGGGCAGTCGAACCTCTGGCTCATGGACTCAGGCGGCGGCAACCCGCGGGCGGTGCACCAGGATCCCGAGTCGCGCGTCGCCACGCCGGCCTGGCTCCCGAACGGGCAGGGGATCGTGGCCCGCTGGAACACCCTCGCCCAGCCCCGCCGGTCGGGCCTCTACCTGTTCCACCCCGACGGCGGCAGCGGCGTGGAACTGGTGGACGGCGCGGAGTACGGGCGCGCGAGCTGGCCGGCGCCATCGAAGAACGGGACCCTCTACTTCCACTTCGCCCCCTCCTCCGAGCGCGACCTGGTCCGGGGCGCCATGCAGATCCGCGAACTCGACCTGGAGACCGGCAAGGTCTACGACGTGACCGAGGGGCAGTCGCAGCAGCAGTACCAGGGCTCGAGCGGCGGCGCGATCGCGCCCGAGCCTTCCCCCGACGGACGCTGGCTCGCCTTCGCGCGCCGGATTCCCGGCGGCACGATCTCGTTCAAGGGGCACCGGTTCGGGCCGCGCACCGCGCTCTTCCTGCGCGATCTCCACACCGGCGCCGAGCGCCTGCTCGCCGATCCCATCGAGACCGACCTCGCCGAGGGAATGAAGACCGAGCGCGTCCTCCCTGGCTATTCCTGGAGCCCGGACAGCTCCGCCATCTACGTGCTGCGGGGCGGCCGGATCGTCAAGGTGGATGTCGCCAGCGGCGCCACCGAGGAAGTCCCTTTCGTCGCCGAGGTGCGCCGCCGGGTGTCCGAACAGGCCCGGGCCGAGTTCGACATCTCGGGGGACACCTTCCGGGCGCGGATGCTCCGCTGGCCGGCGGTTTCCCCGGACGGTTCGGTCGCGGTGTTCCACGCTGCCGGGCGGCTCTACCGGATGACGCTGCCGGACGGCGCTCCCGAGCGGCTGATCCACGGAGATGATCCGGCCTACGAGCTGTCGCCCGCCTTCTCGCCGGACGGCTCCACCATTGCCTACACGTCCTGGGACGACACGAACGGGTACCTCCTGACGGTGCCGGCCACTGGCGGGACGCCCACCCGCCTCACCGAAACCTCCTCCGAGTACATCCACCCGGTGTGGACGCCCGACGGGAGCGCCATCGTGGTGGCGCGCGGCACCGGCGCTCCGGCGCGCGGCCGCTCGTGGTCCCAGAACCTCCGCTACGACCTGGTCAGCATTCCGGCCGGAGGCGGCGAAGCGACCGTCATCACGAAGACGCTGCGCCCGTTCAACGCCGGCCGGCCGCTCATGCCGCGGCGGCAGATCGTGGCCCCCTCCTTCGGGCCCGACGGCCGCCTCTTCTTCCCCGAACAGGACAGCTGGGAACGCGGCGGCCGGCGCCAGGACGTGACCCGGCTGGTCTCGGTGAAGGCCGACGGCTCCGACCGGCGGGTCCACCTCACCTTCCCGTTCGCCGACGAGGCGGCTCCCTCTCCTGACGGACGCTGGGTGGCGTTCTCCGAAGGCGACAACGTGTACGTCACCGCGCTGCCGTGGCCGGGGGCCGGCAAGGAGGCTCCCCACATCGAGCGCCGAAGGGCCTCGCTGCCGATCCGCACCATCACCAAGGACGGCGGGATGTTCCCCCGCTGGACTCCCGACGGCCTGCTCTACCTCGGAAGCGGTCCCCGCATCACGACCTACGACCCCGATAGCGACGAGACGACCCGGCACGAGATCACCCTCGACCTGCCGCGCCAGCGCGGGAAGGGTTCGGCGGTCCTGACCGGGGCCCGCATCGTGACCCTCGGGGACCAGGGGACCCTCGAAGAGGGGGTCGTCCGGATCGTGGACGGCCGCATCGCCTGCGTCGGCGACTGCGTCCGGGCCGACGGGGACCGGGAGATCGACGTCTCGGGGAAGACGATCGTCCCGGGGTTCATCGACATGCACGCGCACCACCACCGGGATCACAGCGCGGTGCTGCCGCGCCGCAACTGGGAGGCGGGCGTCTATCTCGCCTACGGGATGACCACCACCCTCGACAACTCGCAGTGGTCCCAGAACGTCTTCGCGGCGGCCGAGCTGGTGGAGGCCGGCGAGATGGTGGGGCCGCGCATGTACAGCACCGGCGACCCCATGTACAACGGCGACGGCTCGCGGCAGAACGACATCCGCAGCTACGAGGACGCCGAGGACAACATCGAGCGGCTGACGTCGTGGGGCGCCACCGCGATCAAGTCCTACATGCAGCCGCGCCGCGACCAGCGGCAGTGGATCGCCGAGATCTCGCGCGAGCGGAAGCTGATGCTCACCGGCGAGGGCGGCAGCCTGGTCTACAACGTGGGGCTCATCCTCGACGGACAGACCGCCTGGGAACATCCGCTCACCTACATCCCGCTCTACGCGGACGCCGCGAAGTTCTTCGGGCGCACGAAGACCGTCTATTCGATCACCTTCGTCGTGGGCGGCCCTTCGGTCTGGAACGAGGAGTACTTCTGGCAGGAGACCGCCAACTGGGAGGATCCCAAGCAGCAGCGCTGGCTGCCCTGGCGGATGCTGATTCCGCACACGAGGCGGCGGCCGCTGCGGCCCGAGACCGACTACAGCTTCCCGCTGCTCGCCCAGGGTCTCCAGGACATCGTGGACGAGGGCGGCTCGGGGGCCATCGGCGCCCACGGCCAGCACCACGGCATCGGATCGCACTGGGAGATCTGGATGGCCGAGCCGGCGATGGGCGCCGAGGGGGCGCTGGATCTCGCGACGCGGCAGGGGGCCGCGTTCCTCGGCCTCGAGCACGAACTCGGGACCGTCGAGGACGGCAAGCTCGCCGACCTCGTGGTGCTGGACCGGAACCCGCTGGACGACATCCGGGCCACCGCCGACATCCACCTGGTGGTGAAGGACGGCCGGATCTACGACGGGGACACGCTCGACGAGATCTGGCCCGACGCGCGGTCCTACGGGGGCTATCCCTGGCTCCAGGAGGAGATGTTCCGGTCGGATGACCGCCCGATCCGCCCGAACGGAGAGGATCGTTGAGCGGTTTTCCCGCGGCCGCCTGGGTCTTGCTGACCGTGGCGGTGGTGCCCGGGATGGCGCTCGCCATCTGGAACGCCGCCCGGGGCCGCCGGCTCGGAGCGCCGGCCTCCGGCCGGCATCGCCGACCGCAGGGAGGCGAAACGCACGCTGGCGAGGGCCCAAGAACCCGCGAGAACGCCCACTAAGCCATGCCCGAGAACTGGCCCCTGTGGGCTGTCCTGATCTCCTACCTCTCCATCCTCTTCGGGCTGGCGATCTGGAGTTCCCGCAGCACCCGCGACCTCGCCGGCTACTACCTGGCCGGCCGGAAGCTCCCGGCGGCCGTCGTCGGCTTCTCGGCCGCAAGCACCGGCGAGAGCGCCTGGCTGCTGCTCGGGCTCACCGGGATGGGCTACCTGCTGGGGGTGAACGCGCTCTGGATCGTGTTCGGGGAGGTGCTCGCCACCGCGGTCGCCTGGGCCTTCATCGGGCCTCGTTTCAAGGCGCTCGCCGACCGTTACCGCGCCATCACGGTGGCCGACTGGATGGAGGAGCGGTTCGGGGACCGGCGGCAGATCCTCCGCATCCTCGGGTCGGTGGTGATCCTCGTCATGGCGGGGACGTACATGGCGGCCCAGCTCACCGGATCGGGCAAGACCTTCGAGTCGTTCCTCGGGATTCCCTACGAGGCGGGCGTGGTCCTGGGCGCGGTCGTCATCCTCTTCTACACGAGCTTCGGCGGCCTCAAGGCGGTGGCCTGGAGCGACCTGATCCAGGCGACGCTGATGGCGGCGGCGCTGGTGGCGCTGCCCCTCGTCGCGATCCACGAGGTGGGCGGCCTCACCGTGCTGGCGGAACGGCTCGCCTCCGCCGACCCCGGCCTGTTGCGGCCGCTCGGCAGCTCGGGGATGAGCGGGCAGGGCATCGCCGATGTCGTGAGCCACATGGGGATCGGGCTGGCCTTTCTGGGCGCCCCCCAGCTCCTCGTCCGCTTCATGGCCTCGAAGGACCGCCGCACCCTCTCGGACGGCGGGTTCATGGCGGCATTCGTGATCGTGCTGTTCGATCTCGGCGCCGTCCTCACCGGAATGGCCGGACGGGTGCTCTACCCCGTGATCGACGATCCGGAGGGGATCCTGCCGCTCCTGGCCTCCGACCTCATGCCGCCGGTGGTCACCGGCCTCTTCCTGACCGCGGTGCTGGCGGCGATCATGTCCACCGCGGACTCGGTGCTGCTGCTGGCCTCGTCGGCGGTGGTTCGGGACTTCTTCGAGAAGCTGCTCGGCCCACGCCACCGGAACCCCGCGGCGTCGGGAATCTCGGGGTTCATCGCCCGGGTGACCGCGGACGAGGCCCGGCTGGCCCGCTTCGGCAAGGCGGTCACCCTGGCGCTCGGGGTGGTCGGAATCGGCGTCGCTCTCCCCGAGGTGAGGGTCATCTTCTTCTTCGTGCTGTTCTCTTGGTCCGGGCTGGGCTGCGCCTTCGCGCCGGTCGCGATCCTGGGGATCTTCTGGAAGCGGATGACCCTGCCGGGGGCCGTCGCCGGGATGGTGACGGGCTTCCTGACCTCGGTGGGCTGGTTCCTGTGGGGGAAGCCCGCGTACTTCCAGCTCTACGAGATGGTGGTGGGGTTCGCCGCCGGGTTCGCCGCCGCCATCCTCGTCAGCCTCCTGACCCGGCCCGATCCCGAGGGCGCGAAGCACGTGGACGAGGCGGCGCGCTGGGCGAGGCAGCGGTGAGCCGGGCGGCTGCCGCGGCGCTCGCTCTCCTGGTGCTCGCCGCGTGCGAGGAGGGCGACGGAGGCCCGACGAGTCCCGAACCGGACGGTCCGTCGAACGCGCTGATCGACCGGGTGGAGATCGTCTCGGAACCGGCCGCGAACGGGACGTACCTCGCGGGAGAGGAACTGGTCTTCGCCGTCCTCGTCACGAGCGGCGACGAGGTGGAGACAACCGGCGAGGTCTTCCTGATCTTCGATCTCGGGCTCGCGAGCCAGCCGGCGACGCTGGCGGCCCATGAGGCCGGGCGGCTGGAGTTCCGCTACCAGATTCGCCGCGGCGACTACGACGGCGACGGGATCAGCATCCCGGAGGGGGAGTTGATGCTCGGCCCCGGCGCCACTCTCCGGATCGGCGGCGCCGACCTCGACCGGACGGTCTCCGGCGTGCCGGCGGGCGCCGGGCACCGTGTTTTCGCCCGTTATTCCCCCGGCGAATCGCTGATCTTCGATACGACTCTCGACCGGTTCCCTGTGCCTTCGCTGGGACTCGAGGGCGCCCTCGGATGCGCCGCGATCGAAGACTTCGCCGGCATTGTCGAGGCCGTCCTCGAAGGGAACGCCGCGGGCGCGGCGGCCCTCTTCCAGGTGGCGTGGCAGACCGGGCGCTGCGTCACGCTGAACCAGGGGGCGCCGGCCATCTTCCTCTCGGCAGCGATCGCCGAACACCGGAACGAGGTCTACGACTTGGTGCTCGCCTACGGCCCCGGCGCCGGGCTCGGCGGCCAGGAAACAGCCGCGAACTGGTGGACCCTCGCCGACTTCCTGGCGGAACCGCCTTAGGGCACGGGACCGCCGGCGTTCAGACCGCCATGGTGGCGTGACGGCTTGGAACGCCGATCTCCAGATCGGCACGCGCGGCGCTCGGCGCCGCGCA
>JAJEFG010000068.1 GCA_022820545.1 Acidobacteriota bacterium | reverse complement strand
GCGTTCCAGATCGTGGCCCCGGTGTCCGGCATCGGCGAGCGCGTCGTGCAGCCGCCCGACCAGTTCGGCCGCCTCGATATTGGCCGGGTCCTGATCGCGGAACGTCCGGCGCTGCACCCCGAGGATGAAGCCGAACGCCTCGACATGCGCGGGCAGGTCCGCGAGCGGGAAGGTGATGAACTGCCGCTCGTCGAGGTCGTGAAGCTCGAAGGTCTGGAAGTCGCTCACCAGAATGAAGCGCGGACGTTCGCGTTCCGCCAGCGCGTCGAAATGCTCACCGGCCTGTTCGTATGCTGCCGTCAGGTCGCGCCCCGCGCTCTTCTGCTCGACGATCAGGACTCCGGGCCAGAAGAGGTCGATAAACCCGCTGGTGTCGTCGAGCTTCTCCACCCGCTCCTCGTAGCGGGCCACCGACTCCCGGCGCACGCCGAAGATGCGGAAGAAGTCGTTGTAGAAGCTCTGGGTCTCGCCTTTCTCGTATCCGGCGTTCGCCCACTTCCGGGCGAAGGACGCCGCGCGGGCGCGGATCTCGTTCCTGGAGAGGCGCATGCGGCGGCGTATTGTTTCAGGCGGTTTCGGTCGGGTTCGTCTTCGCGGCGACCTTGCCACCCTTCAGTCCTGAGGTGAATCGGCCTGGATCGCACTGAGTCTCGGCCTGAACGACCTCCCGCTCCCGGTCCGGCGGCGGCGCGGCCGCCGGGTGCCTGTTGCTCCCGTCCAAACTTCGAGCCGACGACCTGCGCTTACTTGACTGCAAGCGCTCGTCTGGAGCGGCAAGCGCGCTAAGTCATTGTGAAATCGCGGTTTATCTATTTGACTGAAGAGCGATATTAGAACGATGGAACCGCACAAAAGTCATCGCGCTAGATTCGGCCCATGAAACCGGCGGCTCGCGAAAAACTCCACGATCTGTTCGATCGACACCCGAATCCGCAGACCGCCGCTGCGGCAAGCGGGCTCGAGTCCTTGGCCGGGCGAGGCAATCCGGGGCGCAGACCTTTGGCGGCGCTGCCTCTGGACGAGGAGGAACTGAGCGATGAGGCGGTGCGAGCGGTCGCCGAAGAAATCGCGGATCGTGGCGCCGGCCGAACGCACACCCCGGACGAGGTGAAGAGAGAACTCGGCATCTGATCGAACGCGCCGACTCGCGCGCTACGCGCTCTGAAGCGGTTTGATCGGACCGCCCGCATTCGGGTGGTCGAGGCAATACGCCGTTGTGTGGAGCCGGACAGGACTCTCCCGTGAGTATGTTCAGATGTCGATACATCACAACTAATGCGAATAAATGACAATCTGATATAGTTTTCAGTGCTCCAAGTAGCGACAGAACGCAAGTGCCAGCGCCAGCCCACACCCAATCTCCGTGATTCGCCGACAATGAGAACCAGCACCACATCGGATCCCGTCGTTCCAGCATCGCGCCGTCGCCTCAGCGCCGTCCTCAACACAGCCGGTGATGTCGTACGGATAGACGACGTCGTGAACGCCCTTGAGGTGTCACGCGCCGAGGCTGCGAAGCTGCTCTCGCGCTGGGTGAAACAGGCATGGCTGCGGCGCGCAGCCCGCGGCGTCTACCTCCCTGCCTCACTCACCACGCTCGACAGCATCCGTGTGCTGGACGATCCGTGGATCCTGGTGCCGCCTCTCTTTGACCCGGCCTACATCGGTGGCCGCACGGCCGCCGAGCACTGGGATCTCACCGAGCAGATCTTCCGCGACATCGTGGTCATGACGGCGCAAACGGTGCGGCAGAAGAGCCAGCGCCGCCACGGCGCCGAGTTCAGCCTCACGCACGTCCGCCCGGAGAAGATCTTCGGGACCACCAGCGTCTGGCGTGGCAGAACCCGGGTCGCGGTGGCCGACGTGCACCGGACCATCCTGGACATCGTCGCCGATCCGCAGCTCGGCGGCGGAATCCAGCATGTGGCCGACTGTCTTTCCGTCTACCTCAAGTCGGACGACCGCGACGACGACCTCCTGATCCGCTACGCCGTCCGGCTCGGGAACGGCGCCGTCTTCAAGCGGCTGGGCTTTCTCGCCGAACGCGATCCATCGGGCCCGGAACTGTTGGCATCCTGTCGCCGGCGCCTGACCGCGGGGAACACCAAGCTGGACCCGGCGCTGGAGTGCCCCCGGCTCGTTACGCGCTGGAGAGTGTGGGCGCCCGAGAACTGGGCTTCACGGAGCGCGACTTGATCGGCCGTCGCGAAATCCTGGACGTCGCCACCGCGACCTAACTCCAGCCGCAAGTCGTCGAGAAGGACTATGTCCTGGGCTGGCTGCTGGCCGGCCTCTACAACCAACCGGAGCTTGCGGACGACTGGATCTTCAAGGGCGGGACGTGCTTGAAGAAGTGCTTCTTCGAGACCTACCGCTTCTCCGAGGATCTCGACTTCACGCTCCGGAATCCGGCGCATCTGGACCGGGACTTTCTTGCCGCGTCGCTGGCGCGGGTCGCGAGGTGGGTCTACGAAGAGACCGGACTAGAGCTGCCCGCGGACCGCCAGGACTTCGACCTCTACCGGAATCCCCGCGGCAACTGGTCCTGCCGGGTCAAGATCCCGTATCGCGGCCCCATCGCTCCGCGCGGGAGGAGCATTCCGAACATCAAGCTCGACCTGACGGCCGACGAACGGCTGGTGCTGGAGCCCGTTCGGCTGACGATCCACCATCCGTACAGCGATGAGCCGGGAGGCGGTATTGAGGTCGCCGCGTACGCCTACCCGGAGGCCTTCGCCGAGAAGGTGCGGGCGCTTGGCGAACGGGCACGAGCGCGTGACCTCTACGACGTGGTGAACCTCTACCGCAACGTCGAGGCCCGCCCCGAGCCCGGCGTCCTCCTCGACGTACTGAGCGAAAAGTGCAGGTTCAAGGGAATACCGGTACCAGCATCGGTGGCCGATCTGGAACCTCACCGCGCCGAGTTGGCTGGCGCCTGGGATTCCATGCTCGGCCACCAACTCCCCGCGTTGCCCCCCGTGCAGCAGTTCTGGGACGCGCTCCCCGAATTCTTCGTGTGGTTGAAGACCGGGGTCGCTCCTCCAGTCCCGGGCGCCTACCGATTCGAGGCTGGCGAAGCTGCCCTGCGCAGTCGCACACTGCCGGGACGCCTGCGGCAGTCCACCCGGACGCAGTTGGAGATCATCCGCTTCGCGGCCGCCAACCTCCTGTGCGTGGATCTGCTCTATGGCGACGAAGTCCGCCGCATCGAGGCCTATTCGCTCCGGCAGACCAAAGACGGCAACGTTGTGCTGCACGCGTTCGACACCCGGAAACAGGGGCATCGCTCCTACCGCGTGGATCGAATCCAGCGCGCCGCCGTCACGGACGAACCCTTCACTCCGCGCTATGCGGTGGAGTTGATCCCGATCGGCCCGCTTCCAGTCCGGCCCACAACGGCGCGCGTCGCAGCCTTGGCGCCTCCGGCACGCCCGCGGCCCACAAAGCCGCCCAGAGGAGCCCGGCGCCATGTCTACGAGTGCCCGCTGTGCCGGCGGCGGTTCTACCGCGACGGTATGGATTCGGCCATCAGACCGCACAAGACCAAGGACGGCTGGCCGTGCGGCGGCCGGCGGGGCATCTATCGGGGTCTGCGCTGACTGGCCACGACGACTCCCGTTGTCGACCGGAGCTTCGCCTGCTGTGGCGACGCCCTTACGAACACTCGTCTCTCGTATCTGATCGAAAACGACATAAGGACGATGGAACCACCCAAGTCGTTGACAAAGGGTCGGTTTTTCATTTGACCCGGGCTTGATCGGGTGGGGGCGACGATCAGGCGCGCCGCATGTCAAGTTAGCTTGCTCTGCTCAGTGCGGGCGCTGTCCCGGATCGGTCGGAGCCACCGCTAAGCGTGCCTCGTCCCTCGCAGGAAATCACTGAGGAGAATACGATCATGGCCATGCACAATCCGCCGCATCCGGGCGGCATCGTAAGGAGGCAGTGTCTCGAACCCCTGGGTCTGACCGTGACCCGCGCTGCCGCGGGTCTGGGCGTCACCAGGCAGGCGCTCTCAGAGTTGCTGAACGGGCGAACGGGGATTTCCGTGGAGATGGCGATCCGCCTCTCGAAAGCGTTTGGCTCGACGCCCGAAACCTGGCTGGGGATGCAGATGGCCTACGATCTGTGGCAGGCCCGGAGCCGCGCCGGAAAGATCGCGGTCGAGCGGTTCGTGGCGGCCTGATCCGGCCCCGCTTGTCCATTGCCTGGGCGTTCGAGCTGAGCGCGGGAGGACGGATATGCCCGCAATTCGCTTACCGCGCCACGGGTGGATGCGCAACGGGATGGCGATTGATTCAACGCACGGGCCCGTGACGGCGGACAATCCCGCGAGGCCTTGAACCGATGTCGTTCATGACGCGCCGGCGCGCCATCTTTCTAGCCGTCCTCACGGCACTGGTCGCGGTTGTCGCGTTCGCCGCGACCCGGTTCGGGCGCATCCTGCCGGTCGGGGTCGAGGTGAGCATTACGGACGAGCCGGCGCCGAAGCCGAAATCGGGTCCCGCGTCGGTTTCGGTAATGCGCATTCCAGTGCGCGGTGATCCGGAAGAGGAAGCCGAACCGGCGGACGAGACCCCCGCGAGCCGCCTGGTGGCGGCGGCGCGGGCCGGTGACGCTCCGGGGGTCGCCGCCCTTCTCAACGAGGGAGCGCCGGCCGACGCTCGGAGCAGCGGGTTTCCCGCCCTCCACCGGGCGGCGCAAGCCGATTCGGTGGCCGTGCTGGAGATCCTCGTCGCTGCGGGAGCCGACCTGGAGGCGGTGGACCGTACAGGGCACACGGCGCTCGCCCGCGCCGCCCTGTTTGGCCGTGCTGCCGCGCTCACCTTCCTGCTGGAGTCGGGGGCGGATCCCGACGCCCACGCGGAGCCGAACAACCAGACACCGCTCCTCGCCCTTCTCTTCGGATGGTCGCTCGGCCAGTCCCCGAATCCGGCCGGGATCGAGGCGAACGAGGAAGAACGGCTGGCCGCAGCTCGCGCGCTCCTAGCCGCGGGTGCCGACCCGCAGCTTGCTCCCCAACTGCTTTCGCCAGCGATGATGGCGGCGAACATCGGAGGCGAAATCCACTCCTTGCTCCTGGGCAGCGCAACCGATCCGCCGCCGCGCCCGCGCTGAGGACTCCGTGCGCACCAGAGCCGCGTTCGCCGCCGCCTGGCGTTCCCTGACGGCGGCGCCGGCGAACTCCGCCGCGGCGGTGCTGGCGCTCGCGTTCGCGGTGGGGGCCTTCCACGTGGTCGGCGCCGTCTGGGAATCGGCGGTGGATCGCGCCCTCCCCTACGACGATCCGGAGGAGCTGGTCGCCCTGCGCGCGGCCGGAGGGGAGCAGATGTTCGGCCGCTTCCTCTCCGACCGCGAGGCGGCCCTGCTGCGGGAGCGCGCCGCCTCGTTCGCCTGGGTGGGGCATCTCTGGGGCGCGTCCATGATGCTCGGCGATCCCCCGATGCAATCGGTGACCGTGGGGGCGCTGGAGCCGGGATTCCTGGAGATGCTCGGGGGGGCGCCGGCCCTCGGACGGCCCTTCCGGCCTGAAGACCACGAAGGGGAAACGCGCACCGGGGCCGGTCGGCCTTCTCCGTCCACCCTGGACCGGGACCGGCCGGTCGTTCAAGTGAGCCACGATCTCTGGAGACTGGACCGGGGTCAGCCGGTCGTTCTGGTGAGCCACGATTTCTGGAGAACCGCGCTCGGCGGGACGGCGGAAGCGGTGGGGACCGAAATCGTGCTGGATCGCGAGTCGATGCGCGTCATCGGGGTGCTGCCGGAAGGATTTTTCGCGCCCGCCCTGGCCACCGAGGTCTGGGTGCCGGCGCGTCGCCGCCAGGTCGGGACCAGCCCCGGCGGGAGCTCGCGGTCCGCGGATGCCTACGGCCGGCTCCAGCCGGGTGTGACCGCTGCGGCAGCCGCGGCCGAAGCCACGGCCCTGCTGACCGACGCGGGCTTCCGCCGCGACGAAGATCACATCCAGGCGATCCCGCTGGCGCAGTCGCTCACGGCGTCGGTACGCCCGACGCTCGAGATCCTGCGGGCGGGAGCATTGCTGCTGGTGCTGGCGGCCGCGGTCAGCGTCTCGGGCCTGCGCCTCGCCCGCTCCGTCGCCGGGCGGCGCGCGGCGGCTATCCGGCGGGCGCTCGGTGGCTCCTTTCGCGACGAGTTCCTGGCTGCGCTCTTCCGCGTGACGCTGCTGGCAGCGGCGGTGACCGCCGGAAGCGCGGTGGTCGCGGCCTGGGTCGTGCCGCTGCTGCGCCGCTACGGGGCCGACCTCCCGTTCGCGGCGGATTGGACCACTGGCTGGGAGGTGGCCGGACAGGCCTTCCTGGTCGCGCTGCTGGCCTGCGGGGCCGCGGAAGCCGCCCCGCTCGTGGACACGCTCCGGGTTCGCCGGCAGGCGTCGGAAATGGCGCGTTTCCGCGTCGCGCACCGGGCGCGCACGGTATCTCCGACCCTGGCCCTCGGGGTGGCGACCGCCACCGTGATCCTGATCGCCACCGCGGTCCTGGGCGGTAGTGCATGGCGGCTGTTCGCCGGCCGGGGCGGCTATTCGGATGGGGGGCTCGCTCAGCTCTCCGTGGACTTCGGCGGCGGGGCCGCGGGCGCCTCGCTTCCTCACAGCGAGAAGGTGGCGCTGCTGAATCGGCTGGTCGAACGCATCGAAAGGGTCCCCGAAGTCGAGTCGGCGGCCTACGCGGACGCCCTCCCGGACGAGATGGGCGGCTCGATCACGTTCACCGCCGCGGGACCTGGCGCTCCGCGAGATCCGGACTCGGGACGCGCGACCCGCTCGGTCAGCCCCGGTCTGCTCGGCGTGCTCGGCATTCCGCTCGTGGACGGACGCGGAATCACCGGGGAGGACACGCCCGGGTCCGAGCGCGTGGCGGTGGTGGACCGCTCGTACGCCCGCGCCGCCGGGCTCCCGGACCCGGTCGGCCACACGATCCGCATGGGTCCCGCGGAGCCGCGGGTGGTCGGGATGGTTCCCGACCTCCGGGTCTTCCCGGACCGTTCGACCTTTCCCACCGCCTACGTGCCGTTCGCCATTCCTCCGACGGTCCCCGGGAATCCCAAGGTGGAACTGGTGGCCCGGTTTCGCGACGGGCCAACACCCGAGCAGGTGGCGGCGCTCGGCCGTCTGCCGCCCGCGGTGGACGCTTCGATGCGCGTTACCGCCGCCTCTTCGGTGCGGGACCGCCGCATTCGGCTGCTGGGCGCGCCCTTGCTGGCCGGAGTGGCGCTCGGAATCTTCGCCGTCGCCGGACTGGTGCTCGCGGTCGTCGGCGGGATCGGCCACATCGCGGATTTCGTGGTTCGGGAAGCCCATCCGACAGCGGTGCGAACCGCGCTCGGCGCCGATCCGGATCTGCTCGTATGGGGCGCGTTCCGTTCGACGGCATTCGCCGCGATGGTCGGCACCGGGTTCGGCACCCTGTTCGGCTGGATGCTGTCGCGAGCGGTCGCGGCGCGCGTGCCGTGGATCGAGACCGGGGACCCGCTCTTCTACCTGGGTCCGGCGGCGCTCCTCCTGCTGCTGATGCTCGCCGCTTCGGCGATCGCAGGGCTCCGGACGCTGCGCGGCGATCCCTGGGCCGCGCTCCGATCACTGTAGAAGGGGCGGCACCGAGCTTCCCGCCGGCGGCGTTATCGACCGGAGCCTCCGCCGCCGATCCCCGATATCGACCGGCCCCCTTCGCAGGCCGGCGTTATCGACCGGACCCCCTCCCGCCGGCTGGCGATATCGACCGGACCCCCTCCCGCCGGCTGGCGATATCGACCGGACCCCCTCCCGCCGACCGGCGTTATCGACCGGACCTCCTCCAGCAGATCGGCGATATCGACCGGACCCCCTTCCCCCGACCGGTGTTATCGACCGGACCCTCCTCCCGCAGGCCGGCGATATCGACCGGACCCCCTTCCGCCGACCGGTGTTATCGACCGGACCCCCTCCCGCCGACCGGCGTTATCGACCGGACCTCCTCCAGCAGATCGGCGATATCGAC
>JAJEFG010000048.1 GCA_022820545.1 Acidobacteriota bacterium | reverse complement strand
ACGTTCCTTCGATCTTCTCGCCGTCTCTCATCGCATGTAGCCAGTAACGCTACATCACAGAATCCAGCAACTCCCCCAGTGTGAAGGAGTTATACGAAAACGCCGCTCGAAACTTCCGATTAGCTGAGGAGACTGTCATGTGGAATTCGATGTACCGATGGTCATTGCTCGCCTTGGCGGGCGCTGTTTTGCTGCCTGTCGCCGCCGTGGCGCAGGAATCCGCGACGCTTTCCGGAACGGTGGAGGACACCTCCGGAGGTGCGCTGCCCGGGGTGACGGTCCTGGTCGTCGAAAACGACACCGGGCGGCAGAACTCGGCGGTTAGCGACGCCTCGGGGACGTTCCGGGTGCCGGCGCTGCCGCCCGGCAACTACCGGGTGGAAGCGACGCTGTCCGGCTTCGCCACCATGGTCGTCCCGGAGATCGAGTTGCTGGTGGGCCAGAACGCCGACATCACGATCCAGATGGCGCTCGCGGGCGTCGAGGAGACGATCACCGTCACCGCCGAGGCGCCCCTCGTGGACCTCGTGTCGTCGGAAGTGGCCGGCAACGTGGATCGCCGCATGATGGACGACCTGCCGGTGCAGGGCCGCAACTGGATGGAGCTCGCCCTGCTCGTGAAGGGCATCACCGCCAACGACACCAACAACAATCGTCCGGGCATCACGCGCGACGAGAGCTTCCAGCTCAACCTGGACGGCCAGCAGATCACCCAGCAGGTGGCGAGTTCCGGCTTCGGCCAACCCAAGTTCAGCCGCGAGGCCATCGCCGAGTTCCAGATCGTCACCAACCAGTTCGACGTCACGCAGGGCCGCTCGTCGGGGGGACAGGTCAACGCCATCACGCGCTCGGGGACCAACAGCGTCAGCGGCAGTCTCTACGGGTACTTCCGTGACGATCGCTGGAACGCCGAGGACCATGTCGCGGAAGAAGTACTGCCGTTCGAGAACCAGCAGATCGGCGGCGTGCTCGGCGGGCCCATCGTCGCCGACAAGGTCCACTACTTCGTGTCCTACGAGTACGAGCGGCAGCCGGGCAGCGTCTTCGTCCAGCCGGCCCGCCTCCCCAACCAGGAGTGGGTGTTCGAGACGCCGCAGTTCCAGAACAGCTTCACCGCGCGCGTGGACCACACCGCCTCCGACAACGACCAGCTCTCCTACCGGGTCTCCTACTGGGACTTCGCCACGGACTTCGACATGACGAGTTCGCAGCATCCCTCGAACGCCCGGGCGCGCACGCAGGACTCCACGAACGTTCTCGCTACCTGGAGTCACCTCTGGAGCCCGGAGGTCTTCACCGAGCTGAAGGTCGGCTACAACGGCTTCGAGTGGACGAACAAGCTGGCCGATACCGCGGTCGGCGGGTGCGACCAGACCTTCGGCCAGCCTCAGCAGGATCAATCCAGCTGTCAACCGAACTACGTCTTCCCGGGGATCACGTTCGGCGGACCGCGGAACTTCCCGCAGTTGTTCACCCAGGACGTGTTCTCCGCCCGCTTTCAGTTGAACTGGGACCAGACGGCGCACGACGTCAAGCTCGGCGGCGAGTTCCTGAGCTGGAAGGACGGCGGCGAGTGGCACCTGCTCGAGCGGGGCGAGTTCATCTTCAACGAGCGTCCACCCGATCTGGAACGCCGGTTTCCCCAGGAGTGCGCCACCAACCCCGGTTGCTGGGACGTGAGCGGGCTCGACCACACGGTCGCCCGGTTCAGCCAGAACGTCGGCAACTGGATCATCGACATCCCCCGGCCCACGTTCGCCGTCTGGGCCGCCGACACCTGGCGGGTCAACGACAACCTGGTCCTGAACTTCGGCGTCCGCTACGACCTCGACTGGGGCGCGCTCGCCCCGCAGGGAAACGACATCATGACGCCGTTCGCGGGAGCGAGCGAGGGCCGGCAGGCCGGCGACTCCCTGTTCAAGTGGGACATCCGCGACACCAACAACTTCGCGCCGCGCGGCGGATTCGCCTATGACGTGGGCGGCACCGGCGACCTGGTCATCCGGGGCGGGTCGGGCATCTTCCACACGATCAGCTCGTCGAACGTGACGTTCAGCCAGCAGTCCTTCAACGGCCAGCGAATCCTGGTGAACTCGTTCCCGAACGACGGGATGCCCGGCTTCCTGCAGGATCCCTCCCGGGGAGTGACGCCGCAGCAGATCCTCAACGGCGAGGTGCCGGTGCCGCCGCAGGCGCCCCGGACGATCGCCCACAATTTCCAGATGCCGTACAGCTGGCAGACCTCGGTCGGCTTCCAGAAACAGCTCGGCACGGTGTGGGGGTTCGAGACCGATCTGCTCCACTGGAAGGAATACAACACCCCGCGCGCCACGGACCCGAACCAGATCTACGATCCGGTCACGGGCTACAACATCCGCGGTTACCTGGACCCCAATTTCACCCGGATCCGCTACATCGAGAGCACGGGCAGCCAGGACTACATGGCGGTTTCCAGCGGACTGCGCCGGCGGTTCCGGGACAACTTCCAGGTCAACGTCACCCACACCTACATCTTCTTCAAGAACGACGACACCCGGAGCTGGGGTGACTTCCCCAACAACACGTTCGACCTCGATGCCGAGTGGGGTCCCGCGCTCGACTTCCAGGTGAACACGTTCCGCATCAACGGGATCTACCAGCTCCCCTACGACTTCTCCATCTCGGGCGCGTACTTCTACGGCTCCGGAAACCGCTACCGGACATCCGTCGGGGGGCGGCCCTACGGAAAGTCAGCGAGCACGAACCGCCTGAATCTGGGAGACCCCATTCCGGTGAATCCGGATGTGCTGGATCGCTTCGACGGGCCCTCCACGATCGGGACCGGCCCCGGCAACGAGGCGCCGAGGCACGCGCTGCTGGGCGAGGCGCTCCACAAGGTGGACGTCCGGCTATCGAAGGTCTTCAACATCGGGCCGGTGCGAGTCACCGGGCTCGCCGAGGTCTTCAACCTGCTCAACCACGAGAACTACGGGAACTACAACGGGGTCATCGACTCGAGCACTTTCGGCGCTCCGAGGCAGGTGACTTCCACCGCCTACGGTCCGCGGGCGGGGCAGTTCGCCTTCCGCCTGGAGTTCTAGGTTCGGTCGACCGTCCCGGCGGAGCCGGCCGCTGAGGCGGCCCGCGCACCGCCGGGACCCCCCGGCGCCGACCGGCATCGTGGCCAAGGGCCGCCAGACGGCGCCCGGCCGGTCACCGAACCGCACACGGCAGCAGGTAGATTCCCGTCCGGATGGCGCCGAACCGCACCGCAATCCCCGTCCCCTCCCCGCTTGGCCTGGAACCCATCCGGATCCACCACCCGGAGGGCGCCTTCGTTCCCACGCCCGCCAGCTTGATTGCCCTGGAGGCGATCGCGGCGCACGCGGTCCGCTTTCGGGGACGCGGACTCGACTGGGGGAGCGGTTCCGGACTGCTCGCGATCGCCGCCGCCCGACTCGCCGCGGTGGAGGAGGTGCTCGGGCTGGAACTGGACCCCCGCGGCGTGGCGGCGGCTCGGGAGAACGCGCGCCGGAACGGAGCGGCGGACAAGGTCCGGTTCGTCGAATCGGATTCCTACGACGCCGTCTCGGAGGAAGGCCGCCGGACGCTCGCCGGGTTCGAAGGCTCGACCGATTTCATGATCGCGAACCCGCCGTCATCGAGTCCCGTCGGGGACGGGTTCGAAATGCGGCGGGTGGTGGTCCGGGGCGCGGCGCCCTACCTGCGGCCGGGTGGTTTGATCCTGCTGAGCGTGTCTTCGCAATACGGCGAGGGTCGGGTGATCGGGCTCCTCCGCGAGACTCCGGGACTACGGCACGACGGAGTGGGAGCCTCCACGGACCTCGTTCCTTTCGACATGGGGCGACCGGACCTCAGGCGCGACGTCGAGACCTACGCCCGGGAGGAAGAGCGGGGCGGCCTCACCTACGCGTTCCGGAATCCCCGAGATCGGGAGAGGCCGATGACCGCGGTGGAGGCATGGAACCACTTCCAGGCGACGGGGGAGAGCCCGCTCTCCCAGTGGCAGAGCCACCTGCTCGTGTGGGGAGGATGAGGCACCCGGTCGAGGCGGCGGGCACTTTCGGGAGCACGAAACGCCGAGGCGCACCCGGCCACGCGAGACAGCATCATCACGCGGGTTTCGCGCTCCCGCGCGATGCCGGCCGGAGGCCGGCGCTCCGAGCCGTTGCGGTTAGCGACCCACCACCGAGCGGGCGGCGGCGCAGACCGTGTCTTCCGTGAGGCCGAGCCGCGCCGCGACCTCCGCGCCGGGGGCCGAGGCGCCGAAGCGGTCCACGCCGACCACCGGGCCGCTCCCCACGTAGCGCTCCCAGCCGAGCGTCGCCCCGGCTTCCACCGCGACGCGCGGGATTCCCGCCGGCAGCACGCTCTCCCGATAGGCCGGACCCTGCGCCTCGAACAGCTCCCAGCACGGCAGGGACACCACCCGAACGCCGAGACCCTCGGTATCGAGCCGCTCCGCGGCGGCGGCCGCGAGCGACACCTCGGAACCGGTGGCGATCACGACCGCCCGGGGCGCCGACTCCGGGTCCCGGAGCACGTAGCCGCCGCACCGGAGGCCCGCGGCCCGTTCGGGGGTGGTCAGGGTCGGCACCTTCTGCCGGGTCAGGACCAGCGCGGTGGGCCCCTCGGTGCGGAGCAGCGCGTGGCGCCAGGCCTCCACGGTCTCGTTCGCGTCGGCGGGCCGCACCACGTGGAGGTTCGGCATCGCGCGGAGCGACATGAGGTGCTCCACGGGCTGGTGGGTCGGGCCGTCTTCTCCCACCCCCACCGAATCGTGGGTCCAGACGTAGACCACCGGCAGCCCCGAGAGCGCCGCCAGCCGCACCGAGGGCCGCATGTAATCGGCGAAACAGAAGAAAGTGGAGGCGAAGGTGCGGAACCCGCCGTGATAGGCGATTCCATTGGCCGCGGCGCCCATCGCGTGCTCGCGCACCCCGTAGTGGAGGTTCCGCCCGTTCGCCTCGGAGGCGGACTGGGAACCGAGACCGTTCAGCGCCGTCTTGGTGGAACACGAGAGGTCCGCGTCGCCACCGAAGAACTCCGGAATCCGCGCCGCCAGGGCGTTCATGGCCTTCCCGGACGCGTCCCGGGTGGCGAGGCGATCCTCGGGACCGAAGGCCGGAAGCCCTTCATCCCAGCCGGCCGGCAGCCCGTTCTCGAGGCGACGCTCGAACTCGGCGGCCCGTTCCGGCGCCTGAGCCCGTGCGTGCGCCAACCTGGCGTACCAGGCGTTCCGCGCGGCCTTCCCGTGCCCGGCGCGGTCGGCGCACCGCTCGCGAACCGTCTCCGGAACGGCGAAGGCCGCCCCCGGATCGAGCCCGAGCGCCGCCTTGGCGGCGGCCGCCTCGTCCGCGCCCAGCGGAGCCCCGTGGGCGGCGGAGGTCCCCGCCTTGTTCGGCGCGCCGTAGCCGATGGTCGTGTTCACCACGATGAGCGAAGGCCGCTCCGCCTCGGCCACCGCGGCCGCGATCGCCGCGTCGATCCCGTCCAGGTCGCGGTTCCCGTCGGCGACCGTCTGGACGTGCCAGCCGAGCGCGCGGTGGCGGGCCGCCACGTCCTCCACCGAAAAGGACAGCGACGCCGGCCCGTCGAGGGTGACGTCGTTCCGGTCGTAGAGCCAAACGAGCCGCCCGAGGCCGAGCTGCCCGGCGAGGGAAGCCGCTTCGCACGCCACCCCCTCCATGAGGTCGCCGTCGGAAACCAGCGCGAACACCCGGTGGTTCACCAGCCCCGGGAACCGCGCCCGGAGCGCCCGCTCGGCGATGGCCATGCCCACCGAGTTCCCGGCCCCCTGCCCGAGCGGCCCGGTGGTCGCTTCGACTCCCGGGGTCGCGAAGGTCTCCGGATGCCCCGGGGTGCGGCTCTCCCACTGCCGGAAGTCGCGGATGTCGTCGAGGCTCACCGGATAGCCCGCGAGATGCAGCAGGGCGTAGAGCAGCATCGAGCCGTGACCCGCCGAGAGCACGAAGCGGTCCCGGTCCGGCCAGTCGGGATCGCTCGGGCACGTCTTCAGATGCCGGCTCCAGAGGACCCAGGCCATCGGCGCCGCGCCCATGGGCAGGCCCGGATGGCCGGAATTGGCCTTCTCGACCGCATCGATGCCGAGCCCCCGGATGGCGGCGATCGCCTGCGCATCGACTTCGTCGAACGGGCGGCGGGAAGCGGTGGAGTCGCTCAACGAGCGGCGGACGGTAGCACGTTCACGAGGGGTTTGGACCCCCTTTGGACGCACCCGGTGTACGCTCGGCCGTGCTCACCTGAAATCCGCGAGAAGCGTCATGCTGCCGGCGAGGTACGGGTGCCCCTGGATGCGTGCCGAGAACCTCTGATCCGCGGTGACGGGTGGCATCGACAACGTAGCGGATCAGCCGCGAAAGTCCCGGTCGCGGTCCGCCCTGATCACCTCCGTGCTGTCCACCGTGGATGCGAGCCGCTCCCGCACCCCCGCGGCGCGGGTGGCGAAGTCTTCCGAGTTCCCGAGCAGGGCCCGGCGGAGGATCTCGCGGTGTTCAGCCTCCACGGAACGGCCGTTCGCGGCAGCGCGCTGCTTCAACTCCCGGACGATCCGGTCCGTCACTTGGCGAACCGTCAACCGGGCCATCGTGATCTCTCCACTGGCAGCGTGACTTTTTCCACCAGGCTGCTAGGCCGGAACGGCGCTCAGGACCTCGGCGAAGGCGCCGAGCGCCTCCTCGACGTCCTCGTCGGAGATCCCCAGGTGGGGGATGACGCGCATCGCGTCGGACGTCGCCGGCAGCACCGCGACGCCGCGGTCGAGCAGCCCTTCGGCGAGCCGGAAGGCGTTCATCCCCGGGGTCCGGAAACGGACGATGTTCGTCTCCACCCCGTCGAGGTCCACTTCGATCCCGGGCAGTTCGTCCAGGCCCTCGGCCAGCCGGCGCGCCCGGCGGTGGTCCTCGGGGAGCCGCTCCCGGTGGTGTTCGAGGGCGTGAAGCGCGCCGGCCGCGACGATCCCGGCCTGGCGGAAACCGCCGCCGAAGAGCTGGCGGAAACGGCGCGCCCGCCGGATCAGGGGCGCGGGACCCGCGAGGCAGGAACCCATCGGCGCGCCCAGTCCCTTGGAGAAACAGACGCTCACCGTGTCGAACCCCTCGGCGTAACGGCCCTCGGGGATCCCGGTGGCCGCGGTGGCGTGCCAGAGGCGCGCCCCGTCGAGGTGGGTCCCCAGTCCGAGCCCCCGGGCGGTGTCCGCGGCGTCCTGCAGGACATCGAGCGGCCAGACCGCGCCGCCCGCGCCGTTGTGGGTGTTCTCGGCAGCGAGCAGCCGGGCCACCGGATAGCAGGCGGCCGGAACCATGGGGTGCGGCGTGCGCACCGCGGCCCGGACCTGCTCCGCCGAAAAGACCCCGCGCTCGCCTTCGAGTCCCACGACGGTCGCCCCGGAGAGCGCGGCGGGACCGCCGCTCTCCACCAGGTAGGCGTGGGCCCGCCGTTCGGCGAGGACCAGGTCCCCCGGCTCGGTCTGGCAGCGGATCGCGATCTGGTTGCTCATCGTGCCCGTCGGCGTGAAGACCGCGGCGTCCTTCCCCAGAACCTCGGCGGTGCGCTCCTCGAGTCGGCGGACCGAGGGGTCGTCGCCGTACACGTCGTCACCGACCTCGGCGCCGGCCATCGCCGCCCGCATCTCCCGGGTCGGGAGCGAAACGGTGTCGCTGCGGAGGTCGATCCGGACCGGGCGTCCGGCGGCGGTCTGGGGCATGCGGCGGTCCTCCCTTGATCTACGGGGCTCTCAGCGGGTGATGCGGCGGAGCGGAGCGAGGCGGCGCCGCACGGCATCGCCGAGGTCCCGGGACTCCACCAGCTCCCAGAGACGGTCCACGAACTCGCGGTCCGCGAACCCGGCCGGGGAGCCGCCGCTCTCGGGAGTCGAGAGGCCGAGCTCGTCCCGGCAGGCGTCCACCGCGCGGGCGAGGTCCGCGTCGAAGATCCGGAGGGCGGGACTCCCGAGGTCCCCGTCGTCCCCCACCAGCTTGGTATCCGCCGCGCAGCCGCCTTCCGAGATCAGGACCCGGAGCTGCACGACGTCGCTGCCGGCGAACATGGTGAGCGTCCGGTAGCCGAGCTTCTGGCTCACCGCGTCGTGGATGCGCCGGAGCTCCGCAACCGGCGTCTCGTGCTCGCACACGTTGATGTGCGTGGAGATTCCGTCGTCGCGCCGCGATCCGCCCTCGCGGGGGTCGGCCACCAGGACGCCGGCGGACTGGCGGCGGCCGCGGCGGGCGTCGCCACCCGCCGCCTGACCGGCCTCGAGGGCCGAGATCAGGCGGTCCGCGAGGGAAAGCCCGCTGCCCCGCGTGCCTTCGAAGTCCTTGGCCACCGCGTCCACCACCTCGGGACCCACGAGCAGGTTCCCCTGCGCCGCGTAGTCCGGCCCGGACCGGTGTCCCGCCCAGTAGCGCGCCTCGGAACCGGTGTGCTGTGCCACCCCGCCGTCGAGGCCGACCACGCCGACCTGGCGATAGGGAGCGCCCTCGTCCTCGGCGAGACGCTCGCGGAGAGCTTCCTCCGCCGACATCCCGGCGGCCAGCCGGCCGAGCAGTTCCTCGCCGTACTGGGTGCGCGTCCGCGCCTGGGTGGCGACGGCGCCTACGCCGACCCGTACCCAGGGGACCCCGTTCGCGACACAGGGATTCCGGGTGGTTACGGCAACGCCGGACTCGCCGGTCTCGGGGTCGACGGCCGCGATCGAAAACGTGTGGAAGACGGTCTCTTCGGGAGGGAGTTCTTCCTGGGCGGCGGCCGGGAGAACCGCGGCCACCACGAGGATGAGCGGCGTCAGGAGCAGGATTCGGGGCACCGGGCAATCGTACTCACCGGGGGTGACGCAGGCGGCGGCGCCATGCGGACGAGCGGCCCTACGCCGCCTGCCGGCCTGCGGCCCGCGTGCCGGTGTGGAGCCCCCCAGCGGGAGAACTGGCCGGCGTTCCAGGCCGGCGCGTCGCCTCCGCTGTTGAACTCGACGCCGAGGTGGAAGCCGCCTCTTCCGAGTGGGGTCGCGACGTGCGCAGCGCGGAGCGCTGCGCGTGCCGGTCTGGAGACCGGCGTTCCAAGCCGGCGCGCCATCGGGACAAGCAGCGGCCGCGGCGGTCTCAGACGCGACTAGCCGAAGAAGCCGCGCAGACGGTCGGAGTCCGGTGGGGCGGTGAGGCGCGAGACCACCACCAGGGCCAGCGCGGAGACGAGGACGATGGCCGCGGCCGGTTCCACGCCGCTGTCGGCGATGGTCCACCCCGGAGCCCCAGCGGACGCGATGAAGAACCAGGTCCAGAGGAGCAGACCGCTCAGGATCCCGGCCGCGGCGCCGGCCCCGGTGCTCCGCTTCCAGTAGATCGCTCCCACGAGCACCGGGAAGAACGTCGAGAAACCCGAGAGCGCCCAGATCCCGAGGCTGAAGATCGTCTGGGTAGAGACGAGGCTGAGGACGAACACCAGGACCAGGAACCCGGCCACGAAGATCCGGCCGAGCAGGGCCTGACGGCTCTGGCTCCACGCCGCGAACCGCGGCACGCGCGCCGCGGCGTTCTTGGTCAGCATGGTTCCCACCGCCAGGGTCTGGGAGTCGAGCGACGACATGATCGCGGCGAACACGCCGGCGGCCAGCATGCCCGCGAGCACGCTCCCGGCGTGCTCGCGGATCAGCAGGATGATGACGGGCCCCGTCGCGTCGAGGGGAACGTCGAGCCGGCCGAGCGCTCCGAGCACCACCGAGGGGAACCAGACGGCGGCGATGCAGGCGGGATAGGCCAGCACCGGCAGCCGGAACGCCTCCGCGCTCCGGGCGGACATCCAGTGGCTGAAGATGTGGGGGAAACACGACGTGGACAGCGGTACGAAGAGGTAGGTGGCAATCTGGATCCAGTCCCGCGAGGAACGCGCGAGTTCCAGCAGTTCGGGGGACTGCTCCCCGAGCCGGGCCATCGCCGCGCCGAAGCGGCCCATCCCCCCGGTGATCACGAAGAAGGCAAGCGCGCTGACGCCGATGAAGACCAGCGTCTGGAAGGTGTTCACGAGCGCCGTGCTGCGCATGCCGCCGAGCACCACGTAGACGAGCACCACGAGGCACATGACCAGGCTGCCGGCCCACGCGGGGATCGCGGCGTCCGCGCCCGCGATGGCGGCGAGCGCATCCCCGCCGCCCTTGACCCCGATGAGCACGTAGGGGACGAGCCACAGCAGCGAGGCGCCGAGCACCAGCAGCCCCAACCCGGAGGACCCGTAACGCGCTTCGAAGAACTCGGCCTGGGTGGCGAACCCATGGCGTTTCCCGAGCCGCCAGAGGGGAACCCCGATCACGAGGAAGGTCATCGGGATGACCACCGCCGAGCTGGTCGCCATGAGCGCGAACACCCGGATGCCCTGCCGGTAGGCCTCTCCCGAGGCGCCCAGGATGGTGAAGGCGGTCATGTTCGTCCCGAAGAGCGTCATCAGCAGGACGAACGGACCGATCGAGCGGCCGGCGAGGAAATACCCCTCGCCGGCGCGGTCCGGGCCTCGCGCAAGACCGAGGCGGGATGCCAGCCCGATCCCGACGACCGCGGCCAGGTAGAGGGCGACGACCGCGAGCGTCATGGCGGGTCCGGATCGGCGCGCCGCGTACCGCCCGCGCCTTCGGCCTCCGGCAACAGCGTTCGTACGGCGAGCCAGAGGACGAGCGTGGACAGCCCCACGATCAGGAGCTCCAGCACCAGCCCGAAAGGGGTCCCGAACAGCCGCGGTTCGGCCGGCGCCAGCGCCACGAGCAGGTGCAGCAGAACCAGCCCGGTCACCGCGGCGACCAACCGCCTACGGCCAGGCAACGCGCCAGCAGCCCGTGGGCGTCAGCGAGCCCGGAGTTCGTGCGTCCGCTTGAAATTGAGGCGGATACCGACGAGGCCGGAGAAGTTGTCCTGCGGCGCCGAGATGTGCCGGGCGAACAGCCGGATTTCGGCGAACGCCTGCATCTGGCCGGCGCCGGTGTAGTTGGGGAGGTTGATGCCCGCGGTGCCGAACACCGCAGCGTCCAGGATGTCGTTGTCTCCGATACCCCAGGCGCCGCCTCCCAGACCGAAGAACCCGCCGGGAGTCTGCCGGGTCAGCACGACGTCCACCGACGACCCCGTCCAGAAGTTGTGGGCGAAGCCGCCGCCGGCCCGGACCGTGACCGCGTTGGTGCGCTCGGCCGCTTCGTCGCGCGGGACGGTGATGCCCACCCCGGCGCCGCTGAGCCAGGAGGCCTCGGGGGTCGGAACGATGTCCGTGCGCTCGCTCTTGTAGGTTCCGGTGGCGAAGTCCGCGATGGGCCAGTAGCGCGGGTAGAGCGCGTCCACTCCCAGGTCCGTGCCGCTGCAGGAGGCGGTGACTCCCCGGTCATCGGCGATGGTGACGGTGGCTTCGTACGTCCCGCCTCCCTGGAGGATGAACCGGCGCTCGCACTGGGCGCTCGCGTCGAGGGTGGATATCTGCACGCCGTCCTGCGACACGGTGATGTAGCGGGTCGCGATCTCGCCGGTGACGGCGCTGGAGCCGCACGCGTCCACCACGAACTCGGCGTCGAGGTAGTGGGTGGCCTGCTCGGGGCCGCTGATGTCCAGCGAACAGGTCGGGGTGCCCGGGTCGAGGGAGACGCTCGCGTCCGCCGACTGCGGGGATCCCACCCCGCTCACCGTGGCCTCGGCCCGCCAGGCGCCGGGCTCTCTGAGTTGACCCGTCCACGAATGGCGGTTTCCGTCGCGGTCCATCGTGAGGTTCTCGCGGCTGCCCGAGGGGGAGGTGAGCGTCACGTTCAGGCGGGCTCCCTCCTCGAGTCGAACGTCCACGGTGACCCGCGCCGCGGAGTACGCGTATTCGCCCGACGCCACGAAGTGAAGGACCGGGGGATCCTGGGGCAACTGCGTCCCGGAGGACGCGGCGAACCCTGCTGACGTCGAGAGGGCAAGGAGCGCCGTAGCCAGGGCGAGGCGGCTCGCCCGGCGAAACGCGGGACGGGAGATCAGGTGGGTCATGGTGTTCCCTTCGCCTCCTCGGCCTGCTTGGCAAGACCGGCTCGGCGGCAAGTTCGAGAGCGGGCCGGGAGCTTACTTTTCCCCCGGAGATTCCTCAACCCCGACGGACCGAAGAGCGTGACGGACTGATAGAGTTTCCGGCCGGTTTGAGTTCGGAACCGGATATGCGCCCCGCACGCGGCGGGATACGACTTCACCTCGAAGACGGCGTCGAATTCCCGGGTCGTTCGTTCGGTGCGGCCCTCGATCGGCCGGTGGCCGGGGAGGTCGTGTTCAACACCGGCATGGCGGGGTACGTGGAGACCCTCACCGACCCGTCCTACCGGGGGCAGATCCTGGTGCTGACCTATCCGCTCCAGGGCAACTACGGCGTTCCCGCCGCACGCCCGGCGGGTTCCATCGAAGGACCCTTCGAGTCCGGTCGGATCCAGGTCCAGGGACTCGTGGTCCAGCACCACGAGCCGCGGTACAGCCACCACGCCGGCGTCCGGTCGCTCGGCGCCTGGCTGGCGGCCGAAGGGGTACCGGGGATCGAGGGGGTGGACACCCGTGCGCTCACCATGCGCCTTCGCGAAGCCGGCACGATGCAGGGGGTGCTCTTCGCCGCCGGGCTCACCCCCGCGGACGCGCGGGACCAGGCTTCCGCGGTCGAGATGCGCCGGCAGGTCTTCGAACAGGTGGCGCCCGGCGCCCCGGCGTACTACGGTGCCGAGGACGGACCCGAGGTCCTGCTCGTGGACGTGGGCGCCAAGGACAACATCGTCCGCTCGCTCGTCTCCCGGGGCGCCCGGGTCCACCGGGTCTCGGGTCTCGAACCGTTCGCGGAGGCGGCCCGGGACGCCGCGGGGATCATGCTCGGGAACGGCCCCGGCGATCCCGGCGACCTCCAGGGACTCGCGCGGGAACTCCGATCGGTGATGGAGTGGTTCCGGGGCCCGATCTTCGGGGTCTGTCTCGGCAACCAGTTGCTCGCCATGGCCGCCGGAGCCCGGACCTTCAAGCTGCCCTACGGGCACCGCAGCGTGAACCAGCCGGTGCGGGACCTCGTCAGCGGCCGTTCCTTCATCACCAGCCAGAACCACGGCTACGCGGTGGATGAGGACACCTTGCCCGCCGGTTGGGAACCGTGGTTCCAGAACCTGAACGACGGCACGAACGAGGGCATCCGCTCGCTCGACCGGCCGTTCCGGAGCATCCAGTTCCACCCCGAGGCCCATCCCGGGCCGGAAGACACCGCGTACCTGTTCGACGCCTTCGTCGGGGAATGCGCCGGACCGTGAGCAAAGCCCCGCCGAAACCGCAGTCCGTCATCGTCCTCGGCTCGGGGGCGCTCCAGATCGGCCAGGCCGGCGAGTTCGACTACTCCGGGTCCCAGGCCATCAAGGCGTTCAGCGAGGAGGGCGTGCGCACCGTCCTCGTGAACCCGAACATCGCGACCATCCAGACCAGCGAGGGGATGGCGGACCGCCTCTACCTGAACGCGGTGACGCCGCGCCTGGTCCGCCAGGTCGCCGAGGAGGAGGGCGTGGACGGCGTCGCGCTCTCCTTCGGCGGACAGACGGCGCTCAACTGCGGCCTCGACCTCGAGGAGTGGTTCCGGGAGGCCGGCATCCAGGTGCTGGGCACGCCGGTCAAGAGCATCCGCGACACCGAGGACCGCGGGCGTTTCAACGCCCGGCTCGCCGAAATCGGGGTGCTGACCGCCCGAAGCATCGTGTGCCACAGCCGCGCCGAGGCGCGGGAGGCCGCCCGGAAGATCGGACTCCCCCTGATGCTGCGCATCGGCTTCGCGCTCGGCGGCAAGGGGAGCGCCATCGTCGACACGGAGGCAGAGCTCGAAGCCGCCCTCACCAACATCTTCGGCGCCCACGACACGAAGCAGGCCCAGGTCCTCGTCGAGGAATCCCTCCGCGGCTGGAAGGAAATCGAGTACGAGGTGGTGCGCGACCGGGAGAACAACTGCATCACCGTCTGCAACATGGAGAACATGGATCCCATGGGGATCCACACCGGGGAGTCCCTGGTGGTGGCGCCGTCGCAGACGCTGAACGACGAGGAGTACCAGCTCCTGCGCACCGTCTCGATCAGGACGATCCAGCACCTCGGCATCGTGGGCGAGTGCAACGTGCAGTTCGCGCTGAGCCCGACGGGAGCGGACTACCGGGTCATCGAGGTGAACGCCCGGCTCTCGCGTTCGTCGGCGCTCGCCAGCAAGGCGACCGGGTACCCGCTCGCCTACGTGGCGGCGAAACTGGGGCTCGGGTTCACGCTTCCCGACCTGAAAAACGCGATCACGGGGGTCACGAAGGCGTTCTTCGAGCCGGCGCTCGACTACCTGGTGCTCAAGGCGCCCCGCTGGGACCTCGGCAAGTTCCAGGAGGCCGGGACCAGGATCGGCAGCGAGATGAAGAGCGTCGGGGAGGTGATGGCCATCGGCCGCACCTTCCCGGAGGTGCTCCAGAAGGCGCTCCGCATGCTCGACATCGGCGTCAAGGGGCTCGATTCGCGGGCCTTCGAGTTCGAGGACCGGGACGACGAACTGAAGAACGCGACCCCGCGCCGCGTCTTTGCGCTCGCCCAGGCGCTGAGGGAGGCCGTGGAAGCCGACCGGGTCCCCGAGGCGATTACCGAGATCCACGACCTCACCCGGATCGATCCGTGGTTCCTCCACGGGGTCGCCGAAGCCATGCGGACCGAGGCGGAGGTCGAACGGGGCGGCTGGCCGATCCCGGCGGCGACCCTCGAGAAGGCCAAGGAACAGGGTTTTTCCGACGAGTCGCTCGAGTTCCTGACCGGGCGGGCGCGGGGCGAGGCGCGGGCGGCGCGCCGGGAGGCCGGCGTCGGTCCGCACATCGCCCGGATCGACACCCTGGCCGCCGAGTTCCCGGCCGAGACGAACTACCTCTACTCCACCTACCACGCGAGCGGCGACGAGGGGGTGGGACCTCCCGCCGGCGGCCGCCGCCGGATCCTGGTGATCGGCTCCGGGGTCTACCGGATCGGATCCTCGGTCGAGTTCGACTGGTGTTGCGTGAATGCCGTCCAGGCGGCGGCGGAGCTCGGGTTCGAGACCCTGATGCTCAACTACAACCCGGAGACGGTGAGCACCGACTACGACATCTGCGACAAGCTGGTCTTCGACGAGGTGAGCGTGGAATCGGTCCTCGACCTCGTGGAGAAGGAGCGGCCCGACGGGGTGGTGGTCAGCATGGGCGGCCAGATCCCGAACCGGCTGGCGATGCGCCTCCACCACGCCGGCGTCCCGATCCTCGGCACGTCCGCCGAGGACATCGACCGGGCCGAGGACCGCAACAAGTTCAGCGCCCTCCTCGACCGGATCGGAGTGGACCAGCCGCGCTGGGCCCACGTGACCGATGCCGCCGACGCGGAGCGCATCGTGGAGGAACTGGGTGGCTTCCCCGTTCTCGTGCGCCCGAGCTACGTGCTGAGCGGCGCCGCCATGTCCGTCGCCCACGAACACCACGAGCTCGCCCGCATCCTGCGGAAGGCGAAGGCGATTTCCCCCGAGCACCCGGTCGTCATCTCCAAGTTCGAGGAGGACGCCCGGGAGATCGAGATCGACCTGGTCGCGAACCGCGGCGAGGTGGTGCTCTGGGCCGTCAGCGAACACGTCGAGGACGCCGGCGTCCACAGCGGCGACGCGACGCTCGTGCTGCCGCCCGTGGACATGACCATCCCCACCCTGGGACAGGTGCGCCGCATCGCGCAGCAGGTCGCGAAGGAACTGCGGGTCACCGGCCCCTGCAACATCCAGTTGCTGCACCGCGACGGCATCGTGAAGGTGATCGAGTGCAACCTGCGGGCGTCCCGCAGCCTGCCGTTCGTCTCGAAGGTGACGGGACGCAACTACGCCAGGGCGGCCACCCGCATCATGCTCGGCGCCGACCCCGGGATGGAGCACCGCCCGCTCTACGAACTCGAGCACGTCGGCGTCAAGGTGCCGCAGTTCTCCTTCTCGCGGCTCATGGGCGCCGACCCGCTGCTGGGCGTGGAGATGGCGAGCACCGGCGAGGTGGGGTGTCTCGGCGAGTCCTTCCACGAGGCGCTCCTCCACGGCCTGGTGGCCACCGGTTTCCGCGGTCCGAAGAAGGGCGTCCTGCTCTCGCTCGGGCCGCCGCGCTGGAAGCACCGTTTCATCCGCACCGCCCGGACGATGGCCGAGGAACTGGGCCTCAGGATCTACGCGACCTCGGGAACCTGCCGCGTGCTGCGCGACAACGGCATCGACGCGACCGAAGTGGCCCGGGTGCGCTCCGAACAGCGCCCGCTCGGCGCCGGGTTCGACGCGCCGGGCCCGCTGAGCGCCCTCGACCTCATCGACCGCGGAGAAGTGGACCTCGTGGTGAACGTCCCCGTCGCCTTCGATCCCGAGGGCCGCCCGGACGGCTACCTGGTGCGCCGCCGCGCGGTGGACCGGGGCGTGCCGCTGATCACCGATCCCTCACTGGCCCGGCACGTGGTCACCGCGCTCGTCACCCACGGGGAAGACAGCCTCCGCGCCCGCGCCTGGAACGACTTCCTGGCGTAGGGACCGCGGGCCCGGGACCACCGCCCTCGGGTCGCAATCGCGCGGCGGCTTGGGACGCCGGGTTCCCGAGCTACGAGGAATGGAGGCCGGCTGGCGCCGCCTCCCATCCCTCGTGCTCAAGGGGTCTCCGCAGAGCGAGCGCTCTGCTTCGGAAACAGCCGGCACGCGCGGCGCTGCGGCCCGCGGACGTCGCGACGCTATCCGCGCAGCGCCGCTTCCAGCCGGCCCAGCGCCTCCTCGAGGAGCGGCCGTGGACACGCCAGGTTCATCCGGGCGAACCCCCGCCCCTCCTCGCCGAAGATCGCGCCGTTCTCGAGCCGGAGCCTGGCCCTGTCGAGCAGGAAGTCCTCCAGCGCTCCCGCCTCGATACCGGTACGCCGGAAATCGAGCCAGGCGAGATACGTCCCTTCGACCGGGACCGTTCCGACCTTCAGTTCGGGGCGTTCGGCGAAGAAACGCCGCAGCGTCCGGGCGTTTTCGCTCAGGTAGGCGAGCACCCGGTCGAGCCAGGGGCCGCCGCCGCGCCAGGCGGCCTCCGCCGCCGCGGCGCTCAGCGGGTTCACGCCGTAGACGCCGGTCCGGTCGCGGGCGTGCCGAAAGGCGTTGCGCATCTCCTCGTCGGGAATGAGGAGACACGAGGACTTGAGGCCGGCGAGGTTGAACGTCTTGCTGGGCGCCGAGGCGACGACGGAGCGCAGCCCCGGGGGGTGCTCGAGGCTGAGCCAGGGGGTGAACCGGCGTCCGTCCAGCATCAGGTCGCCGTGGATCTCGTCGGCGACCACGATGAGGCCGTGCCGGGCGGCGATCCGGGCGAACGCGGTCAGCTCCCCGGGCGTCCAGACGCGCCCCACCGGGTTCTGCGGGGTGCAGAGGAACGTCATCCGGGTGTCCGGCTCGCGCGCCAGCCTCTCGAACCGCTCGAGGTCCAGGCGGTAGGGGTTCCGGCCGTCCACCCCCGGCCCATCCTCCCGGCGGAGCGGGCAGAGGCGCATCTGGGCGCCGTTGTTGCGGACGGCCCCGAAGAACGGGAAATAGACGGGCGGATGGAGGATGACCCCCTGCCCCGGCTCGAGGAAGGTGCGCACCAGCAGACCGAGGTCGGGGACGATTCCTTCGGTGGGGACGACCCAGTCGGGGTCCGGGCGGAACCCGTGCCGGGCCGCCGACCAGTCGCAGAAGGCTTCCCGCAGACTCGCCAGCCCCACGCTGTAGCCGAAGATCGGATGCTCCGCGCGCCGCCGGATGGCCTCGGTCACCACCGGTGGACACGGGAAGTCCATATCGGCGACCCACATGGGGATCACGTCGGGATCCTCGGCGGGGACGAGCGTGGAGCCGTGCCCGACCGCGCCCTCGCGGTACTCCCACTTGACCGATCCGGTTCCGGCGCGGGGGATGAGCCGGTCGAGGTCGGTCGAAGTCATCGTTCAGCCTTTCGCGGCCCTGCCGGGCCGCGATGCCGGCCGGAGGCCGGCGCTCCGACGCGCTCCGGTCTGCTCGATCGGTGGGGCGCCGTTTCGCCTCGCGGCGCTCCGCGGTCCCGGAGTCATCGGTAGTAGAGCCAGAGCGGCCCGGGGAGGAGCCACGACAGGCCGACGCGCAGCCGGTCGCGCCAGTTCTCCCAGTTGTGGCCGTCGGGAGCCTCGACGTAGCGGACCTCCATGCCGCTCTCCCGGAGCAGCGGCACGAGCGACCGGTTCTCGTAGATGAGCGGCTCGTAGATTCCGCAACTGACGAACACCCGGCTGCTCACCCGGCGCGGGTCCGCGCGGTAGGCGTTCACGAAGTCCACCACCGGGTCGAGGAGGGCGGTCCGCGTGCTCGGCCCGAAGTCGGTGAAGGTGAACGATCCCGACGAGAGCAGGAGCTTCCCGAAGAAGCCCGGATAGCGCCACGCGGCGGTCAGGGCCGCCACCGCGCCGAGTCCGGCGCCCACCAGCCCGCGGTCGTCGGGGCGGAGCCGGAGCGGGAACTCGGTCTGGAGATGCGACACGAGGTCCGAGGTCAGGAACTCCGCGTGGGCCGGATTGTCCGCGTACTCGCGGATGCGCTTTTGCGGAGTCACGAAAGCGGCGATCAGCGGCGGGATCTCGCGCCGGTGGATCAGGTTGTCGAGGACGGTCCGGAAGGCGGCGTGGCGGAGATAGTCCCCGCCGTCGAGCACCACGAGCAGGGGATACCGGCGCCGGTTCCGGAAGCCGAACGGCGTGTAGACGGATACCGGGCGGGTTCCGAGGGACCGGCTCCGGACGTGCGTGACCGACAGTTCGCCGCGGCCGACCTGGGGATCCTCCTCGGTCCACTCCGGCCGCTGGTACCCCTCGCCGTGACACACCGACCAGACACCGAAGGGGTCGCGCACCGTGCTCGCGTTGAGCGGATCCAGGATCCACTCCGCATCCGCTCCCCGGACCCGCTGGAACCGGTACTCGACGCGCGATTCCGCCGGCAGGTCGAGGGTCAGGAACCACAGGTCCGAGCGGGGGACCCGTTCCATCTCCCGCGCCGCGGAGGTCCCGAAGAGCCAGTGCCCGAGCAGGACGGAAGTGGCTTCGCCCCGGTACACGAAGGTGGTGTGGGGCCCCTCCCGAATGGGAAAGTCGTGCGCCTCGATGAACGCGTCCACCGCTTCCCGGGTGGCCCCCGAAAGGAGCAGCTCCTGGATCGCCAGTTCGGAAGCGGCGCTCACGTTGCCGCTCCGTCGGTCAGGGACTCCGCCCCCGCCGCCTCCGGGACGAACGAGGAAACCGTCTCGACCTCACCGTCGCCCGCGAGCACCCGGACTCCGTCCGGCGAACTCCAGGCCCGGCCGTCCCAGCGGATCATGTCCCCCCGGTCCAGCAGCACGGCCCGGTCCGGGTGTACCCGCCCGCACAACTCGGCGAGGCTGCGGCGGTCTCCGAGATCGAGCCGGATGCCGGCATCCGGGAAGAGGGCGATGCCGGGGAGGAGCGAGAGCCCGTCTCCCAGGAACCGCGGACGCGCCGCACCTCCCGGAAGCCGGTCGTGGAACAGGACCACGCGCGGGGTGAGCACCATCGCTCCCGCCGACCAGGCGAGCACCGGAAGCGGCGCCAGCGCGTCCGCCAGCCCGAGGAGCAGGAGCCGGTTCCGGATGACGGCCACGTGCCCGCCGGTCAGCACCACCGCGGCGGCTCCCGCGAGCAGACCCTCCAGTTCCTCCCTCTCCTCGCGGATCGCCGGACGGTCGGCGAGGCCCACGGCCTCCCGGAACTCCTGCCAGAGTTCGGCGTGGCGGGTCACGTGGAACCGGTCCGCGTCGAGAATGGCCTGCCACGCCTGCGCGGCGTAGGGGTCCCGATACCGTTCGGCAACCGTGAGCCGCACCACTTCGCGCGCGGTCTCCACCGCCCGCCGGAGCCGGGCGCCGTAGAGCTGCTCCTCGGCGAGGAGCCCTTCCTGGAGGGCGCGATGCGCCTCGGCGAGCGGCGCGTCCCGCTCGAAGACCCGGCCGACCCGCTCGCCGATGTGGAGCGGAGCGGCGTCGCGGCCGCACTGCCGAAGCTCCTGCTCGACCTCCTTCAGGACGGGTTCGGTCTCCCGCCAGCCCACCGTGATGGCCGCCACCGGACCGGGCGGCACGTCGAGCGCCTCGAGGCCGGACCCGAGACTGATCCGGCCGGGCTGGGGCCCGAGGACGACGGCGCGCGGAACCTCGGCGGTCATCGTCAGAAGCGGACGACGAGGGAGGCGAGGACGATGAGGTCGGTTCGCCGGCGGGATGCGACCACGGTGCCCGCCGCAGGCTGTCCGGGCGCCGGGAACAGGCTCAGCCGCTCCAGTGCGGGACGCGAATCGAACAGCGTCTGCACGCTCGTACGGAAGGCGAGCCGCTGCGACAGCGGCAGCGACGCCGAGCCGGTCACGTCCAGACGGAGGTCGTCGGTGTTCCGCAGGTTCCAGGTCGAGGCGGAGACCACCTCGAGGTCGGCGCCGCGGTAGCTGGTCTGGGCGCGAACGTCCAGCCGCAGGCCGACCGACGCCCTCTCGACGCCGGGATCCGCGACCTGGTCGCTCTGGTGGATCGCGGAGAGCCCCAGGCTGGTCTCGAAGGGGCGGCGCCCTCCGGCGCCGGTCCGTCCCCAGGCGGTGCCCACGCCGACGGTCAGGTCGAAGCGGGAGCGCACCCCGGCCGGGGCGTCCCGCTCCCAGCCGGCGGCGGCGAAGAACCGGGGACTCGTGTCGCCGTCTTCCGGGGACGGCTCGGAAAAGCGCGCCCGCAGATGGGTGCGGTCCGCCGAGGTCTGGCTCTCCACCGTCCGCCGTACCGAAAAGGAATCGGGGGCGCCGAACGCCTCCCGGGTCACGGTGTCGGTGCTCGTCCGCAGGAGGCCGCCCTCGAGCGCCACGCGCAGCCAGCCGGCCTGCCGGGCCGCCGCCGCGCTCACCCCGAGCGAACCCGAGCCCGCGTTCCCGTAGGAACCCGCGAGGTTCAGGTTGGCCTGGCCGGTCCAGCGGCCCGCCACGGGAGCGCGGTCGTCCGCGGTCTGGGCGAGCGCCGGGGGGACGGCCCCGAGGAGCGCGGGCACGAGGACGAGGCGCAGAATCCGGGAGCGGCTGGCGCGGGCAGGCATGAGCGCCGGGAGAATACCCACCGGAGAGCGCCGCACGATGCCGCAACGCACCAGAACGAGACGATGGACCGTCCGGGCCGGGGTGAGCCTGTTGGCCGCCGCCCTGCTCGCCGGGCTCGCCGCCGCCGTCCACGTCCGGGGCCAGCTCCGGGCGAGCCGGCCGGCGTTGACCGGAACCGCCGCGCTGCCGGGGCTTTCGGCGCCGGTCACGGTGGAACGGGACCGCCTGGGGATTCCCCGGATCCGCGCGGAGACGCTGGATGACGGTTACCGGACGCTCGGGTATCTCCACGCCCAGGAACGGTTCTTCCAGATGGACCTGCAGCGGCGGCAGGCGGCGGGCGAGCTGGCGGCGCTCGTGGGAGCGGCGGCGCTGCCGCTCGATCGGGAGGCGCGGTTCCACCGGATGCGTACTCGCACCGAGACGGCCGCCGCCGCGCTGCCCGCCGAAGCGCGCCGCACCTTCGAGGCGTACCGCGACGGGGTCGCTGCCGGTATCGCCGGGCTCGCCGCGCCGCCTTTCGAATACCTGCTTCTGGGAGAGGAGCCGGCGGCCTGGCGCATCGGCGACTCGCTGCTCACCGTCGTGGCGATGTACTTCGTCCTGAACGACGCGGACGGCGCCCGGGATGCGAGGACCGCGGCGCTCGAAGCGGCGCTGCCCCCGGAACTCGCGGCGTTTCTGAACCCGCCGGGCACGGACCGGGACGCCCCGCTCGTGGGGGAGGCCTTCGAGGTCCCCGGGATTCCCGGCCCCGAGGCGTTCGCGGACGCCCGGGGGGTCGGTTTCGTCCCGCCGGGCGAGCCCCCGGTGATGTCCGGGAGCAACTCGTGGGCGGTGGCGCCCC
This sequence comes from Acidobacteriota bacterium, assembly GCA_022820545.1. GTDB lineage: Bacteria > Acidobacteriota > Vicinamibacteria > Marinacidobacterales > Marinacidobacteraceae > Marinacidobacterium. The sequence continues at coordinate 45,528 of JAJEFG010000048.1, read as the reverse complement.
GGCGGACCGCCGGCGGCGTCGCCCTGATGACCAGCGACATGCACCTCTCCCTCGGCGTTCCGAACATCTGGTACCGCGCCGAACTGCATGTCGGCGACCTGCGGCTCCGGGGACTGACGCTACCGGGCGTCCCCGCGGTGATCGCCGGAAGCAACGGCAACGTGGCCTGGGGATTCACCAACTCGGGAGGGGACTGGACAGACCTGGTGGAACTGGAGCTCGATCCCGCCGACCCCCTCCGCTACCGCGCTCCGGACGGCTGGCGCCGCATGGAGGTGGTCCGGGAGGAGATTCCGGTGGCCGGCGCCCCTCCGGAAACCATGGAGGTCCGGGAGACCATCTGGGGACCGGTCACCGAGCGGTGGGGACGTCCGCTCGCGGTCCGCTGGATCGCGCACGACCCCGAGGGATTCCGGGCGGGGTATCTCGGTTTCGCGGCGGCCCGGACGATCGAAGGCGTGTTCCAGGCCGGCTGGGGCAGCGGCATGCCGCCCCAGAACCTGGTCGCCGTGGACCGGGAGGGATCGATCGGCTGGACCATCGCCGGACCGATCCCCCGGCGCCGCGGCTTCGACGGAACCGTGCCGGTGTCGTGGGCGGACGACTCCCGGGGGTGGGACGGGTATCTGGAACCGGAGGAAATCCCGGCGATCCGGAATCCGGAGTCGGGACTCCTCTGGACGGCGAACAACCGGCTCGTGGACGGCGACTTCCTCGACCGGCTCGGCCGGGGCGGAGGCTACGCCCATGGCGAGCGGGCGCGCCTGATCCGGGACCGGCTCCTCGCGGTGGAGGCCGCCGACGAGGGGGCCATGCTGGACATCCAACTGGAGGACCGGGCGCCGGAACTGGCCCTCTGGCGGGATCTTTTCCTTCGCTCCCTCGACGGCGCGGAAAGCCCGCTGGCCGCCGAAGCCGGACGCTTGCTGCGCGAAGGCTGGACCGGAGGGGCGAGCGTGGACAGCGCCGCCTACCCGCTCGTCCGGAACGCGCGGCTGGAGCTGTTCCGGGACGTCTATGGGAGCCTCACGGCGGCCGCCGCGGAAGCGCTGCCGGACTTCTCTCCGCTTGTCGCCCTCCAGTGGCCGGGACCTCTTCTCCGGCTTGCGGAGGAGAAGCCGCGCCACTTCGTCCCCCCGGGAGCGGATGACTGGAACGGTGCGTTACACAACGCCCTGCTCGCGGCCGCCGCCGGGATGCGCGGCGCCGGTCCGCTGGCGGAGCAGACCTGGGGGAAGGAGAACCTCGTCCACCTCCGGCATCCGCTGAGCCCGGGACTCCCCGGGCCGCTGTCCCGAGTCCTCTCCCCTTACCTCGACGCTCCGCCGCGGGGTCTTCCTGGCGATGCGGGGCTGCCGCGCGCCCAGAGCGGAAACCACGGCCCCTCGAACCGCTTCGTGGTGGCGCCGGGACGCGAGGAAACCGGAATCCTGCACATGCCGGGGGGACAGTCCGGGCACCCGGGGATGCCCTACTACCTCTCCGGGCACCGGGACTGGGAGGAGGGCCGGGCGGCGCCCTTCCTCGCCGGGCCGGCGAAGTGGACCCTGACGCTGGTTCCGGATCAGGCAGACGAAGGTCCGAGCCAGGGTCGATATCGACGCCGGTGACTCCGAACCGGGGCCGGTATCGACGCCGGTGGCGCCGAACCGGGGTCGATATCGACGCCGGTGAGACCGCGCTGCGGTCGATATCGCAGTCTCGGAAACGAAGCGCTCGCGGAGACATAGCGCCCCGTCAGCCGAGATAGGGGATCGTGATGGGCCCGTGCGGGAGCACGGCGAGCCGCGCCCCCTCCCCCGCCGCCTCGAGCGCCTCCCGGCAGGCGAGCGACAGATCGGGAACCGGCTCCAGGTGCGCGCCGCGCACGGTGTCCTCCGGAAGCGACGAATGGAGCCCGACGCTCGCGCGCTCCAGGATCCGGCAGTGGACCTGGATCTGCCAGTCGTCCGGACGGCGGACCAAGGCCGAGGCGAGCGCCGCGCGCACCTCGGCCAGGGTGCCGCCCGCCCGCAGCGCCCGGGCATAGGCGCCCTCGTCGGGGATGCCGTCCCGGCACTCGGCGGCGCAGAAGATCGTCCCGCCGGCCTCGACGATCCGTTCCGCGGCGGACATCCCCTTCACGGCCTGGTAGAGATTCTGGTCGAGCGGGTATCCGGAGTTCGTGGCCACCACGACCTCGAAAGGCTGATCCACCGGACACATCGCTTCCTCGTGGGAACGGACGCACGCGCGGGCGTGCTCGTCGAGCAGGTCGCCGCCGAACACCCCGGTGATCCGCTTGTCTCCGTCGAGCAGCACGTCGAGCCCGAAGTCCACGCCGACCTGGCGCGCGATCGCCCGGACGTCGTCGTGGACGGGATTGCCCTCGGTGATGCCGAAGACCGCGCTCGGGTGCCCGATCCGCCGGTCGTCGTGCAGCACCAGGATGGTCTCCATCCCGGCGAGTCCCGGCGCCACCATCTTCGGCCCGCCGGAGAAGCCGGCGAAGAAGTGCGGCTCGACGAAGCCGGTGGTGATCCGGACGTCGGCTTCGAGGAAGCGGCGGTTGAGCAGCACCGGAACGCCGGCTTCGGTGTCCGGAAGCCGGACGAGTTCGGAGGCGTCCCGGCAGCGGTGGTTCACGACCTCGCAGGCCGAGAGCAGTTCGCTGCCGAACATGGCCTCGAGTTCGGCCGGCGTTGCGGGCCGGTGGGTGCCGGTGGCGACCAGCAGCGTCACCCGTTCGGGAGGCGTCGGGATCTCTTCGAGGATGGCGCGCAGCATCGGCGCCCGCGGCTGCGCCCGGGTGGGATCGCACACCGAGATGGCCACCGTGGCGCCCGCGGGGACGCGTTCCGCGAGCGGCGGGCCGGCGTCCGGCGCCCGGAGCGCCCGGCGGACCGCCGCCTCCGCGGAGGGAACCGGGGGCGGGAAGCGGGGACGGATGACGGTCGTTCTCTCCTCGGCGTCCGCGGGGAGAACGAGGTCGAGGCCGGTCTCTCCGTAGTCGAGTGGGATCCGCACGGCTTCCGCGTATTCTCGCCGGATGCGCCTCTACCGATATGCCACTCCCTCCGGAGCGGATGCGGGAGTCCTGATCGGAGACCGCCTGATCCCCATTCGCGAACTGGCCCCCGAGCTCGCCCCGGCCGAGCCGGGCGACCTCGACGAGGTCGTCCAGTGCGGCCGTCTCCCGGCGCTTGCCGCGGCCGCCGCAGAGACGGACGCCTCCGCCGGGCTCCGGCTGGAGGACGCGGACCTGCTGGCTCCGCTGGTGCGTCCCCCCAAGATCTGGTGCATCGGACTCAACTACCGCGCCCACGCCGCCGATCTCGACGCGAAGACCACGGCGACGCCGGTCGGCTTCATGCGGCCGAACGCGTCCATCGTCGGCCCGGGCGCCACAGTGCGCCTGCCCCGGGCGTCGCAGCGGGTCACGGGAGAGGGCGAACTGGTGATCGTGCTGGGCCGGTCGGGACAGGACATCGCCCCGGAAGACGCGTGGTCGGCGGTCGGCGCCTTCACGCTGGCGGTGGACATGACCGCGGAGGACATCCTCCGTCAGAACCCGCGGTTCCTGACCCGCGCGAAGAGCTTCGACACCTTCCTGAGCCTCGGCCCCTGCCTCGTCACCCCCGACGAGGTCGCGACGCGCGAATCGCTCGCGGCGGTCCGGACGTCGACCCTGTTGAACGGAGAGCGGGCCCGGAGCGCCCTCGTGGAGGCGATGACCCACCCGCCGGAGAAACTCATTTCCTTCTTCTCGGAGGACATGACCTGGAAGGCGGGCGACATCCTGCTGACCGGGACGCCGGGTGCGATGGTCATCGAGGACGGCGACACCGTGGGCGCGGAGGTGGAAGCGATCGGGCGCCTGGAGAATCCGGTCCGGCGGTGCGGGTAGCGACGCGCAACGGAAACGGCTATCGACAGAGGTGACTTCGGCTAATATGGAGTGACTCTCCATATCTGCCGAAGACCAATGTACAAGCAGCGAACGCTGGCAAGCGCCATCGAGCGGGTTTCCGGGGCGTTTCCCGTCATCCTGCTGACGGGGCCGCGTCAGGTCGGCAAGACGACCCTGCTCGAGCACTGCGGCTCGGGGGACCGGCGCACCGTGTCGCTCGACGATCTCGACCAGCGGGACCTCGCGCAGAACGATCCGGCGCTCTTCCTCCAGGCCCATCCACCGCCGGCAACGATCGACGAGGTGCAGTACGCCCCGCAGTTGTTCAGCCACCTCAAACTGGAGGTGGACCGTGCGCGCCGTCCGGGCATGTACTGGCTGACCGGTTCGCAGAAGTTCCATCTCATGCGGGGCGTCTCGGAGACGCTCGCCGGCCGCGTGGCAATCCTGGATCTCCTGGGTTTTTCGCAGGCCGAAGCGGACGGACGGGCCGACCGCGCCGCGCCCTTCCTTCCGACTGCGGAGTGGATCGCGGACGCTCGCGCCTCCGGTACGCATGCCGGCGGACTGATGGATCTGTACCGCCGCATCTGGGTCGGGGCGTTCCCGGGCGCCGTCCTCGCGGGCGCCGAACTGCGCGATGACTTCTACCGCTCCTACCTCCAGACGTACGTCCAGCGGGATGTGCGCGACCTCGCCCGGGTGGGCGATGAAACGGCCTTCACCCGGCTGCTGCGCGCGGCCGCCGCCCGCACGGGTCAACTCCTCAACTACGCGGACCTGGCGCGCGATGTCGGAGTGGACCAGAAGACCGTGAAGACCTGGCTCTCGGTCCTTGAGACCTCCGGCCTGATCCACCTGCTGCAGCCGTACCACACCAACGTCACCAACCGGCTCCTCAGGACACCGAAGCTCTATTTCCTGGACACGGGACTGTGCGCCTACCTCACGCGCTGGTCGTCACCGGAAACGCTGGAGGCGGGAGCGATGTCCGGCGCGATTCTCGAGACCTGGATGTTCACCGAGATCCTGAAGAGCTATTGGCATCACGGCCGGGAGGCGCATTTCTGGTTCTACCGGGACCGCGACCAGCGCGAAGTGGACCTGCTGATCGAACGCGATCACCGCCTCCATCCGGTCGAGTTCAAGAAGACCGCATCGCCCGGCCGGTCCGCGGCGGCGCATTTCCAAGCGATCGGGAAGCTGGACCGGGAGCGCGGGCCGGGGGCCGTGGTCTGTCTCCGGGAGACTGACGTGCAGCTTGCCGAGGACGTGGCGGCGATCCCGGCGGGGTATCTGTGACGCCGTTCGATATCCATTCACTGCTGGCGGGCTTGGCCGAGAGGCGGCCCGTCTTCCACTCCGAGGCCGATTTCCAGTTCGCGCTGGCATGGGAGATCCGTGAGCAAACGGGACGCGATGTCCGGCTGGAGTACCCGCCGTGTCCGAATGAGCGGATGCGCGTTGACATATGGCTGCCGGACATCGGGACAGCAATCGAACTGAAGTACCCGCTCCGAGAAAGGCGATTCGAATGGCAGGGTGAGTTGTTCGTGCACAGCGAGGGGGCTCGGGACATCGACTGTTACGACTTCCTGAAGGACTTGATGAGACTTGAACGGATTACCGCCGAAGTGCGCCGGGCGTGCACCGGGATCGCGGTTCTGCTCACCAACGATTGGCAACATTGGAAGCCGCCGAAGCCTTCCGACACCACGATCGGGGCAGAGTTCCGCGTTCACGAAGGCCACGAACCTCCGGAAAAGATGTGCTGGTCACCCAAGGCGAGTCCGGGAAGTAGTGCGACACGCGAATCACCGATCGTCCTGTCAGGTTCGTATCGTTGCCATTGGAGGAACTACGGACCGCTACTCAAGGCGGACCGACCCAGAGGCGGGCAATTCCGTTATCTCGCCATCGAAGTACGGCGGTGAGACGGCGGACAGATCCGCCGCGCTGACGTCAGAAGTGACGTACCCGGCGTAACAGCTCGGCGTCGGGGCGGCCGTCAGCGGCGGCTTGCCAGCCGATCAGGTCGGGCCGGGACCCGAAGAGCACGATCGTCACGCCATCGCGCGGCGGACCCGGCCGCTCCCCGCCCTCGACCCGGAATCCGTGGGCACCGCCCGGAGCGAGCGCTGCGGAGGGGGCGGTCAAGCCGGCCTCTCCAGCCTCCCGAAGACGCGCCGCCTCCTCCTGACAGACCGCCCAGGTGCTCCGGCCGCCCGTCAGGGTGTCGGTTGCGAGCCGGGGTCGGGCCGGCGGCGGATCGCCTACCTCAACTGCCCAGAGCGCCCGGCGGATGTGGGGGATGTCCTCGGGGTCGGTGATCTCTTCGTGGCGGAGAAATTCGGCCCAGGCGCCGTCCGGCGTGTCCGAGAAGCAGTGCACGAGTTTGCCCGCGCGGTTCCAGCGCCCTTCGGTCGTTCCGGCCGACTCGTGCAGGAAGGGGAAACGGGGATCGGCGTGGCGAAACGCGATCATGTCGCCGGTGAGAAGCTGAGGGCCGCCGCGAGTTCCCGGATCCGCTCGGGGCCATCGTCCTCCGCCGACCAGTCACCCGTCATCACCTCCGCCGGGGTCTTTCCGCCGAGCGCGGAGCGCTTCCGGTCAAACCAGCGCCGGACGCCGATCTCGTTGTAGGCCCCCGCCAGGTCCCCGGCCACCAGGGCGAGGAAGTGGAGCCGGGCGGCAATCTCGTCCGGCGTCTTGCGCGCGCCCGACAGATAGCGGCGGGCGCTGGAGTGGGAGATGCCCAGGAGGCGCGACAGCAGATCGAGGCCCAGGGATCGCGAGAGGGCCGGCCACTCGGTGCGTGGCACGGGAGAGCCGGCGAGGGCCTCGTGGAGCGCCCGCAGCCAGCCGGCGGTCTCGGCCGCGTCGTGTCCGGCGGGGCGCCGGATCAGACGGGCGATCCCCGCCTCGGCCAACCGCGTCTCCAACGCGTCCATCACATCGCTGTCGAGGTGGGCGACCGGGGAGGAAAACAGGCCCATCGCTTCCGCCCGGCTCAGGGCCGAGGCCGCCAGGGGAGCGACTTGGGGATCGTCGTACGGACTCGTTACGGACTGAATATGGACTCGTGTCACTGTCCGTATGGTATCCGATCCATCTCCGAGGTCTTACGAACTGTTGGCAAGCCCGTGAGAGCGACTGGCCTTACGACGTGCGCGGCGCGGAGCGCCGCGGTGCCGGTCGGGAGACCGGCGTTCCAGGCCGTACGCGCCCTTTACAGCTCCACCACGGTGCCCAGGCCGTGTTCTCCGGCGCGGGCGAGGGCGGCGGCGCCGACCGCGACGTCCTGGACGGCGGTGCCCACCGTCTTGAAGAGCGTGGGGCCGTGTTCGGGGCGCGGGGCGGTGCCGGCGGAGATCTCCCCGATTTCGGCCAGGATGTGGTCCTCGGTGATTGCGCCGCGGTCGCGGGGCTGGATCAGGTCGCCCGTCTCCTCCCAGCAGGATTCGCGGTGGTCCACCACCACCGCGGAGCGGACGACGGTGGCCTCGGGAATGATCTGCATGTCGGGGGTGAAGGAGCCGATCGCGTTGAGATGGGCGTCGTCCCGGAGCGCGCTGTCGGAGAACACCGGGGTGTTCGAGGTGGTTGCCTCCGCGATCACCTCCGATCCGGCGACCACGTCGTCTGCTGAGGACGCGACGCTCACCGGGATCCCGAGCGCCTCCGCCATGTCCGCCGCGAAGCTCTCCGCCACCGCGGTGCGGGGGTCGAACACGGTGGCGCTCTCGATCCCGGGACGGGCCGTGACCATGGCCTCGAGTTGGGTGCGCGCCTGAACCCCGGCGCCGAGCACGCCGGCGGTCCGGACGTTGTCGCGCGCGAGTTCCTCGGTCGCCACCCCCGAAGCGGCGCCGGTGCGGATCGCGGTCAGCACCCCGCCGTGCATCGCTCCGGCGGGCATCCCGGTGTCCGGGTCGAGCACCACCACCAGCGCGTTGATCGTGGGAAGCGGCGGGGTGCGGGTCAGGTTGTCCGGAAAGATCCCGACGATCTTGGTGGCGAGCTGATGGGCGCCGGCGAGATACCCCGGCATGTAGAGGCTGATCCCGGAGCGGCTCGGCACGTCCACGCGGGCCCGGACCGGCATGGTGGCCCGGCCGGCCGAAAGCTCCACGAAGGCCTGCCGGACGGCCCGGATCGCTGCGGCCATGGGCATGGCGGCCCGGACTTCGGCGGCGGACAGGAGGCGCAATTTCATGCGCGGTCTTGTACCAGACGAGGGGTTCCCCTGTGCCAGAATTGCGGCATGCAAGGCGTCTATTCGGTCCTTCCGACCCCCTTTGCTCCCGACGGGAGCTTCGATTCTCCAAGCCTCGGACGGGTGATCGACCTGTTCCTCGAGGACGGGGTCTCCGGTTTCACCGCTCTCGGGGTCACGAGCGAGGTCGCGCGGATCTCCGACCGGGAACGGGACGAGATCCTCGACGCCAGCATGACCCACGCGGACGGCCGGGCGCCGGTGATCGTCGGCGCCACCGGGCCGGGCCTCGATGTCTGCCTCGAGCGCTGCCGCGCCGCCGAACGCGCGGGCGCCGCCGGGGTCATGGTGTCCCCGCCCCGCGCTCCGAAGTGCAACTCGGAGGCGATCTTCCGCCACTTCGCCCGGATCGCCGAGACGATCTCGATCCCGGTCGTGATCCAGGACTTCCCGCCGATCTCGGGCTTCCACATGGAACCGGACCTCCTGGCGCGCATCTGCCGGGAAATCCCGTCGGCGCGCACGATCAAGCTCGAGGACGCGCCCACCCCCTACAAGGCGGCGCGCATCCGCGAACGCACCGAGGGGCTCGAGATCGGGATCTTCGGCGGCCTCGGGGGCGCCTACCTGATCGAGGAGCTCATCTCCGGCGCCACCGGCGCCATGACCGGTTTCGCCTACCCCAAGCTGCTGGTGGCGGTCGTCTCGCGCTGGGACGCGGGTGACCGGGACGGGGCGGCGGCGGCGTTCTACCAGTACGCGCCGGTGATGCGGTTCGAGTTCCAGGAAGGGATCGGCATGGCCATCCGGAAGGAAATGCTCCGGAGGAGGGGAGCGATCGCCCATACGGGCATCCGCGCACCCGCCGCCCTGCTCGACCGGGCCACCGAGGAGGCGCTCGACCGCATCCTGGCCCACTTCGAGCTCTAGCCGCCCGCCGACGGGAGCCCCCATGAGCCTGCTGAACCGGGCCATCGCCGGGACCCTGCCGCTCCTGCCGAGGGCGGTCATCGAGCCGTTCGCCCGGCCCTACATCGCGGGCGCGACTGTCGCGGATCTCGTCGGCGAGGCCGAAGCGCTGAACCGCCAGGGCTACCTCGTGGCGACCAGCCAGCTCGGCGAATTCGTCACCGACCGCGCCGAAGCCGAAGGGGCGACCGAGATCTACCGGCAGCTCCTCGACGAGGTCCACGAGCGGCGGCTCGCGGCCTACGTCCACGTGAAGGTGACCCAGCTCGGGCTCATGATCGACCGCGACTTCTGCCGCGACCAGGTCCGTTCCCTGCTGGAGCACGCGGCGCAGCGCGGCGGCACCTTCCTGCGGATGGACATGGAGGACAGTCCGCGGATCGACGCGACGCTCGGTCTCCACCGCGAACTGCTTCCCGACCATCCGAACTTCGGGGTGGTGCTCCAGGCCCGGATGCGCCGGAGCCTCGAAGACGCCCGGGAACTCGCCAGGGTGAAGGCGAACGTCCGCGTGTGCAAGGGCGTCTACCTCGAGCCCCCGGAGATCGCCTACACCGATCCGCAGGAGATCCGCGATCACTACCTGGCCATCCTCCGCATCCTGCTGTCCGCCGGCTGCTACGTCGGCATCGCCACCCACGACGACTGGCTCGTCGACGAGGCTTCCCGCATGGTGCAGGAGTTCGGACGGTCGGCCGAGGAATACGAGTTCCAGATGCTCCACGGGGTCCGGCCCCGCTTCCGGGAAAGCGTGAAGGAGTCGGGCCACCGGGTCCGGGTCGGGGTGCCGTTCGGCCCCGACTGGATGCCCTATTCGCTCCGGCGGCTGCGGAAGAACCCCGAAATCGCCCGCCACGTCCTCCGGGCCGTCTTCTCCAGGGGTTGACCAGGGCCGTCCCCCGATAGACTCGCGCGCCGTGGCACTGATTCTCACGGAGCGGGAGGTCGCCGAGATCCTCTCGATGAAGGAGGCCGTGAGGCTTCTCGAAGATTCGTTCCGGCTCCACGCGGAAGGCCGGACGCAACTCGCGCCGCGGCTGGTGATGCCCCTCACCGGCGTCGCCGGGAACTTCCGGATCATGGCGGCCGTGATCCCGGACATGGGCGGTTTCGGCCTCAAGACCCTCACCGGGACCCCGGGGAAACGGGCGCCCGAGGACACCTACTTCGCGCTCCTCTACTTCGACACCGAAACCGGAGCGCTCCGTTCGGTCATGCCGGGGACCCACATCACCGGAACCCGGACCGGCGCCGCCAGCGGGGTGGCGACCCGGCATCTGGCCCGGGCCGACGCCGCGTCGGTCGGCCTCATCGGGGCCGGTTTCCAGGGCCGGAACCAGGTGGCGGCGGTGCGCGAGGTGCGGGACATCCGCACGGTGCGCGTCTACGACGTGTTCCCCGATGCCGCAGCTGCCTACGCGGCGGCGCTCTCCGCGGAAGGCCTCGACGCGCAACCGGTGGAGAGCGCCGAAGCCGCGGTCCGGGGCCTCGACGTCGTCTGCGCCGCCACCACCGCCAGGGAACCGGTCGTCCTCGCCGACTGGCTCGAGGCCGGTATGCACGTGAACTCGGTGGGCGCGAACGCTCCGGTGAAACGGGAGATCGAAGCGGCGGCGTTTTCCCGGTGCCGCGTCGTCCTCGACTTCCGGGAGCAGGTCCTCGGCGAGGCCGGCGACATCATGGCCGCCATCCGGGACGGCGACTTCCCCGAGGACCGGATCCACGCGGAACTCGGCGACGTCGTGGCGGGGCGGGTCGCCGGCCGGGAGTCGGCGGAGGACATCACCCTGTTCAAGTCGGTCGGCGTGGCCATCGAGGACGTCGCCTGCGCCGCCTTCGTTTACGACGAGGCGCGAAAACGCGGACTCGGCCAGCCGATGCGGCTCCAGGACGCCGGCTAGCTCAACCCGAGGTCGGACATGCACCACACCACCGAACGGTTCACCTCGCGCTGGGGCGTGCTCCTGGCGACGATCGGAATGGCGGTCGGCACCGGAAACATCTGGCGCTTCCCGCGGATCGCGGCGCAGAACGGCGGCGGGGAGTTCCTGATCCCGTGGGTGATCTTCCTGTTCCTGTGGGCGATTCCGCTGGTGCTGGCCGAGTTCGCGCTCGGGAAGAGCTCGCGCCGCGGGCCCGCCGCCGCCATCGGGGTCGCGACCGGCGGGCGGCACAACTGGATGGGCCTCTTCATCGGGCTCGTCACCACCTTCATCACCTTCTACTACACGGTGGTCACCGGGTGGTGCCTGAAGTACCTGGTCAGCTCTTCCCTCGGTGACCTCAGCGGCGCCGATCCGCAGGCGTTCTGGGACAACTTCACGACCCAGTCGAGCCAGCCGATGCTCTTCCACGGGCTCGCGCTGGTGATCGCCTCGTTCATCATCTTCCGCGGCGTCGCCGGCGGGATCGAGCGGGTGAACCGCTACCTGATCCCCACGCTCTTCGTCCTGCTGGCGGTCGCCGCGCTCCGCGCGGTGACGCTTCCGGGCGCCGCCGAGGGGCTCCGCTTCCTGTTCGTCCCCGACCTGGGCAACCTCGCCGACTACCGGATCTGGCTCGCGGCCCTGACCCAGACGGCCTGGAGCACCGGCGCCGGCTGGGGGCTCATCACGGTGCTCGGGGCCTACGTGGCCGAGGGCCAGGGGTTCGTCAAGACCGGGATCACCGCGGTGTTCGCCAACAACTTCGCCTCGCTGCTCGCCGGGATCGCGGTGATCTGCACCGTCTTCGCGCTGAGCACTTCGACCGCGGCCACCGAAGCGGCGCTCGGATCCAGCAACGAGGGACTGACCTTCATCTGGCTCCCGCAACTCTTCGGCGACATGCCGGGGGGAAGCGTCCTCCTGCCGCTCTTCTTCCTGACGCTCTGCTGCGCCGCCATCTCCTCGCTCATCACCCAGCTCGAACTCGTGAACCGGATGGTGATGGACCTCGGCGTCGAGCGGCGCCGGTCCGTCCCCATGGTGGCGGCGGTCGCGTTCGTGATGGGGCTGCCTTCCGCCTACGCGCTCGGGTTCTTCCGCAACCAGGACTGGGCCTGGGGCGTCGCCCTGATGGTCTCCGGACTCTTCGTCGCGATCACCGTGATCCGCCGCGGAGCGCGCCGGTTCCGTGAGGAGCACCTGCTGGGACCCGAGGAGGAGTGGAAGGTCGGCGCCTGGTTCGAACGGCTCATCACCTGGCTCATCCCCGTCGAGTTCGTGGCGCTGGTGGCCTGGTGGATGTGGCAGGCGGCATCCGTCGAGGGCGGCTGGGACCCCTTCGGCGAGTTCACCGCCGGAACGGTGGTCTTCCAGGTCGGCCTGCTGATCCTGCTCTGCCTCGCGATCAACCGCTTCGTCTGGAAGCGCGCCAGCGCCGCCTCGAAGAGCGATTGACGGAGAACGCGCCGGACCCATGACCGGGGGGTCGGACACCGTCCGGCTCAGCGCGTTCGACCGCGCGCTGCTCGCGGGCGAGGAGGGCGAGGCGCCGAAGCTCGCAATGCGCATCCTGGCGCGCATGGCGGAGGTCCGCGGCGCCGCCGCGATGCTGGACATCGAGGCCGCGCACATCGACAGCACGATCTACGTCGGCGACGCCGGCCTCGAGTTCGCCGAGCGCCTCGCCGGCCTCGGCGCGCGGGTGCGGGTGCCCTCGACGCTCAACGTGAGCGGACTGGACGAGTTCCACTGGCAGGAATGGTCCGTCCCCGCCGAGTGGGCGGAAAAGTCCGCCCGCCAGATGCGGGCCTACGACTCGATGGGGACGATTCCGACCTGGACCTGCGCGCCCTACCAGGGCCGCCAGACGCCCAGGTTCGGGCAGCAGATCGCATGGGGCGAGTCGAACGCGGTCGCTTTCGCCAACTCGGTCATCGGGGCGCGCACCGAGCGCTATCCCGACCTCCTGGACATCTGCTGCGCGATCACCGGCCGGGCGCCGGCGGTGGGCCTCCACCTCGACGAGAACCGCCTGGCCACGCGGGTCCTCCGCCTACGGGGGATTCCCGAGGAGCTGGCCGCGGCCGACGACTTCTATCCGGTGCTGGGACACCTGCTGGGACCGTTCGCCGAGGATGACCCGGTGGCGATCGCCGGGCTCCCGGTCATCCCGGAAGAGGACCAGCTCAAGGCGCTCGGAGCGGCGGCGGCCTCGTCCGGAGCGGTCGCTCTCTTTCACATTCCCGGAGTGACCCCGGAGGCGCCCACCCTCGGGGACGCGCTCGGCGGGCGGGACCCCGTCGCGATCCTCGACGTCGGCCTCCCGGAAATGCGGGCGGCGCGCCGGGAGCTGACGACCCACGCCGAGGGCGCCCTGGACATGGTGGTGCTGGGGAGTCCGCACTTCTCGTTCGCCGAGTTCGGAAAGCTCGCCGCCCTGCTCCGCGAGCGGGGTCCGGAACGGGCGCTGCCGGAGGAAGGCGGGTGCGAACTGGTGGTGACCACGAGCCGGGCGGTGCGGGACCTCGCGGAACGCGCCGGACTGCTCGAGCCGCTTCACGTCTTCGGGGGCCGGCTGATGGTGGACACCTGCGTGCTGGCCACTCCGATGACCCCCGGGACCACCCGCCGCCTCATGACGAACTCCGCCAAGTACGCGTGGTACTCGCCGGGCCTCCTCGGGTCGGCGGTCGCCTTCGGCAGCCTTGCCGAGTGCGTGGAGTCGGCCCGCCGGGGGCGCGTGGTCCGCGAACCGGGACCCTGGGACTAGCATGGACCGGTTACGCGGGCAGGTGATCGTCGCCGGAACCGCCTCGGGCGCCGTTCTCTACGCCACCCAGCCGCTCAGCTTCTGGGGCGGATACGACGCCGCTTCGGGCCGGATCACCGATACGCACCATCCCCTCGCGGGCGAGACGGCGGCGGGAACGGCGCTCGTCCTTCCTGCGACCCGCGGCTCCTCCACCACCACGGCCGTGCTCCTGGAGGCCATCCGGCGGGAAACCGCGCCGGCGGCGCTGATCACCCGCGGGGTGGATGCGTTCCTCGCCCTTGCGTGCGTGGTGGGGCAGGAGATGTACGGCCGCTCCCCCGCCCTCGTCTGCGTGAGTGAGGACGACTTCCGCCGCCTGGCCGACTGGTCGCGGCTGGAAGTGGCGGACAGGGCGCTGACACGCGTGGACGGCTGATCCGGCCGGTTCCCGCCGATCGTCGGCCGCCGCCGCTCGCCCCGGCGGCCCAGCGAGGGTTCGCCTACTGGCCAGACAGGGCGTCCCGCAAGAGCAACAGCAGGACCGCCACGTTGATCGTCAGCAACACGTTCAGTTTGACCTCAACACGGGTAACTCTGGTTTCCAGGCGGGTGATCCGGTCCCCAAGGTCGCGAATGAGGTCGTAAGGCTCTCGGGCGGCGGCCTCAGCCATTTCCTCGGGCACTCCGGCCTCGCGAAACGCGGCGAGCGTCCGTGAAAGGAGAATGGCCATGGCGCCGACGACTTCACCTCATGCTAGCAGTGCCGGGCGAGCAGAACAGACCACCCGGCGAACAGAAGCGGAAAGAACCGTCACATCGGAATCCAGCGGCCGCCGGCATGGCGCTCGACGCGGATGCGGGAGCTGCCGCCGTGAATCACTATCGCGAAGACGTGCCCCTCGCCGCTCACGGTGATCCGTCCGGAGCCGGAACCGCCGAGGGGCGAGAACGAGATCATGCCGGCGACGCCGACCTGGTGGCCCGGGATCGCAGCCGGACCCGCCGCCCCGGCGGGCGCTCCCCAGGCGACGCCGGGGAAGCGCGCGTCAAACCTCCAGGGGTTTTCGAGGAGGCGCTCGCCGCCCGAAGCGATTTCGGACCGCCGAACGCCGTTGTGGTTGGCGTCGAGCACCAGGGCCACCACGGGTGAGTCGGCCGGCCCGGGAACCTCGATGTCGTGCCCGCTGAGGGGTGGATCGAAGACGACCGCGACGTTCGCGGCGCGGGAAGCGGCCTCCGCGCGCGCCTTCTGGAGGAGCGAGCGCATCGCGAGCGCCGCCCCGCGGACGCGCTCCGCCCGGAGGTGCCCGGCGAGCGGGGGAATGGCCGTCCCCGCCATCACCAGGAGCAGGGTCAGCGCGACCAGCAGTTCGACGAGGCTGAAGCCCCGCGACCGCGGCCTCCCGGCCGCGGCGCCGGGAACCGGGAGGCCGCGGTCAGGCCGCTTCGGCGAGCGCAATCGAGTCGTCGCGCCGGTCCGCATCGCCGACCGTCACGTGGGGCCGGATCCGCTCGTAGACGCGCTCGCCGATGCCCTGGACGTTCATGAGTTCCTCGGTCGAGGCGAACGGCCCGTTCTCCTCGCGCCACTTCACGATGCGCTCGGCCGTCACCTCCCCGATCCGCGGCAGCTCGGTGAGTTCCTCCGCGGTGGCGGTGTTGATGTTGATGGGCTCCTCCGGCTGCATGGCGGAGACGCCGAGCATCGCCGAAGCGACGAGGGCGACCAGGGCCAGAAAAGGGACGCGGAACTGGGTCATGTGGTTCTCCTTGGGTTGACGTGAAGCGTCGGGAGCACGTTGTTCCGCAACGGACGGGCCAGTTCGGCTCGCCTTCCCTCCGCGCCTCCCGCCGGCGCCCGCGCCTGTCGTCCTACGAACCGGGAAAGCCCTTGAATCAAGGAGTTAGCGGTCCTTGGCGCGGACTCCGCCCTCGGCCCGGGCGCCGAACGGCGCGGTCGAGGACTCGGCGGGCGGCCTCGGCGTCAACTCCGGTTGACGGAGAGCGTCAACGCGGGTTGTCGCGCGTCAAGATCGCGTTGCCCCCCGAGAGCCCGGGGGACACACGAACCGCGGCGCCGGACCCGATCAGGATCCTTCGGTCCCGCCGACGACGGTCACCGGGGTCCGCGCGGGCACCCGGCGGGCGGGCTGCTCGAAGGACCCCACGAGTTCATCCCGCCACGCCTCGAACACGGGCAGATGTTCCGCCGGGATGGGTGGCCCGGGAGGCAGGATGTGGGTGCGCGGGTTCAGCGGCTTCCCGTGGCGATAGAGCCGATAGTCGAGGTGGGGGCCGGTCGAGACGCCCGTGGAACCCACGAAACCGATGACGTCCCGCTGGCTCACGCGGCGCCCGGCACGGATCTCGGGCGGAAGCCGCGAGAGATGCAGGTACTTCGTCATGTAGCCGCCCGCGTGGCGCAGGGTGACCATGATTCCGTTCGGGCCGCGCCGGCCGGCATCCGTCACCACGCCGTCCGCGGTCGACCGGACCGGCGTCCCGAGGGGCGCCACGTAGTCCACCCCGTAGTGCGGCCGGTACACGCGATGGATCGGGTGGAGCCTCCGGCTGGTGAAGACCCCCGAGATCCGGGTGTATTCCACCGGACTCATCAGGAAGGCGCGCTGGATGGAGTTCCCCTCGTAGTCGTAGTAGCCGGATTCACCGGTCGGCAGCTCGAAGCGGAACGCGTGGATGGGCCGGCCGGCGTTGATGTAGCGGACCGCGTGAAGGTCGCCGTAGCCCTTCCACTCGCCCGCATCGTCATAGAGCTTGTCCACGACTGCCGAGTAGCTGTCGCCCGCCCGCGTGTCCCGGTGGAAGTCGATGTCGTACTCGAGGGCTCTGGCGATCCGGCCCGCCAGATCAGGCCGCTCGCCCGCGGTGACCAGACTCTGGTAGAGGCTGCTCTCCACCTCTCCCTGGACCACCTCCCGCCGATCGAGCGGCTCCCGGCTGAACTCGTGCGCATCCCAGGCCGTCCCCGTCCGGAGAACCGCCACCTCGCGGAAATCGTCGAGCGGCAGCTCGATCCGGGCGAGGCGCCCCCGTTCGTCCCGGTGCAGCCAGATCGTCTGCCCGACCTTGAGCCGCCGGACGTTCGCGACCGCCGTCAGGGCCGCGCTGACCGAGCCCACTTCCCGGTGGGGCAGACCGTTTCGCACCAGCACGTCGGACAGCGAGTCCCCGCGCGCGAACCGGTCGGGAACGGAGAAGAGCCCCACCGACGGCCCGTCCGGAACCGTGACGGCGGCTGCCGCCGGCATCCCGGGCGCCTCCGGCAAGGGACCGTTCCACGACTTCAGGACGCCCACCCCGAAAAGGACGACTCCCCCGAGAAGACCGCCGATGACCGCGGTCGCCGAGGCGAAATGGGGAGCTTGGCGCACGCCGGGAATTCTTCAGTATGCCACAGGTGACACTAGGTGTACCCAACGGAGAAGGTGTCCGCCAGGTTCCCGGCGGCCGGGCGCAGCAGCGCTCCGATCCCTTCCCGCAGGGATACGCGAGCCCTGAAACCCAGGAGTTCCGCCGCCCGGCGGGTATCCGCGGCGGCATGCCGCATGTCGCCGGCCCGAACCGGCCCGAAGGTCGGAGCCGGCGCCGCGCCGGCCGCCTCCGCCACCAGGCGCCAGATCTCGCGCACCGAGGCCGAGCGCCCGGTTCCGACGTTGAAGACATGGCCTCCGGGCTCCCCCGCGGCTCCCTCCAGGGCGAGAACCAGCGCGTGCACCACGTCGGCGACGAAGACGAAGTCCCGGGTCTGGCCGCCGTCGCCGTGGATCTCGGACCGCTCGCCGGCGAGCGCCTGGGCCGAGAAGCGCGCCAGGACGCCGGAATAGGGGGAATCGGCCGGCTGGCCCGGCCCGTACACGTTGAAAAAGCGCAGCGCGACGGCCGGCGGCCCCCCCGTGCGGTGGTGCAGCAGGACGTGCCGTTCCCCGGCCAGCTTGGTGACGGCGTACACCGAACGGGGCGTCAGGGGGTTCGATTCCGCGATCGGGCGTTCGCCGGCGTCGCCGTAGACGGAGCAGGACGAGGCGTACACCAGCGCGGAGACGCCAGCCCGCCGGGACTCGGCGAGCACCACCAGGGTTCCGTCCACGTTCACCCGGGCGGCGGCTTCCGGATCCAGCTCGGCGCGGGGGACCGAGGCCAGCGCCGCCAGGTGCGCCACCCGGCTGACGCCGGCCAGGGCTTCGCGAACCGCGGCCCGATCCCGGATGTCCCCTTCGCGAACGTCGATCAGCGGGTGCCCGGAGACGCGCTCGCGCCGGCCGGTCGAGAAGTCGTCGAGGACCCGGACCCGCTCGCCGGCCGCGGCGCGCTCGCGAGCCAATGCGGAGCCGATGAAACCGGCGCCGCCGGTGATCAGGATCACGGTCGAGCGCCGGCGGTTCTCCCGGTGGGGGCCTTCAGACCGCCACCGCGATCGGAGCGCCAGCCTCCGGCCGGCATCGCGCGGGAGCGCGAAACCCGCCCTGGTCGCGCTCCTCCCCGTGAAAGCGCGGCCCACGTTCGGCTCGCTTCAGGCGTCGTTACGGCGGTCCGGGTCGGAGTCACACTGCGGGAATCGGCTGAGGCGCGCGTTTCGCGGCCGGTGGCCGCGATGCCGGCCGGAGGCCGGCGCTCCAGGGTCCGAGCCGCTCGTAAGCCGAATTCTGTTCCCCGGCGCGGTCGCCCGCGACGGGGTGACGGTCATGCATCTAGCCCGGCGGTTGCCCGACGGGTCGAGCGACCTACCCGGAAGCTCGGACAGGCGGCCCTCGGGCGCTTCCCTATTTGGTCTTGCTCCATGCGGGGTTTACCGTGCCCCGGACATCACTGCCCGGGCGGTGCGCTCTTACCGCACCTTTTCACCCTTACCGCTCCCCGGAGGGAGAGGCGGTCTGTTTTCTGTGGCACTTTCCTTCCGGTCACCCGGACTGGGCGTTACCCAGCGCACTGCCTTCTGGAGTTCGGACTTTCCTCCCGCTCCCGGAGGAGCCGGCGACCGTCTGAACGACTCGAACCGCCCCGGATTCTACCGGCCCGGGGATTCCCGCCGCGGCTGGTGGGCGACTCCGGGTGATGCCTAGAGGTGCTCCCGCACGTCCGCTTCGCCGATCTCTTGCCCGGGACTCAGGATCAGGATGCGCTCGACCAGATTGCGCAGCTCGCGCACGTTGCCGGGAAACGGTTGCCGGGCGAGGAGTTCGAGCGCGTCACCGGTGAACGTGCGGGGCTGCCCCCCCACCTCGAGCTGCTCCACGAAGTGAGCCACCAGCAGCGGGACGTCCCCGGGACGATCCCGCAGCGGCGGCATCTCGATCGGGATCACGTTCAGCCGGTGCAGCAGATCGCTGCGGAAGCCCTCCTTCTCGAGGTCCTGGTTCGTTGCCGAGAGCACGCGGACGTCGACCTCCACCGACTTCGAGCCGCCGACCCGGGTGATGCGGTTCTCCTCGAGGGCGCGCAGCACCTTGGCCTGGGTCCGGGCGCTCATGTCCCCGACCTCGTCGAGGAACAGCGTGCCCCCGTCGGCCTGCTCGAACTTGCCGACCATCTGGCGGTGCGCCCCCGTGTAGGAGCCGCGTTCGGCGCCGAACAGCTCGCTCTCGATGAGTTCCTCGGGGATCGCCGCGCAGTTGACCTCGATGAACGGTCCGGAGGCCCGGCGGCTGGCCTGGTGGATCAACCGGGCGGCCACTTCCTTTCCGGTCCCGGACTCGCCGGTGATGAGCACGCGAACGTCGCTCGGCGCCACGCGCCCGATGCGCTCCCGCACGACGGCGAGGGCCGGTGATTCCCCCACCAGTTGCCGGCCGCCGCCCTCGCGGCTGCGGTGCATTTCCACCTCGGCGGCCAGGCGGCGGTTCTCGTTCTCGAGCCGCTTCCGTTCGAGCGTCCGCGTCTTGTCGATCGCCATCCGGAGACAGGCGCCGATGTCCCCTCCCCCGCCCTTTTCCAGAAAGTGCGCCGCCCCCTCCTGGATCGCCCGCACGGCGGTCTCGATGTCCCCGTGGCCGGTGTGCATCACGACCGCCACCGAGGGCTTCTCGGCGCGGATGCGCCGGAGGACCTCCATCCCGTCCATGCCCGGCATCTTGATGTCCAGAACGACGAGATCGCAGGGATTGCGGTCGAGCGCCGCGAGGGCGTCCGGACCCGAGGCCGCCTCGAAGACGGTCCACCCCTCGTAGCGAAGCCGGCGGCGGAGCGACCGCCGGATGACCGCCTCGTCGTCGACGACGAGTACCGCGATGTCCTCGTCGCCGGAGGCAGGGATTGGCATATCGCTCATGCTAGCCCGGCGTGGGCCCGGAGCTCCTCGAAGCGCTGCGCCAATGCTCCCGTCTCTCCGGCGCCGCCGGCCCGTTCCATGCCGGAGAGCGCGGCGGCCAGCAGTTTCCGGCTGCCGCGAAGCCCCCCGAGTTCCTGCTTGAGCGCCGCCGCGGCAAGCTGGATGAAGGCCCGCAGCGCCTCCCGCTCGGGCGTCTCCGGGCCCTCCCCGCGGGGCGCGGCCTGCCACAGCTCCTCCCACACGGCGTGGGCCTCCCACCAGTAGCGGGCGCGGAACAACTCCTCCCCGTACCGGAACAAAGGGGCGTCCGGGAGGGCGGCCAGCGGGACCGGCGGCGCGGGAAGGAGGCCCGGCGGAAGCTGCTCGAAGAAGCGGTGTCCCGCGGGATCCCGCTCCGGATGGGGCGTCCGTCCGGGACGGTGCCGGTAGGGAGGAAAGGGGAGGCCCGACCCGCTCAACGGTCGCGCCAGATCACGAACTCGGCGAGCGCTTCCATGCCGTCGCGGTAGGAAGACGGCGGCACCGCCGCCAGGGCTTCCCGCGAGGCGGCCGCGAAGCCTTCCGCCACCCGGCGCGCCTCGTCGAGACCTCCCTGGCGCTCGACCAGCGCCAGGATCTCGTCCTGTTGCCCGGGGGTGAGCTCGCCGCTGTCGAGCACTTCCTCGACGAGCGGGACGGCCTCGGGTTCGCGCTCGAGCGCATGCAGGATCGGCAGCGTCAGGTGCCCTTCCTTGAGGTCGCTGAGCACGGGCTTGCCCACCATGGCGGCGCTCGCGGTGAAGTCGAAGAGGTCGTCCGCGACCTGAAACGCCATGCCGAGGTTCATGCAGGTATCGCCGAGCGCCCGCTCGACCTCGGGGGGCGCCTCGACCATCATCGCCCCCATCCTGCCGCAGCCGTGGAAGAGGTACGCGGTCTTGAGACGCAGGATCCGCAGGTGCTCCTCGCGGGTCAGGCCGATGACCCCGCCCCGCGCCTTTTCGAGGAGCATTCCCTCGATCATGCGCATGGTGAGGTCGCACATCGTGGCGACGACCTGGGGGTTCCGCTGCTCCACGGCCAGCGCCATGGACTGGATGTAGAGGAAATCGCCGATCAGGACGGTGAGGTCGTTGCCCAGCAGGCTGTTCAGCGAAGCCTGGCCCCGCCGGGTATCGGCCTCGTCGACGATGTCGTCGTGGACCAGCGTCGCGGTGTGCATGATCTCGACCATCGCCCCGTAGGAGGGAGCGCTGGGATGCGACCGGCCCTTGACGCCGTCGGCGGCGCGGGCCGCGATCAGGAGCAGCATCGGACGGAGGCGCTTGCCGCCGCTCCGGTAGAGGTACTGGCTCGTCAGCTTCACCAGTTCGAGGTCGCTCTCGACCCGCGCGGCCAGGATGCGCTCGACCTCGGCCAGGTCCGGAGCCAGTTCGGCCTCCAACTCGGAGAGCAGGCTCCCGGGACTCGAAACGGACAGCATCTAGCGGAATTCGGCCCCCGATTATCTCATGCGGGCGACGCCGGATTCGCGGTGGATTCCGGCGGCCGGCCGGATGCGGTCCCGAAGAAAAAGCGACGGAAGTTGGCGTCGGTCGCCGCCTCGATCTCCTCGAGTTCCGCCGACCGCACGGCGGCGAGAGCGCGGGCGGTCTCGACCACCATGGCGGGTTCCGCCCGCTTTCCCCGGTGCGGCACCGGCGCCAGGTAGGGACTGTCGGTTTCCACCAGCAGATGGTCGAGGGGCACGAGCGCGGCGGTGCGCCGGAGGTCCTCCGCGTTCCTGAAGGTGAGGATCCCGGAGAACGAGATCAGGAAACCCCGTTCCCAGGCGGCCCGCGCCAGCCGTTCGCTCGCGGTGAAGCAGTGGAGGATGGCCCCGCAGGCGGCGAGGTCCTCCTCGTCCGCGATGCGGAGGAAGTCGTCCTCGGCGTCGCGGTGGTGCACGACGACCGGCAGGCCCAGTTCCCGGGCCGTCCGGATCTGGCGCCGGAACACGTCCCGCTGTTCCGGGCGCGGGCTCAGGTCGTAGTGGTAGTCGAGCCCCACTTCGCCGATGGCGAGCAGGCGCGGGCGGCGCGCGAGTTCGGCGAGGCGTTCCTCCGCCCCCAGTTCTTCAAACAGCCGGGCGTCGTGGGGATGACAGCCCAGCGTCGTGAAGAGCTGCGGCGCTTCCCGGTCGGAGTGATCCGCCCCGTCCGGGTGGAACGCGTCCACGAGCCCGAAGGTGTCCTCCCACGAACCTTCGCCATCGAGCATTCCGATGGAAACGACCGTGGAAACCCCCGCGCGCGCCGCGCGCGCCAGCACCGCGGGCCGGTCGGGACCGAAGGCCGGCTGGTCGAGGTGGGCGTGCGAGTCGGTCATTCGGGATCGCCGGCGGAAGACTCCGGAAGAGGCGCGGCGACCGCTTCCCGGAACACGTCCTTCAGCGGGACGCCGGCTTCCTCCGCGACGCGGCGGCAGTCCTCGAACTCGGGAGCGCGGTTCACCACCGTCCCGCCGCGCATCCCGAGCTTGAGCCCCACCGGTCCCCAGGGGGTCTCGACGGAAACCACCCGGCGGTCCAGCGTCTCCCGCTCGGCCTCGGTGATCCGGACGCCGAGCGTGGTGCTCTCCGAAAACAGCACCGATACCACCGCCTCCCGCTGGGGAGGATCTGCCAGGGCGGTCAGCACGAGTCCGGGCCGGCCCTTCTTCATCTGCACCGGGGTGAAGAAGGCGTCGCGCGCGCCCGCCGCCAGCAGTCGCTCGAGCAGGTGCGGCGCGATCTCGGGCTGCAGGTCGTCGAGCGTCGCCTCGATGACGCTCACCAGCTTGCCGAGACGGTCGGGCGCGGTCCCGAGCACCGCCCGCAGCGCGTTCGGGCGTCCCTCCCGGGGATCCGCGGAGCCGAGGCCGTAGCCGATCCTTTCCGGGGTCATCGCGGGCCAGCCGCCGAAGGAGTCGGCGAGCCCGGTCAGGACCGCTCCCGTCGGCGTGGTGCGCTCGAAGCCGGACCCGTCGGAGAAGGTGGGGACGCCGCGAAGCAGCAGACCGGTGGCCGGCGCGGGGATCTCGAGGGTGCCGTGCTCGGCCTCGACCGAGCCGCTGCCGAGATTGACGGCCGACGCGACGACCCGGTCCGGAGCGAGGTGGGCGACGCCGGCGACGGCGCCCACGATGTCCACCAGCGTGTCGAGGGAGCCCAGTTCGTGAAGGTGCACCGACTCGGCGGTCTTCCCGTGCACCTGCCCCTCCGCTTCGAAAATGCGCCTGAGCAGCAGCGCCGCCCGGTCCTGGACCTCGCCATCGAGCCCACTCCCATCCAGCACGGCGAGGAAATCCCGCAGGTAGCGGTGGCCGCGGTCGTCCGGCGCCTCGACGTGGGCCTTGATCCCGCGGAGTCCGCCCCGCGAGTCCTCTTCGAACGAGACCGACACCGGCGAGCGCAGGGCGGCAAGGCTCTCGGAGAGGGCCTCGGGCGGCACACCCACGTCCACGAGCGCGCCGAGCAGCATGTCCCCCGAAACACCGGCGGACAGGTCGAGGTAGAGAACGCGCATGGGGCGCGGATTCTAGAAGCGCGGCGAACGGTCCCGGTGCGGGTCCGGGTGCCCCGGGGACTCCGGAGCCGATAGTCTTGGCGCTGCGGTTCGCCCGGTTGCCGGACCGGAATGACCGTCGCGCCGGCGGCCGCTTCCGGTCATGAGCACGTCCGTCCCCACTCCGCCGAGCGCCGCCGCGATGCGCGAAGAGGCCTTCCGCCGCCTCGAGGAGTTCACCCGCGAACGGGGGCTCAAGAAGTCCCGCCAGCGGGAACTCATCCTGGACCGTTTCCTGGGGCTGGGCGGACACGTCTCGGCCGACGACCTGCACAGCGACGTGCGGGAAGCCGACGCCTCGATCGGCCGCACCACCGTGTACCGCGCCCTGCGGCTGTTCTGCGAAGCCCACATCGCCTCCTCGATCGACCTGAAGGACGGACTGACCCGCTTCGAGCCGGCCCTCTCCCGCGGTCACCACGACCACCTCATCTGCGTCCGCTGCGGGCGCATCGACGAGTTTCTCTCGGAGCAGGTGGAGCGGCGGCAGGAGGAGATCGCGGCGGAACACGGCTACCGGCTGGTGTGGCACCGCCACCAGCTCTACGGCGTCTGCGGGAACTGCGAGGGCTAGCGGTCGCGGATCACAGCTCGCCGGCTTCGCTGAAGCTGTGCCATTTCCCGGCTCCGATCACCACGTGATCGAGCACCGGGATCCCCATGATCGCCCCCGCTTCCTGCAGGCGCCGGGTGAGTTGCCGGTCCGCCGGCGAGGGGTCGGGATCTCCCGACGGGTGATTGTGGAAGAGGATCAGCGACACCGCCTGGTAGGCCGCCGCGAGCCGGAACAGGTCGCGGGGGTGGACCGGAGCGCCGGTCAGCGAGCCGCGCGAGATGATCTCGGCGCGGCGCAGGCAACCGCGGCTGTCGAGCATCAGGATGCCGAACTCCTCGACGTCGCGGTTCCCGAAGCGGGCGATGAGGTAGCGCGCCACCTCGGCGGGACCGCGAAAGCAGGGGAGATGGTCGTCGTCGGGATAACCGGCGCGGCGGCCCAGCTCCAGGGCGGCGGCCAGCCGCACGAGGCGCGCCGGGGAAAGCCGGTGCGCCAACTGGCCGAGCGGCGCCTGGCTGAGCGGCGCCACGCCACCCAGGTCGTCGAGGAGCCGGCGGGCGAGGCCGTCCCCACCCGGCCCGAGCACGAGGCCGAGCAGTTCGGCGCTCGAGAGGGACCGCGCCCCGTTCTCGAGGAGCCGGTTGCCGGGCGTGTCCGCCGGGACGCGCCGGCGCCGTACCGGAACGCGGGCCGGGTATCGCGGCGCCCTCCGCCCGGACGGAGCCCGGCGGAGAGTCGCCCCGCGTTTCAAGCCGGCCGACAGCGCTGTCGGAAGACCCTGGCGGTGGAGCACACCCCGGTCATCCACGCGGCGTAAGGGGAGGCGTCCAGGGCCGGCGCGAACCCGGCGCGCAGCAGGACCCGCTCCGAGGCGGGATTGCCGGACGCCACCAGGGCGAACAGGTCGGCTCCCGCAAATCGGACCGCCGCGAACCGCACGGCGCTCCCGACCGCCTCGGTGGCGTAGCCGAGCCCCCAGACCGGCCGGGCGAAGCAGTAGCCGATCTCGACGAGGCCGGGCGCCCGCTCGAGCAGGCTGAGACCTCCGCGCACCCGGGAACTCGCCCGCTCGACGACGGCCAGGTCGTAGAGCGAGGTGTCCGGAGCGCGCGTCTGGGGAATCACCAGCCGGAGGAAGGAGCGCGTCTCCGCCGGTCCGTTCGGTCCCCAGCGGAGGTGCCGCGTCACCTCGGGATCGCTCGCGTACTCGTGGACGTCGGCAAAGTCCGATTCCCGGAAGGGACGGAGGAGGAGCCGGTCGGTCTCGAGCGGAAGGCCGGGAGGCCAGCCACCGGCGGCGGCCGGAGGCGGCGCCTTCGGGCGGGCGGACTTCACGCGAGCGGGTGCGGTTCCACGAAAGGCCGCTAGCCGGCCGACTCCGCCGTTCGCTTCAGATCTTCAAGGTCCTGTTCGAGCGCCTTCCCGACGCTCTTCATCATCAGCCCGCCGAAGACCGAGAAGAGCCGGGCGAAGAAGCTCAGCGGCCGGGCCCCGAACACGAACGTGACGCGGGTCCCGTCGCCCTCGGGAACGAAGGTGATCTCGGTCCGGTAGTGCGCCCCGTGCGACTCCGCCTCGACCACGTACGCCCGGGGCGGGTCGAAGCCGGTGACCCACATCTCCTCGGTGGCCTGCTTGCCGTAGAGCGTGCGGGTCTCGCGCCAGCGGGTCCCCTCTCCGAAGGGGCCGTCGCTCAGGACTTCCACCGAGTCGATGCCGGACATCGTCTGCGGCAGGCTCGCGAGATCGGTCGCGGCCTCGAAGACGCGCTCGGGAGACGCCGCGATCGTCTTCCGGACTTCTACGCTCGGCATGGGCGGGGGAGTCTAAGCCGGGCGGACGGACCCGCGCAGATCAGTCGGAAACACGCGGATAGCGGGTGGTCACCCCGCCGGAGGTGAGGGTCAGCGCGGGCGCGCGGTCATCCGCCCCGGAATCGCAGACGATCCGGGTGAAGGGGTCGCCGTCCGGATGGAAGGCCCCCTCGCCCACCGGCACGAGGCGCTCGCCGAAACCGAACAGCGACCCGTCCTCGAAGCGGACGGTGACCGGCGACCGGCCGGGGTCGTAGGTGCCCGCGCACCGCCGGAGTTCCGCCTCGGACACTTCGATCTCGTTCACTACGGGCTGTTCCATGCCCAGAACCGCCCGGGCGATCCGGTTTTCGAGCAGCCCGGGCCGCCCGGAGCCGGAGTTGATGAGGACCGCGATGCCGAGATCCTCCTCGGGATAGAACGCGAGTTCGGCGCGAAACCCGTTGATTCCCCCGCCGTGGGAAATCTTGGCGAGACCGTGCTCCTCCGAGATACCGAGGCCGTAGCCGTAGTGGACCGGATCCTCGTTCACCAGGCTGCCGCGCGCCGTCATGCGCTCGTAGCCGGCGGGACTCACCGCCTGGCCCGAGGCCAGCGCCCGCTGCCAGGCGAGGAGATCCAGCACGCTCGCGCCCAGCGACCCGGCCGCGTAGGGCAGTTCCATGCTCAGCGGCTCGTCGTTCACGAAACCGCCGTCGTCGCCGACCTCGTACCCTTCGGCGCGGCCGGGAACGAGGGGGCCGTTCCTGAGGTAGTGGGTCCGCTCCAGACCGAGGGGCTCGAAGAAGCGCGCCTCGAGGAACTCGGTGTAGCTCATCCCCGAGAGGCGTTCGATGAGGACTCCGAGCAGGTAGTAGCCGGAGTTGTTGTACTGGTAGCGGTCGCCGGGCTCGAACTCGAACGGGGGCTCGGAGAACAGCTCCAGCATCGCTTCGTGGCCGAGATCGAGGCGGGACCGCTCCCAGAACTCCGGCATCTCCGTGTAGCCCTTGATCCCCGAGGTGTGGTTCAGCAGCCGTTCGACCGGCACCGCGAAACCCTGGGTGTCGTAGTCCGGCAGGTACTCGCGCAGATCGGCCGACAGGTCCAGCTTTCCCTCCTCGACCAGCAGCATGGCGGCGGCGGCCGTGAACTGCTTGGTGACGGACCCGATGCGGTACACGGTGTCCGCGGTCGCGGGCACCTCGTGCTCGAGGTCCGCGTAGCCGAAACCGCCCGCGAATACCACCTCGCCGTCGCGCTGCACGCCGATCGAGATCCCGGGGGCCGGATGTTCGCGGAGGGCGTCCTGGGCCAGTTCGTGGATCTGACCGGCGAGCGGTCCGTCCGCCCGCCCGGAATGCGCGGGGGAATCCGCCGGAGGCGACCCGCAGGCGAGCAGCACCGCAGGGACGAGGAGGGCCGTTACCCGGCGCAAAAGGGGCTTTCGGGACATGGCCGCGATCATAGGATTTTTCGGAGATTCCCCACCCGAACCGTGACCCGCTCCCGGTCCAGCCATTCGAGCAGCGGAATCGCGTGCTTGCGGCTGAGGCCGAAGCGCTCCTTGAACCAGGCGACGTCGATGCGCGGGTTGACGGCGGCCCGCTCGGCCACCGCGCGCCGCAGTTCGGCGATCCGCCCGGCGTCGAAGTAGAGGTCCGGACTCACGTCCACCACCCTGCCCCCGCTCAGGAGCAGGCGCCGCAGGTCGTCCACGAGATCCCTGGAGGCCCCGAGCCGTTCCGCGGCCTCACCGAGGGTCGGGGGCGTGAATCCCGCCTCGGCCAGCAGGCGCGCGAAGCCGTCGGAGGCGCGCCGCTCCGCGTCCGTCAGCTCGATCCGCCGACCCGCCGTTCCCACCGTGTGCCGGGTGAGCTCCACCGCGCCCTCCTCGGCGAGACCCCGGAGCGCTCCGTCCGCCACCACGCCGGGAACCCCCGTCTGTTCCCGTAGTTGCTCGAGGGGCATGCCCGCGCGCAGCCGGTGGTCCGACTCCCAGGCGGCGAGCCGGGCGAGCATGCGGTCCTTGAGGGACCGGACGTTCCCGGCCGACAGGAAGACCCTTCCGCCGCCGCCCGAAGGGGCGCCTTCGCCGAGCGCCTCGATGTCCCCGTGCCCGGCGAGTTCCCCGACCACCCGTTCGGCATCCGGCGCCCGGACCCCCAGCCGGCGGCGCAGCACCGTCTCGCCGAGGCCCCGGATGCCGGCCTCTTCGATGAAGGCGGCGGCGGCGCGGGCGTCCGTCGCCCGGTCGAGCGTCGCCACCCGGTCGTGCGCCGCCGGGCTCCGGGGAGACCGCTTTGGCGGCAACGCGTCGAGGATTCGGCCGCCGCCGATGGTGATCACCGGGGAGTAGCGCCGGATGATGAAGCGGTCCCCCCGGACGGCGGCCAGCGGCGATTCGAGGCGCATCTGCACCAGTCCGGTGTCTCCCGGAGCCAGGACCCGGGCGCCCCCGAGGAGCCGCACCCGGGCGAGCGAGGTGGCCGTGCCGACGTGGAGATGGACCCGGTCCTCATCCTGGACCGGTCCGGACGCCCACCCGAGCACCTCGAGCCGCGCATCGAGCATGCGGGTCGCGCTCAGCTCGCCGGGCGAGGCGACGACGGATCCGCGATCGGCCGGGACCCGTCCGCCGCCGGCCAGGTTCAGCGCCGCCCGCTGCCCGGCGTGGGCCGACTCGACGGAGGCGCCGTGGACCTGGACCCCCCGGACCCGGGCGCGCACGATTTCGGGAAGGACTTCGACCTCGCTCCCCACCGCCACGCTGCCGGACACCAGCGTCCCGGTGACCACGGACCCGAAACCCCGCATGGTGAAGGCCCGGTCCACCGGCAGCCGGAAGGGGCCCGAGGCGTCGCGGGCCCCGGCGGCGCCGGCCGCCGCCGCGAGCGCCCGGCGGAGCTCGTCGAGTCCCGCCCCGGTCTTCGAGGAAACCGGGACCAGGGGCGCTTCCGACAGCGCCGAGCCGGAGAGCAGCTCGCGCACCTCGAGGGCGGCGATCTCGATGAACTCCGGATCCTCCACGAGGTCGATCCGGGTCAGCGCCACCACCGCCGACCGGACGCCGAGCAGGCGGCAGATCTCGATGTGTTCGCGGGTCTGGGGCATCACCGACTCGTCCGCGGCCACCACCAGCAGCACCACGTCGAAACCCGAGGCGCCGGCGAGCATGTTGCGCACGAACCGCTCGTGGCCGGGAACGTCCACGAAGCCGTAGTTCACGCCCCCGTGCTCGAGGTGCGCGAACCCGAGGTCCACGGTGATGCCGCGGGCCTTCTCCTCCTTCAGCCGGTCCGGGTCGGTGCCGGTCAGCGCCAGCACCAGCGAACTCTTCCCGTGGTCGATGTGGCCGGCGGTGCCGACGACCACGTTTCGCATGCCGCGAGAGTGTAGGAAACCCGACCGCTCCCACCGTCAGCACCGAGAGACCGGATAATGGCCCATTCCAGCGATCCGCAAGGAGGATCACGGCATGCGTTCCCCTGACTCGAAGTTGATTCCGCTAGCCCTCGCGCTGCTGCTCCCCGCCGCGGCGTTCGCCCAGCAGGGCCCCGAAAAGGGCTCGCTGGTCATCGTCGGCGGGGCGCTCCGCGACGACGCGATCCTCG
The DNA here is from genome assembly GCA_022820545.1 of Acidobacteriota bacterium. GTDB lineage: Bacteria > Acidobacteriota > Vicinamibacteria > Marinacidobacterales > Marinacidobacteraceae > Marinacidobacterium. The sequence continues at coordinate 15,965 of JAJEFG010000048.1, read as the reverse complement.
AGCGCTTCATCAGCCTCGCGGGAGGACCGGAAGCCCCCATCGTCATCATTCCCACCGCCGGCGGCGAGGACGATTACGACGCGTGGTACGCGGGCGCCCGGCGTTTCCGCAACCTCGGGGTGAAGAACATCACCGTCCTCCACACCTGGGACCGGGAAGAGGCCGAGAGCGAGGAGTTCGCGGCGCCGATCACGAAGGCCCGCGGGGTGTGGTTTCCGGGTGGCCGGCAGTGGCGGCTCGTGGACGCCTACGCCGACACCCGCACCGAGCGCGAACTGCACGCGCTGCTCGCCCGGGGCGGCGTCATCGGCGGGTCCTCGGCGGGGGCGACCATCCAGGGCGAGTACCTGGCGCGGGGCGACACCAGCGGGAACACCATCATGATGGGCGACCACGAGGAGGGTTTCGCGTTCTTCCGGGGAACGGCGATCGACCAGCACCTGCTGGTGCGGAACCGCCACTTCGACCTCCTGGAGATCATCGCGGCCAGACCCGAGTTGCTGGGCATCGGCATCGACGAGGACACCGCCATCGTGGTCCGCGGGAACGGTTTCGAAGTGATCGGCCAGGGCTACGTCGCGATCTACGACAACACGCGGGAGCTTCCGAACGGAGGGACCTTCTACTTCCTGATGCCGGGCGACCGCTACAACATCGAGACCCGGGAGCCGCTCCGGCTCCAGTACGGGGAAAACGCCTTCACCACCACCGTCAAGAAAAGGCGCTGAGCATGGGTCGCCGCCATCGGACGCCAGGGGCCCTTGTATCTCCCCCTCAAGATGGCAAATGTCATTAGGTTGTCATATTCTGTTCACATGCAGTGGGAAGCGATGGTCCGGAGATCCCGGGGAGGCGCGCTGGTCCTGGCGCTTGCCGGGACCACTCTCGCCTCCCCGGCATGGGCGAACGACGAACCGGAAGTCCTGCCGAGGAGCATCTATGTCCCCGTGCGGTTCGAGGTCGCATCCTGTCTCCGGGACGTGGTGATTCGCACGGAAGCGGGAGCCGTTCGCGCCACGGCGCCGGGACGGCTCGTGAGCCAGTTCACCTTCTACGACTCACGGGCCGGTTCGAACCCGGAATGGGAGCGCTTGACCGTGGAAGGCTGGGTGGACGGAACCGAGAGCGGGGACGGCGGCCCCGAACGGTTCCGCGCCGGGGTCGTCATCACCCCGGCGAGCATCTACATCGGGAAGAAGCGGCTCGATCTGCAACTCGAAGACGAGCTCGACCGGTTCCGCTGGCGAACCGACCTGCGCTACCCCGAGCGGACGCTGCGGCTGCGTCCGGCCGGCAAATGTGACGATTCGGTTAGAGCGACCGACCGTCGCCGGCGGCCGCCGGCTGGATCCTGAGTTCGCCGTCTTCGAGACGGAGCGCCGTCAACGATCCGTTCCAGACGCACCCCGAATCGAGGCAGACCGCCCGGTCGGACACCATGAGGCCCAGGGCCGCCCAGTGGCCGAAGAGCACGGTCAGGTCCTCGGGGAGCGATAGACCTTCGAACCACGGACGGTGACCCGCGGGGATGGTCTCGGGAACGCCGTCGAAGTCGAACGCGGGCCGCCCTTCCGCGTTGACGATGCGGATCCGGGTGAACACGGAGGCCGCACGCACCGCTTCGCCGGCGCCGTTCCCGGGAAGTTCTCCGGCGTCCCCGGGACGGTCTCCGCGAAGCGAATAGAGCGCCCGAAGAAAGCGGACGCGGTCCTGCGCCAACGCCCGGTTTGCGGCCCTTCCCCCGGACTCGATCTGCGGGAGATCCCACCCGGACGGAACCCCGGCGTGCACCAGGAGGAACCCGTTCTCACGATGGACGAACGGGAGCCCGGCCACCCAGTCGCACAGCGCGGCGGCGTCCGGAGCGGCGAGCAGCGGTTCCAGCGTGTCGCGACCGCGGGCCGGAATCACCCCCTCGTGCTGGGCCAGCAGGTGCAGCTCGTGGTTTCCGAGCACGCACACCAGCGAGTCCCGGCGCCGGTACGCCCAGCGCAGCATGCCCAGCGAGTCCGGTCCCCGGTTTACGAGGTCCCCCACGAACCACAGCCGGTCCCGTCCGGGTCGGAATTCGAGGCGGTCGAGGAGCGCCTGGAACGTGCTAAAACACCCCTGCACATCGCCGACGACCCAGGTTGCCACGCCGCGGGGATGCTAACGGGCCGCCCGGAAAGGACCTTGAATCGATGAACACCGGAAGGTCCAGCGTGCGCCCCGAGGTCCGTCCGCACGACGCGGACGGGGACCGCCGCCGCCTCCGGGAATGACCGCCAGGCGAAACCTCCCGATGGGCCTGTTCGCCGCGGTGGACCTCGGGTCCCGCAGCTTCCACCTCACCGTGGCCCGGGTCCACGGCGAGAACACCGAGGTCGTGGACCGGGTGAAGGAGCCGGTGCGCCTTGCCGCCGGGATCCGGGACAAGGCCATCGAACCTGCCACCTGGGAGCGGGCGGAGGCCGCGCTGGCGCGGATCGGGGAACGCATCCGGGACATCCCCCCCGGCCAGGCGCGCGCCGTGGGAACGAACGCGTTCCGGCAGGTGAAGAATCGGAAAGCCCTGCTCGGCAAGGCCGCCAAGGCGCTCGGTCGCCGCGTCGAGGTCATCTCGGGGGCGGAGGAAGCCCGGCTCATCTATCTCGGGGTCAGTCATCTGCTGCCGGACGAGAACGGCCGCCGGCTGGTCGTGGACATCGGGGGCGGAAGCACCGAACTCGTGATCGGGCAGCACCACGAGCCGCTGCGCGCCGCCAGCCTCTACATGGGATGCGTTTCCTTTACGCGGCGTTTCTTTCCGGGCGGCGTCATCACGAAACAGGCTTTCACGGCCGCGGAGACCGAGGTCCGCCGCGAACTCGAGACGGTGGAGGAGAGATTCCTGGAGCTCGGCTGGTCGAGCGCCTTCGGTTCCTCGGGAACGGTGCTGGCCGCCGCAGAACTTCTGCGGGCGAACGGCGGTCTCACCCGGCCGGGGTTGAAGGGCCTTCGCAGCCGGATGATCCGCGCCGCCCACGTCGAGGCCCTCGCCGAGGGACCGGACGCCATCCCCGGCTTTCCGGCCGACCGCGCCTGGGATTTTCCCGGCGGCGTGGCCATCCTCCGGGCGGCCATGAAGGCCCTCGACATCGTCAGGATCGAACCCGCCGACGGGGCGCTTCGCGAGGGGGTCCTCTTCGACCTGATCGGCCGGCGGCGGCGGGAGGACGTCCGGGAAGCCACGATCCGCAATCTCGTGAGCCAGTACCGCGTGGACCGCGAACAGGCGGAGCGGGTGAAGGCCACCGCGCTCGTCGGGCTCCGGCAGCTACGCGAGTCCTGGGGGCTCGGGCACGAATCGCACGAACGCTTCCTGCGCTGGGCGGCCGACCTCCACGAGGTGGGCCTCTCGGTCTCGTTCAGCGGGTACCACCGCCACGGCGCCTACATCGTGAGGAATTCGGAAATGCCGGGGTTTTCCCGGGACGACCAGGAACTGCTGGCGGCGCTCATCGAGACCCACCGCCAGAAGCTCCGCTACGGGCGCTTCGACGAGATGACGGCGGCGGATGCGGTGACCACGGGGCGGCTGGCCGCGATCCTGCGTATCGCGGTGCTCCTCTGCCGCCGGCGGAGCCGGGAGCCGCTGCCCCTGATCGAGGCGGCCGCCGAGGACGGCCGGCTCGAACTCTCCTTCCCCCCGGGGTGGCTCGACCACCATCCCCTGACCCGCGCCGGGATCGCCCAGGAGGCCACCGAACTCGCCGCGATCGGACTCGAACTGAAGGTCGACGAACCGGCTAGTCGGTGACGAAGCTGAAGATCTGGTAGCGGCCGTCCTGCTCGAGCATCGAGCCGAAGACTCGCAGCGTGCCGCGCTCGCCGCCGGGCGCGCTCACGGTGAGCACCGTCTCCCGATGGACCTGGAACGGGCCGTAGTCGGTGGTTTCGCCCACGAAATCCACCGCGATCAACTCGTAACGCTGCCCCCGATGGCGGTCCAGGGTGAAGGCCAGGGCGTGCCGGCTTCGCTGGTGGAGCATTCCCCAGAGGAACTCGGCCGAGGTGTTTCGCTCCGGACGGCTGGCCGGCAGCCGGGGATAGACGGCCTCCCGGAAGTCGGCCTCTCCGAGGGCGAGTTGCGACAGGCTCTCGGCGTCGCCCTCGGCTACGAACTCAAGCGCCTGGCGCGCCGCTTCTTCCGGCGAATCGAAGAGGACACCACCGACCCGCGGGGTCTCGAGGTCCGTGGGGGCGGGAGGCGCGTCCGAAACGCTGGCAAGGCCTCCCGCGGGCGGCGCATCGCCGCCGCCACAGCCGCAAACCAGGAGGGCGGCCGCCATCCCGGCGACCGCCATGCTCGTGAACGCGGGGCCGCACCGAACGCGGCACGGCCCCTTGTTCATGGTGCGCAGAGCGTCAGTTCTGGGCGAAGGTAGTCCAGCCCAGGAACCAGTCGTCGTCGGGCCCGCAGGCGCCCGCATAGGTGACCGGGTCGAAGAACCCGTCCGCCGGCGGGACGGCCGCGCCCGCGCTGATGAGCGCCGGGGATCCGGCCATGGGGCGGCAGTCGAGCCCCTCGTGGTTGTATGGATCCGCGAGCATGGGGTCCACTTCGACGAGCAGCGTGGAGGCCGCCGCGAAGTCCCGCGTGGAGAAGGCGGGCGCCGGATCCTCTCCGGAGTCGTCGTCGAAGTTGCTTTCGAGGTTGTTGTAGAAGATCGAGTTCTTCACCACCAGCGTTCCGTCCTGGGCCAGGGCGTAGGTGGCGGCGTTGTCGATGTCCAGTCCGGTCTCCTTGAAGCCGATCACGATGGAGTTCGCGATCTCGGCCGAGGTGCCTTCCCGCAGGAGGATGCCGATATCGCTCTCGTCCCCCTGGTCGGTATCGGGATCGCCGATCAGGGTGAGGTTGTAGAGCGTCGGGCTGGACCGCGGGGTGAGGTCGTTGTTCTCGCCGTTGTTGTCGGCTTCGATCCCCTGGTCGGCGTCGTCGCCGCGCTGCTGGGCGATCCAGAACTGGCCGCGGCCGGTCCAGCCGTCCGTCCAGTCGAAGCTGTCGTCGGCGATGCCCGTGCAGATGACGTGCTTCGCATCCACGGTACCGCCGAAGAACTCCACGCCGTCGTCCTTGTTGAAGTGCACCTGGACGTAGTCCACTTCGGTGCCGTTGCCGACGCCCTGGAAGGCGATGCCGTTCAACTCGTTGTCCGGGCTGAACTCGGTTCCGGCGAACTCGACGCGGACGTAATTCAGGACGCCGCTGCTGTCGGCGGGGTTGTCGCCGCCGTAGGCGCCGGTGTCTCCCTCGCCTTCACCTTCGCCGCCGGGAATGTTCAGGGGGGCGTTCCCGTTGATGATGAGGCCGCCCCAATCGCCGCGGGCCCGCTCGCCCTCCGCCTGGTCGCTCGTCATCACGATGGGCGCCTCGGCAGTGCCCAAGGCCATCAGGGTGCCGCCGCGCTCCACGATCAGGGTGCCGTTCGTGGCGCTGTCCCCGTAGATCCGGGTGCCGGCCTCGATCGTCAGGGTCACGCCCTCCTGCACGAAGACCGCGCCCTTGAGGATGACCTCGGTGGCGGCCACCCAGGTGGTGTCCTCGGTGATCTCGCCTTCCACCTCCATGGTGGCCGGCGGCCCCTCTGGCTCAGGCGATGGCGCCGGAGCCGGAGCGGGCGCCGGGGTGGTGCCGGATCCGCCGTCGTCGCAGGCGGCGAGGCCGAGCAGGGACGCCGCCAGCAGGACGGCAAGGAAAGCGAGTTGTCTGCGCATGAGGGAAGCCTCCTTCCGTTGTGCTTGCGCGTGAGAGCCCAGGCTCCGGCGGTGTCCTGCCTGCCGAACGGGACCGTGTTTTCCTGACTTGGACGCGGTCAGTGGACCGCGTAGGAAACGCTCAGCGAGAACGAGCGGCCCAGGCTGAAGACCCGCTGGACCAGGCCCCCCTGGGTGAACTCGTGCTCCGAATCGAGGACGTTGTCGAAGGCGGCGCGGAGACTCCAGGCGGCGAACCGCTTCTGGAAGACGGCGTCCAGAACGCCGCGCCCCGACTCGTAGATGTCCGGCATGCCCAGCGATCCCACGTCCACGATCCGGTCTCCGAAAAAGTTGTAGAGGACCCGGACACTGCCCGCGATCTCGGGAAGGTCCATTTCCACGCTGGCGTTGAAGACGTGGGCGGACTGCCCCGCCAGGGGACGGTCGAGGCTGGTCTGGACCTGGCCGGCGACCGCCTCGAGCTCGATCTCCGAATTGACGAAGGTGTAGTTCGCCGAGCCCATGAACCGGCCGAGCCGGCGCCGGCCCTCGATTTCGACCCCGGTGTTACGGGCGCCAAGGGCGTTCGCGTAGGACGTCCTGAGCTGGGCGGTGGGCTGGACGATCCGTTCGATGGGGTTCGTGAAGTCCTTGTAGAAGCCGCTGATGGCGAGCACCTCGCCGGCGCCCATGAAGGTCTCGACCCGCAGGTCCACGTTCTTGATGAGGGCGCGTTCGAGGTCCGGGTTGCCGACCACCGCGCGGCCGCCCACCACGTCGGTGAACTCGAATGGCGCCAGTTCCCGGAACTCGGGACGGTTCACGGTGTGGCTGTAGCCGCCCCGGAGGTTCGTGCGCTCGGAAAGGGCGTACACCATGTTGAAGCCGGGGAGCACATCGGTGTTGTCGAGCGCCGCCGTGATGGTCTCGGCCGCCGTCGAGAAGGGGTCGAAGGTGTCCACAACCTGTTCGGAGCGTTCCACCCGCGCGCCTCCGATGAACCGGAGGTTGCGGCTGATCGGCAGGTCCAGCAGTCCGTAGAGCGCCGATACCGTCTGTTCCGCCGCGTAGGTGTCGGTCGGGCGCGTCTCTTCGCGCAACTCGTAGGACGTCCCGATGTTCTCGGAAGTGAAGATCTGCTCCGGCGCCAGCGTGAGGTTCGCCGGCCTTCCCCGCGGCGTCATCCGGAAGCGGCGGGAATTGAAGTCCCGCTCCCGGACCGTGACCTGCGGACCGATCTTGACCATCGCCGGGAGATCGCTCCACTGGGTGAAGAAGGAACTCCAGTCGAGCCCCAGGTCGACGACCTCGTCGTCGAGTTCGTTGAACATGCGGAACCCGCTCTGCGACTCGTCGGCGAGGACGAACGCGCTCACGGACGGGCTGTACTCGTAGAGCGTCTCCCGGAGGTCCGGTTCGTCCCGCGTCGCCCGGGAGAGGTTCGCGTTCCACTCCAGCTTGCCGGAGCCCAGGGAAACGAAGAGGTGCTCACCCGAAAGCCGCGACGAGAAGATGCTCTCCTCCACCCAGAAGAGCCGGGTGTTCCGGATCTCCTCGCCGACGTCGTTGTTGTAGCCCTGGAAGATCCGGGCTTCGTTCTTCGAACTGTGCGTGTAGAAATTCTCGAGGGCGACCCGGTGATTCCCCGTGAACTTGTAGGCGAGGTTCCCCACGAGCCCGGTCGAGGTCTTCGAGGTCGTTACGTCGAAGTCGTAATCGTTCTGGACCTCCAGATCGCCCTGGGACACCGCGAAGAACGTCCGGTCCTCGCTCTGGTTCTGATGGTCCTGCGACCAGGTCGCGCTGAAGATCGCCCCGAGCCGGTCCCAACTGTTGCCGGCCACAAAGCTGTAGGACTGGCTCTGGCCGATCTGCCCGTCTCGGGGAGACCAGACGTTCGAGAACGATTCGCCCATGGTCTCGAGTTCGGCCGGGGTGAAACCGGCCGAGGTGAACCGGCTGGTTCTGACGACCTTGGAATCCGGGATCGCCGGGGGGAGGCTCCGGGTGCCGTCATCGAATCCCAGCCAGTCCCGTCCGCCCCCCGGATAGATCAGGCCGTCCTCAAAGGTCGTCCGCGTGTTGTAGCCCTGCGACATGGAGAAGTTCATCACCGGCTCCGTCGGGAACGAGAGCGGATCGATCTCGACCAGCCCCCCCGAGAAGTCGGCCGGCTTGTCGGGGAGGTAGGACTTCACCACCGAGACGCTCTCGATGAGCCCGGTCGGGAACAGATCCAGGGGCACCACCCGCTTGTCCGGCTCGGTGGTGGGCAGCACCGCCCCGTTCAGCGTGGTGTTCGAGTAGCGCTCGCCCAGCCCGCGCACGAACACGTACTGGTTGTCCACCACGGTGAGCCCGGTGACCCGCTTCATGGCGGAGGCGGCGTTCGAGTCCGCGTTCTCCTTCATCTCCTCGGAGGCGAGGTTGTCGGTGATGGTCGCCGACTTCTGGCGTTCGACGAGCTGGGCTTCGGCGGTGAAGAGTTCGGGCTCGATCGCCTCTCCGGTCACCACCACCTCTTCCGCGAAGCGCTCCATGGTGAGGGCGACGTCGATGCGCGCGGTGGCGCCGGCCTCAACTTCCACCGGAACGACGACTTCTTCGTACCCGGAGAAGCTCACCCGGATCTCGTGGGAGCCGGCCGGGAGTAACAGCGAGAACGCGCCGTCGAGTTCCGAATAGACGACCTCGTTCGTGGCCACCACCGTGATCGGGGCGCCGGGCAGCGTCATGGCGTTGAAGCTGTCGCGGACCACGCCCGCCACCTGGCCGGTGTCGTCCTGGGCGGCGGCGCGGGGGACCACCAGCACCGCGAGCAGCAGGCTCAGGAGTGCCGGCTGGAGGTGCAACCGGCGCCGGCGGCTATCGGAACGACGTTTGTGGGAGGCAGGACGGCGAACGTCCTCCCGGGTACGGGAATGCGGCTCTGACATCGAGGCGGGATTGTCGGAATCCCGTGTTGCCCCGGCTTGAAGCCCTCAAGAAATTCACCGCAAAACCCCGCAACGGGGAATGAATCGGCGATGAACTGACGGTGACGCCGGCCCTGCGGAACCTGCGCATCGGCGCGCCCTGCCGGGCGCCCTTTCCGCCGTCCCGCAGACGACGGCGCCGGGCCGGAAGCCGGCGCGCCTCAGTTACGCCGGGGGTTCTGGAAGTCGAAGAGCCACTGGAAGAGGAGGAGCAGCTCGTGGTCCTGCACCGCGCCGAAACGGAACCGGTAGTCGGCGGACAGGTGCGTCATGTTCCACGGGAGTTCGTACCGGGTGCCGGCGGTGAGGTAGCTGGAATGGCCGGGGGCCTCCAGCGGACCGTGGTTCGTTTCCATTCCGAATTCCCCGTGGGCCCAGATGCCCTGGGGGAACCGCTGGCGAATTCGGGCGAACCCGCCGAAGTGTTCCCGTCCGAACTGCTCCCGGCGGAAGGCCGCGCCCCGAAAGTCGCGGCTGCCGTCGAGTTCGCCCTCCAGGTAGAAGCCGGTCTGACGCCGCGGAATGAGGGCGTCGTCGGGGCCGTCCCGCCCCTCGTAGTGGCCGACGTCGAGGAGCACGGCCGCTCCCGCGACGTCGAACGTGCGGCCGACGCTCCCCAGCACGTCCTTGTGCGAGTTGTCTTCCGCCTCGTAGCCGCTGCCCTGCACCACGTGAAGGCGCGCGTTGTAGGCCCCGCGGTCATAGAACATGAAGACCCCGCTTTCCCGTGACCGGGTCAGCTTGGTGCCGACGGCCGCCTGGATCGTCTGGCGGGAGTGCGACGACTCGGTGAACTCACCGAACCAGGCGAGCGAGCTGCGGCCCGCCCGGATCTGAAACCCGCCGCCCACGTCGAACTGCGCCCAGAAGTCGTGCATCCGGGTCTTGCCGAGGTCATACGTGACGTTGGTGACGATCCGGTTCCCGATCTTCGTCTTGCTCCAGAGGGAGAAACTGCTGATTGAAGGATCTCCGAGATCTCCGGCCTCGTCGAGCACCCGGCCGCGGAACCGGACATTCATGTCGACGAAGGGGGACGCTCCCGTCCCACTCTGCGCCGTTCCCGAGGAGTCGTCAGCGGACGCCCTTTCGTCGGCCGCCGGCTCTTCGGCGACGGCTGCGCCCTCTTCGCTGCCGCGTTCCTCCGCGGCGAGCTGCGCCTCACCGGTGAGTGGCGTCGCGGCCGCCGTCTCCGCAGCCAGCTTCGCCTGCACGGTTTCTTCCTGGGCGGCCCATCCGGAAGACGCCCCCCCGGCAACGGCCGTGCCGGCCATGGCCCAGGCTGTCAGGACGAAGCAGAGCGCGCGGAAGAGCGGTCCGTTTCGCAGCGCCAGACAAAGGGGCGATCTCTGGCCGCGAGCGCAACCGCGGCCGCCCCGGGAATCCGAGCCCAGCATGGGATGAGATTCTGTTTCTCGGGAGTTACGTCTGTTTGAACGATTCTTGATGTGCTGGTCACGATCCAATGAACATCAGGGAACAAAACATGAAGAATCCGTGAATTCCGATTTCGAGTTGGTGACGCTGTTCTCGGACCGATAACACCGCTGACACTTGCGGAGCTCGCGCCGGCCGGGCGGCGCCGGACCGGTCAGTGACGGTCCCGTATCGGATCCGCCGGATAGACGCCCAGAATCCTGACCGACCGGGAGAAGAATCGGAGTTCTTCGAGCGCCTTCGCCACCCCCGAGTCCTCGGGATGACCGGCCACGTCACAGTAGAACTGCGTCGAGGTGAACGAGCCGTCCAGCATGTAGCTTTCGAGCTTCTGCATGTTCACTCCATTGGTCGCGAACCCGCCGAGCGCCTTGTAGAGCGCGCCCGGGAGATTTCGCACCTGGAACACGAACGTGGTGATCGCATCGACGTCGCGGGGAACCCTGACCGGCTCCCGGGCCATGACGAGGAACCGGGTGATGTTCCGGGAGACGTCCGCGATGTCCGGCGCCAGCACGGAGAGTCCGTGAAGCCCGGCGGCGAGCGCCGAAGCGATGGCCGCCTTGGTGGTATCTCCGCTTCCGGCGATCAGGATCGCAGCTCCGGCGGTATCCGCTTCCGCGACGGGGCGGAGGCGTCGGCTGCGGATGAACTCCCGGCACTGGGCCAGCGCGTGCGGGTGGCTGTGGACGGTGCGGAGTGCGGCAAGCCTGGCTCCGGGCAGCCCGAGAAGCTGGTGCCGTACCCGGTGAAAGGCTTCCGCGACGATCTGCAGCTCGGATTCCGGCAGCAGGTGGTGGATGTCCGCCACGCGCCCGGCAACCGAATTCTCGATGGGGATCATCGCGAACTCCGCGCTTCCGTCCGCCACCGCCGCGAACGCGTCCTCGAAAGCCTCGCAGGCCAGGGGCTCATGATCCGGATAGCGGTCCCGGCAGGCCATGTCCGAGTAGGACCCCGGATGCCCCTGGAACGCGATCTTCAGCTCAGACATCGGACGGGGGAGCATACGCCCGGACTGTGTGTACGATCTCGGCGGCCGTGAAGAACATCCTGGTCATCGAGGACGATCCGGACATCGTCGAACTCCTCCGGTTCAACCTGGAGCGGGAGTCGTATCGGGTGACGTCCGCCACGACGGGTTCCGAGGGATGGTCCGAACTGCAGCGGGAGCAGCCCGATCTGGTGATCCTGGACCTGATGCTGCCGGAGATCAGCGGGTTCGATCTCTGCCGCCGCCTGCGGAGGGACGCCCGGTACCAGAACCTGCCGGTCATCATGCTCACTGCCCGAAGCGAAGAGGCCGACGTGATCGCCGGGATCGAACTCGGGGCCGACGACTACATCACCAAACCCTTCAGTCCCCGCGAACTGGTAGCGAGGGTGGGCGCGGTGCTTCGCCGGGCCGGGCGGGCCGAACGGCGTCCGCCCGCGGCCATCGACGAGACCCTTCAGTTCGGCGAACTGTCGATCGATCCCACCTCCCATCGCGTGCAGCGGGGGGGAAACGACCTGCCGGTGACGCACCTCGAGTTCAAGCTGCTGCACCATCTGGCGTCCCATCCGCGACGGGTGTTCTCGCGGGAACAGCTCCTCGACCGGGTGTGGGGACGCGAGAAGTACATCACGCTGCGCAGCGTGGATGTCTATGTGCGCCGGTTGCGGCAGAAGATTGACATCCCGGGGGATCCTTCGCTGCTGAAGACGGTTCGGGGCGCCGGGTATCGCTTCGAACCCCCGGCTTGAACTCCACGACGCCGGAGGCGCCGGGGCGGCCCGGACGGTTCCGCCGGCCGTCGCGGCTGGCGCTCCGGCTCACCGCCGCGAGCCTGCTGGTCGCGCTCGCCGCGCTCTTTGCAGTGCTCGCCACCACTGCTCGGGTCGTCAGGGAAAGCGCGGTCGCCTCCGCCTTTGCGGATCTCGACGGAGTCGTGGAGGTGGGACTCGCGAATGCGCCGACGGAAACGTCCGCGGCGCCTCTCCGGGACTGGGCCATGGCGCTCGCCTCTTTTGAAGGGGGCGGCGAGGAGGGCGCCACCCCGACACGCCGCGAGCGCCGGGTGACGCTCATCGCAAGCGATGGAGCCGTCCTCGCGGACTCCCACGAGGACGTGCGAGCGATGGACAACCATCGGGACCGTCCCGAGGTCATCGCGGCCTTCGCCACCGGCTACGGCCGCTCGCAGCGATTCAGCGACACGCGCGGCGAGGATCTCACCTACGTGGCGGTCAGGCTTCCGTGGCGGGAAGACACCGTGCTGCGGCTATCGGAGCCGGTTGTGCAGCTCGAGGCAACGGTGCGGGCGATCCTGACTCCGGTGATCGTCGTGACCGCGCTCGCCTTCCTCGTCGCCGCCGTGCTTTCGCTTTGGTACGCCGCCCGCTTCGGCGAGCGGATTGCGCGGCTCGTCCGGTTCTCGGAGCGGGTGGCCCGGGGGGACTTCACGCCGGAGACGTCTCCCTTGCGGATGGACGAACTCGACCAGCTCCTCGCGTCGCTGAACCGGACGGCGCTGGAGTTGCAACGCAGTTTCGAGTCGCTGACTGCCGAGAAGAACCAGGGCGCCACCATCCTTTCGAGCGTCGCGGAAGGCGTCGCGGTGGTCGACGAGGACCTGCGTATCCAGTACGTGAACGGGGCCTTCCGTGAGGTGCTTTCGCTTCCGGGCGAGTCCTGGCGCGACTATCGGGGACGGCACGTTCAAAACGTCCTCGAAAAGAAGCGCCTCCTCAAGATGGTGCGGGCGGCGCTGCGAGGCACGTCCGACGAGCGGGAAATCTCCCTCAACGACCGGGAGGTGCTGGTCCGCGCCGCCCCCATCCACCCGATCGAGCCGGAGCGACCCGCGGCCTCTCCCCATCCAGGGAACGGCTCTCAGCAGCCCGGGCCGGCAGGGGCCGTTCTGGTACTCATGGACGTGACCCAACTCCATGCGTTGGAGCGGGTGCGCCGCGACTTCGTGGCCAACCTCTCGCACGAAATGAAGACGCCCCTGACGGCGATCCGCGGTTTTTCGGAGACGCTCCTCGACGGCAGCCTCGAAGGGCCGCCCGAGCAGCGGCGCTTCCTCGGGATCATCCGCCAGCACGCGGTGCGGCTGTCCCACCTGACGGACGACCTGATGCGGCTCGCCCGGATCGAGGCGGGCAAGCTGGAGACCGAGCCGGTTCCGGTCCGGATCGAAACCGTCGTCGAGTCCGTCCTCGAGTCGGCGCGCCTCAAGGCGGGCGACCGGAGCCTGGCAGCCTCCGTATCCAGCGATGCCCGGCCTGTCCAGACCGATCCCACCCTGCTCACGGAGATTCTTCAGAACCTGGTGGACAACGCCATCCAGTACTCCGCTTCCGACGGACGGATCGAGGTCGCGACCAGGTTCAGCGACGCGGAAGCGCGCGTCTCGGTCAGCGACAACGGGGTGGGCATCCCGAAGGCGCACCTCGGCCGCATCTTCGAACGGTTCTACCGGGTGGACCCGGCCCGGTCCCGGGAGGTGGGAGGGACCGGACTCGGTCTGGCGATCGCGAAGCACACGGTGGAGGTCCTCGGGGGACGCATGGAGGTGGAGAGCGCCCCGAAGCGGGGCTCGAAGTTCACGGTGGTCCTTCCGGCGCCCCAGCCGGACGCCCCGCTCGCCGAGGTCAACGCCCCCGGGGACGCGGTCTTCGATCACGCCTCCCCGCCCTAGGAACCGCCGGCGCGCGGGCGGCTTCCCCGGGCAACCCGAACTCCAGGTCGCCGCGCAGCGGGTCCACCCGGACGAGCTGCGCTTCGAGCGCATCGCCGATCCGGAAGCTCCGGCCGGTCACCGGACAGCGGAGCGAGTGATCCTGGCGATGGAAACGGAAGCGTCCTCCCGTGAGCACCGCCATGGGCACCGTCCCCCGTGCGGGGACCTCGTCGAGTTCGATGGCGAGACCGAAACGGCCCGTCTCGGCAACCCGGGCGGCGAAGGCGTCGCCGAGCCGGCCGGCGAGCAGCCGGGCGATGCGACGTTCGACCAGGGTCCGTTCCGCGGCCTCGGCGTTCCGCTCGGTCTCGGAGCACGACGCGGCGAGCGCCGGGAGCGTTTCGGGATCCGGATGCCGGGATGACCCGTCTGCCGCGGCGATTGCGCGATGCGCGACGAGGTCCGGGTACCGCCGGATCGGCGACGTGAAGTGCGTGTAGTCCGGAAGCGCGAGCGCGAAGTGTCCTTGCCCGCGGGGCGAATACACCGCCTTCTGCATCGCGCGAAGCAACTTGCGGCGCAGGAAGGTGGCCTCGGGCCGGGACTCGATGCGGGCCAGCAGCCGGGCGCAGTGGACCGGACGGAGCGGCTCCGAGGGAACGCGCAACCGTTCGCCGAAGCCGGAAAGCAGGTCCTCGAACGAATCGACCCGCGCCTCGTCGGGGGCCTCGTGAACCCGGTGGAGCGCCGGAGTGCCGGTGTTTCGCAGCCGTTCGGCGACGGCCTGGTTCGCGAGCAGCATGAAGTCCTCGACGAGCCGGTGGGCGTCGTTTCTCTCCCCGTAGCGGGCGTCCAGCAGGTTCCCCTCGGCGTCGGCGGTAACCACCGGTTCCGGCAGATCGAGGTCCACCGCACCCCGCCCGGCGCGCGCCCGGGCGAGGAGCGCGGCCGCGCGTCCCATGGTCCGGACCGCCCTGCCGACCGGCCCGGAGCCGGCGCCAGCGAGGAGACGCGCACCCTCCTCGTACGACAGCCGGGCGGCGCTCCGGATCACGCCGCGGGAGAAGCGGGCATCCTGCAGCCGCCCGTCCGGGCCGATCCGCAGGCGCACCGACCGGACCAGCCGGTCCACGTCGGGGAAGAGCGAGCAGATGCCCGAGGACAACGCTTCCGGCAGCATCGGCACGGCGCGCTCCGGGAAGTAGGCCGAGGTGCCCCGCCGCGCGGCCTCCTCGTCCACCGGACTTCCCGGCGGGACGTAGTGGCTGACGTCGGCGATGTGGACCCCGATCTCGAAGCCGCCGTCCGGCAGCTCGGCCGCCTCGATCGCGTCGTCGTGATCGCGGGCGTCCTCGGGATCCATCGTGAGAATCAGCCGGCCGCGGAAGTCCTCGCGGGCCCCGAGCTCGCTGGCGGCGACCGCCGCGGGCGCGGCCTCCGCCTGGGCGAGCGCCGCCGGCGGGAACTCGTCGCGGATCGAGTACTTCGCAAGGACCGCGAGCAGTTCCGCCCGGGGCTCGTCGGCGGGGCCATAGACGGACGTCACCTCGCCGATGACGGACTGCCCGGGGGCGGGATAGCGCCGGATACGCACTTCGACGAGATCTCCCGGCTGCGCCCCGCCTCCCGGGAGCAGGACTTCGCGCGCCCACTGCCGGTCCCAGACGGCAACGGTCCGTTCCGGCGTCACCAACCCGACGACCGTGGAGGCGCCTCGCTGGACGACCCGGACGACGGCCCCCTCGAGCCGTCCGCGCCGGGCGCGAAAGGACAGCTCGACGTCCACCAGATCACCCGGGAGCGTCCCACCCAACCGGCCGCGGGTGACGTGGATGTCCTCCGCTCCGTCCGGCCCCTCCGGGATCACCCACCCGTCACCCTCCGGCCGGCCCTCGAAGCGCCCCCGAACCAGGCGGGGTGGAGGGCGTCCGTCCGAGCGATCGCGCGGGGATTGCCGGCCTCTTTCGCGCCGGCGGATCCTGCCCACGGACTGTTAGAATCGCCCGCTCCGCGGGCCGAAGTGGCGGAACGGCAGACGCGCTGCGTTCAGGGCGCAGTACTCCTTGCGAGTGTCAGGGTTCAAATCCCTGCTTCGGCACCGCGCGCTGGTCGGGCTGGGGGTGGGGCGCAAAGGCGGTTTCAAGAGCCGATGTCAGGCGAT
>JAJEFG010000089.1 GCA_022820545.1 Acidobacteriota bacterium | reverse complement strand
GACGGAGATGGCGACGGCGATGGAGACGGCGATGGCGACGGAGACGGAGACGGGGACGGCGACGGCGACGGCGATGGAGACGGCGATGGAGACGGGGATGGCGACGGGGACGGCGACGGCGACGGGGATGGCGACGCCGATTGACCGGCCGGAATCTCCCGCTCGACTCGCGATGACGTGCTGATGCCGGCGAAGCGGGGGCCCAACGAATCCGCCCGCATCCCGCGCGTCATGCCGCATCCCGCCGAGCGAAACCCGGCGTCCCGGTTCCTGCGAATCGCAGCCGGCCTCGACGTGACTCCGCTCCTTGCGGAACTGGCCGCGGCGCCGGAAATGTGGCTCGCGGACACCAGCCGCCAGCGCAAGGTGCGCTGCCAGCGCGACACGCAGAACATCTTCCTGCGGGCGGCCAGGAAACCGCTGCCGCCGGGGGCGAAGAACGCGAACGACGTCCACGAGACGCGGACCATGCGTTCCGCGGCCCGGTTTCCCGAGGCCGTGTCCTTCTGCCGGGAAATCGCGTCGCTACACGACGGAGAGCTCGGCCGGGCGACGCTGGTGGCGCTGCAACCCCACGGATGGGTCCGTCCGCATCGCGACGGCGGCGACTACTACCGGATCCGGGACCGCTTCCACCTGGTCCTCAGGAGCCCGGGAGGCAGCCCGCTCACCTGCGGCGAGGACGCCGTCGTGATGCAGGAAGGCGAACTCTGGACCTTCGACAACAAGGTCCGGCACGAGGCGCGGAACCCGACCGGGGAGCCGCGGGTGCACCTGATCTTCGACGTGCTGCCCCGGCCGGGGCGCGGCTACTTCGCCCGCCCCGGCTCCGGCTGATCGCGGGCGCGCAGCAGCTTCACTGCGGCGGCGAGCGCGTGCGCCGCCGAGTCGAGGCGGATCGTGTTGTCGTAGGCCTCGACGCGAAGGGCGCCCATGACCCGCCATCGCTTCGAGACGTAGAACGCGTCTTCGGCGCCGCGGAACTGGAGCTGCCGCAGGGACCGGAGTCCGCGTTCGATGGCGCGGCCGTAGGCGGCGGCGCGCCCCCGGTCACCCACCGCGCGCGCGAGCGCCGCCGCGTCGGCGAGCCCCTCCAGGTAGGCCCCGGTCGAGGCCGCGTGGGGCGGGCCGAAATCCGGCCGCAACGGATCGAAGAAGCGCCCGCGCAGGTCCTTCGGCAAACCCTCCCATTGCTGCATGGGTAGCAGCCAGTCGTTCATCTCGAAGGTGAAGTCGGCATAGGCGCGCTGGCCCGTCGCTTCGAAGAGCGAGGCGCAGGCCTGGGTGTGCCAGGGGATGAAGGCGGGGTTGCGGGCGCGGCGGTGCCGGTCGCGGCAGCGGGCAAAGGCCTCCTCGCACTGTTCCGGGGACGGCGCTCCCGGGATCCGCCGGCGCAGCGCTTCGGCCCAGAAGAGCAGGGCCTCCCCCGAATAGAAGTTCCAGTTCTGCCCGTCCCGCTCCGCGGGAAAGAAGAATGTCCGGAACCCGTACTCCTCATGGACGAGGGAGTTCACCCCCGCCGTCAGCATCCCGAGTTCCGTCCGGAACTCATCCCCGGCCGGGCTCTCGAGGATCGCCAGCCCCGCGAGCGCCGCCGCCCCCAGTTTCGCGCCGGCTTCCTCGACGATGGCCCCCCGCCCGTCACCGAGGTCCCGGAAGTAGCGCTTCAGGTTGAAGCGCAGGTTGCGCCCGGCCGCCTCCCGGAGGTCCGCGTCGCCGCGGAGTCGTCCGAGCCGCGCCAGCGCGAGTGACGCGAGAAAACGGCGAATGGCGTTGTCGGCCGGGGACCCTTCGCCGCGGCTCGGCCAGTACTTGTAGGGCAGGGAACCGTCGGATCCGGTGTTCGCCAACATCCACCGGCCGATGCCGTCCGCCAGATCGCCGGCGCGGTCCTCGCCGGGGGCCGGATTCGGCGGCACGGGCACCGATCCGCGGAACAACTCGGTCACCCGCCGCCCGTCCCCGGAGACAAGGAACTGGCGCGCGGAGAACGCGCGGAGGGCTCCCCGCGCCGCGAACTCCTCCCGGGCGATGTTCCGCCGTTCGCAGAACCTCTCGAGAGCGCGGGCGAAACTCAGGTTCCGGGCCATCATCCGGGTCGGCGCCAGGCGCTCGGTCTCACCGCGGCAGGTGATTTCCATCCCGATGCGGCCGCGAACCCGGTTGTAGAACACCTTGGAGAACCGCTCCCGGGGCACCGGGCGGAACTCGCCCGCCATCGAGACTTCGATCGAGTCCTCGGGGCGGGCCTCGACGCGCCGGTGCAGATCGTCCAGGGGAGCCTCCGGAATCCAGCCGGAACGCCGCGCCGCGCCGCCGCGCCGCACGCAGTACCAGGTTGTTCCTGCAGCCTCGTCTCTCATGCCGGCGGTGGGGAAGGGCGAACCGATCATCGCAGACGTGGGGCTGGCGTACCAGCGCCCTCAGGGTGGGTGGGGTGGCGCCGCGTCGGAGCGCCGGCCTCTGGCCGGCATCGCGCGGGAGCGCGAAACCCGCACTGATGGCGTTCTTTCCCCTGAAGGTGCGGCCCACCGGCTCGTTTCGGGCGGCGCGCAGCCGTTCCCGGTTGGGATCACGCCATGGGAATCGGCTGCGGCGTGCGTTTCGCGGCCTGCGGCCGCGATGCCGGCCGGAGGCCGGCGCTCCGAGCTCAAGCCGTTCCCGCCCTTTTCGCGCCCGGCGGGGTGTGCGGGTGAACCGATCACGACGGTTCCTCGCGGTGTGGTTCCAAGCCCATTGCGCCACACCCGGCACGTGGATTGCGTACGATTCAACCGTGATGCGGGGTTTCGTTTGGCTGGCCGCGGGCCTGGTGCTGGCGCCGGCGGCGTACGGGCAGGAGCCGGACCCCACCCCACGCGTCCTCGAGGTCACGCTCGCCGATCTCGACGAGGACTCTCTGGACTTCCTGATCGGCTGGGAGCGCTGGAAGGGGGACATCCTGGATCTGGCCTCCGAGGGCTACGCCCGGTTCACGTTCGTGCCGGTCCTCGCGATCGCGCCCGGCGTGCCGCCGGACGGCCGGTTCGGCGGCTTTCGCTTCGAGGCGGCGCTTCAGAGGGCGCTGCCCCGATCCGCCCGCGCCCGGCGTGCCGTTCGCACCCGGTCCCCCCGTCCCGTACGCATCGCCCGCGCCCCCCGCGGCGCGCCGGCAGAGCGCGGGCGTCCCCGTCCGCCGCGAGGGCTCGCACCCCTCGGACTCGGCGCGTCG
>JAJEFG010000105.1 GCA_022820545.1 Acidobacteriota bacterium | reverse complement strand
GCCGGCCTCCGGCCGGCATCGCGCGGGAGCGCGAAACCCGCGTTGATGGCGCTCCTCCCCCTGGAGGTGGGGGCCACGTCCGGCTCGTTTCGGGCGGCGCGCAGCCGTTCCCGGTTGGGACCACGCCATGGGAATCGGCTGCGCCGTGCATTTCGCGGCCTGCGGCCGCGATGCCGGCCGGAGGCCGGCGCTCCGAGCTCAGGCCGTTTCCGCCGTTTTCATGCCCGGCCGGGTGTGCAGGAGGACCGATCATGACGGTTTCTCCCGGTGGGGCGCGCCGCGCGTGCCGGCTGAAGCCGGCGTTCCAAGCCGTCACGCGATGCCGGCTGGATAGACCCGCGCTCCGACCTATCCCGCTGACGTGATCGCGGCCTGGCGCAGCGCGTGGTCGGCGAGCACCAGGCAGGCCATGGCCTCCACGATCGGGACGGCGCGGGGAAGGACGCAGGGGTCGTGGCGCCCGCGGGCCTCCAGGGTGACTTCCTTGCCCTCGGAGTCCACGGTCCGCTGCGCGAGGCCGATCGTGGAGGTCGGCTTGAACGCCACCCGGAAGACGATCGGCATCCCGGTCGATATGCCGCCCAGCACGCCGCCCGCGCGGTTCGTCTCCGTCGTCGTCGCGCCGTCCTTCACGACGAAGCGGTCGTTGTGCTCGCTTCCGAAGAGGCGGGTGCCGGCGAACCCGGAGCCGATTTCGAATCCCTTGCTGGCGTTGATCGCCAGCATCGCCTTCGCGAGGTCGCTCTCCAGCTTGTCGAAGACCGGCTCCCCGAGCCCGGGAGGGACGCCGCGCACGGAACACTCGACGACGCCGCCGAGGGAGTCCCGGGCGTCCCGCGTCCGCTCGATCAGCTCCACCATGCGGGCGGCTGCCTCGAGGTCCGGACAGCGGACGGGCGTTCTCTCCACCTCGCCGCGGGTGACGGTCTCCGGGTTGACGTCGGCCTCGATGTCCTTCGTGCGCTTCACGTACGCGGTGCACTCGACGCCGAAGCGCTCCGTCAGGAACCGCCGGGCGACCGCTCCGGCGGCCACGTGGCCCACCGTGACGCGGGCCGAGGAGCGGCCTCCGCCGCTCGCGTCCCGGATTCCGTATTTCGCGTCGAAGGTGTAGTCGGCGTGCGAGGGCCGATAGACCGTCTTGAGCGCCTCGTAGTCGGCGGGCCGGGCGTCCCTGTTCCGGACCACCATCGCGATGGGGTGACCGGTGGTCTGGCCGGCGATCACCCCCGATTCGATGGCCACCCGGTCCGCTTCCCGGCGCTGGGTGGTGAGGCGGCTCTGGCCGGGACGCCGGCGGTCCAGTTCCTCCTGCACGTCGCCCTCGCTGAGCGGGATCCGGGGCGGACAGCCGTCCACCACCACCCCGATGGCCGGGCCGTGCGACTCGCCCCAGGTGGTCACCCGGAAGGCCTGGCCGATCGAGCTACCGGGCATCGCGAGCCTTCCGGGCGGCGTCCGCCATGACCTGAACCGGCGCCGGGCGGCCGGTCCAGCGTTCGAAGGCGGCGGCCGCCTGCAGGATGAGCATCCGGAGTCCCGGGACGGTCCGTTTTCCCATCCCGGCCGCCTTCCCGAGGAGCGGGGTGCGCTCGGGGTGGAACACCAGGTCGAAGATCACCTCGTGGGCGGCGATCGCGGCGTCCGGGGCGGGACAGCCGTGGTCGTCGGGCGCCATCCCGACCGGGGTGGTGTTGATCAGGATGTCCCCCTCGATCCGTTCCAGCGCGGCGGCCGGAGCGTGCGCCACGCCCGTTTCGTCGGCGAGCGCCGCCGCCCTCCGGTCGTTCCGGGAGATGACGACCGCTTCCGCGCCACGCTGGGCCAGACCGTAGAGGACGGCCCGCGCGGAGCCGCCGGCCCCGAGCACCGTGGCGCGCCGGCCGGGCAGCGCGACCGTTTCCTCGAGCGCGTGGACGGCGCCCGTCCAGTCCGTATTGGCGCCCGCGAGTCCGCCGTTCATCGCGACGATGGTATTCACGGCGCCGATCCGGCGCGCGTCGTCGTCGAGGGAGTCGAGGTGCGGAAGGACGGCCTGCTTGTGCGGAATCGTCACGTTCAGCCCGCCCGTCCCGCCGAGGCGCGCCGCCATCAGGAAGTCCTCGAGTTCCGCGGGGGGAACGTCGAACGGGAGGTAGGCGGCCTCGATCCCGAGCCGCCGGAAGGCCGCCTCGTGCATCGGCGGGCTGAGGCTCTGCCCGATCGGACTGCCCACCACCCCGTGGACCGGGGCCAGCGCGTGGAGCCGGCGCCCCCAGCGGCGATGGCGGGACCGGATGTCTCCGGCCGTCAGTTGCCCGGGGGCGACCGCGGGAAGGCCTTCGGGTGGCGCGTAGGTGGAAAGCGCCGCGCCGGCCGCACCGGCGGTGACGCGCAGCGCGGTTCCCGCTTCCCCCATGGCGATCCCGACGATGGGGGTCTCGCGGGACGCCTGGGCCCGAATCAGGGAATGGACCCGCTCCACGTCGGCCCGTCCGGCGGCCCGCACCGCGACCTTGGTGAGTGCCGGCCGCATGGACGCCATCCGGCCGGGGAAGGTTTCGAGCCCGGCGGGAACGCCGTCCAGGTCGTGGACCGAGGCCACGAGTCGCACTGCCGGGGCAGCTCCACGGATCCGGCGGGCGTGTGCTCCTTCGCTCTCCCGGTCCGCCTCGAACTCGAGGTCGCAGTGGCCCGCGCCCAGCCTGGCGGCCTCGGCGAGCAGCCCGATCCGGTCCTCTTCGCTTCCCGAGAAGCTGCCGCCTTCGTCCCCCCGGCGGACGGTGGCGATCAGCCGTGCCAGCAGGGGCCCCGGCAGGTCGCCGAGAATCGCGTGCAGGTCCGCGGGCGCCGGCCGTTTGAGCGCGTCCACCCGGAGTTCGATCAGGTCGAGCGGCCCGGATTCGGCGATGGCCGCGTCGAGGCCGGCGCGCAGTTCCGCTGCCGTGGCTCCGGCGACGGTGAGCGCGAGCGGCGGTCCGAAATGGGCCCGAAGCAGCGTCTCGAAGGCCTCCTCCTCGGCGGCCCCGTCGGATGCGGCGGTCCAGACGTCGGACTCCGCCGCCTCCCGGTAGAGGGGGGTCCGGGCCTCCAGCATCAGGGCCGCCTCCTCGGCGGGCGGGATTCCGGTCAGGGTTGGCCGCGAGTCCCGGTGCTTCGGGCGGGACAGCCGCTCGCGCAGCACCGCCGCCGGGGCGCGGATCCAGTAGACGGTCCCGAGCTGCCGGAGGCGGGGGATGCTGCCGGGGTTCTCCACGATGCCTCCCCCGCAGTCCACGACCAGCCGCTCGCCGCTGATGTCGGCGAGGACCCGGCGTTCCTCTTCCCGAAAGCGCTCCCAGCCGGACCGCTCCACGAACGCCGGGATGGGCCCAAGGCGCGACTCCAGCAGTTCGTCGGTGCTGATCCGCGTCCAGCCGACCGTCTCGGCCAGTTTCCGCGACGTCCGGCTCTTCCCCGACGCGCGGGAGCCGACGAGGACGACGTTGGGGAAGCTGGGGCCGACGCCCGCCGACACATCCACTAGCTGCCCTCCGCGCCGCACACCCGGAAGCCGAGCTCCGCCAGGGCGCGCCAGAAACCCGGGAACGACTTGGCTACCACCTGCGGCCCGCGGATCCGTACGCCCGGAAGGCGGAGTCCGGTGAGCGCCAGCGCCATCGCGATCCGGTGGTCGCCGTGAGCATCGAGAGCCGCCGTCCGAAAAGGGGCGCCGCTCGCCGGCGACTCGATGGCGAGGCCGTCATCCGTCGCGGTCACCCGCGCTCCGAGACGGCCGAGCCCGTCCGCGAGGGCGGCGATCCGATCACTCTCCTTGTGCCGCAGGTGAGAGATCCCGTGGATCCGGGTGGCTCCCTCCGCGAAGGGCGCGATCGCCGCCAGCGTGGGGACGGCGTCGGGCATCGAACGCATGTCCACCGGGAGCCCCCGGAGGTGGGAGGCGCCGGTGACCGTCACCCGCACCCCTTCCTCCGAGGGGGCCTCGGAGACCTCGCACCCCATGCGGCGGAGGAGCTCGGGGAAGCGGCGTTCCCCCTGTGGGGAATCCGGGTCGAGGCCGTCCACCGTGACGCGGCCCGCAGCCAGGGCGGCGGCGGCGAAGAAGTAGCTGGCCGCGGTCCAGTCTCCCGAGATCCGGTGATCACCCGGCCGGTAACGCGCGCCGGGAGCCACCCGGAACCGCCCCGGTCCGGGCCGCTCGACGTTCACGCCGCAGCGGGCCATCACGCTCACCGTCAGGTCGAGATAGGAAGCCGATACCGGATCGCCCTCCAGTTCGACCGAGACCGCGCCGGCGGCGCGGGGGGCGGCGAGGAGCAAGCCGCTCGCGAACTGGCTGCTCTCGGACGCCGGTACCCCGACGGTCCCGCCCTCCAGCCGGCCCGAGCGGACCGTGAGCGGCGCGAAACCACCGGTCGTTTCGATGTCCGCGCCGAGCGTTCCGAGCGCCGCCACCAGGCCCGCGACCGGCCGCTCGCGAATCCGGCCGCGTCCGGTAACGGTGATGGATCCCGGGACCGTGGCCGCCGCCGCGGTGAGAAAGCGCAGCAGCGTCCCCGACTCGCCGACGGAAACCTGGGTGGGGATTCCGGGGTCGAACGAGGATCCCGGGCTCGCGTCGGCGGCGATTCCCCTCACCTCGAGGCAGTCCCCGCGGTCGGCCGTGCTGCCGCCGAGCGCGCTCACCGCCGAGATCGCGGCTTGGACGTCTTCCCCCTCCGGAAGACCCCGGAGGCGGGTCGTCCCCTCGGTGAGGGCGGCAGCGATCAGGAACCGGTTCGCCTCGTACTTGCTGCCGGGAACCCGGGCCGCGGCGTCCAGCGGCGCCGGCCCGGGGGCGATCTCGATCAAAGCCCGATCGCGCGGAGCCCCGCGTCCACGACCTCCGCGGGCAGGGAGAAGGAGTACGCCGTTCGTCCCTGCGCGTCCCGGGCCCGCACCCGGCCGATGTCCTCGAGCACCACGTAGCGCGGCTCGCCGCCGCGCGCCTTCTTGTCGCTCCCGAGCGCCGCCAGGACAGGCCCGCGTTCCAGCCCGTCCGGCGCCCGGACCGCGAGTCCGACGGAGCCGATCAGGGAGTGCAGGCGGTCTTCGGCCGCGGGGTCCAGGAAACCTGCGCGGCACGCCATCCGGCTCTCCGCGATCATCCCGACCGCCACCGCGGCGCCGTGCGCCAGGACGTAGCCGGTCGCATGCTCGAGGCCGTGTCCGATGGTGTGGCCGAAGTTGAGCACCTCGCGCAAGCCGCTCTCCCGTTCGTCGGCGGACACCACGGCGGCCTTGATCCGCACCGCGGCGGCAATGAGCCGGGTCAGCGCGCCGGACTCCCGGTCCCTCAGGGCGCCGATGCCCTTCTCCATGCCCGAGAAGAGTTCCGGGTCGCTGGTGGCGGCCATCTTGAGCGCTTCGGCGACTCCGTTCAGGAATTCCGGCTCGGGCAGGGTTTCGAGGAAGCGGATGTCGGCGAAGACGGCGGCGGGCTGGCGGATCGCTCCGATGAGGTTCTTCCCCTGCGGCGTGTTGATCCCGGTCTTGCCTCCCACGGACGCGTCCACCGCCGCGAGCAGGGTGGTGGGGACCGCCACGAACGGCACTCCGCGGAGATAGGTGGCGGCCACGAAACCCCCGAGGTCGGTGACCACGCCGCCGCCGAACCCGATGAGCACCGTGTCGCGGCCCAGCCGGCGGGACAGCAGTTCGTCTTCGAGGCGCACTTTCTCCGCCCGTGTCTTGGACGCCTCGCCGGAAGGCACTGCGAGGACGGGGGCTCCCGCGGGCAAGGCGGCACGGAGGCGGTCCCCGTGATGCCGGAGCGCCTCCGCGTCGCCGATCGCCGCGACCCGGCGACCCGCATGGTGCGCTTCGAGGAACGCCGGCAGCCCGTCCAGCACGCCGTCGCCGACGGCGATCTCGTAGGAAACGTCCCGTCCCGGCGTCTCCACCGGAACCCGCTGCATCAGGTGGTGGGCGCCGGCCGGTGCCGCAGCACGCGCCTCCCGACCGCAGCCCCCACCTTCCGCAGGTCATCCATGAGGTTCATGAACTGATGCGGATAGAGCGATTGGTCGCCGTCGCTGAGCGCCACCGCGGGATTGGGATGCACCTCGACGATGAGTCCGTCGGCGCCGGCCGCGACCGCTGCCAGGGACAGGGCCGGAACCAGCGTCTTGTTCCCGGCGGCGTGGCTCGGGTCGGCAATGACCGGGAGGTGGGTTTCCTGCTTCAGCACCGCAATCGCCCCGACGTCGAGGGTGTTGCGGTAGGCGGTCTCGAACGAGCGGATCCCGCGTTCGCACAGGATGACGTTCGGGTTCCCCTGCAGGATGTACTCGGTGGCCAGCAGGAACTCGCGGATGGTGTTCGAGGCGCCGCGCTTCAGGATCACCGGCGTCTGGACCCGGGCCATCTCCTTGAGGAGGTCGAAGTTCTGCATGTTGCGGGCGCCAATCCGCACCACGTCCACGAGTTCGGCGGCGATCTCCACGTCCCGGACGTCCATGACCTCGGTCTCGACCAGCATGCCGGTGCGCTGCCGGATGCGGCTCAGGATGTGAAGGCCGTCCACTCCGAGTCCCTGGAAGGAATACGGCGAGGTGCGCGGCTTGAACGCCGAGGCGCGCATGATCTCCAGCCCGATGTCCCGGAGCATCAGAGCCGCCGTGGTGCCCTGCTCCTCGCTCTCGAGGGCGCAGGGCCCCCCGATGATCACCAGGTCCTCGCTGCCGAGCTGCTGGCTCCCGATGGGGATGCGGGTGTTCGACTTGCGATGCGTCTTGTTGGCGAGCTTGTAGGGTTTGGCGAGCCCATAGACCTGCTGCACGCCGGGCTGGGTGCGCCAGGAGGCCTCGGTTTCCTGCGAGAGGTTGCCGAACACATGAATCTGGTTCCGGACCTCGCCGGGATGGAGCGCCCACTCGAGGGCCTTTCCCTCGATCAGCTGGGTCAGGTGGTCGATTTCCTGCCGCGTCGCCCATGGATGCAGGATGAGCACCATGGTCGCGAAGTCGGGAGAGCGTTTGGTCATGTCAGGTCGAGAAAGTTCTGGAGCAGTTGACGCCCCTCGGGGGTGAGAATCGATTCGGGGTGGAACTGCACGCCCCAGAGCGGCGCGCTGCGGTGCCGGAGCCCCATGATCTCCTGGTCGTCGGAGCGGGCCGTCACCTCCAGCTCGCTCGGGAGCGGCTCGTCGGCGACCAGCGAGTGATAGCGGGTGGCGTCGAAGGGGTTCTCCAGCCCGGCGAACAGTTCCTCGCCATTATGGCGCACGGCGGAGGTCTTGCCGTGGACCAGGCGGTGAGCGCGCCGGATCCGGCCGCCGAGCGCCTGGACGACCGACTGGTGGCCGAGGCACACCCCCAGGATGGGAGTTTCGCCGGCGAGTTCCCGCACGAGGTCCACCGAGATCCCCGCCTTGTCGGGCGAACAGGGACCCGGGGAGATGACCACCCGCTCGGGCTTCAGTTCCCGGACCTCGCCCGGGGTCAACGCATCGTTCCGGAACACCTCGGGCCGCGCCCCCAACTCCCCCAACAACTGCACCAGGTTGAACGTAAAGGAGTCGTAGTTGTCGAGGACGAAGGTCATGGTGAGGGTCAGTCCAGTCCTTCGTGGGCCATGCGGAGGGCGGCGAGCACGGCGTCCGCCTTGTGGCAGCTCTCGTCGTACTCGGCGGCGGGATCGGAATCCGCCACCACGCCGCCTCCGGCCTGGAAGTAGCCGATTCCGTCCTTGGCGACCAGCGTCCGGATCGCGATGGCGGTGTCGGAAGCGCCGCCGTACGAGAAGTAACCGACCGCGCCGCCGTAGACGCCGCGGCGTGCTGTTTCCAACTCGTCGATGATCTCCATGGCGCGGATCTTGGGGGCGCCGGAGAGCGTTCCGGCAGGGAAGGTGGCGCGCAGCGCGTCGAAGGCGTCCATCCCGGCCCCGAGCTGTCCCCGCACCCGGGACACGATGTGCATCACGTGCGAATACCGCTCGATGCTCATGAAGTCCTCGACCTCGACCTGGCCGTAGCCGGCCACCCGCCCGATGTCGTTCCGGGCCAGATCCACGAGCATCACGTGCTCGGCGCGTTCCTTCTCGTCGGCGAGCAGTTCCGCGGCCAGCGCCGCGTCTTCCTCGGGGGTACGGCCGCGGGGCCGGGTGCCCGCAATCGGCCGGGTCTCGATCACCCCGTCTTCGGTGCGGGTCATCATCTCGGGCGACGCTCCCGCCACCACCAGCCCGCCGAAGTCGAGGTAGTACATGTACGGGGAGGGGTTCACCACCCGGAGCGCCCGGTAGAAGTCGAAGGGGTGGACGGTGAGCGGCGTCTCGAAACGCTGGGAGGGAACGACCTGGATGATGTCCCCGGCGGCGACGTAGTCCTTCGCCCGGCGCACCATCTCGAGGTACCGCTGCCGGCTCGTGTTGGAGACCGGTTCGGGGAGCGGTCCGGCGGCGCCTCCGGGGAGTCCCAGCCGATAGGGAAGCGGAGCCCGGATCTCACGCACCGTCGCCTCGATCTGCGCCTCGGCGGCGTCGTAGGCCTGGTCGGCGAGGCTCGCGTCCGGAACGTTGGCGTTCGCCACCACCTGGATCACGTTGCGGGCCCGGTCGAAGCCCAGCACGCTGTCGGTCAGCAGAAAGGTGGCGTCGGGAATGCCGAGCGAATCGTCCACGCTGTCCGGCAGGCGCTCGAAACGCCGCACGGCGTCGTAGGCGAGATAGCCGACGAAACCGCCGTGGAAGGGCGGCAGTCCCTCCACCTGCGCCGGCTTCACCTCGGCGAGCATGTCCCGAAGCGCCGACAGGGGATCGGAGCTCTCCCAGGTCTCGACCCGGCCGTCATTCAGGTGGCGGCGCCTGATCTCGGCGCCGCGGCTCTCGACGATGACGCGCGGCTTCGACCCCAGGAACGAATACCGGGCCACGCTCTCACCGCCCTCGACCGACTCCATCAGGAACGCCGGCCCGCGGTTCCCCACCCGGAGGAACGTGGAGACCGGGGTATCGCAGTCCGCGAGAATCTCCCGCCGGACGGGAATCAGGTTCGCCTGCCGGGCGAGCGCGCGGAAGTCGGAACGGGAAGGAAGCAGCAAGGGTCCACCACGGGGGGCGGCGGCATCTTAGTCGGGTCGCCGGCGGATTCCGGGCGTTCCGGACCGCCTGCGGGCGGTCAGGCGCGGGAGGAGGAGGAGGAGGCGTCGACCCGGACCGCCACCACGTCGGTGTCGTGGTACTGCTGGTGCCGCACCGACGAGGCGTAGTGGCGGAGGAGCCGCAGCGGCAGCTCCTCTTCGCTCGGGGTTCCGGCCGCGCCCTCGGTCAGCATCGCCATCCGGTCCTCGAGATTCGTGTCGTCCATCGCCGCGATGAACTCGAGTTCGGCGCGGCTTGCGTCTCCTTCGGCGATGAGCAGCAGCCGCCGTTCCGCCGGCGCGTTCCCCGCATCCCGAAGCAGCACATGGAGGGTCTCCTCGCCGACGGCGCGGAGCTGGCGGACCATGGGTTCGTTCCAGCGGCGGTCGGCGGCGAGTCGCGACAGCACGCTGTCCACTTCGGCGAAGGCGTCCTCGTTGAGGGCCGTCCGGAGGCGCAGGCGGCGCTTTCGCCCGAGTTCGGCGAGCAGGTTCAGGAATACCACCGTGAAGCCGCCCACGGTCATGCCGTTTCCGAGCAGGTCGCTCCAGGGCCCCTGGAAGTAGTCCGGGAAAATCCAGCCGAACTTGAACCCCACCCCGATCCAGAAGGCCAGTCCGACCACGAGGCTCCGGCGCGAATCGAGGCCGTCCTGGATGATGATCCTGACGCCCAGGACGAAGAGCAGGGCGACCAGGATCAGGTAGTACGCGCCCACCGTCGGTCCCGGAATCGCGATGATCGCGGCCACGAACTTCGGCAGCACCGCGAACACCGCAAAGACGACACCCACGCAGACACCCACCGAGCGGGCCGCGATGCCCGTCAACTCGGCGACCGCGATGCTGTTCCCGTAGGTGGTGTTCGGAACCGTGCCGGCGATGCCGGCCAGGAGGTTGCCGACGCCGTCGGCGTTCAGGGCGCCCTGGATGGACCGGAAGTCGATCGCCCGCGGTTTCCTCCACGACACCCGCTGGATCGCGATGGCGTCGCCGAGGGTGTCCATGGCGCCGACGAGCGTCACGAGCACGAAGGCGGGAAGCAGCGCCCAGAACGCGGGGCCGAAGCTGAGGTCGAGCCCCGGATACGCCAACGCGGGAAGCCCGACCCAGGAAGCGGCCGCGATCCCCGAGGTGTCGTAGATGCCGAATCCCACGCCGCCCACCACGCATCCCGCGGAGATTCCGAGGGCCGGGGCCCACACCCGCCAGGCGCCGAAGGAACGGAGCGCGATCGCGGCCGTGACCAGCAGGGTCACGGCGGCGACGGCCGGCGCCGCCGCCGCCGAGGCGCCCTCCGGCACCTCGGTGAGCTTGCGAACGATCAGCGGCGCGACGTCCACCGGGATGAGCATCAGCACGGTCCCCGCGACGGTCGGGGTGAAGATGCGCCGCAGCAGGGACATCTTGGCCGCCAGCGCGAACTGGAAGAGCGCCGCGACGATGATCAGGCTGGCGAGGAGTGCGGGACCGCCCCGTTCGAGCGCGGAGACGCAGATGGCCAGGAACGCCGACGAGGTGCCCATGACCA
>JAJEFG010000075.1 GCA_022820545.1 Acidobacteriota bacterium | reverse complement strand
CACGGGGGACAAGTACACCGTGGACGCCGACGGCTACTACCACTACGCCGGGCGCACCGACGACATGCTCAAGGTCGGCGGGCAGTGGGTGTCGCCCTTCGAGGTGGAGTCCGCGCTGCTCGCCCATCCCGGCGTGCTCGAGGCCGCGGTGGTGGGGCGGGACGACGAGCAGGGACTCGTCAAGCCCCGGGCCATTGTGGTGCTCCGGGAAGGAAGCGAAGCCGGCGACGCGCTCGCCGATGAGCTCAAGGAGTTCGTGAAGGGTCGAATCGCGCCCTTCAAGTACCCGCGCTGGATCGAGTTCGCCGAGAGTCTGCCGAAGACGGCCACCGGGAAGATCCAGCGCTTCAAGCTCCGGGGCTGACGGAGGGGAGGAAGGCATGGCGGGACCCAACCACCTGAGCGATCTCCAGGCGATCATCGAGGACCTCGACGCGATGGGCCGCCTGGTGCGGGTGAGCTCCGAGGTGGACCCGGAGCTCGAGCTTGCCGGCATCGCGGCCCGCCTGGGCCGCGAAACCCCCGCTGCGTACCTCATCCGCACGAAGGAAACGCTACCCCGTCAATCCCCGTGCCGGGCCCTGAGCGGCGGCGCCAGCCGCGCCATCAGGATCATCCGCTCGAACACGTCCAGCCACTCCTCCGTCTCCGCGGCCAGCGCCCCGCCGTCCGCGGATCCGGGCAGCGGACAGGCGGCCCCCAGCTCCGTGACCGCCTTCTCCCGGTACACGGCCAGCGGCCGGTCCCCCCAACGCCCGATCTCATGGAAGTCCTCGGTCAGGAAAACCACCATGGGAACCCGCATGGCTCCCAGAACGCGGAGCTCATCCCGAAGTTCCGGTATCGCGTCCCGATCCACCAGCCGGAAATCGACGGACGGACCCGCCGCCTCCGCCAGCCGGGCCACGACCGGCACCGACCGGACGCAGTCCCCGCACCAGATCCCGCTCAGACACAGCACGTTCACGATCCGGCCGGCCGGATCGAGCCGGGTTCCGGCATCGCCCGGCAGCGCCGGTAGGGCCGCTTCGGCCCGCGCCCACGCGGCCCGTTCCCGGTCGTTCCCGGTCGTGAGGTAGTCGCCGTAGGGGACGGCGCCCCGAAAGGCGCGCTGGAACAGATCGGATCGCAGGTCGAGGTAACTCATCGGGGCTGACGCCGGAACGGGGAAGTATCGCCGCTCCGGCCTATTCCGGCGCGCAAGGGCGTGGCTGCAAAGCCGCGCAACACCAACCGGCGCGTGTTGCGCCCCCGGCTTGGAGCGCCGACCGCCGGTCGGCATCGCGCGGGAGCGCGAAACCCGCGCCCGTGACCCTGCGTCCCACACGAAAGGCCCGGTGGATGCCGCCCGCACCGGGTCACGACGGTGTCACCCGACAGCACCGCTAACCACCTGAAACTACGCGAGTTGTTCCGGCGGTACCGGGGGTCGCGCGCGCTACACTCCGGGCGCGGGTCGGGATGGCTCCCGACCGCGACCTTGACGGGAAACACCTTGAGCTTGGCAATCTCATGAACCTGAAAGAGTCGCGGCCGCCGGAGCCGCCGGGAGGGATGATGAAGCGAAGAGACTGGGCGCTCCTGGTCTCGCTGATGGCGGCGCAAACGACGCTGATCCTCGGGATCGGGGCGTTTGCGTTCCTGCGGCTGGAAGCTCGGATGGATCGGCTCGAGGCGCGCATGGACCGGATGGAGGAGCGACTCGACAACCTCGATCGCCGGGTGGCCCGCATCGAGGGCATCCTGCGGATTCAGGCGGACGCCGACGCTCCGGACGCCGCTGTGCGCCCCTCGGACGCCGACTCGGCCGATCCGCCTGGCTCCGCAGGCGATTCGCTCTAGGCTCCGGGGATGGCGAGTGGCGTAGCGGTGAGACCGGCAGTGGACGAGGCAACGGCCCCGGCGGTGGCGCGGGCGCGGAGGTCGAGATGGCTGCCGGCGTCGGAGCTGGAGTTCATCGGTTGCACGTCCTGCCGCATGACGCTCGCCGAGTACGAAGCGCTCGACGACGACGCCAGGGTCGAGATGTTCGATGTCGAGGCGGGCCGCGTCTGGCGGATGGCGGACGGTCCCGACGCCTCGCACGAGAAACCGCTGGCGCGGTTCGGGAGATTCGTGCAGCAGGTGGCGATGGTGCGGGGCTCCCCGATCGAACTCGGACGCGGAGCGCGGCTCCGCCTGCTGGACGCGGACCGGCGGCAGGTGCGCGCGATGCACCCGGACGAGATGGTGTTCCTCGACCCCGAGCGGGAGGAGCGGATCGAATCGAGCTACGTGTGGGGTTCGGACCAGGAGCACCCGGACGTGGTGCTGGAGGTGGACAACACGACGGACGTACGGCGGAACAAGCTGCTGGCGTATGCGGACTGGGGGTTTCCAGAGGTCTGGGTGGAGGTTCCGGAGGCGTACACGCAGGGCCGTCCGCGGGGCCGGAAGCCGGGGCTGACCATCTACGTGCTGGAGTCGGGCGCGTATCGGGAGAGCGCGGAGAGCCGGGCGTTTCCCGGGCTCCTGGCGGAGGAGGCGCACCGGGTGCTGAACGAGCGGACCCCGTCCCCGGAGACGGCGGCGCTGGCGTCCCGGGTGGGCCGGGCGCTCGGGCTACGGGACGGAACGGGCCCTGACGACGACCCCCTCCTCCGGGAGCACCGCGCCGAGGGACGATCCGACACGGTGCGCGAGCTTCTGCTGCTCCGGGGTCTCGCGGTTTCCGCCGCCTTCCCCGCTGACCTGCCCGCCGCCGACCGGACGACGCTCGCCCAGGCCTCCCCGGCCGCAGTGGCCGCCGCCGCCCTCGCCGCCAACAGCGTCGCCGACTTCCTCCACCGCCTCCGCGACTCCTGACGGCTCGGAGCGCCGGCCAGTCCTCCCGGTGGGGGTCTCTGACCGGCATCGTCCGCCAACGGCGGACGAAACGCACGCCGCCCTTGCGCCGCATGGCGAGCCCCATCAATCGGGCCACGAACGACCGTGGCCGCGAAGCCTGTTACGCCAGAATCGCGGCGAGGCGCGCGAGCACCTCGTCCATGATCGGCTCCGGGACGGATTCGAGGCGCCTCCTGTGTCGGGCCGCCAGATCGAGGGCGCGGGGCTGGTCGCCGCGGATGACCCCGACGGTGCGGATGCCGACGTCGGTGAGCGAGACCGCGAAGCCGCGCCGCATCACAGCAGCTCTTTGCCGACCGGTCGGGCTTCAAGCCACGCGCCATCCCCGTCGTCCGTAGCGTTCTCGTCGCATTGGGCCAGCAGTTCCTCGAGCGCGTAGCGGGGGCGTGCTCGCCTCGCGACCACCAGCCGACGGTCCTCGATCCCGATGCTCACCTTGGCGCCGGCCCGGAGTTCCAGGGCATCGAGAAGCGCCGGAGGCACTGCCAGCATGACGGACCCGCCGACCTTGCGCAGAGTGGTGGTGTGCATGGGTGTCTCCGGAAGTTGTATTGCACTACAACAGGACGGCCATCACCCCGACAAAAGGCCCCGACGGTGCATCCGGCAGGGAACGCCGGTCTTCAGACCGGCATCGTCCGCCAACGGCGGACGAATGCACGCCGCCCTTGTGCCGGATGGCGAGCCCCAGCATTTGGGCCACGAACGAACGTGGCCGCGAAGCCCGTTACGCCAGGATCGCGGCGAGGCGCGCGAGCACCTCGTCCATGCCGCCGGGAGCGGGACGGACCTCCTTCACCGGCCGCGGACGTACCATGTCATCGCAACCGGTCGCCGCTCGGCAGCGCACCGTGCGGGCCGGCACAATCGAACATTGTCCGACGAGATCGCTTGGTACGACGCTCACGCCGAGACGCTGGCGGATCGCTACGAGGGCGTCTCCCCGGAGCGGGTTCACGACTGGCTGAGGGATCTGTTGCCCTCCCAGCCAGCCACCATCCTCGACGTCGGGGCCGGCAGCGGTCGCGACGCGGCGTGGCTGGCCTACAAGGGCCACGACGTCGTCGCGGTCGAACCGTCGCACAGACTGCAGACGCTGGCGCGCGAACGGCACGACAGTCCTCGAATCCAGTGGATCTCCGACTCGCTGCCCGCTCTCAAACGCACGTTTCGAACCGGCTTGGCCTTCGACGTCATCCTGGTCAGTGCGGTCTGGATGCATGTTGCCCCATCGGATCGGGCGAGGGCGTTCAGGAAGCTGATCACGCTGCTCAAGCCGGGTGGCGTGTTGGCCATCACGCTGCGCCATGGTCCCGCCGAGGCGGGACGCAGGTTCCATCCGGCCTCGGCGGCGGACATCAAGAGCCTCGCGCGGGACCACGGTGCGTTCGTCGAACGGGAGGCCACGGCCGAAGACCAGCTCGACCGTAGCGAGATCCGTTGGGAACAACTGGCGATCCGGCTGCCGGACGACGGGACCGGTGCGCTACCGCTGTTGCGTCACATCATCCTGAACGAGGACAAGAGTTCCACGTACAAACTCGGCCTGCTGCGCGTGCTCTGCCGTATCGCGGACAGCGCAGGTGGGCTCGGGTCGGCCGCAGACGACGAGCACGTCTCGATCCCGCTCGGCTTGGTGGCGCTCATGTGGCTTCGGCTGTACAAGCCTCTACTGAAGGAAAACATGCCCCAGAACCCGCTGAACCGCAGTGGTGGTGAAGGACTCGCCTTCGCCAAGGAGGCTTTTGGACGGCTTGCAGACGTGTCGCATCGCGACCTCCGCGTTGGCGTCCGGTTCGAGGGCGAGGACGGCAACGCGCTTCACCAGGCGCTCAAGGACGCTGCCAAGACCATTTGCAGAATGCCGGCGCACTACATGACGGATCCCAAGGGAACGGCTCCCATCCTTCGTACGCGCGCCGCCAGGGCGGGGCGGTACCCGGGTGACGTCCGGCTGGACGAGCGGTACCTCGCCAGCTTCGGCACGATGCAGGTGCCGACCCATTTGTGGGTTGCGGCGCAGCGCTTCACTCCCTGGATCGAGCCGGCAATCGTCGCCGAGTGGGCGCGGGTGACCCGATCCTACGCGGCGAGTCTGGAGCGCCCACTCGATGATGCCGGCCGCGCTCGACTCTGGGACGCCATGGTGTGGGAGGATTCCAAACGGGACGTGGGGCGCGCGCGGACGGAGGCTGTGCGGCTGCTCGAGAAACAGCCTCTCCATTGCGTGTGGAGCGGCAAGAGTCTGTCTGCGGCCGAGCTCCATATTGACCATTGTTTTCCGTGGGCCGTCTGGCCCTGTGGAGATCTCTGGAACCTGCTGCCCACGCACCACACTGTCAATCAGCGCAAGAAAGACCGGTTGCCGTCCGACCGGCTGCTTCGGGATGCGGAGGACCGAATCATCGGCTGGTGGCGCGACGCGTACCGGGCGGACCGGCACGACCCGCTAGGCAAGCTGTTCATGTTGGAGGCGGCGGTCAGCTTGCCGGGGCTTGAAGCGACCGGAAGCGACCTCGAGGGTTGTTTTTCGGCCGTCACGCTGCAGCGGCTCCGGCTGCAACAGAACCAGCAGGTTCCGGAATGGAGCGGTTAGCCGTACGACTGAACAGGAAACGGCACACGAGAGGGCCGGCCGCTGCTACAGCGCGCAGACAGTGCAGGGCGTCATGTCGTCGTCCTCGTCGAGGGCGTCCGCCAGCGACTCGAGGAGCGGCACGTTCTGGCGGGACCGCCGGGAGTGGGCCAGTGCGTCCCGGTGCTTCCGGAGGATTTCGTCGCGCCGGGCGTGGAGCTGGGGAAGGCTCTCACCGCCCGACCAGGTGTAACTCCGGCCCCGCATGGCCTGATCGCCGAAATCCGCGTCCCCGCCGACCCCGGCGTCCTGCAGGACCTTCTGCTCGATCGCCACGGCGCGCTCGAAGAGCTCCGGATGCCGGTCGGCCAACCCGACCCACTCGGCCTTCCGCTGGTAGAAGCAGAAATAGCAGCCTGACCGGGTGCGCCACTCGTAGTAGCTCGGCAGGCCGATCCCGGCGTCCTCCAGAATCCGCATCACCCCATCGCGATCAATCCCGTCCTCGACGAACGGGAACCGGCTCTTGATGTTGGGCTTGGTGGAGATGTATCCCTTCCGGTTGGCCTCGTCGGCCCGGATCGCCACGTAGGACACCGCCGGTTCGTCGCCGATCCACGCCTCGATCGGCTTGATCTTCATGTTGCGGGTACACCAGCGCATCTGCGGTGACGGAAGCGTTCCGCGGAACACCTCGAACCAGTGGTCGAAGCCCCGTTCGGCGTTCAGCCGCACGATGGGCTGGCCGAGAAGGACCTCGAGCCGGGTCAGGTACTCGTAGGTCTCGGGCAGTTCCGCGCCGGTGTCGCAGAAGAAGTACTCCATGTCCGCCACCTTGCCCCGCAGATAGACCGCGAGCGCACTGGAGTCCTTGCCCCCGGAAATGCCGCAGATGTGACGCTCTGTTTCAGCCATTCGTCGCTCTCCTCGCGTTGCGCGGCGACGGCCCTTCGGCTTCGGGAGGAACCGGGAGCAGCCGTTCCCCGAGCAGGGCCAGCAGGACGCGGTGCGCCCGCTGCGATGAGCCGGTGACCCGCGCCAGTCTCGCGACGGCGGCGTCGAGCGCGTTTTCCGCCTCCGAACGCTCGTTCCCGTCCACTCCCACCCAACGCACGTGCTCGCTCCCGTCGGGGCGCGTCAGGATCACCCGCAGCGCATCGAGGGCGCCGCCGCCGTCGGCGTGAAGGGCCGCGAGCCGCTGGAACGCCGCCACCCGGTGCGGCAGTTCAAGGCGGAACCGAACGACGTCCTCGTCGGCCCACTCGGAGGGCGCCTTCCGGGCAACGACGGTGGCGACGGCCCGGATCCAGTCGTGGTCGCTTTCCGCCGCGTCGTTCGCGAGCGTCAGCACGAAGGCCCGCGTGTCGGGTTCGAGAACCTGCCCCTGGAGCGACGCCGCCTGGGCGGAAACCCCCTGACGCGAGGTCTCGGCACTGGATTCGAGCAGGAGTGCGAGCAGTTCAGCGAGGAGCCTGTCGGGTTTGCCGCTCAGTTCCTCGAGGGCAGCGGTCACCGCCTGCGCGTACGTATCGGCGTCAGGGTAGTTCCGGGCGCTCGCCCCGACCGGTGGAAACCCGAAGGCCTGGGGGAGTGCTTCGAACAGCAGTCGGTCCGGCTCCACCGCGGCTACCAACACGTCCCGCGCCGCGAGGGCTCCGGCGTCCAGATCGCGGGTCCGCAGGGTGAAGCGGTCCAGCCTCCGCACCGCCGAGACGAGCCGTCCGACCACGGCAACCACCGTGGCGACCCGGTACCGGGGGGAACCGCCCGCCGCCCCGAGCCGCTGCGCCAGCGCCGCGACCACCTGGCGGCGCGCGCCGGTGTTGCTGGCGAAGTGCTTGATCTCGAAGTGGGCGGGGTTCCGGACGAGCCGTTCCAGGAGGTCTGCCGTCAGGAGCGGTTTGAAGGTGCCGTGCTCGTAGATCGCTACATCGTCCCGCCGCGCGAGGAGCGCGGCGGTGAGCAGGACGGGGATGACACCGGCCTTCATCCCGATCGGAGGCGAGCGGAGTGCGCCGTAGAGGCTGCGGACGTTCACGCGCGTCGTGCGCGCGTCCCGAAACGCCTGCTGGACGAGTTCCCACGCCGGTTTCAGCGACTCGCTGGAAGGTTCACGGAACTCCGGTTCCTCGGTCTCGGAGCCGGTCCGGTGAAGCCCGGTGTCCTTGAGGAACGACCGATACATCGCCATTTCGGGTCCGTGCCCATCGAAACCGAGATCGGGCTCCGCGGCCCGCTCGATCATGGCTTCGAGCAGCAACCGCCGGGCTTTCGTTCCCTGGGACGTGAGTTCGGTCCGGTTGAGCATCTCGTTCCGGACCACCGGAGTGGACGGATAGGCCAGGTCGGCCGCCTCGGACAGGGGAGCGCTGCCCCGGCCCGCGGTCAGCGTCCGGTCTCCGGATGGGTCTCCGCGCATGGTCCACCGGCACGATTCCGTCCGGAAGGCGTTGTTGAAGGCCCGGTCGAATTCCGTTCGGGCCTGGGCGAGCCGCTCCTCCAGCTCCGCACGAGCGACTGCGTCTCGACCGACGTCCGGATCGTCGAGCACCGCCGCAACCGCCGCCGCCTCCCGGGCGGCGCGGTCCAGTTCCGTCACGCTCTGCGGCGACGCGGCGATGACGGGCTTCGCGCCGGGCCGCGGGGCCGGCAGGCGCGGAATCTCCGCCCCGGCCTGGAGCAGCACCTCGCCGTCATAGGGTGAGAACGGGTCCAGTGGGTCCCCGGCGTCACCGCCGTCGACGTACCGCCGCGCGAAGACCCGCAGCACATGGTTCTGGGCGCTGTGGCGCGCCGCCACCACGGGCCGCGGCGGCTCCATTCCGGACAGGATGTCGGTCAGCGAGCGGTGTTGCAGCCGCTCGTGCGCCTCATCCAGCAGGCGGCGGAGGTCCGTGTCGGCGCCCTGCCAGATCCGGTACTCGTCGGCGAACGTCCGATAGGTGATGACGCCTCGTGTTCCGAGCGCGGCGAGATCCTCCTCCGGCTCCGGCAGCGCCAGGGCCAGGACCTCACGGGACGCGCGGGTCGCTCCCCCCGTAGAGACCAGATTCAGGACGGCAATGGACTTGGCCAGCACGGTCTGCCGCGGAGACAGTCCGTGGATGTCCCGCAGCCGGGTCGCGATCTGCTGCCAGCGGCTCGACTGTGAGAGCGCCAGGTTCGAGATCGCCGCGCCTCCGACGAAGTAGTCGTACACCGCATCCAGCCCGACGGACGGGAGGGGGCCGCGCTCCGGAAGGTCCTGAACCTTGAGGAACGAGGCGGCGCTCGCCGGGTCCGCTCCGGCGAGGAAGGCGAACAGGGTCCGTTCGTGCTGCCCGTAGCGACTGCACAGCTCGGGCAGCACGAGCGCGGCCAGCGGATGCAGGGGATAGCAGGAAGCGAGGACCTCTGCGTCCGTTCCCTCGGCGATCCCGAGCCGAGAGAGGGCGTCGGAGTAGCGCCGGGCGTGGCTGCGGATGCGGTGCAGCAAGGCGGCGTCCCGGACATCGAACACGGACCCGACGAGCACCCGGGCCTGCCGCGCGGACTCGGCGTAGGACACGTCGTCGAACCGCCCCTGGACCTTCGCCCATTCGCGGCGCCGAGACGCGTCCGCGTGGAACAGGTAGTCGTGGAACGAGAGGTGCTGGAGAGTGACGAGGAAGATCGGGAGCCCCCCTCCCTGTCCGGCCTCCGCGAGTTGCTGGAGCACGTAGGGGTCGGCGCCGCCGTCATCCGGGACCGCCTCCAGACACTTGCCGAACTCGTCCACGATCAGCAGCAGCGGTGCGCGTTCCGCGAGGGATCGGGCAATCTCTACGATGGTCGAAGAGGCGGGGCCGTTCCTCCGGAGCTCCGGCGCCTGCGCGTGCCGCAGCGCCTCCCTGAGCAGACGGGATGCCGGGAACTCGCGCGCGGAGGGTATCCGGCCCCAGGCCCCGAGAACCGCGGCGTGGAGCGCCCGCAGCAGCGTCTGCGCGACGGGTTCACGCTGCGCGGTGACCACGCCGCGTTGGAACCCGGTCCGCCGCGTGCGGTGGCGGTCATGGGCCTGGAGGACGTTTTCGGCGACGGCTGGTGACGCTTCGGCGATCCGGTCGAGCGCGGTGCTGCGAAGGGACCGGTCGGGGCCGAAGGCCGCGTCGAGAAGGAGAGCGAGCGAGGACTTCCCGGAACCGTAGGGGCCGGTCACCGACCACGCGCCGCCGGCCGGCCCCGTGAGGGCCGCGCGCGTCAGCCGCTCGATCATGTCGACCGCCCTGCCGGTGACGAGGTAGCCGTCGAAGGGCTCGGACCGGCCCGAGTCGCGTTCCAGGTTGGCCGAGCGGGCGAAGCGGGCGCGCACGGCGACGGAAACGGAGAGGGTGGCCATCACGCAGCCCCTGGATGAATCGCCGGGCCGCGGCCGGGAGGGTTCACCGCTCCGTCTCCCGGACGAACTCGACGGCGGTCACGGTGCGCTCGACCGCGAGTTCGATTTCCCGGCCGGTGGTGAAACGGCCGACGCTGAACCGCACTGCCTCGAAGGCGGCCTCGGGGAGAATCCCCATGGCCACCAGGGTGGCGGACGGCTCGATGGAGCCGGAGTGGCACGCGCTGCCCAGGGAGACGGCGACCGGGTCCATCTGCATGGCGACCGCCTGGCCGTCCGCCCCCGCGAACCGGAGGCAGGCCGTGTTCGGGAGCCGGCGGCCGGTGTCGCCGAGTTCGTGGACTTCGGGGAGGCGTTCGCGGAGGCGTACGACGAGTTGGTCCCGGAGGCGGGCGGCCGGGGCGCGCTCGGCGGCGCGTTCCTCGGCGGCGATCCGTGCGGCGGCCCCGAACCCGACGATTCCCGTGACGTTGAGCGACCCGGAACGAAGGCCGCGCTCGTGGCCGCCACCGTGGAGGATGGGGCGGAGGCGCTTGAGGCCGGACCGCGTGCCGATCAGCGCGCCCGCGCCGGTGGGGCCGCAGATCTTGTGGCTGCTGACCGAGGCGAAGTCCGCGCCCAGTTCCTCCATGTCGAAAGGCAGCCGGCCGGCGAACTGGGTGGCGTCACAGTGGACGAGCGCACCCGCGGCGTGGGCGTGCTCGGCGATCTCGCGGACCGGGTTGAGAACGCCGGTTTCGCTGTTGGCGGCCATGACGGACACCAACAGAACATCCGAATCCATCAGTCCCCGGACCGCCTCCGGGTCCACGAAACCTCCGGGGGTCACCGGGATGACGTCCACCTCGGCCTGTCCCGACTCGCGGAGCCACACGGCGGTCCGGGAGACGGAGGCGTGTTCCACGGCCGAGATCAGGGTTCGGCGGCGGTCGCGTGGCCGCCCCTCCACCGCACCGCGGAGAGCGAGGTTGTTCGCCTCGGTGGCGCCCGAGGTGAAGATCACGCCGGATGCCCGGCCGCCCACCATGGCGGCCACCTGCTCGCGGGCCTCGTCGGCCGCGGCCGCCTGGCGGCGTCCGAAGGGGTGGATGGCGGAGGCGTTCCCGAGCCCTTCGGTCATGGCGCCCGCCATGACCTCGGCGACCCGGGGATCGAGGGGAGCGGACCCGTTGTAGTCGAGGTAGATGGCGTCCATCGGAACCGGACAGAAAGCGTATCCGTCCGGCTTGGCCGCTCGCGTAGGTCGCGGAAATTCGGTGCGCATCTCGGGTTCCCGGTTGCAGTGGAGTCTGCCCCACCGATAGGACATTTCCCACCACTCCGCATGTCGGCTCCTGGGGCTAGGCGTCCCCCGCCGGCGGGCGCTATCGACCGGAGCTTCGGCAGCCGATCCCGGATATCGACCGGACCCTCCCCCGGCAGACCGTCGTTATCGACCGGACCCTCCTCTGGCAGACCGTCGTTATCGACCGGAGCTTCCGCGGCCGATCCTGGATATCGACCGGAGTTCCTGACGCCGGCCCCTGATATCGACCGGAGCTGCCGTAGCCGATCCCGCGTATCGACCGGACCTCCGGCGTTATCGACCGGACCCCCACCAGCCGACCCCCGTTATCGACCGGAGCTTGGCCGTTATCGACCGGACCCCCATCAGCCGATCCCCGTTATCGACCGGAGCTTGGCCGTTATCGACCGGACCCCCATCAGCCGATCCCCGTTATCGACCGGAGCTTGGCCGTTATCGACCGGACCCACCACCGGCTGACCCCCGTTATCGACCGGAGCTCGCCGTTATCGACCGGACCCCCCACCAGCCGACCCGCGTTATCGACCGGAGCTTGGCCGTTATCGACCGGACCCTCGATCGGCCGACCCCCGTTATCGACCGGAGCTTGGCCGTTATCGACCGGACCCTCGACCAGCCGACCCCTGTTATCGACCGAAGCTTGGCCGTTATCGACCGGACCCCCGACCAGCCGACCCCCGTTATCCACCGGAGCTCCGCCGTTATCGACCGGAGCTCCGCCGTTATCGACCGGACCCCCCACCGGCCGAACCCCGGTTATCGACCGGAGCTCCGCCGTTCGCCGGCCCGAGGCAGACCCCCCAATCGAGTACTACCAGTGCGCAAAAGTAGGTGTCTCCCAACTGCGTAACGTTCGTGTCTCCCAACTGCGCAAAAGGTCCGTGTCTCTTGACGCCCGGAACATGTCGCTGAAACCGGGTCTGCCGGGGGAAGATGTCGCTGGAGCGGAATCGGCTGGCCAGCGACATGTCGCCGTCGGTGGTTCTGCGTGCTCAGCGGTGTGCGCCATCGCGGGGAACAGGGCTGCACCGCCTGCGGCCCTGCGGGCCGCGTGCCGGTCTGAAGACCGGCGTTCCCAGCCGTGTGCGCCTTCCGGAGCGCAGCGCTGAACCGCGCTGCGGGCCTTCGGCCTGCGGTGTCGGCCGGCCAGCTCGTGGGCCCCTGCCCGAACCGGCCGACACACCCGGATCAGGCCTATCGGTCCACCGATGGCGCGGCCCGGGAGGCGGAACCGCAGGGCTGATTCTGGGGGTCCGCGGAGTGCAGCCGAACGCTCTGGGAGCGCGCTCGTTGGCGTGCTAGCCTGACCGCGTGGGCCGGACGGTTCCGGCCGCGACCTTGAACGGGAACATCGTGAGCCTGGAAATCTCATGAACCTGGACGAGACGCGGCCGCCGGAGCCGCCGGGAGGGATGATGAAACGGAGAGACTGGACGCTGCTGGTCTCGCTGATGGTGGCGCAGACGACGCTGATCCTGGGGATCGGCGCGTTCGGCTTCTACCGGCTGGACGACCGCATGGACCGGATGGAAGCGCGATTGGACGAGCGGATGGATCGGATTGAGGCGAGGATGGACCGGATGGAAACGCGTCTGGACGACCTCGACCGGCGCGTGGCCCGCATCGAGGGCATCCTGCGGTTGCAGGCCGACGGGGATCTGTCGGACGAGGACTCGGACAACTTCTCCCCGGATTCCTGAACCCTGCGAGCCGGCCTGCTCGGCCGGGCTTGAGAGTCGTCGCCGGAGGATGCGCCGTGGATCTGGGTGGGCGTGGTGTTCGCGGCCTTCGGCCGCGGTGCTGGCCGGAGGCCGGCATTCCAAGCCGGCAGGCCATCCTGGCCGGGCGGAGCCCCGCGCGGCCAGCGTTCTTTGCGCGGCGGCGCTTCCCGTGTCCAGAATCCCGGAACCTGTAAGGAGGAACGTTCCATGGGGAACATCACATCTGGGGTGGGGTCGGTGGCTTCCGCTCGCCGGTTCGCCGGCCTCGGCCTCGCCGCGGCCCTCGCCGCCGCACTCGCCGGTTGCGATAGCGGCTCCGAGTCGCCGACGACTCCGGCGCCGGTCCCCGCTCCCGCCCCGGCCCCTGCGCCGCCTCCGTCGAAGGACGACCCGGCCGCCTTCACGCAGGCCTTCGTGCAGCGGGCCGTGGATCTCTTCGAGGCGGAAGGGCTGGAGGCGACGCTCGCGGCCTACAACGACCCGGCGAGCGTGGACGCATCGTGGTACGTGTTCATCCTGGACGCGGAGGGCGTGGTCATCGCGCAGCCGACGGTGCCCGAGAACCTGGGCGCCAGCGTTCTCGGGCCGCTCGGGGTGGACTCCGCCGGCAACGTCTTCGGCCCGGCGCTGGCGGCGGCGACCGAGGACGGCGTCTGGGTGGACTACAACTACTTCAACCCCGCCACCGGCGACGAGGGGATCAAGCACACCTGGGCGGTCCGCCGCGACGGGATCGTGTTCGCCTCGGGCTGGTACGAGGGCGCGCCCACCGACTCGAGCATGGAAGCCCAGACGCAGGGAGTGGTCCGGCAGGCCGTCGGCTGGGTCCGTGAGCGCGGACTCGAGGCGGCGCTCGATTTCTATGCCACGCCCGCCTCCACGAGCGGCCCGTGGTACGTGGCCTTCCTCGACGCCGCGACGGTCGTGGTGAGCCACGGAGCGAACCCCGCGCTGGTGGGGAAGAGCAACCTCGGGGCGCTCGGCGTGGACGTGACCGGGAAGCCGTTCGGCGCCGAACTGCTGACCCTGCCGCCCGAAGGGGGATGGGTGGACTACGCCTTCTGGAACCCGGCAACCGGCGAGCAGGGCACGAAACAC
This sequence comes from Acidobacteriota bacterium, assembly GCA_022820545.1. Lineage (GTDB taxonomy): Bacteria > Acidobacteriota > Vicinamibacteria > Marinacidobacterales > Marinacidobacteraceae > Marinacidobacterium. The sequence goes on along the minus strand of JAJEFG010000075.1, from coordinate 3,732 downwards.
TCGTGGGCGCAGTTCGAAGCGGGCCACTGGATCGTCAGCGGCTGGTACGAGTCCGGGGACGTGGTGGACGACCCAGCCGCCCGCGCCGTCGGGGTCGTGGAGATGGCGACCCGGTACGCCGACGCCTTCGGGGAGGACGCCGCCGTCGCCTTCCACAACACCGACGCGAGCTGGCTGGGGTCGTGGTACGCCTTCATCATCGACGCGGACGGGATCCTGGTCGCGATCGCCCCGGCTCCGGACAAGGTCGGCCTCGACGCCTACGACCCGGAGGAGGGCACGGACATCAAGGGCCACTTCTACGGTCCGAAACTCGCGCGGGCGACCGAGGAGGGCGTGTGGGTGACCTACTGGCAGCCGAACCCGGCGGCGGGGGGCGAGCAGCAGTTGAAGCACACCTTCGCCCGGCGCCACGGCAACCTGGTCTTCGCCTCCGGCTACTACGAGGAATAGCGGTCCGGCCGGCGATCCGTGGCCGGCGGCATCCCGCGTGGAGGCTGCTAGTCTCGCCGGCGGACGCCCCGCAAGCCCTGTCCGAGGAGATCCTCGTGCCGAACCCCTCCGACGAAAGGACGCTCGCTCGACTGGTGGACTGGGCCGGCGACGACGACGAGTGGGGCGACTTCCGGGCGGAGGTGTTCGGAGCGCACTTCGGGCCCTTGATGGACGATCTGGAGCTGCCGGACGACGAGCTGTTCGAGCGCCTGGGGCCGGCCACTCCCGACGTGCTCACCGTGGTCATGGAGGATTTCCTCGCCGCCCGTTTCGGCGAACAGAGCGAGCGGAACGCGGTGGACGAGTACCTCGCTCGCCGGGGATGGCTCGAGAAGAAGCACGCCACGAGCTACCTGCGGGCGGTTCGGGACTCGTCGCCTTCGCTCTACGAGGTCGTGACTCTCGAGCCCGGGCGCGCGGTGACGGTTCGGGACCTGGTCCGGGACATCGATCCCGAGCGGGTGCCCGACCGCCTGGCGTCCGAGGTGATGAACGTCTGGGACTGTTTCGTGGGCCGATTGGTGGGGTCCGGCCGGACCCGGCGCTTCACCGTCGGCGTCCTTCCCTTTCCGCGCGAACTGGTCCGGACGACCATGGAAGACGTGATCGAGGTCACGAAGGGCCTCCCGAAGCGGCTCCGCAAGGCGGCTCGGAAAGAGGGCAAGAAGGTGGACATCAGCGACCTGGACGCTCGTGAATTCCTGCTGCGGAGCCCCATGGGCGCGACCTTCTTCACCAGCCGGTTCGTGACCTGGCACGTCGAACAGGCGGAAGCCGGGCCCGGTGGACTGGAGAACACCGACGGCGAGGCCCTGGTCCCGTCCACGGTCCGGTTCCCGATCGCGGGCAGCGACACGGACGTCGCCGCCGCGCTCGACGGCGTTCCGGAGTTCGACCGGGACGACGGCGGCGAACTCCGCTGGTCGTGGCTGGGCCGCGAACTGCCTCGCCTCGAACTCCCGGAGAGCCTCGCCGGAAACGACCCCGAGGTCGGAACGGGCTACCTCACGCTCGGGCAGGCGGAGATCACCGGCGGCGTCCTCCTGCTCCGGGTGAACTCCGTCGAGCGCGCCGAGAAAGGCCGGGACCTGCTCGTCTCGAAACTCGGCGCGCTCCTGGGCACTCCGTTGACCGCGCACGAGGACCCCGCGACGCAGCTCGGGCAGTCCGTCGAGGAAGGGCCGCCGTCGCCGCGGGATCTCGACATCCCGCCGGAGGTCGCCGAGGCGGTGCTCCGCGCCCACTTCGAGGAGCACTACCGGCGGGTCCTCGACGAGCCCATTCCCATGCTCGGGAACGTCACTCCCCGGAAAGCGGCGAAGAGCCGGAAGGGCCGCGCCGCGGTGGTGGAGTGGCTCAAGGAAATCGAACACGGCGATGCGCGTCAGGCGGCGCAGACCGGCCGGCAACCCTTCGACACCGCCTGGCTCTGGGAGGAACTGAAGATCCCGAGGCCCGGCGGCGGGTCGTAGACGTTCCGGGCGGAGCCGGTTTGCGGCTCACGGGTGATCCGTACGGTCGTGGCTCACTTTCGGCGAAAAGTGATCCACAAACGGCTTTGTGTCTCACCGGTGATCAACAACGAGCGTTGTGTCTCACTTTCTGGGGAAAGTGAGACACAATACCGAATACTTGGCCCGGATTCCGAGCCCGGGCTGCCTGTGCTATGAGCCCTCCCCGCTACCGTCCGAGTCTCTATCCGCCAGGCTCGTTCGATTGGCCGACGCTGCTCCCCCTGATCGGCCGTGCTCAGCGCGCCATCGCCGGATCCGAAGGCGTCCTGCACGGCGTCCCGAATCCGCATGTGCTGCTCTCGCCGCTGTCGGTTCAGGAGGCCGTGCTCTCCAGCCGCATCGAGGGGACCCAGTCCTCTCTCAGCGAGGTCCTGGCGCTCGGCGCGAACGGCGACGGGCAGCGCGAGTCGGAGCAGACGCAGACGGATGCTCGGGAAGTTCTCAACTACCGCTTCGCGCTTATCGCCGCCACCAGTCTGATGGAGTCCCTTCCGCTGTCCCAGCGGGTGATCCGTCGGGCCCACGAGGTCCTGATGCAGGGGACGCGCGGTCAAGCCGCCGATCCCGGCGACTATCGCCGCATCCAGAACTGGATTGGGCCGCCGGGCTCCACGGAGGAGACGGCGACCCTCGTCACGTGTCCCGTTCCCGAGATCCCTGACGCAATGGGGGCCTGGGAGCGCTATCTCCACGAGGAAACGCCCGACGCGCTGGTCCAGCTCGGAGTCGCCCATGTGTGGTTCGAGGCCATTCATCCGTTCCTCGACGGGAACGGCCGGCTGGGGCGCCTGATGGTCCCGCTCTTTCTCATGGCAAAAGGTCTGTTGAAGAGCCCCAACTTCTACTTGAGCGAGTACCTCGAGCGGTTTCGGGAGGACTACTACCGAAATCTCCTGGCTGCCCAGAGCAGAGGGGACTGGGCCCCGTGGCTTCGGTTCTTCCTCACCGCTCTCGAGAAACAGGCGGTCGCCAACACCGAGAAAGCGAGACGGATTCTTGCGCTCTACGCCGCCAGGAAGGACTGGGTGGCGAAGACGACCCGCTCGCAGCACGCAGTCCGGTCCCTGGACTTCATGTTCAATCAGCCGGTCTTTCGGACCTCGGATCTTGCCGCGAAGTCGGGAGTGCCGAGACCCACGGCCCTGCGCATCCTGCGGGTTCTCAGGGATCGCGGGATGCTGCGAGAACTGGCGCCGGGCCGGGGTCGCCACCCCGCGATCCTGGCGTTCGGGGAGCTGATCGAGATCGCCGAAAGCCCGTCCAGCTACTGATGGCCGGGCGCCGTGCCCGGGTTGCCGATCACGGAATCTGGCGAATGCTCCGTGGTCGGTTGCGTCTCACTTTCGGAAGAGAGTGATCCACAAGCCGGTTTGTGTCTCACCGGTGATCAACAAAGAGGGTTGTGTCTCACTTTTCGCGAAAAGTGAGACACAAACGACGGGCAGCCACGTCGGCGGGGACGCAGGGTCATGGGGGCGGGTTTGGCGCTCCCGCGCGATGCCGGCTGAAGCCGGCGCTCCAAGCCGTACGTGCTGTCTCGGTTCTCGCGATCCACGCCGGGGCGGGACTCATCTTGTCCGGGTGGGGTTGCGACGTGCGCGGTGTGGAGCACCGCGGTGCCCGTCTGGAGACCGGCGGTCCAAACCCGCGGGCCCGTGGCCGTTCCCGTGTGCCAGAAATACGGGTTGCCCAACAACGGATGAAAAGCGGCTCCGGCCTCCCT
>JAJEFG010000006.1 GCA_022820545.1 Acidobacteriota bacterium | reverse complement strand
TGCGGCGACGACGATACGGCGACGACGCCGGCACCGGCTCCGCCGCCGCCACCGCCGCCAGCCCCTGAACCAGAGCCTGAGCCGGAACCGGAACCCGAGCCGGAACCCGAGCCCGAGCCGGAGCCGACTCCGTTCATGGTGATGTTCTCGGTAGGCGAGGATGCCAAGTCCGACTATCCGATGATCCCGGACATGGACGACGACGAAGCCACTGCGAAGGCCTCGGTCAACCCGGAAATGATGGTTTCTGTGAACATGCCGGCCATCGTTTCGGCGACCTTCGTTGAGGGCGCGAGTCCCATCGGCCTGATCCCCGGCGACAACATGCCCTTCGCCTACGTGAGTTGGGGCGCCATGCAGAGCATGGTGGTTAGCACCGGCGTCACGTTCGCGGTCCAGGCAGTCGAGATCGGGGCGAACCAGGTTCCCCTTCCGATCGGCGATGCGACGCTCGTCACCTGCGGCCCCTTCGAGTGCATGGAGGGTCCGGTTGCCCCGATGCTCTCGATCGCCAACTCCAAGGTATGCACGGACTGGGATCCCAGCGTGGAGGTCCAGGTCGGCAAGGTGGACAACGACGTGATCGATCCCGACTCGGGTGAAGAGGCGACCGACGGCGTGAACACGAACGACGGCATTGACCTCGGCATCGTGACCAGCTCGAGCCTCAAGATGAACGTCAAGAACATCTTCTCCGGCGTCTCGGGTGGGACGAACACCACCTCGACTGTCGAGGCCGCCAGCGGCAGCAACAAGACACTCGGGGTGAAGGCCGTTTCCGGTGTGATCACGGTTGACGCCGATGCGGACGACACCGGTACCGCCGGTATCGACGAGTCTGAGGTCTGCGACAACACCTATACCGAGGAGGACGTGAGCAGCAAGGCCGACCGGCCCGCGGGCTGCTTCCGGCTGATCGGTCCCGGCGCCATGGGGCGGCACACCTCCACGTCGGGTGGTCCCGACTACCTGGCCGGGTGGAGCATCGAGTTGAGCCCGCTGGGCGCCGATGTCGGTTGGGGCAACGTGGAGTGGAAAGAGAATCCGTTCAAGGATCTCAAGTGCGAAGCCATGGAGCCCATCATGGTGGCCGACCACGTGGACATCTGCGACATGTTCGAGACCGAGGTCAGCATGGCCACGGGCAGGGGCTGGAAGCCCGAGGTGGTCTTCAACGCGGCCCACCAGGTTGTCATGTGGCGCGCCGGCGCCACTGCCGCCAGTGGCCACGAGAGGATGTTCAAGACCCTGTGGTTCGACGACAACCTGAACGCCAAGATCAAGAACGACGCCACCAGCGCGACCAATCAGCGCCCGGACGACACCGGCGCCCGTGTGTCCACGGGGGTGCCCGGTCTGCACGACCTCTACGACCAGAACTCACAGGCGAACAACATCACCATGATCTGGGAGTGGCTCACCGACTCGGATGGCGACCTGATCGCCGACGCGGGCGACCTCGGCAAGGTCGACATGCTTAGCGACACGGACGACCCGAAGACCGCCGACAACGAGACCACCATCGCGCTGGAGGGGTGCGGCTCGGGCGTGACCTGGAGGGCGACCACCGCGGCCCAGATCACCACCGGTTGCGGCGGAACCGACGGAACCGACGGCAGTGCCGCGACGGCGCAAGGGACTCAGGTCAAGACCAACCCCGACGGCAAGGCCGACAACTATGTGGACACCGCTCCCTCGGTCGCCTTCTCCGACTTCCGCGGCTGCAGCGAGGATGACGGCGGCGACGATGCCGACGGCTCCGAGTGCGATGCGATGTGGGTGAACGATGTCACGATTCTGTTCGCGGACGGCACCTTCGGGTGCACCGCGGAGCGTGACATCACCGTCACCTGCACGTGGGACGCCGACGGCGGAATGGCCCAGGGCCGCAATGCCCTGCCGAACGCCGCTGACCTTGACAGCGATGCCACCAACACGGACAACAACCGGGCCAACTTCATCAAGTGCTCGGCGAAGTAGGGATCTGCGTCTCCTGAAAACCGTCTGAGAAATCAAACGGGAACCCCGGGGCCATCCGGCCCCGGGGTTCTTCCTTGTACGGAAGGAGCGCCGGCCGCCGGCCAGTGTCCGTCGCAACCGACGGCCGGGGTGCGCCGCTGCGGTCCGGAACTCGGGTCGTCGAGACAGGCGAGGAGGTCGGAGGAGCGGATCGCCACCAACGCGGCAGTGATGACCTGTCCTTGGGACGCCGCGCCGAGGGAGTCGAGGTCACGCTTGGCAACACCTCCGGCGAGGTCTGGAGAAACCGGGACGCCGCGGTGCCCAAGGCGCCCTCGGGCCGCCCCGCCGACACCCTCTGCGACGCCTGTGGCGGAGGCTGCGGCGCGCTGCCGGCGTCGCGTGTCGGTCGGAGGCCCCACCGGGAGGACTGACTGGCGTTCCGCGCCGTGGGTACTGTGAAGGCTGGTAGCGGAGTGCGGTTCCGCTGCGCTCGGCGCAGCGGGTGCCGGCCTGGCCGGCGTTCCAAGCCGGACGCGCCGTGGGCGCTGGCATCTGGGCCGTTGCGCCGTACAAGGAAGAACCCCGGGGCCGGATGGCCCCGGGGTTCCCGTTTGATTCAGATCAGACGAATCTCAGGAGACGCAGATCCTTAGCTCGCCGTGCACTCGAGGAAGAACTTCTTGTTCGCGGCACTGAAGGTCGAGGGCAGTGCATTGCGGCCCTGCGCCATGCTGCCGTCCGAGTCCCAGTTGCAGGTGATGGTGACGTCACGAGTCGTCGAGCACCCGAAGGTGCCGTCCGCAAACGTGATCGTCGCGTCACGAACCCATTCCGCGTCGCAGATGGTGTTGGGGTCACTGGAGTCGGCGCCGGGGTCGTCGCCGCCGTCGTCCTCGGTGCACTCGTAGAAGTCATCCGCGTTGTCCATGACCGTGCGGTTGTGCCCGTTGTTTTCCGAGGTGGTGGAGGGTTCCGCGAAGGTGGTGGTGAAGGTCCCCGTCGTGGTCTCGTAGTTGTCCGCGTTGCCGTCGGGATGAGCCGCGGTGGCGGTGGTGGAGCGCTCCCGCGGGGCGCCGGCCAGGGTTCCGCGCTGCGCGCTGGTCTTGCATGGCGCCGCATTCAGCGCGCTGGAACTCCGGGTGGTCTCGTCGGAATAACCGTCCTTCGGAGCGTAACTGGTACCCGACGGGCACGACTCGACTTCGATGGTCCGCTCGTCGTCGGCAGTGCTCCGGTCGTCCTTGGAACTCACCAGGTCCACCAGGCCGAGGTCGCCCGAAGTCAGATCGTTATCGTCGTCGGTGAGGAACTCCCAGATCTGCTCGATGTTCTCGGCTCGACTGTTGTCGTTATAGAGGTCGTTGAACTTGTCCCCCGCAACGTTGTCGCTGTCGTCGGCGTTGCGCTGCTCCGGACGAGTCTCGCTGTCGTTGAGGATGTTTCCGTCCAGGTTGTCGTCGAACCAGATCGTCTTGAACATCTTGGTGTAGCCGCTGGCCGGGGAGGCGTCGGCCTTCCACATAACGACCTGATTGCCGGTCGGGGGGGTGGTTTCCGTGAAGCCCGGAGTCTCCGAACGGAACACGACCGTCGGCTTCCAGCCCTTGCCGGTGGCGTTGTCCACCTCATCCTCGAACATCTCGCAGATATCCACGTGATCGGCCACCACGATGGGATCCATCGCGCCGCACTCAAGATCCTCGAACGGATTGTTCTCCCAGGCAACCCGGCCCCAGCTCACGTCGCCGCCGATCGGGGTCAACTCGATCGTCCAGCCGGACAGGTAGTCGGCGCCCTTGCCGGGATCGTTGTCGCCTCGGCCGGCGCCTGGTCCCCGCAGCCGGAAGCAGCCCTCGGGCTTGTCGGTGAGATCGCCCGCGTCATACCGCGCCGCACCGGCTGCGGTTGGATCCAGAGCATCTTCGCAGACATGTTCCTCGTTGATACCCCATGGAGCCGCCGCCGTGCCGGCGCCGGCCACGTCGAAGTCGCCATCGACGTGGATCGAGGCAACCGCGGCCATCGCAAGGGTCTGGTCGGAGCCCTTGGCCGCCTTGACGGTCTTGGTGGTGTTCTCGCCGCCGGAAACGCCGGAGAAGATGTGCTTGACGTTCATCTCGAGGCTCGAACTGGTCACGATGCCGAGGTCGACGCCGTCGTTGGTGTCAACGCCGGTCGCGTAGTTGGTGGCATCGTCGGTGTCATCCTCGGGACCGATCACGTCGTTGTCGACCTTGCCGACCTGGATCTCCACGCTGGGATCCCAGTCGGTGCACATCGGCGAGTTGGCGATCGAGAGCGCCGGCGCCATCGGACCCATGGCGCACTCAAACGGCCCGCAGGACACCATGACGCCGTCCCCGATCGGGACGGGAACCTGGTTGGCTCCGAGCTCTACCGGGATGACCGAGAACTGTGCGCCGGTAGGACTGACCACCGCACTCTGCATGGTCTCCCAACTGACGTATGCGAAAGGCACGTTGGGAACGCCCGCGACCAGTCCGATGGGCGCCGCGCCCTCCACGAAGAGCGGGGTCACGATGCCGTGCATGTTCGTCATGACCACCATCTGCGGGTTGACGGAGGCCATGGCCGTCGCTTCATCGTCATCCATGTCCGGGATCATCGGATACGGCTCTTTGGCGTCGTCCGGCACCATGAACTCCACCATGAACGGAGTCGGCTCGGGTTCTGGCTCCGGTTCCGGCTCGGGTTCCGGCTCAGGCTCTGGTTCAGGGGCTGGCGGCGGTGGCGGCGGCGGAGCCGGTGCCGGCGTCGTCGCCGTATCGTCGTCGCCGCAACCCGCGAGCACGAGACCGGCGCCCAGGGTCACGGTAAGAAGGAGAAGGAGGCCGTGTCACAACTGACATATACTGTTGCGCCCGAATTGCCGTGCCCCCTCTAGCCTTACGCCGCCGACCGAACGGGATTGCTTTCTCGGGTGTTGATCGCGGGTTGATCGCCGGCGCGCCAATCCCCCCCGGAGCTGTACCTTCATGTCACAACCGTCGCGCAAGCGCATCGCGAAGGTCAAACTGACCCTCACCAAGCGAACCGTCGAGTCCCTGGAACCCGGGGCCAGGCCCTGGATCGCGTGGGACGACCGGCTGACGGGCTTCGGCGTGCGGGTCCAGCCCACCGGGACGAAGGCGTTCGTCGTCAACTACCGGTCGGGAAACGGGGGGCGGCGGGCGCCCAACCGGCGCGTGGTGATCGGACGCTACGGTGCGATGACCCCCGACCGGGCGCGGCGGGTTGCGCAGGAGGTTCTGGGCCGGGTCGCGGTGGGCGACGACCCCGCGGCGGAGCGCAGCGCCGCGCGCCAGATGCCGCTCCTGCGGGAGGCGTTCGCGGAGTTCCTGGCTGCCAACCCGAATCGCAAGCCGACCACTCTGAGGCTGTACCGCGGCCAGATCCGCTACTGCTTCGGCGATTGGATGTCGCGGCCGCTCGACACCATCACGCGCCGCGATGTGGAGGGTCGGTTCCACGTTCTCACCGAGCGGCACGGCTGGGCGATCGCCAACCACGCGACGTCGCTGCTGCGGTCGGCGTACCGGCGGCCCTGCGTGGACCATGAGGGCCTCCGCAACCCGGTGGACCTGTGGCTCGACGGGGGAGGGCGCTACCACCGCAGCGTGCGGCGACGCATTTCAGCGCCTGCGGAGATCCTGCCGCGGTGGCGGACTGGAATCGAGTCGGAAGTCATCGTCCCGGCGACCCGGGACATCTTCTGGTTCGGGTTCTACACCGGGATGCGCTTGGGCGAGATTTTCGGCCTGCGCTGGGACCAGGTGGATCTGGAACGCGGGACCTTTCGGATCGAGGAGACGAAGAGCGGCGTCCCCCTCGAGCTGCCCATCACCCGCCAGCTCTCCGAGATCCTGGCCCGCCGCCGTGGGGAGGCCGGCAACGGAACCGGCCCCGCCGGTCCCTGGGTCTTCCCCTCCTCGACCAGCGCCTCGGGACACGTTGAGGAGCTGCAACACCTGTACGCGCGGATTGGACGCGCCGCCGGAACGAAGTTCTGGTTTCACGGTCTCCGTAACGCCTTCATCACCGTGGCCGAGCGCGAGCTGATGCTGCCCCGCTCGCTCACGAAGCGCCTCGTGAACCACGCGCGCCGCGACGACGTGACCGAGGGCTACGCCGCTGACTGGTCCATCGAGCAGCTCCGCGGCCCGGCGCAGCGGGTCGCGGACCGTATCGAGGCGCTCGCGCGGGCGGTCCCGGACGATCTTCGTCGCGACGAAGACGCTTCGTCGGCCGACTGATGCGGTGAGGCCGGGAAAAGCTCCAGCATCACATACGCGATATTCGGGTGTTGGTATCGTGTTGATTCGTCGCGTTGCGTGTCATGAACCGCACTGTTTCGACCTCTTGGCTGACGTCAGAAAACGATAGACGATAGAACCGCGACGACCCACGCACTCCGGATCGCCACCATGGCACGTACGGCTGGGAACGCCGCTCCTGCGGCGGCCAGCTGTGAAAACACGGCTTGCGCGAGCACCGCGGGAACGGTCTACGCTACCCCGCGCGAAGAAGGGGGCCAGTCGGCGCATGGATTTCCTCCAGGGGGGGATGGGGTCTGGGTGTCTCGGGCGGTCGGCGCGGGAGCGCGGGCCTTACCGCGTCGCCGCGCAGATGTCTCGAGTACAGACCAGCATCGGCGGGTCGCCGCCGGGGTCGTCGGCGGAGCGGAACCGCAGGGCGGCCGCTTGGTCCGCGTCCCACTGGATGTCGAGGGAGTGGAGCGTCGCCCCGCTCTCCCACAGCTCGACGCGCCAATCCCTGACGTTCACCGCGAGGGGCGCCGTGTTGTAGTCGCGCTCGGCCGCCGTGTAGGGGGTGAACCAGTCGAGTCCGATGGCGCCGGCCTCTTCCCTCACCAGCAGATCGAGCGTCGTGCCGACCCAATCGGGGTGGTCGGCGACCCGCTCCACCGGGGAGAAATGGAACTCCACGCCCGGAAGGATCGGGAGTCCGTCGAAGGGTCGGTCCGGCACCCGCGGCGCTTCGGGCGGCGGCGGAGGTGTCGTGGTCACGGCGGGCGGCGGGACAACAGTGGCGGGGGCCTCCGCGCAGGCGACGCTCACGGCGAGGATGAGCCCCAAGATCGTTCTGGCAGCACCGCTCATTGGTGGTAGTCCCTCCCGCGGCGCAGCGCGAAGTCGTGTCCGTCGCTTACCTCTCCCGCGCTCACCAGGATCGGCTGGAGGGCGACCAGGTCCTCCATCTCCCGCGTCGCCGACGGGCCGATTTCCGGGTGGGCAGCCTCGTTGGTCAGAGGATGGATCCACAGGAAATACACCCCCGGAGGCAGCCCCTCGACCACGAACTCGCCCTGCTCGTTGCTGAAGACCGAGGCGGCCGACCGCACCTGGCCTCCGTCCCGTCGCATGGCTTCCACCGCCACGTAACGAGCCGGAGCGCCGTCGAGGGTCAGCCTGCCGGCGATGCTCCCCACCGTTTCCAGCCAGCCCGGTGCGGGCCGCATCAGCCGAGCTCCGATCCTGTCGTCCGAGACCAGCGGTGCGCCCCGGTGCGCCCCGTAGGACATTCTCGGGTCCTCGGTCCACACCTGCGACCTGGCCCACTCCGGCAGGAGCTTGTGGGCGAGCGGGCTGTTGGCCGCGTGGTCGAGCCCGATGCAGTGTCCGAGTTCGTGAATCAGGGCGCCGTCGCGCCGGGACTCCAGTTCACTTGACGAGTCAACGTGCGACGGGTCGAGTTGCACGTCGCACTCGAAGAACCAATGTCAGGAGTCGTCATAGGTAAAGGCCCGCAGGTGGACGTGCGTGCCATCGTCCACGAAGATCACGTTGCGGCCGTCATCAGGGTCAGCCTCCGCATCGACGAAGTCTCCGACCCGCCACCGTATGTCCGCCCCGGGAAGCTCGCTCCAGACGGCGAGCGCCCCCTCCACGTAGGACCGCACCTCGTCCAGCGAGTCGAAGTGGTCGTACCAGTCCTGGTCGGTGGAGATGTCGAAGACCAGCTCTTCCTCCGGCGCCCACTCGTCCGGGCGCCACTGCACCCGCAGCGCGTGGGCGACGATGGCGGTATGCGGGTTGCCAAGCGCGGAGAGTCGATACGCCTCCCCGAGATCGCCACTGCTGGGCAGGATCCCGAACAGGGCAGCCAGTCCGAAGACGGCCGCCCACCGGAACCCGGTCGCGGACGCGCCCAGGCTCCCGGCAACGATTCCTCCTCGCGCATCACTGCCGCGTCACCAGGCAGATGTCTCGATTACAGACCAGGATCGGGGGATCGCTGCCGGGGTCGTCGGCCGAGCGGAACCGCACGGCAGCCGTGCGATCCTCGTCCCACTGGATGTCGAGGGAGTGGAGCGTCGCCCCGCTCTCCCATAGCTCGACACGCCAATCCGTGACGTTCACCTCGAGGGGAGCCGTGTTGTAGTCCTGCTCGGGCGCCCCGTAGGGGGTGAACCAGTCGAGGCCGACGGCGCCGGCCTCTTCCCTCACGAGCAGATCGAGCGTCGTGCCGACCCAATCGGGGTGGCCGGCGACCTGCTCCACCGGGGAGAAATGGAACTCGACGCCCGGGAGGATCGGGAGTCCGTCGAAGGGCCGGTCAGGCACCCGCGGCACTTCGGGCACCGGCGCTTCGGGCGGTGGCGGTTCGGGTTCGGGCGGCGGGGGTGTCGTGGTCACGGCCGGCGGCGGGACAACGGTGGCGGGGGCGGGGGCCTCCGCGCAGGCGGCGCTCACGGCGAGGCCGAGCGCCAGGATCGCTCTGGCAGCACCGCTCACTGGTGATACCTCCCGCGGCGCAGCGCGAAGTCGTGTCCGTCGCTTACCTCTCCCGCGGTTACCAGGATCGGCTGGAGAGGCACCAGGTCGTCAAACTCTTTCGTCGGCCCGGGCAACTCATCCAGGTGGGCCGCGTCGTTGGTCAGCGGGTGGATCCACAGGAAATACACCCCCGGAGGCAGCCCCTCGACCACGAACTCGCCCTGCTCGTTGCTGAATACCGAGGCGGCCGGCCGCACCTGGCCTCCCTCCATCCGGAGGGCTTCCACCGCCACGTACCGAGTTGGGGCGCCGTCGAGCGACAGCCTGCCGGCAATGCTCCCCACCGTTTCCAACCAGCCCGGTGCGGGCCGCATCAGCCGAGCCCCGATTCTGTCGTCGGAGAGCAGGGGTTCGCCCCGGTGCGCTCCGAAGGACATTCTCGGATCCTCGGTCCACACCTGGGACCTGGTCCACCGCGGCAGGAGCTTGTGGGCGAGCGGGCTGTTGGCCGCGTGGTCGAGCCCGAGGCAATGTCCGAGTTCGTGAATCAGGGCGCCGTTGCGCCGGGACTCCAGTTCATCCGAAGAGTCCACGTGTGAATGGTCGAGTTGCACGTCGCACTCGGCGAACCAATGAGTTCCGCCTGCCTCGAATGCCCATGTCGCGGCGTATGTGCCGTCGCCCACATAGATCACATTGCGGTCATCAAAATCATCCGGCCCATCGGCGACGAAGTCTCCGACGCGCCACCGGATGTCCGCCCCGGGAAGCTCGCTCCAGTAGGCGAGCGCCCCCTCCACGTAGGACCGCACCTCGTCCAAGGAGTCGAAGTGGTCGTACCAGTCCTGGTCCGAGGCGATGTCGAATACCAACTCCTCCCCCGGTGGCCACCTGGGCTCGTCCCACTGCACGCGCACTGCCTGTGAGGCGATGTTCGTATCCGGGTTGCCAAGGGCGGAGAGCCGATAGGCCTCCCCGAGATCGCCGCTGTTGGGCAAGGTCCCGAACAGCGCCGCCAGTCCGAAGACGGCCGTCCGCCGGAACCCGGCAACTCGTTGATGTGGGGTCATTTGTTTTCCTCCTGATCACGCTGGACCCGGTGGCGGGGATCCACCCCGCACCCGCGGCGGCGCCATTCAGGTGGCGTGACGCCGACGGCATGGACACTAGAACGTTGCCGGTCGAAAAGGTGCCGCCATCAGCGCGAGTTCGCGCAACATGAGTCGCACGGAGCTGGCTTCTTGGCAGAACGTTGATGGATGAACGCACAGCCTGGGGCGGTGCCAAGCCGGGACGCCGTCGGGGCGCCGCCAGCTGCGGCGTCTGTCGAGCGATGTCCCTACGTCACTGATCCCAGGTCCAGGATTGCCATTTCGTGCACTTCGGCCGGGGAATCCATCGGCTCACGCCTCGCCCGGACAGGGCATGCGGTAGCCGACCCCCCGTTCGGTGAGGATGTAGGTCGGAGCCGATGAGTCCTGGCGGAGTTTTCGGCGGAGTTTCGCGACAAAAGTCCGGACGAGCTTCGGGTTGCCGAAACGGCGCCCGCCCCACACCCGGCGCACCAGGGTGTCATACGACACGACCCGCCCCGCGTTGACCGAGAGCGTGTGCAGCAGGTTGTACTCGGTGGCCGTCAACGGTATCGGTCGGCCCGCCAAGGCTACGCGGCGCCGGTCGTAGTCGATGGCCAGGTCTCCAAGCACCAGCGGTTCCGGTTCCACGTGCCGCCGCAGCGCCGCCCGCACTCTCGCCGTGAGCTCCATCGGGGAGAACGGCTTCACGATGTAATCCGTGGCCCCGGCTTCGAGAGCCCGCGCGATCGTCTCCTCCCGTCCATAGGCGGAAACGAAGATGACCGGCAGATCGGCCAATTCCGGGACGCCCGCCATCAGCTTGATCCCGTCCGTCCCCGGCAGCATGAGGTCGAGCATGACCAATTGAGGCTTTTCCGCGTGGATGAGGCGGGGCAACCCCTGAACATCGCCGGTGGCCAGGGTGGTGTAACCCGCCGATGCAAGTGTGTCGCGGACGAGCCGCAGGGTTTGCGGATCGTCGTCCACGGCGAGGATCTTCGCCGGTGATTGGCCTTGCAGTCGCGCCCGCGCCCTGGCCCGGGTGGAGTCAGCCGAGTGCCGGGCACCGGTTTCGGCGATCGGCAGGGTGAAGGTGAACCGGGCGCCCTGGTTCGGTCCGCTGCTCGTGGCCCAGATGCGGCCTCCGTGGGATTCGACCAACCCCTTGCAGATGGCGAGGCCAAGCCCGCCCCGAACGCGGCTTTCACCAGCGCCGTTTCGACCGCACTTCCGGAAGAGGTACGGGAGCTCTTCCGGCGACACACCCTCACCCTCGTCGGAGACCGAGACGGCCACGTAGACCCCGTCCCGCTCCGCGCCGACGCGAATGGACGAAGACTCGGACGAGTGCCTGGCGGCGTTCGACAACAGGTTGCTCAGGACCTGGGCGATGCGCTCGCGGTCGATCATCACCCGCGGCAGGTCCTGCGGAAGGTCGATCAGTACCGCTTGTCTTCCGCCTCCGCTCACGAACATGTTTCGAGCCTGGTCCACCACCGCGGGCAACTGCGAGGGCTCGGGCGAGACCGACAACATTCCCGCGTCGATACGCCCCGCATCCAGCAGGTCGGCGACGAGTCCGCTCATGTGATTGGCCTGTTGGTCGATGATGCGGAAGAACTGGACCATTTCCGCAGCACTGAAGGCCCTTGCGGAGTCGAGCACGCTGGCGGTGGACCCCTTGATGGACGTCAGCGGCGTGCGCAACTCATGACTCACCATTCCGAGGAACTCGGCCCTCGCCCGCTCCAACTCCTCGAACGGCGCCAGATCCTGCAAGGTCACGACGACCGAAGCCGTCGCGCCGTCCTCGGCGCGGATCGGGGTTGCGTTCATCAGGGTCGTGACGCTGCGGCCGTCCGGGGTCGAGAGCACGATCTCCGCCGCCCGCACCGTCTTCGCCCGGATCAACTCCCCCTTGAGCGGTAGCTGATCGAGGGCGATCTCGCGCCCGTCCGCGAACCGGCAGGTGAGCACCTCAAGCAGTTCCTCGGCGGGGCGATCCGGCGTGAGCAGGTCCTCGACGATCCGTTTGGCCTCGCGATTGAGCGACACCACGCCGCCGGTCGTCGCATCGAGGACCACGACCCCGACCGGCGACGTCTCGACCAGGGCCTCGAGTCCGGCGCGCGCCCGGCGTTCGTCGCGATGCGTCCGGGCATTCGCAATGGCGGTCGCAGCCTGGGAGGCGAACAGGACCAGAACCTCTTCGTCCTCGCTCGTGAACCCGTCGCCGCCCTGTTTCTCGACCAGATAGAAGTTCCCGACGTGCACGCCCCGATGACGCATGGGAGTGCCCTGGAAGCTCTTGGAGGGCAGCCGCTCCCCGGAGAATCCGAGCGAGCGCACGAACGTGGGCGCGTCCGCCAGCCGGACGGGCCCCGGAAGGTCGCGGAAGTGTTCGAAGAGGCGCGGGCCGTCGGCCCACTCCGCGAGCCGCCGGTGCTCTTCCTCCGTGAAGCCGGAGGTGACGAAGTCCCGGGGGTTGCCGTCCTCGTCGATCGTGGCGATCGCCCCATACCGCGCTCCCGTGAGTTCGCGCGCGCTTTCCACCACCTCGCGCAGGACGGTGTCGAGATCCAGGCTGGCGCTGATCCGCAGACTCGCGGACGTGAGTCTCGAGAGGCGTTCTCGCAGCGCCTCGTTCGTCCGCGTCAATTCCTGGTTGCTGTCCACCGGCCGGCCGTGAGGCGTGTCGCTCCTCATGAAATCTGGTGCCGCCAGCCGCAAACGGACTGGGCTGCTGAGAATGTTCTAGACGCACAGATTAGACGCGTTGACGGCCGCGCCGTCTCGCCGCACCCGGAAATACATGATCTGTTGGTTTCGAATGCTCCCTTGTTGGCACAAAAAACATAGTCCGTTTCCTATGGTCTGGGCGCTTCGCATGCCTTGTCCTGTTGTTGGCCCGAATCGAACGATTCTCGAAAGGGGTCCCCGAGCGCCTCAGGACATGGGGACGTCGCGTCCAGCCGGGCGGGCGGGTCGGAAGCCTTCCCCAGGAGTTCAACGTTCCGATGGTGTTCAGCCGGACCGCAGGATTCGCCTTCGCGAGCGTCGGCCCGTCGTTCTTCATGCCGGCGGTGCTGATCGTTTCCGAGACGCTGAGGCAGGATCCCGGCCGCGCCGGAGAAGCCGGGAGATGACGCGCGTTGCGGCCGGCCGCCTCGTAGTCCGGTAACGCGGGGTGCCGCCGGAGGCCTCCCCCGCGGCGCCGGCCCCCGGTGCCCTTTCCCGAGGGGTGATCGCCTGGTTCGTGGACAACCGGGTGGCCGCGAACCTGTTGCTGTTCGGCATCGCCCTCGGGGGCCTCCTCACCATCGGCGGCGTGCCGCAGGAGCTCCTGCCGGAGACAAAGCCTTCCACCGTGACCATCCGGACCGCCTTTCCGGGCGCCGCAGCCGAGACGATCGAGGCGAACGTCCTGACGCCCATGGGAGAAAGACTGTGGGATGTCCGGGGGATCAACGAGGTCACCGGAACCGCGCGCCCGGGCGTTGGCGTCCTCACCGTGGAACTTGAGCACTGGGCCGACTTCCAGACCGTGAGCGATGTGGTGCGCGAGCGGATCGAGTCCATCGAGAATCTGCCGCGGGACGCCGAGGAGCCGGTCATCACCGAGGCGGCGGTGCGGCGCCTGCTGCTCCGGGTTGCTGTCCACGGGCCGGCCGATGAGCGCGCGCTCACCGAAGCGGCGCATTGGGTGCGGGAGGAACTGACCCGGGTCCGCGGGGTCGCGGCGGTGGAGATCCTCACCGGCCGCGACTACGAGATCGCGGTCGAGGCGTCCGGGCGCCTGCTCACCCGCTTCGGCCTCACCCTGGACGAGGTGGCGGCGGCGATCCGCCGGGGTTCGGGCGACATCGCCGCGGGTGCGGTTCGTACGCCGGACAGCGAGGTGCACCTCAGGACCGAAGCGCAGGCTGGCACCGCCGGCGCGTTCGCCCGGATCCCGATCATCGGCGCCGAGGACGGCGGCGTGGTGACCGTCGGAGACGTTGCGACCGTAACCGACGGCTTCGCCGACGTGCAGCGGGCGGCGCGGATGAACGGGGAGCCCGCGGTGTTCCTCGAGGTCATGCTTGCCTCCGGCGCCCGGCTGCTCGACACCGTGACGGCGGTGCAGGCCGAAGTCCGGGAACTGGCCGCCGCCCTGCCTCCCGGGCTTTCGCTCACTCCCTGGGCTGACGCCTGGCGGCTCTTCGAGAGCCGCATGGATGTCCTGGTGCGCAACGGGTTGCAGGGGCTGGCGCTCATCTTCCTGGTCCTGTTCTTCACGCTCTCCACCCGGGTCGCGGTGTGGACCGCGGCGGGGCTTCCGGTGGCGTTCTTCGGCGGCTTCCTGATGATGCCGGGACTGGGAGTGACCGTGAACCTGCTGAGCACGTTCGGGTTCATCGTCACCCTCGGGATCGTGGTGGACGATGCGATTCTGGTTGGCGAGAACGTCCAGCGGCATGTCGCCGGGCGGCGTGCGGACCTCGGAGCGGCGACCGTCCGGGGCGTCCGGCAGGTGCTTTTTCCAGCCACCTTCGGGGTCCTGACCACCATGGCGGCGTTCGCGCCGTTGCTCGGGCTGCCGGGGGTCTGGGGCGAATTCGCGGGGTCGCTGCCCCGCATCGTGATCCCGGTGCTGGCCTTTTCGCTGCTGGACGCTGCCTGGATCCTGCCCCATCACCTGGCGCACGGAGGACTCGCGGTCCGGCCCAGCCGGCGGCTCGCCCGGATCCGCGGGCGACTCCAGGCGGGGCTCGACGGGACGGTGCGCATTCTCTACCGCCCCGCGCTTCGCTGGGCCGTCGACAACCCGGGGGCGACCGTGGCCCTCGGGGTGGTGTGGCTGGCGGTGTCGCTCGGCCTCGTACAGGGCCGCTGGATTCCGGTGGAGCCGGCGCCGCCGTTCGACACGGATTCCGTAACGGTGCAGGTTTCGCTGCCGCCCGGCGCTACCGCTTCGGCGACCGGTGAGGTCGTGGCGGAGATCGAAGCGGCGATCGAGCGGATTCGGGGAGAATTCCGGGCCGAACACGGCGTCGATCCCCAGAAAAACCTGGCTGTCCTGGTCGGGCAGCGGTTTCCGCTGGAAGTTGACGGCAACCTCGTCGGAGAGCACGACAGCGCACGCCCGACGATCGGTCAGCTCATCTGGGAACTCGCGCCGGCGGAGGAGCGGGCGGAGATCGCGCCCCGCCGGATCGCGGATCGGATGCGCGCGCTGGTCGGCTCCCTCCCGCATGGCGGGGAGTCCACTATCTTCACGTCGGCCATCGGCCAGGGGACGGACCTGTCGGTACGGATCCGCGGCGACCGCCCGGCCGACATCACGGCCGCGTCCCTCGCGTTACACGCGCTGATCCGGGAGTCCCCGGGAGTCATCTCGGTTTCGGACGACCTCGAGAGCCCCGCCCCCGAACTCGTGGCCCGGGTCCGGCCCGGTGGGGCCTCAACCGGGATCGGCGCCACGGATCTCGGCCGACAGTTACGGCAGGCGTTTCACGGAGAGGAAATCCAGCGGATCCAGCGTGGACACGACGAGATCCGGGTGATCCTGCGTTACCCGGAGTCGGAGCGGCGCAGTCTTGACGCGGTGACCGAAATGCGGGTGCACCGGGGAGACGGCCGGGTAGCGGCAATCGGCGACGTGGCGGAAATCTCGTCCGAGCGGGGCCCGGCCCTCATTCGGTGGGTGGACGGCCAGCGCGCGGTCACCGTGCGGGCCAGCGTGAACCCGGACGTCGTTTCCCCGGGCGCGCTTGTTGCGGACGCCGCGGACCGGATGCTTCCCGAGGTTCGCGACCGCTTCCCCGGACTCAGATTCGAGGTCGTGGGCGCCGGCGGCGATCAGCAGGAAACCATCACGGCCCTCCGCCGGAACCTGGTCCTCGCCCTGATCCTCATCTACATGTTGCTTGCTCTGCCGCTGTCGTCCTGGTCGCAGCCCTTCGTGATCATGGCCGCGGTGCCCTTCGGGCTGGCCGGCGCCGTCTTCGGGCACGCGGTCGTCGGGCTGCCGCTGGGGCTGACCAGCTTGATCGGCATGGTGCCGCTCACCGGGATCGTCGTGAACGACGCCCTGGTGCTCCTCGATTTCATCAACCGGCGTCGCCGCGAAGGCATGTCGGTCCGGGATGCGGCGCTGGTTGCCGGGCCGCTCCGTTTCCGGCCGATCATCCTGACATCGGTCACCACCTGCGGAGGGCTCGCGCCCCTGATGGTCGAGCGGAGCGTGCAGGCGCAGGTGCTCATCCCGATGGCGGTGTCCCTCTCGTTCGGGGTCGTCTTCGCGACCGTGGTCACCTTGTTGCTGGTACCCGCGCTCTACCGCCTGGCGCCCGGCCGCTGAGCCAGCGGTGGAGGGAAGCGGAGACCCGGCCCGCGCGGCCGGCTCCCCGACCAGGTGGTGTTGTCGGCGTCCTGTGTCCAGCAGGGAATCGTGAACGTGTCCGCCGCGGTGAGGTGATCGGGACGGAGCGGCTGTAAACCCAGCCGGGCGCGGACTACTCGCAAGTGCTCCGCGACGCCCCGGCAACGCTGTGGACCGGAACCACCTTCCCAGACGCAGCAGACGCGTCGGCGGTCGAGCCGTCTCGCTCCACCCGAAAGTTGGTGCCTTGTTGGCTTCGAATGCTTGTTTCTCGGCACAGAAAAGGCAGTCGATTTCCTATTGTTGGAGCCGTTCGCACATGTCGTGTTGGTTGCCCGAATCGAACGATTCGCGAAGGGGCCTCGAAAGCAACGGGGGAAACACGTTGAAGTGGAATGTGCCGCCGCCCCGCGCGGTTGTCGAGGCGTCCACCGTCTGCGGACAGAAGATCTACGTTCGGCAGCACGGGAATCCGGACGGTCCCCGGCTCGTCCTCAGCCACGGAAACGGGCTCGCGGCGGACGTGCTGTATCCGTTGTGGTCCCACTTCCTGAGACGGTTCGAGGTCGTGGTCTTCGACGTCCGTCACCACGGGTGGAACCCTCGACCGACCGGCGCCCCACACCACATTCCCGCCTTTCTGGACGATTTTGCGCGGGTGATGGAGTGCATCCGGCAGCGCCTGGGAGAAAAGTCCGCCGTAGGCGTGTTCCACTCGCTTGGCTCGGTTCTGGCCGTTCTGGACCAGGTGCGCCGACCGGACAACCGCGACTACTCCGGTCTCATGCTGTTCGAGCTCCCGCTGCTGTTTCGCAAGCGGGGCGGCTGGGACATGGGACCCAGGGCACGGGCGATGAGCGAGCGGACGCGGCGCCGGAAGGAGCACTACGGCGCCCGGGAAGAACTTGCTGACGAGATCCGGGCCATGACCCATTACCAGGGATTGGCCGATGGGGTCCACGATCTCATCGCGGCAGCAACCACTCGTCCTGCCCAAAACCCCGCGGACGGCTACGTGGTCTGCTGCCCACGTGGGTACGAAGCTCGCCTGTACGAGGACCTCTGGGTGTACGGCACGCTGGCGGATCTCTGCCGAATCCAGATTCCGGTCAAAGTGCTCGGGGGCGACCCCACCTGCAAGTTCTCCTTCCTTCCGAGTCTCCGCCTGGACGGCATCGCGGCGGTCGATTACGACTACGTCCCGGATACCTCGCATCTGCTGCCGCTGGAGGAACCCGAGGCCTGCGCCGCAGCCACGCTGGAGTTCCTCGAGTCGCGGGGTCTCGCGTGATCCCGAGAAGGAGCCTTGGCGGCACGCGCCGGTTGTGTCTTTCCGGAGTGGTTCCCGTAGTTCTGATCGCCGGAGCTTCCGGCTGCGGGACGAACGGGACGCCCGCGGCGCCGGTCGCGTCCCCCACCAGCCCGGCGCCGGCGCCGGAGCCGCCGCCGGAAACCGAGCCGGCGCCCGGCCCGGGCGTGGACGTTTTCGACTTCCCGATGCGCGCGATCTCAATCTCGGGCTATTGGGGAACGAACCGGGACGTCGTCCAGCCGTGGGAGGATGCGGGCGGCGTCGGCCTCCTCATCCCCCAGGAGTACGTCTCCTGGCTGCGCGGGATGCACGCCAATTGGGTCCTGATCTCGGTGGGTCTCCACTATGACGACAGCATGGACAGCACGGTGTCCCGGGAGACCAGCCGGGATCGAAACGTCCCCACCTGGCGGGACGATTCCCTCCGGCAAGTGATCCGCGAGTTCCGGGAGCACGGCTTCGACGTGTACGTGACCCTGGCGTTCGAGGCTCACGAGGCGGAGGCGGCGGATCGCCCACTCAGCCGACACCTGCTCGGAGATCCGGCCCCTCCGCACACCGGCGGCGCCCCTCCCGACGAAGGCTGGCGCGCACGGATACGGCCCGAGGATTGGCCTTGGCGCCCCGACCACCCGGACCACCGCCGGTTCGTGGCGGAGTTCTGGCAGACCTACGGGGACAGCGCCGTGCATTTCGCCCGCATCGCCGAGGACGAGGGCGTGGCCCTCTACTCACTCGGCACGGAGACGGACCGCCTGTTTCGGACGCGCCCCGACCCTGACGATCCGTCCCGGCCCGAGTCCGGGTACATGCACAACGAGTTCGGCGACGAACTGCGGGACCTGGTGAACCGGGTGCGTGCGGTGTATTCCGGCCGGCTGACCTACGACATGCACGCCAACGCCCTCGTGTATGCGGACTTCCACGGAGTGGGATCGGGCGCGGGCCATCTGTGGGAGGACCTCGACCTGGACATCGTGGGGATCAGCGGGTGGTTTCCGCTGACCGAGACCCCGCCAACGACGGTCCTCGGCGTTCCCGAACTCCAAGCCAGCTACGAGGCCATCTTCCGGGAGCACCTGGTTCCGCTCGCCGGCCGCAATCCCGGCCGCGCGCTGGTGTTCACCGAGTACGGGTCGATCGACGTGGTGGAGGCGCCCGCGGACCCGTCCTCGGGAGCGCGCCATGCGGAGTGGAAGGTCCTGGAGGACGCCGACCGCAACGGGCTGGACGACGGGGAGGAAGTCCAGGCCAACATCTTCGAGGCCTTCTTCAGTGCTTCCGCGCGCTTTCCCGGGATCGTGAACGGCGCGTTCTTCTGGGACAACTGGATCGCCACCGACGCGATGTGGGCCGGCTATTGGCGCGACCGGAGGAGCTTCGCTTTCCGTGGGAAGCTCGCGGAGGCGGTGGTGAGGGACGCCTACGTCCGGCTCGCCGCAGGGCGACGGTAGACGCGATGCTGATGCGCGCTGTGTTGCCCTTCGCGCTGCTGCTCGCCGCCGGCTGCGGGACGGGTACGGACGGCCAGTCCGACGCGCAGCCCACCACCCCGGTGCCGACGCCCACCACCCCGACCCCGACGCCCACCCCGCCGGTCCAGGACACCTGCACCAACGAGCGGCAGCGCGCCGAGGACTACGAGGATGCCATCCTCCCCTTCGAGTGGGACGGCAGACCGTTCCGGGTGGACCTGTTCGATCACTTCCCGTCGGCAGCGGGCGATGGCTACCTGGACGGCCAACTGGCCGAGGTCCGGCGGCTTGCGAACCAGATCGAGGGACACATCGGCTACCCGGTCATCCGGGCCGGGGGGGTCGTTCGGACGCCGAGGAGCAGGCCGGAAGGCTGGAACCCCCCGCCGGACTACGGCGCGCAGTACTGCATCGAGTGGCGGCGGCCCGGTCAGGTCGTCGGAGTTCACCTGGCAGGGGATGACTACCCCCCCGCTCCTGGGGGCGGACGCTATCAGGGCGGGGGCGCGATCTCGGCGTCGCCGTGGTGCGCGGTCGTGAACTATTGGTTGGCCCGCGGCCCGACGCGGGGGCCGAACGCAACACTCGCGAAAACCTCCATCGTCCACGAACTGTTCCACCTGTTCGGGTTCAAGGACCACAACGACCGGACGCAGGCGGCCGACCGTGGGATTTTCATGTCGCAGCAGCTAACGACCGGGAGAGGCGGGGACCGGGCTCGATACCCCACTGCCGAGGACCTGGACGCGCTGCGCTGTGTGTTCCCCCGGGGTCGGTGATGCGCGGCGCTGGGGCGCTCGCGGCCCTGCTCGCCGCCGCCTGCGGGACGGGCACGGGTAGCAACCCCGCGCCGTCCACCACCCCGGCACCCGCACCCGCCCCGGCGCCGGTCACGCCGACCGTGCGGGCGGTGGCGCAGATCACTTCGGAGCCCTTCGAGTCGGGCGGCTACAGCGAAGCCGAAACGATCCGGGTCCTCGTGGACTTCGAGCAACGGGTCAGTGTGGAGGGTTCGCCGCGGCTCGCCCTCGAGATCGGTGAGCACGTCCGCTTCGCCGAGTTCCTTCCGTGGTGGGAGCACGACTGGCCTCCCGAACGGCCGTCCGTGGGGTGGCGGTTCGACTACCGGGTCGGCCCTGACGACACGGATGCGGACGGCATCGCCATCACCGCCGACGCCTTCGACCTCACCGGCGGAACCTTCCTGGCGGATGGCGTGGAGATCGAGGTCGAAATCGACGCGGTCACTTCGGCCCACGTCGACAGCGAGCACGTCGCGGTCGCACCCGGGGAGAACCTTGCGCCCCATCGGGTGATCGGCTGGCAGGGGCCGAGGGTCTGCACGAACGAACTGGAACACGCCCGCGCATTCCGCAACACGCCCCCGGTGTTGATTCGAGAATGGGACGGGACGCCGTTCCGCTTCTACTTCGATGCGGGGATCCCCGCCAGCGAGAGGGCGGACGCGGAGCATTTCTTCGGGGTCGTCGAGCGGCTGGCGCGACGGATCGAGGATCAGCTTGGATACTCGATTCTCGAAGTGGAGGGCTGGATCCCGGAAAGGGACCGCGGATTCGACACGCCCGCCTGGGCGTTGCCCGGCTGCGTTGGCGTCCGGCCCGGCGGGATCGTCGTCACCGTGATCCCGGAGGAGCGCCCCAGCGGCGCGGCTGTCCCGGAGTGCGCCGCGTTCTATTGGGCCAACGACGACATCGACACCACCTGGGACGGGACGATGGCCCACGAGCTCTTCCACCTGTTCGGCTTCGCGCACGCGCCCGGGGCGCATTCGCAGCAGAGTCCGCCGGGGGTGGGGGTTCGCATGTCCGCCCGGCTCACGAGCCAGTACATGTCCGCCGAGGATCTGGGCGTCAACCACGCCGATGTGTACGCGCTCGGGTGCGTGTTCCCACACCCCGACGTCCCGCGGTGAAGATCGTCCGCGACGCCCTCGCCCCGCTGTCCGCCGCCGCCGGCGGGACGATTCCACCGTCAGCGGGGGATGATCACTCGTCCCCCATTCGGTCGGGAAAGCTGCGGAGAGCCGTCGCGGGACGGAAACGCACCACCCGTCCCCGGGCAATTCTCACCAATTCGCCGGTGCGGGGATTCCGGGCCAAGCCCCTCCTGCGGGGGGCGGCGTGCAACACGCCGAAGCCCCGAAGCACCACCCGGTCCCCGCACTCGAGGGCCGTCCGCAGGCTCTCGAACAGCGCTTCCACCGCGTTCTGCGCAGCGGGCGACTCCAGATTCGCCGCTTCCATCGCCCGGGCCGTGAGGTCCGCCTTCTTCAATGCCGAGTCACATCCAAAACAGGAGATTGGGACTGTAGAGGGTGACGTGTGAACGTTGTGTCCCGAGACGTGCGCTCCGCACCACCAATCCGCCAACGTTGGAGTGATGGGTGATTCCGGTCCCCAAAGGCTCCCTTGCCGTCCTGAGGCGCCAGGTCTGGAAGAAGCCGCCCGGGCCTGCCAGCGGACGCGAACAGGGTCGACGGGGCGGTCCGAATCGGCGAGTGGCGCCCAACGACCGGATGCCGGACATGAGTGACCATCAGGAACCTATGAACTACCAGCGCTTTGCGATGCTCCCCGAGTTGCTGGCCCTGCAACGGCCGCTCTCCGACCCACCGGAGCACGACGAGATGCTCTTCATCATTGTGCACCAGGTACACGAACTTTGGTTCAAGGCAACGCTGTACGAACTCGACCGCGCGCGGACGCTTCTCATTGACGGAGATGAAGCCCGGGCGGCGGCGACGCTCAAGCGCGTGCTCTCGATCGTGAAGGTGCTGGTGGCCCAACTCGACATCCTGGAGACGATGACCCCCGTCGAGTTCCAGTCCTTCCGCGACCGACTCGAAACGGCCAGCGGTTTCCAGTCGGCGCAGTTCCGGGAACTCGAGTTCGCGCTCGGCATCAAGCGGTCGTCGCTGCTCGGCGCGTTCCCGGATCCCGACGAACAACGGCGGCTCGGACGCCGATTGAACGAGCCGTCGCTGTGGGACGCCTTCCTGCGGTTCCTGGCCGGCAGAGGGTACGCGGTACCGGAGCACGCGCTCGCACGCGACGTCACCGAGCCCGTTCGACCGGATCCCGAGATACAGGGGATGCTGGTCGAGGCGTACCGCGTGGATCCGGGGCTGGTAAACCTCTGTGAACGCCTGGTGGACCTTGACGAAGGGTTCCAGGAGTGGCGCTACCGGCACCTGAAGATGACGGAGCGCACGATCGGCAACAAGCCGGGCACGGGCGAGAGCGCGGGGGTGGCCTATCTGGCAACAACGCTCAAGGCGGCGTTTCCGGACCTGTGGGAGATGCGATCGGCCCTTTGAATCTGCGCCGCGGCTTCCCGCCCCGCGGTCCCCTCGGCCAGGGCCTTCGCAGGACGGGTCTTGCGACGCCAGGGATCTGCCGATGTACGCGAGATAGCCGCGGAATTGAGACGCATATGGGTCCTACGTTCATGCCGATCATGATGGACTCGCGGCACGTAGGCCCGTGGGTTGGACGCTTGCCAACCGGGGGTTCCTTCTCCCGGGGTACGCCGCTTTTGTCCTGGGTTGGAGTGCACTAATTCTGGCGGCCTGTGGCGGCGATGGCGGGCCATCGACAGCTGCGCCGACAACCACTCCGGCTCCGCCGGCGCCTTCGAGTCCGCCGTCAACCCCCACTGCGCCGACTCCACCGCCCGGGTTGGACGACGTCCACTTTCTGCTCCACGAGGTTTCCGAGATCGCCGCTCCAGGTTATCCCGGTCGTCTGTGCGTCTATGGACCGGACGCCATGCCGGTGGTCGTGGGCAGCTTCCACGACGCGCCTTCCGTAAGCGCCCCTGTCGTCGCCGCCGGCCGGTGGCAGTCGGGACGCGTCGTCGTTTTCGGTCACGACGGTTATTTCCGGCGCGCAGCCATCGGGACGGCAGACACCGGGCGCTTCCTGACGAATGCACTGTTCTGGGTCACGGGAGACGCAGGTAGCGCGAATCCCCGGATCGGTGTCGTGGGTGCGCCGGAACTGCGCGACTGGCTCGGGAGGAGCGGCTTTACGGCGGTTGAAACAACTCTCACTCCGGAATCCCTCGGAACAGTGGATGTCGTGGCAGTCGTCATGTGGAATCAGCGTGTGCGGGAAACCGAAGCGCTTCGGGCTTTCGTGCGCGGCGGCGGCGGTCTCGTCACCGCCGCCACGCCATGGGCCTGGGAAGACCAGAATCCACACCTGAATCTGGTCGGCGGCTACGCCGGGAACCAGCTCCTGGCGCCGGTCGGAATCCAGTGGGCCTCCGGCTTCTTGCAGCCGACGTCAGGGAACGGTTTCAGCGCGGCCGGACCGCCCCCCGAGTCAACGCACGCCGGCCCGGCCCTGGAGGTAGCCGCGGCCAACGTCGGGGGAAACTTCAACCTGCTGGGCGATCCCGGTGTCGCCCAGGCCTTCGCCACCGTGGTGCTCGCCGCCTCGTGCACGTCGCCGGACGACCCGTTGCTCGGAGCTCGGCTGGGCACCCTGGTGGACCACCCCAGCGTGGCCGGCCGCTGGCCCTCGGAGGCCCGGCCGATCGGCAGAACCGACGGCGCCGAACAATTGGCGGCCGCCCTGTTCGTGCTCCGACACCGCCACACTCCGCCCGAGGCGGTGCCGGCGCACCCGGCGGCGGCCGACTTCCCCGGCTCGATTCCCGCCGGGACCCCGCGGGTCAGCCGCACCGTCAGCGTTGACACGCGTACGCCGCGCTGGCATTCCACGGGCCTTTACGCCGCGCCGGGCGAGTTGGTGACGGTCACGATGCCGGCGTCCGCGGCCGCGGCAGGCGGTTACCAGGTGCGCGTGGGCGCGCACACCGACGGCATCTGGCTCCGGTCCGATTGGAGCAGGATGCCGGAAATCAGCCGTCGCTTCCCCGTCTCCGCCACCACGATCCGGGTGGCCAGCGCTTTTGGCGGCTTGATCTACATCGAGGTCCCGGAGGATGCGGCCGCGGGCCGCATCGACGTCCACATCGACGGCGCCGTGGCCGCGCCTCTGTTCGTGCTGGGAGAGACGGATCTCGCCGTCTGGCGCAACGAGATTCGACATGCCCCGGCGCCCTGGGCCGAGATCGCCGGCCGCAACATGATCGTCACGACCGACTCGCGGGAGGTCCGCGGCCTCGATGACCCGGCCGCCGTGGCGGAGGTGTGGGACCGGGTGGTTGACCTGACTCGGGAGTTGGCGGGCCGGGACTCACGGCCGCCGTCCATCCCCGAACGATTCGTCGTGGATCGCCAGATCTCCGTCGGATATATGCACTCCGGCTATCCGTTGATGGCTCACCTGGACCAGCAGGCGAACCTGGTGGACGCCGGGCATCTGCGCTCGGAGGGCAACTGGGGTTTCTTCCACGAAGTGGGCCACAACCACCAGAACTACGACTGGACCTTCGATGGCGCGGTCGAGGTGACCGTCAACCTGTTCACCCTCTACGTTTACGAACGGCTGGTGGGCATCCCGGTGGCCGGCCGCTGGCGCGGCAGCGGCAGGTCCCGCGCGGAACTGATGGCGCTCCATGACGTCAACAACCCCGACTTCGACCTATGGAAGCGTGAGCCGTTCCTGGCCCTGATCATGTACGCACAGATGCAGGAGGCATTTGGCTGGAATGCGTACCGGCGGGTGTTCGCGACCTATCTCGCGCTGCCGGACCGCGAGCGCCCCAAGACGGATGACGAGAAGCGCGACCAGTGGCTCGTGCGCTTCTCGGAGGAGGTGGGCCGCAACCTCGGCCCCTTCTTCGAGGCTTGGGGCGTTCCCACCTCGCAGGAGGCGCGGGACTCGATCTCCGACATGCCGGTCTGGATGCCGCCCAACTTTCCGCCGAGCCGGTGAGCGGAGGGCGCCCTTCATCCGATGGCGCGCGGGAACGGCGAGGAGCGCCGGTGTTCACACCGGCATCGCCCGCGCAGCGGGCGACACTCCCGATGTCTTGTCAAGCGACATCTAAAACTGGGCCGCTTGGCGACATCTAAGACTGGGCCACCCCCCCGGGTTGAGGGAGAGGAGGAGAGATGACCCGGGAGGCTTGTACTTGAGGGTCACGGAGAACTCGGCATCAATTGCCGAGGTCAGCCGGATCTGGAAGGGGGTTTCGTCGCCTACCCGTAGTTGTACGCCCGCGGGAACGTCGCTCCAACCGAGCGGACGGAGTGGGGCTGGCGCCGGCGCAGCAGGCATGGATGGGCTGTCGCTACAGGCTGTGAAGAGCGCGGCGAGGATCGCCAGAGCTGCAATCGATCGCTTGAGGACGTTCACTCGGCCCTTCCGCTTCCGACCTGGGGCCGCCGACGGAAGCGCGGTCAATTCCGTATTCGGCGGTCAGTGCAGCGGGCAGATGGTCAGTTCAGGGAGCGCGGCCCTGCCCTCGGCGAGCGTCTTCTTTCGCGCGAACGTGGACCGGGCCATGCTCATCCGGGAGAAAGAGGACCCTTCCCGGGGATCGGGCGTGAACGGGAGGCCCCGGCCCAATTCCCAGGCAAGCTCCGTGTGAAAGATCTCGCTCTCGCTGAACTCCGGTGGAATCGCGGAGAGATGGGGCGACATGATGTAGTCGCCCAGGTCAAGGACGTGGAAGAAGCCAAGGGCGTGCCCGACCTCGTGGACAGCGACGGAAGCCAAATCGCAATCCCCGATCTGGTCCACGTTGATGACGATGATCCCCGCTGGCTCTCCGACGAGCGCCGCGCCGCAAGGACCACGACCATCCCCGAAGAACTCGTCCCCGACCGGCAAGATGTCAACCCAGCCTGCCTGATCCCGGATGAACCGGCTGCTCGTTATCCGGCCTGTGAACGTCTCGCCGGTTGCCTGCCGGACGGACTCCCGGATCGCGTCCCTGATCGTGCTCTGCTGGAAGGAGGTGAAATCCCACGGCCAGTCCCGGTCGTTCACGCTCAGGTGGAAGTTGGGCTGGCCGCGAAGGACGACGGTAATCCTCTGCTCGACCTCCCGCTCTCCCCACCGGCGCATGCAGATTTCTCTGGAGGTCCCGTTCGGGCAGTCGAAGGCGTCGTAGACCAGTTCTCGCCATAGGTTCTGGTCGAACGGATCCTCGACCACGACATCCACCGAAGCAGTGGCGGTCGTGTAGCCAGTGTGGTTGGCCCGCAGGGTGACCTGCACCTCGCCAGCCTCGACGCCCGTCACGGTCACCTCATAGACGCCAGTCCGCACCTCCCTGCCCGAGACGGTGGCGGCGCCGCTGCTGGCGGTAGCGGAGTAGGTGGCTGGAACCGCGGCCGACAGAAGGGCCGTGAACGTCTCCGTCTCCCCGACCCTGACGGTGATTCCGTCAGGAACGTCATTCCATGAAAGCGGGATGGGTGGCGGCGGAGCCGCAGGGGCGCCCCCTCCACCGTCCCCGCCGCAACTGACCAAAGTCAGTGCGACGAGAGCGCTCGGGACGGCCCAACGTACCGACAGTTGATGGCGGGAGCTCGGTTCCGTCATATTCGCTCGCACCTTACCATCCCCGTAACCAGCTGTAACGCCGGTCATCCGGCTATGTCATACCGTTGTCGGGCATCTGGCAGAACTCGGGCGAGGCCTCGTGGAGCTCGAAAGTCCGTCCCTCGAGTTGGCTGCGGAACCAGGTCTGCGCCTCCGTCATGGCCCAAGAGATGCCGCTGCGGTAGTCGGCCCGGAACGGCCGGTCCGCCGGCGCGGCGTAGATGACGCGAACCTTGCCCCGCGCGGTCGGCGAAATCCGCACCGGTACCGGAATCTCGACGGACGATCCTTGGTACGCGGCGGTGATCTCCGAGTTCCCCGGTTCGACCGCCGTCGACACCGCTCCGGATTACCGCCGGACGACGCTCGAACTCACGCAGGGGACGGAAGCGGGAGCGGTGTGGTTCGACTGGGACGGGCCGTATCTCCACGACGACAACTGCGACGACGACGAAGAGTGTCTGACGTATTGGGAAGAGCGCGTCCCGATCGTCGAGGTGAATTTCGCCGAATGGCGGATGGAGTCCTCCACGGATCGCGCACTGGACCTGCTCGGCCTCGAATGGCACGACTCCACCCCGCTCCGCTTCGTGTTCCACTCCGCCGACGGAACGTGCGAGGGCCAACCGACCGTCGCCTGCACTACGGCGGATGCGAGATGGACCAGTAACGGGATCCCAGCATGAAGCGCGCCGGTCTTGTGCTGGCCGCGGCGCTCGCGGTCGCCTGCTCCGCTTCACGCACCACGACGCCCGCCGCCCCATCGGCTCCGACCGCCAACCGGGCGCCGCGAGCCGTCGGTTCGATCTCGCCGCAGACGGTCGGGGAGGGTCAGTCGGCGGGAGTGGAAGTCGACGCGTACTTCATGGATCCCGCCGGAGATGCGCTGACCTGCCGCGCGGGGTCGTCGGATGGCTCCGTGGTCCCGATCAGCACATCTGGCGGCAGCGCAACGATCACGGCGGCCGGTCTGGGGAAGACGACCGTGACCGTGACGGATCCCGGCGGATTGTCAACGATGCTGGACGCGTGGGAGATCCGCGAGATGATTGACGCCGTCCTCAACGACGCGTACCGCCTGGAGCGCCGGATCTCCGGCCGGCGCCCGGGCCGGCGACTCGATCGGCTACGGCAAGGCACGGTTCGAGCCGGCCTCGGTGCACACGGTTTCAGGCTCCCCGGCGCCGCCGGTCGCCCTTTGAGGCGAGCCCAACTGGATACACATATGAGAGTGTATGCTACACATCATGCGAACCAATATCGTGCTCGACGATGCTCTGCTCGACCGCGCCATGGAGCTGACCGGCGCGCGCACGAAACGCGAGGTTGTCCACCGGGCGCTTTCGGATCTTGTCGAGCGTCGCACCCGGAAGAACCTGCTGGATCTGGCGGGCGAAGTGGACTTCGCACCCGACTTCGACCACAAGGCGCTGCGCGAGTTGCGCGTGCGACCGCACCGTGGTGATCGTTGATACCTCCGTCTGGGTCGAGGTTCTGCGCCACCCCGACAAGCGGGGCCGCTTCGAAGCCGCTCTGGGACCGGACGATCCCTATCTGACCCGGTTCACCCAGCTCGAGCTCCTCATGGGGGCCGGCCGCGAAGACCAGTGGCGCCGCCTGGAGCGCTACCTCGATGGTCAGCTCTACGCCGAGGCGAACCACGAGACCTGGCGGCGCGCCGCGCGGACCTATTTCGAGTTGCGGCGAACCGGCAGGACGGTACGCAGTCCCATTGACTGCTGCATCGGCGAGATCGCCGTGGCGCACGATGCGCAACTACTGCACCGCGACCGGGATTTCTCCGTCATCGCGACCGTGCGGCCGCTATCGCAGCGCTGGCTCGAGCTGTAACCCGGCAGACCACCTCGGCGCAGCGGGGGCGGGCGCCGGCGCCCGCGGACGCCAGGCGGGACTTCACCGTCGTCTTGAACCCATCGTAGCCGGTAAGTCGTTGACGTTGCGTGGCTTGGCCACGCAGAGCACGTCGTGCTGACTGGACCGTCTGCTGCACCACTGCCACATCGTGAACATCCGTGGGAACACCGATCGGATGTTGGCGGGCTACCAATAATGGACAGTTATGGGATTCCGGAAGTGGACAGTTCGAGTCTGGGATCATTCCGGCTTCGGCCTCCCGGAGTCAGGTAGCGCGAGACGTCGTGGCGCTTCGAAAGTCGGAGCAGAGCCTCTCCGCCGAGAAACTCCAGCGCGACCTGGCGCTTGAACTCGATGCTGTAGGTCCGCTGTCTTCGCATGGTGTTCCCTCCGAATGCCCAGCCTGCCCTGTCATTGGACGGCCGTAACCTGTCCACTCCCAGGGGCGCACTCCACAAAAGTGGGACATTTTCGATGCCCATTGACAGTGCGGCTGACCGGCGTCACGTCTCAGGCGGCATCCAACACCGGGCCGCCCGGGGTCGGTCCGTCTCCAGCTTGCTTTCGCAAGCGTGGGCGCGGAGGTCACGCCGGAGGCCCCCGGGCGTCGGGGTCGGGACAGTGCCGCGCGGGGGCCGTTCGGGTAAGGTGTCCGCATGACGCGGCGGCGGCTGCCCATCGGAGTCCAGACCTTCCGGACGATCCGGGACACGGATTCCTACTACGTGGACAAGACCCCCTGGATCGGGCGCCTGCTGGACGAGGGCGGTCACTACTTCCTGTCCCGGCCGCGGCGATTCGGGAAGAGCCTGCTGCTCGATACCATGAAGGAGCTCTTCGAGGGGAACGAAGCGCTCTTTCGGGGCCTCGCGATCCATGACCGCTGGGACTGGTCGGTGCGCCATCCGGTGGTTCGGCTGAGCTTCGGCAGCGGCGATTTCAACGAACCGGGGTATCTGACGAAGAAGGTGTCCGCGTTGCTCGACGGCGTGGAACGGGCGCACGGGATCCGCACCGGATATGACAC
Organism: Acidobacteriota bacterium; assembly: GCA_022820545.1. GTDB lineage: Bacteria > Acidobacteriota > Vicinamibacteria > Marinacidobacterales > Marinacidobacteraceae > Marinacidobacterium. Next base: position 2,160 of record JAJEFG010000006.1, on the reverse strand, counting down.
GGCGCCCGAGCGCCTGTTCCGCATCCTCGAAGTCCTCCACGAGCGGAGCGGGCAGCAGGCAGCGATCCTGGTGGACGAGTACGACAAACCGATCCTCGATCCGTTGTTCGGCGGGCCGCGCCGCCAGGACGGCGGTCCGATCCGGAGCGACGCGGCGCGCGCGAACCGCGACTTCCTCCGCGGCTTTTACGCCGCCATCAAGGAGGCCGACGCCCACATCCGCTTCAGCTTCCTGACCGGAGTCAGCAAGTTCTCGAAGGTGAGCCTGTTCTCGGGCCTGAACAATCTCAAGGACATCACCCTCGACCGTCGCTATGCCGCGATCTGTGGGTATTCGGAAACGGACCTCGACACGGTGTTCGCCCCGGAGCTGCCGGGACTCGACCGGAAGAAGGTCCGGGAGTGATACAACGGCTACTGCTGGCGTGGCGAGGAACGCATGTACAACCCGTTCGGGGTGCTGCTGCTGTTCGACACGCGCGAGTTCGCGGCCCACTGGTTCGAGACGGGTTCCCCGCGTTTCCTGATCGAGCGGCTGTTCGAGAAGCGGATCGCCACGCCGCGGCTCGATGGCCTGGTGACAAGCACGGAACTGCTGTCCTCGTTCGATGTCGAGCACATCGGCCTCGAGGCGCTCCTGTTCCAGGCCGGGTATCTGACGATCGCGGAAGAGGTCCCCGTGGGAAGCCGGATGCGCTACCGGCTGGGATACCCGAACCTGGAGGTGCGCCAGAGCCTGAACGAACACCTGCTGCGCCGCTTTGATCCCGACCCGGCGCGTATCGAGGAGAACCAGACGCGGCTCCACCAACTGCTGGAAGCCGGTGACACGGAGGGCATGGAACGGCTCTTCCACGCCTTCTTCGCGGGGATACCGCACCAGTGGCATACGAAGAACGACATCGCCAACTACGAGGGGTACTACGCGAGCGTCTTCTACTCCTACTTCGCGGGACTCGGGGCGGACGTCACCGTGGAGGACAGCACGAACCGGGGCCGGCTAGACATGGCGGTGCGCGCGGGTGGACGCCTCTACCTGTTCGAGTTCAAGGTGATCGAGCAGTCGGGGGCGGGCTCGGCCATGGCGCAGTTGAAGGAGCGGCGCTACGCGGACAAGTATCGGGGGGCGGGCGAGCCGGTCCACCTGGTCGGCGTCGAGTTCAGCACCGCGGACCGCAACATCAGGAGCTTCGAAATCGAGGACGCCTGACCTGCCGGCCGCGAACCGGACGGTCAGGCGCCCTGGTTGACGAGAAGAATCGGCCCAGACCGTGGTCCCGCGGCGGTTCCGGGCGGCGTACTGGCACTGGGCCGTCTGTCGCTTCGGCGCGTCCGCGGCAGGGATGTAGCGTGAGCGGAGGTCGTCGGGACCGGCGCCACTCGAGGACGCCGGCGCTTCCTCATTGTCCCGCTGGCCGAACCACCCTCACGGCCGGGACGGCCTGAAACGCCGGCCCCGCTCCAGCGACACGCGAATCGCAAAGGCCCACGTAACGGGGCGAGCGGAATCCGCTACTTCAGCAGGGGCACGACTCCGACGACGATTCCGACGATGACCGCCGTCTGCGCCAGCATCGCCCCGAACATCCAATTGATGAGCCGCACCTCCCGCTCCGCCATCTCACGTCCCAGGTTGGCCAGATCCGCTTTGGTGGCGAATCCGGCCAGGTCCGCTTTGGTGGCCATGTCCTCGCGCATCTGCCGGAGTTCATCCAGTACCGGCTGCACGCTGGCGGCGACAGTGTCCGAAGTCATGGTGTGTACCCGCTGATCCGCAGTATACGCGAGCTCCGCATCCCATCCTTGCTCCACGAGCACATGGAAGAGCGTGACTCCCCGGGCCGTCTTTGCGGCAGCGCCGGGATCGGATGGCGGGGCTCCTCGCGACGATTGGGCCGGGTTCCCGGACGACTCGGGGGCTGAGGCTTGGGGCACGGGCTGGGTGGGCATCGAACGCTCCTCCGGTGGATGCAGCGGAAGACCCGATGCCTTCCTCTTACTTCTCTAGACGTAATTCCGGCCCGTTCTTTCTCACTTCTGCGCTCAATGTGGAAAAGTCGAAGCGATCGTGCACTTTCCCCGTCCACCGACTTCGATATCACCGAGGCTACGGCCCGCCGTCCCCTCCTCCACGGGTTCGCCGGCGTCCGAACCGGTTGG